>JALHMY010000008.1 GCA_022843805.1 Fuerstiella sp.
CCGCTCCGCACGTAAAAACCGCCTGCGACGAGTCCGGGGATTCACATCACGAAATTCTCACACCCTGACTGGTGACCTCAAACCCGCTGAAAACGGCGGCGACAAACGTGCTGTTCCCAGAAATTTCCTGCGTCTGTCGATTTCCCGGGTTTCCCGTTCGACTATTGGATGAAATATGAGCTGCCGAGCGGTTTGGGGCTCTGTGAACGAAGAAAATGACCACCAACCACCGTCTTATATCTCAACTCACAATAAGGGAAACACGTATGAAGGTCATCGTCTTTGTCAAAGCGACTCCAGGTTCCGAAGCGGGTGAAATGCCCAGCGAGCAGTTACTCGCCGACATGGGTCAGTACAACGAGCAGCTTGTCGCGGCGGGCATCATGAAGGCAGGGGAAGGGCTGAAGCCAAGCCGTGAAGGGTTTCGTATTCGCTTCAGCGGGGCGAATCGTACGGTTATCGACGGACCATTTGCCGAAACGAAGGAACTCGTAGCAGGATTCTGGATCTGGGAGGTTCGCTCAATGCAGGAGGCGATCGAATGGGTGAAAAAGTGTCCGAATCCGATGAACGAGGATTCTGACATCGAGATTCGTCCGGTCTTCAGCTTTGAGGACTTCGCAGCCATCGACTCGACCGGGGAACTGATTCAGAAGGAACGCGAGCTATACGACGAAATCGAAAACATGTCGGCGGACGAAGCGGAAATCCGCCACATGATGCACGAATGGTCCCGCGCCCTGGAGGCGAAAGACCTTGACCAGCTCTTTAAGGACTACGCTCCCGATGCGGTTCTGTACGATGCGATCCCGCCCTACAAGACTGTCGGTGTGGAGAACATCCGCCAGGTATGGGCCAACTGCCTGCCTTATTTCCCGGAAACGTTCCAGTCCGAGCATCGTGACGTCCGGATTCACGTCGCGGGCGACACCGCCTTTATGCATTGCGTCCATCATTTTATCCCCACTGCTGCCGATGATCCAATCGGCCAGAATTGGCTGCGAGTGACGGTTGGCTACCGGAAGATCGGCGGCAGGTGGAAGGTCATCCATGAGCACATCTCGACTCCATTCAATCCGATGAACAACCAGGCGTGGATGATAAAAAACCCGGATGTCGTCGACGCGCCCGACTATGGGCAGGCGACCTGAAGATGAGGCAGCGTATCGATACGATTGCTGGATCTCACATCCCCACAACACATGAAGGAAACAAACAGACCGCTACTGGAACGCAATCGTCAGCAACGGCGGCGAGGAAAGCCAGTGCGGCTGGTGTAATGACAAATGGGGATTCACTGGCAAATTACACCGGTGGCGCTCAGCAAAGCGACCACAAGTCCCGATCGAATCGCCGCAAAGCGCGCCTTCGATGCCATGATGACCATGAAGAAGATCGACATCGAGGCGATCGAAGCGGCGTTTCGTGGTCATTGAGCGATCGGCGAGATTCCTTCCCTCAGAACCCCTAACAACACCTGCGTGCGCCGCGACGTTCGTGGTTGCGTTTCCGGCAGGGGGCGAGGAAGAAATCGTGACAGTCAAATGGATGGACAACCTCGGAATTGTGGTCGAGAACATTTCCGCCGCCATTGAGTTCTTCACGGAACTCGGCCTTGCACCTGAAGGCCGCATCTCGATCGAGAGTGATTGGGCCGGCCGAGTCACCGAAATGCCTGGTCAGCGTGTCGAGATCGCCATGATGAGAACTCCCGACGACCACAGCCATCTCGAACTCTCATGATTCGATGCCCCCGCCATCGCATCCGATCACCGCACGGCCCCAGTAAACTCGCTGGGGTACCTGCGAGTTATGTTCAATGTCGAGGACTTTCAGCCCTGCCAAACCTGTTCTTATGCTGACGCCGTGGGTCATTCTGTGTGAAGAATTCCTGAAGAACGGAACGCAACCATTTCTGGTTTTGGACCGTCATTATGGAGAACGCGGAAACCATTGTCGTTCGATGCGGCAGATCGAAAATTTAAGCACCCGTGTAAGAAATTCTCCCGAGATGGTATCTCCTGACGCACGCAGTCACAATTATATCGGAATCTGGAGCAGAAGTCTCATCTGTCCGCGACCATGTTAAACCTGAAAGGCCTGTGTTTTGTTGCCTGAAACTCGCCATAGCATGATCGCCCGGCTGGCGAATCCGGCGGATACAGCAACCTGGCTTGAATTTCTTCGAGTCTATGAAGCAGCCATTATGCGTTTTTGTCGTGCTCGTGGGTTACGGGACGGCGACGCGGAAGAAGTTTGCCAGGATGTGGCCATCGCACTGGCACGTCAGGCACATGAATGGGAGTCGACGGGACGCGCTGGGAGTTTTCGATCGTGGTTATTCGAGACTGCGCGCCGACTGTGCCTCAAGCGAATTCGCGACGATCGGACGTTTCATTCGCTCGATGAAGTGCTGTCGGAGATTTCAGATTCCTGCGACAACGCGGAACAGATCGTGTTAAGCCGTGAGTCGGACGATCACCGTGACTGGCTCTTCTGCGCAGCGGCCGGCATCGTTCAGGCCGAAGTGGAAAGTCAAACATGGCAGGCGTTCTGGCGAACAACCGTGGACGGAGTCGCGCCGACAAATGTCGCAGCGGAACTCGGCGTTGGAGTCGGAACCGTCTACACGGCCAAATGCCGAGTCATATCCAGACTTCGCCGCTGTGTGGCTGAACTCGAAGAAAGCAATGGTGGAGAATGAATATCCTAACCCAATCCTGTCCTGAGATTCAGGCCATCGCGAAGGCAATGATGTCCGGTGGTCTCTGCGAAGAACGGTCCGGACACAATGACGGCAACGCTCTCTCCCGGCACCTTGATGACTGCGAAAACTGTCAGGCTGCTATTGAAGCGATGGCTACAAGCCAGTTCCATAGCGACCAGATTGCGGGCATCCTGAAAAGAAGCGGAACCGTTGCCAGTCCAGTATCGAATACGCGTGGTGCTCAATCCGGTTTATTGAGAAGCGATGAAGGTGCCGAAGGGACATATTCTCCCGATCATCGCCATGCACTGTTCCTGTCCTGCCTGTCTCCAACGGACAATCCGGATTCGCTTGGTCGCATCGGCACTTTGGAAATTCGCGGCGTCATTGGACATGGAGGCGCCGGCATCGTTTACAAGGCGATCGATCCGGCTCTGGGACGAACTGTTGCCGTGAAACTGCTCAATCCTGCCACAGCAAGCGATGAGGCACGGGCTCGCTTTTCTCGAGAAGCCCGTGCGATGGCCGCGATTACTCATGAGAACGTACTTCCCGTTCATGCAGTGTCGCAGCATCACGAACTGCCGTATCTGGTAACAGAATATGTCCCAGGCGGAACACTGGCACAGCGTCTTGCGGTTCGCGGGCGTCTGGAACTGATTGAGACGGTTCGAGTCGGCCTGCAGATCGCACGCGGACTGGCGGCCGCGCATCGTCAGGGAGTTGTGCATCGCGATGTGAAACCAAGCAATATTCTGCTGGATCCCGGAATCGATCGCGTTCGCGTGGCGGATTTCGGACTTGCTCGTGCTGTGAATGAACATACGAGTACCGAATCCGGAAAGCTGATGGGAACTCCGCAGTTCATGTCGCCGGAACAGGTTCAGGGCGGAGCGGTGAGTTTCAGCAGCGATCTCTTCAGCCTCGGCTGCGTCCTGTTTCAATGCTGCACGGGACATCCGCCGTTCGCGGGCGATTCGATCTATTCGATTATGCAGAAGATCACTAACGAAGAAGCTCCCTCTGCCAGACAGGAATGCGCTGACGTCCCCGAATGGCTGGATTGTCTGATCCGCCGACTTCATTCTCGACGCCCGAATGATCGCTTCGAAAACGCAGACGCTGTCGCTGAGATTCTGGAAGCCGAATTGCTGTTTCTTCAGCAGGCGACTCTTGTTCCACAGCCGGAACGGAAGTGGCTGCCAATAAAGGCCGCACGCACTACTGGGATTCGCAAACTTTCAGGGAAAACTGTCATGACCGCGACGGGAATTGTGCTGACCATAGGGTTGATCGCTACACAGTTCATCTACGACGGGGAAAACAATAGAGAACCACATATTGCCGATTCGAGTCCCACAGACCAGTCCGGAGTAGCGCACGTCGAATCGTCTCAGGACGAGCGTTCCCGGGTGGTGACGCTCAGACCCGAACTGCAGTCGTGGGCAGATCAGCTGGTCGCAGCCACAGATCACCGAGAGGTCGCGTTTGGAATTGCTCCAAAACTGTCGAAGCTGCCAAACGATGACTCATTGGCAATCGCTCATGCAGCATGGCCACGAATGCTGGAATCGGGAACGCGAACGGGCCTGCTGAAGGAATTTCAGTTCAGCTCGCATCCGAAAGTGCTTCAGATATTGCATCTGGGAATGACAGACACCGATACCGAGGTTCGCAGATACGCGGCCAACTATTTGCAGGAGTTCGCGCTGCGAGACTTTGATGGCGACGAAAAGGGATACAACGCGTGGTATGCAGTCTACGGCAAGCGGCCGTTAGCGGATGTTTATTCCGCGAATTATCAGCGTCTGACAGACGATCTGCGGTCCGTTGAACCGAACATCGCACTGCGGATACTGAAGCCGCTGAACATCGGCATTTCTGAGCATCGACCGCAAAAACGAGACGCAGTGCGGAACTCCGGGCTGCCGGAACTGATCGTCGGCTGGTGCGAGCGTACCCTCCACGATGAAGCACAGCTGCGGGAGCTGGCGGAGTACCTGGCCAGAGTTCCCTTGTCCCCGGATCTGGCAAGCCAGCGAGTTCAGAAGTTCTTGTCGAATGAGCATTCGACAAGCCTGAGAATGGCGGCGGCCACGGCATTGCTGGAAACGCATCGGGAACCCGCACTCGACACTCTGTTTGACATTCTGAATCAAACGATGTCGATGGAAAAGAATCCTCTGGCGGACCTGAATCGTTCGTGGTGCTGTCATGTGATTGCAACCGTCGCTGAGGTTCGTTCAATCCCCAGATTGATTGCCATCATGGACAGTGACAATTCGCCGGAAGTCCGCAGAATCATCAACTCTGTTTTGTGTGGAGACACCAGGCTTGGCCAATTGACTGGCGTCAGTCGCTCGACATTCCTTGACGGTCCATGGTGGCGCAAATGGTGGGAAGCCAACCGGGCACGACTGCCGGAGCCAGCGGCTACGCTGGTGATTGAGGAGTTACCAAAGACAAAATTTGGCCGGAGCTATCAACCGATAACATTCGATCTTTCCACACATGACGGTCGAATGAAAATCTTTCGAGACGTTTGTGGAAAGCCTGAAAGTAACGTCAACTCTCAGCATCTCTGGTCCATATCGACAACAATCGCCGAAGCCGGAGATCCCCGTGCAATTCCCATCCTGATTGGTGCCATCGAAGCGGACAACTCGTACGACACCGTGTACGGTATCGGCTACTTCGCACTCGGTTTCAGCAAACTTGGAAAGCTGACCGGCGTTGAGTACAGCAAGTTTCATGACGGAGCCTGGTGGCGTCGCTGGTGGGAGAGCAACAAAGATCGCTTTCCGGAAGAAGTCCAGGCAATTCCCATTGAAAATTTTCCCAAAACAGCCCACGGAAAGAACTACACGCCGTTTCCATCAGATCTCGACACTCACGAAGGCCGTGTAAAGTTTCTAATCGAGCAGCTTCGCAAGCCAGAGCCTGACCTCAGTTCGCTCGCAGAATTATTCACGGAGTACGAAGATCCTCGCGGGATCCCGGTTCTGATCGGCGTGATCGTTGCGGATCAGTCCGGAAAGTCTGTCTACGACGTTGGCTATTTTGGGCTGGGCATGGGAAAGCTCAGCAGGATCACAGGAGTTCGGTACGACAAGTCACACGATGCGGAGTGGTGGGTGGCGTGGTGGGCCACTCATCGCCGAGATTTGCCCGCGGAGGCAAACGTTGACATCCCGAAATTCGAGATGACCATGAAAGGCGAGGACGAAGAGGCTCCGGACGCTGACGTTCAGGACATTCCGTCGCATGACATTCGCATCGCCGACGATCCGAACCAGCGTTACTTCCTGATCGGCGACACTTCCGTCTCGCCACCGAAATCCGGATTCAAACTACTGGTCGTTCTGCCAGGTGGTGATGGCAGCGCTGATTTCGAACCGTTCGTCCGCCGTATTCGTAAGTATGCACTCGATGATCAATGGATCTTAGCCCAGCCTGTGGCAGTTTTCTGGAATACGACAACGCCGAAAGACCAGCAGATCGTATGGCCAAAGAAATCCGACAATGTCGCGGACGCAAAATTCTCAACGGAAGAATTCGTCAGTCGAACGATCGCTGATGTGAAGTCAAAAGTACCAATTGACCCAAAGAATGTGATCACACTGTCATGGTCATCATCGGGACATGCTGCCTACGCGATTGCCATGCAGCCTGATTCGCCTGTCACTGGAAGCTACATCGCCATGTCCATTTTCCGCGCGAAAGAGTATGACACCGCGCATGTCAAAGGTCGGCGTCTTGTGATTGATCATTCACCTGACGATCAGGTCTGTCCCTACGACCATTCCGTGACGGCGGAGAAAACGCTGACTGCTGCCGGAGCCGACATCAAGCGACTGACCTGCGAAGGCGGCCATGGCTGGCGAGGTGATGCCTACGGTCGCATCAAAGAAGGCCTTCAATGGCTGACTCTTCCACGCTGAAAAAAATGCACAGGTGGAATGGTCGATTTCGGGAAGTCCCTGGACTTCAACTGAAAAAATCCGGAAAAGATTTGTCACACTCGCGTCTCCCGATTGTCTACGGGGCAGGGAGGACAAATCATGTTGAAGCTACAGGGAAGAATCGCCGTTGTAACCCGCGCATCAAAAGGTATCGGCGCAGGAATCGCCAGAGAGCTCGCAGCCCCCGGGGCGGCCATCCTTGTGAACGACGAGAACGATCGGACCGGTGCGGAATCTGTCGTCGATGCGATTGTCGCCGATGGCTGTTCAGGCGGATGTCGCGAAAGCCGCCGATGTCGTTCGGCTCTTTGAGCAGGCCCGGGAGACCTTCGGATCGCTCGATATTCTGGTCAACGTCGCTTTTCTCACCGCTGATGACTCCGGATGACTGACCGGCGAAGTCATCCTCGCATCAGGCGGTTTGTGCTAACATCAGTCATCTCAAACCTTAACAGGAGATGTTTATGCCAGCTTATGTTGTGTTCATGCGCGAAAAGACAGTCAATCTGTCCGAACTGGAAGCTTATTGGGCACGAGTCAGCGCGACGATGGATGGACATCCACTCAAAGTGCTGGCCGCATACGGCAAACACGTCACACTGGAAGGGCCAGACGTTGAAGGTGTCGTGATCGCCGAATTCCCCTCGCTGGAAGAAGCCCGCGCGTGGTACGACAGCCCAGCCTACCAGGAAGCAGCCCAGCATCGACATCGCGGTGCCATTTATCGTGGCTTGATCGTTGAAGGTGTCTGAGATTGAACATCTCCAGACTGCGGCTCACTGGTCTGGAGATGTTTCGCGGAAAGCCGTCTCAGTTGTGTCGGTTTGTTGCCGGATGGGCAGCCTTCTTCGCATCGAGGCTCATCGGTCCGGCCCCATTGGCAATCAGGAAGACCATCGTTCCCATCAGTGACAGATTCTTCATAAACTGAATCATCTGTTGCTCCTGTTCCTGACCTTCAAATGTCCAGAAATCGTGGAAGAAGTATGTGGCGAGAATCAGGAAGACAAGTAGCAGCGACGCTCCAATCCTCGCTTTGAAGCCGACGATGACTGAGAGGCTTCCAAGCAGCAGGAAGACGATCGCTCCGGCCAGCATAAATTGTGGCATTGGCACACCTTCAGCCCCCATGTAGCCAGCGACGTCGTTAAATTTCGGAATCTTGTTTCCGACGGCGCTCATGAAGAAGATCAATGTGATGAGAATTCGGGCACCGACCGTGGCGATGCCTTTGAGCGGAGTTGTCATGCGAAATACCCTTTCTGAAAAGTACCTGGTGAGTGAAAATACCTGGTGAGCTCGTGAAATCTTCTGAGTAGCCCGGCTAAACAGCAGTGCTTCTGCCAGGGCGACGCCGTTGACGTTCAGGCTTGTCGCTCGGCTGCTGGCAACGGTCCCGTTCGTTAGTTTTTCCAATAATGAGCAACTTCAGAACCCAGATACATGATGTGTGAATAGTTTACTAGTAACATAAATGGGTAAAAAAGTCGGCAGCCGAATCCGGCCACCGGAGCCAATTCGCTCCGGAGCTTTCAGGCAAATGCCCCCTTTCTTCTGCGGCTCTTTCTGATTTTCGCCAGCCATTTTTCAACTCCCTGACTGACTCCGATTAAAATACTTTATATGTAATGTATTTACGTGTCAAGAAGATGTCTGAAAAAAATTTCGGGCGCGCCGGTATTTCAACGAGTTGCAGGAGAAGCCGGATAATGCTCCGTCATCGAATCATGCGTGCAGTTGCTGATCGAACTTCCGTCATGCGTCCCTGATGCCAAAAGACTTAATGCGTGAGTTGAGAGTGGTGGGTTTGAGGCCGAGCAGTCGGGCGGCGCCGCTGGGGCCGTAGACCTTGCCGCCGCAGGCTTTGAGGGCCGCCTGAATGTTGCTGGCTTCGAGGTCGCGGATTTCCTGATCCGTCAGGACGCGATCTGCAGTCTTCGACTCAACGCTGACAGATTTCTTTGGGGGCGCGGTGTCTGAGAAATGAAATTGGAGGCGTCCATCGGATGCAACAATACACGCTCGTTCCAGTGTATGCTGCAGTTCTCGAATGTTCCCGGGCCAGCGATAACGTTGCAGCTCCAGAATATTTGCCGTCGTCAGTCTGAGTCGAGGACGCCCTAACTGGCGGGCAAATCGGCTGACAAAGTGTTCCGCCAGCAGGGGAATGTCTTCCGGGCGCTTTCGCAGCGGCGGCAGTTCCATGGGAAACACGCTGAGTCGATAGAATAAGTCCTGCCGAAATCGCCCGGCCTCCGCCTCGTCCCGCAGATTGCGATTGCTGGCTGCGATAATTCGCACGTCAACTTTTCGAGTACGCTCCTCGCCAACTCGCTCAATCTCACCTTCCTGAAGAACCCTCAACAGCTTGGCCTGCAGGTCCGGAGGAATTTCGCCGATTTCGTCGAGAAACAGAGTGCCACCATCCGCCAGCTCAAACCGGCCGACTCGATCACGCAACGCACCAGTGAACGATCCTTTCGCATGGCCAAAGAACTCACTCTCGTACAATTCTCGCGGAATCGCCGCGCAGTTGACCTTGATCAATGGCTTATGAGACCGCTGGCTGTGACGGTGAATTTCTCTGGCAACGACTTCCTTTCCCGTGCCACTTTCTCCAAGGATCAGAACCGATGAGTTGGTCGGAGCCACCAGCTCGATCTGACGAGTCACCACCTGCAGTGCTGCGGATTTTCCAATCAGGTCACCGAACGCCACTGTTTGCTGAACTTCTTCTCGCAGGTACTCGTTCTCATCCTCAAGTCGCTTCTTCAGTACATCAATCTGCTCCAGTGCCCGAGCATTCGCGATCGCTGCGGCAAGATGATTGGCGATCATCCGAAGCCACTCAAAGCAGGAGCCTCCGGGCTCGTTCCTCGCAAATAGTCCAAGTACTCCGAGTACTTCGCCTCGATGCGTTAATGGATGGCCCACGAACGATTTGACCTGCTCTGTCCTGATCCAGTCCGGGTTGGCAATCCACGAGTGGTCATGTTCGACGTTTGCGACTTCCAGAGACTGGCCGTTGGCAGCAATCCGCCCAACCTTGCGAACTCCAATGGGAAAACGACGAAACGCCCCGTCGAGCCCTTGCCAGTTTTCACCGGTGTCGACCAGAGACCGCCCGGAACTGGCGACCAGGTGCAGGCATCTTTCCTGGCTGGGACACTCCGCCACAAAACGACAACGCAGGCAGTCACCGGGCAGCGGCTGCTGCGCGAGCCAAATCCGAACGAGAGCCACTGCAGGCGCCGAAGCCATTCGATGAACGGCAAGCGGAAGCAGTTCTGTCAGTTGGTGGAGCGACGCGAGTTCCAGAAGCAGCCGTTTCGGATCCTCGACGACACCCCGGTTATTTTCAGTAGTTGCCATCATCGGATTGTCACGAAAATTCGTGGATTTTCAACGAAAAATCGCCAGGCAACGAAATATCGCCGTTTCTCGATGTGATCACAAAACACCTAAGTCATTTGGCATAAGCCTCTTATGCGATTTCTTCATTCGTGGCATGAGAAGTGTAATGATTCGGATCATCGGGGCATTCAGCGTAGAGTCAGTCGCTCTGCAAATACCCCATGGATTATCAAACACTTTGGAGAAGTACGATGCAGCGTCTCAAATCGATCAACCCGCAAGTCGCCAAGGGCCACACGAAGGAACTGTTCGAGATGGTACAGGGAGCATTCGGAATGATCCCGAACACTGTGAGGGTGATGGCAAATTCTCCTGCGGTGCTGGAGAGTTTTCTGGCGTTCAGCACGGCCATGGGAAAGGTTCAGATTGGCGGGAAGCTCCATAATCAGTTGAAACTGACGACGAGCGAAACAAATGCATGCAGTTATTGTACGTCGATTCTGAGTGCCGTCGCGCCTTCGGCGGGACTCACGGCCGACGATATCCTCGCCGGGCGTACCGGCGATTCGGATGATCGCCGGACGAAAGCCGCGCTTACATTTGCAAATGACGTTCTTGCAAGCCGTGGAAAAGTGAGCAATCAGCAACTGGCTGCTGTCCGAGCGGCTGGTTTTGATGATGCTGAGATCGTTGAGATGGTGAGCAGCGTCGTCCTGGGGTGCTTTACAAACTTCCTCAATAACGTCGCGGACACGGAACTGGACATTCCCGCAGCCGCACCACTTGAGATTGCCGGTGCGACGTCAGCGTGCAGTTCCGGAGCACGTTCGGCTCACTAAAAGACTGTCCGTAAGTCGTTTCCCGAATTCGCGGAACGGCGCGAGAAGGATGTTGATTCCTGAATGTCGCCTTTCGCTCGGAGAAAGTTGCGCGGCTTTCGCGGAGCGAAAGCCGACACTCATCAGACAATGTCGACTGAGTCATCTGTTCGCAATCCGTCCTGCTATGCGAAACCGGACGGCTCGGGCTCCTCCCGAAATTATTGTGATCGAGCGATACAGGCTGCCTGCCGGACTCAGGCAGCCTTTGTTCTTCTGTTCCGGCAAGATCGAAAGCGATTCCTGTGACCATCATTCGACCACCATTCAATTCCGAAACTGCGGTTACCAAAGTTCGTATGGCAGAAGATGCCTGGAACAGCCGTGACCCGGAAACTGTTGCTCTTGCATACTCGCTGGATTCCGAGTGGCGAAATCGCGACGTGTTTCTGCGAGGTCGAACTCAAATTCGCGACTTCCTGACTGCCAAATGGAAACGCGAGCTTGATTACCGGCTGACCAAGTCGTTGTGGAGTTATACCGACAATCGAATCGCCGTTCGATTTCAATACGAATACCACGATCCGGAGGGCCAGTGGTTCCGGGCCTATGGCAATGAACTCTGGGAGTTCGATGCCGACGGATTAATGCAGCGTCGTGAAGCGAGTGTCAACGATGTTCGAATTGAAAATGAGCATCGCAAATTTCACTGGCCTGCTCCGGGGCCTCGACCATTGGACGACGCCGGGATCTCAGCTGTTCAATGAATGTTACATGCAGAATTGCCGAGGCAACGCGGGTTTGAAAATACAACTGGCATCACACCCACAAAACACATCAAAGGAAGAATTCTGTCATGCGTCAGTTTTCAAGCGACATTGCCTTCACGCCGGCGGTAAAAGCGATTCAGACCGAAAAAGGGTCTCGAACAAGTTATGCTCGAATGGAGGCGGGCGGCAGTTGGGAGACAACTGTCACTCCGGAACTTGAAGCGTTTCTGGCTGATCTGGATATGTTCTATCTGGGCACTGCGAATGCCGAAGGTCAGCCGTACATCCAATACCGGGGTGGCTCGCCGGGTTTCCTGAAAGCGGTGGGCACCAAAACGATTGGATTCGCCGATTTTGGTGGAAATCGCCAATACATCACCTCAGGCAATCTGAGGGAGAATCCAAAGGCATTCATCTTTCTGATGGACTATGCCCGGAGTCAAAGAATCAAGCTTTGGGGAAACGCCAGGGTCGTTGAAGGCGATTCTGAGCTGCTCGACCGGTTGCGAGATCCCTCCTATCCCGGGAAGGCTGAGCGAGCAATTCTGTTTGACATCGAAGCATGGGACGTGAATTGCCCGCAGCACATCCACAAACGATTTTCACAGAAGCAGGTCGGTCCGGTCATTGAGCAACTTCAATCGAGGATCAGGGAACTGGAAGCACGGCTGCAAGCCCTCCAGTAAACACCACGGCATTGCGTCAGACTCACCCATCATCCGAGTTCGGTCGACAATCCCGCTGGGCTCTCTTTGCCTCCGAAGGAGATTATAATCCGAGCAGACGCGGGGAAAGACCAGTACTGCGCAATGCTGCCAGGATGTTCAGACAGAATCCGCCGCGGTGACAGTGTCTGTGGAATCCGGGGATGTGGTCCCCCCAGCGAAAGCACTTATGGCATGCCAGAGTCTTCAGGAAATGGGCGAACCAGGGATTTTTTCGGAATTGTATGTGCATCAATCGACTGTCCTCGACTTCTGAATGAAGCCTATACTTCGGTGCGTGTTTCATTCGTGTGTCATCAGGACACGCATCGGACGGAATGCGCCGTTCCGCCAGGATTGCTCGACCAGAGAAATGAGCTTCAAATGACCAAAGTACCAGCCGCAGAGGCTGCCTTGACTGTTCCTGATGCGTCATCGGGGAGAACAGGCAGATCTAAACTTATCCTGCTGATGCTGATTGTCTTTGCGGCGGGCACGGTTGCGTGGTTGCTGCGTGAAGAACTGTCACTGGAAAAACTGGCAGCCCGCGAAGCTGCGTTTCGAACATTTCAGGTTGACAACCCCGTGCTGGTTTACGTCGCTGCATTCGCGGCATATGTCGTTGTCGCGGGGCTGTCGCTGCCGGGTGCGACAGCTTTGACATTACTCATTGCCTGGCTGCTTGGCTTTTGGCGAGGCATGCTGGTTGTGAGCTTCGGCTCAACGGCCGGAGCAACTGTTGCGTTTCTATTAAGTCGATACTTTCTTCGAGATGCTGTTGCGAAAAATTTTGGCGATCGACTGGTCGCCTTTAATGACGCACTGCAGCGAGAGGGAGCGTTCTACCTGTTTACGCTGCGACTGATTCCTGCAGTTCCTTTCTTCGTCATCAATGCTGTTATGGGGTTGACTCCACTGGCAGTTCGGAAATTCTGGTGGGTCAGTCAGATTGGAATGCTTCCGGGAACGGCCGTCTACGTCTATGCGGGAGCCAGCGTACCAAAGCTTCAAACGCTTGCAGACAAAGGTATCGGGGCCGTCTTCACGCCCTCGCAACTTACACAAATACTCATCGCCTTCGCACTGCTCGGCCTGTTCCCCCTGATTGTGCGGTTTCTGATGAAACGATTGGCGACTAAAATGAGTTAGCGAAAGGGCCGAGCGGGAGGTTGACTTAAGAGTGTCGCCCTTCTTCACTGTTTCCCGCAGAACCTTTTTAACCACAGAGAGCACAGAGAACACAGATGAATCGCACGGATGTCTCATGCACGACGCGGGCACTCCGTAATGGGCGCTGAGCCGTTTGTTACCCACTTCCGGAAGTCTCATTTGGCAGAAAAATTTCAGGGCAGAAAAATGAATCGCAGACGAATGCGGGAGGTTCGGCGATGTCATCTGCCAGACAGATCTTCTGCTCCGCCCAAATTTTTCTGCCCAAAAAATCTTTCTGCCAACGGCCCTCAGACTGCTCGGACTACCAAACATGAACTCGCCGATCCCGCGAAACTCGCTGTGGCCGTTCAACTGCGAATCACGCGCTCGCAGGCCTACCGACTGAGCGACGGTGGGATTCATCCGCGAGATCCGCGGTTCATTCAACCTGATTTTTAACCACAGAGAGCACAGAGAACACAGATGAATCGCACGGATGTCTCATGCACGACGCGGGCACTCCGTAATGGGCGCTGAGCCGTTTGTTACCCGATTCCGGAAGTCAGATTTGGCAGAAAAATTTCAGGGCAGAAAAATGAATCGCAGACGAATGCGGGAGGTTCGGCGATATCATCTGCCAGACAGATCTTCCGCTCCGCCCAAATTTTTCTGCCCAAAAAATCTTTCTGCCAACGGCCCTCAGACTGCTCGGACTACCAAACATGAACTCGCCGATCCCGCGAAACTCGCTGTGACCGTTCAACTGCGAATCACGTGCTCGCAGGCAAACTGACTGAGCGACGGTGGGATTCATCCGCGAGATCCGTGGTTCATTCAACCTGATTTTTAACCACAGAGAGCACAGAGAGCACAGATGAATCGCACGGATGTCTGATGCGAGACGCGGTCACACCGTAATGGGCGATGAGCCATTTGTTACCCAATTCCGGAAGTCGGATTTGGCAGAAAAATTTCAGGGCAGAAAAATGAATCGCAGAGGAATGCGGGATTTTCGGCGATGTCATCTGCCAAACAGATCTTCCGTACGGCCAAAAATTTTTCTGCCCCAAAAATCTTTCTGCCAACGGCCCTCAACCAACTCGGACAGCCGAACATGGACTCGCCATTCCCGCGAAACTCGCTGTGACCGTTCAACTGCGAATCACGCGCTCGCAGGCCTACCCACTGAGCGACGGTGTGATTCATCCGCGATATCCGCGCAATCCGCGGTTCATTCAACCTGATTTTTAACCACAGAGAGCACAGAGAACACAGATGAATCGCACGGATGTCTGATGCGTGACGCGGGCACACCGCAATGGGCGCTGAGCCGTTTGTTACCCGATTCCGGAAGTCAGATTTGGCAGAAAAATTTCAGGGCAGAAAAATGAATCGCAGACGAATGCGGGAGGTTCGGCGATATCATCTGCCAGACAGATCTTCCGCTCCGCCCAAATTTTTCTGCCCAAAAAATCTTTCTGCCAACTGCCATCAGACTGCTCGGACTACCAAACATGAACTCGCCGATCCCGCGAAACTCGCTGTGACCGTTCAACTGCGAATCACGTGCTCGCAGCCAAACTAACAGAGCGACGGTGGGATTCATCCGCGATATCCGCGCAATCCGCGGTTCATTCAACCTGATTTTTAACCACAGATATCGCAGAGAACACAGATGAATCGCACGGATGTCTGATGCGTGACGCGGCAGCACCGCAATGGGCGCTGAGCCGTTTGTTACCCAATTCCGGAAGTCAGATTTGGCAGAAAAATTTCAGGGCAGAAAAATGAATCGCAGACGAATGCGGGATATTCGGCCATGTCATCTGCCAGACAGATCTTCCGCTCCGCCCAAATCTTTCTGCCCAAAAAATCTTTCTGCCAACGGCCCTCAGACTGCTCGGACTGCCAAACATGAACTCGCCGATCCCGCGAAACTCGCTGTGACCGTTCAACTGCGAATCACGCGCTCGCAGGCCTACCGACTGAGCGACAGTGGGATTCATCCGCGATATCCGCGCAATCCGTGGTTCATTCAACCTGATTTTTAACGGGTCTGCGCGAATTGAATTGTGCGGATCGGAATCGTTGTTTAGACCGCTCATGAACACTCATGAACGCTAATAATGGCTCATGGTTTCTGAGGTCCGGCCATGGAGTTCCCTCGCTGTTTCATTCGCTTCGCCCTCGGTCGAGCACTTCATTCCGCGCAGAACCACAAAAGCTTCCCCCTCCGTCCACGTCTCGCCGCCCGTGGGCATGTCCTACGGCTGCTGGTCTTTATGCGGAAAATTCCCTGAGGTGTTTCGCGGATTCAGTACTTCAGACAAATGGTCAATGTCTGCCCCTGTGTCTTTTCCGCCCGGACCTGCCTGGAAGCCTGGACTGCTCGGAAGAAGCTGCCACTGCGAAGGGTCCCATGCCTGTGGATGGCCTTCGAAGGATGCGGTGACGGCCGTGGCTCTCTGCTGCACGTCGGCGAGGCAGGAAACATACAACTTCGCTTCACCTTCACCCGGTGTAACAAACCAATGCGGGTTCCCAATGCGGAACAAATTCTTCCTGCCCGAAAGGCTGACGAATCCATCTTCTCGAATCGCCCCCCGGGTTTCGAAAAGGGTTCGATCCGCCACAACTTCAATATGAAAAGACTGGCCCGGAATAGTGGAAATCAGATCCGTGCGACCATGCCTGAGTTCCGGTGACCAGACAGCACAACGATCGAACTGAACGACCTGCGCGGCACCGGCTTCATTCGGAACTGTCGATTCATCGGAATGAACACCGAAACGAATCCTCGGCACGACACAATTTTCAAATCGAATGGGCTGGCCTGGATGGCGATTCAGCTCGACGGCCCCCTCGATCCAGCAATTCCGGAAGATGACTGCCACTCCATTCTTACCGGACTCGTGGTAAACAGAGACTGAGCCGATTCCGTTTCCGACATTCTGTTCGCTGGCAGGAAAGACACAGTTGGTGATCCGAACGATTTGCTCACGGGGAACTTCAGGAAAGTCATCCGTTCCGTACACACCTTCTCCACGTGCAAATCGCAGACCTTCCAGATTCAGGCGACTGCCTTGAATCGTCTCCACTTCAGGTGAGTATCCCGCTCCGGCACGGATCGTCAACTGACGTTGATTGTCGGCATTGTAAACCCGACCGACATTCCGATCGGTACGGATTTCAACAATATCCTTGTCGACACTGGCGTCGATGGCTGCCTGGAGTGTTGGAAATCCGTCGTGGTCCATCCCGTTTCGAATGATTACGCAGGAG
The DNA here is from genome assembly GCA_022843805.1 of Fuerstiella sp. Classification (GTDB taxonomy): domain Bacteria; phylum Planctomycetota; class Planctomycetia; order Planctomycetales; family Planctomycetaceae; genus F1-80-MAGs062. The sequence goes on from JALHMY010000008.1 coordinate 16,750, forward strand.
CCTCCACCGATCGCTTCCGGACGCAAGTCGCTTTCTGAAATCGCTCGCCCGGATGCGACCAACGCTCGAACATACGCATCTCCCGCTCCGAGCAGTTCCCAGTTCGGACCAGTTTCCTGTCGTAACTCCGGCGGAATGGACGATTCAATCTGTTGCTGCAACGTTTCGATCGCTGTCGCATCTTCCACCCATCTCGCGGCAGCAAGCTGCCAGTGTGGCCATGCAGCAATCTGGCTGCCGCTTTCACGTTCATCACGTTTTAGCCAGCGTGCCCAGGCATCCAGCGGATGTTCGATCACGTCATTGCCATCGACGTCTTTTGTCGTTTTACCCGGCAGCGGAAACGGACAGAACAGGTTTCCTTCGCCTTGCCAGTCGATTGAATCCGGATTCTTTGGTTCAAGCTCGGGATGGATCACCAGATGACCATGCGCCGGACCACCATCCAAAGCGAACAGATTATTGCGAGCGGTCACATGGAACTTTCTGCCAGGCTGTGGCCCGGAGTTTCCGAACAGGAACAATCGACTTCCTCCAACTCCTCCTGCCGCTACCAGAATCGTATTGTTTGTCAGCGTCAAATGGACATCGTCCGCCCATTGCTCGGCATAACCGAAGTCGAATACACCATAATAATTTGAAACGATGACGTTATTATCAAAGACGGCCGTTGTCCCACCACCGCCCAAAGCGAAGATGCCCACGAGCAGCAGGGAATCACTGACCTGAAGTTTCGTTCGAGGGCTCAGAATCAGACTGCTCACCTGGATGCGGCATTTGGAAATCACCCAGTTCGAATCGTCTGTCGACGAGTTCAAGTAGCCGACGCCTCCTTCACGAGCTTCCCGGAAGATCAGATCGAGTCCGTGCAGTTGCAGACCGGCGTTGTGAGATGCTCCACCGTTGAACACCAGCTCCGGTCGTGAACCTTCGGCGGCTCGAACCGTCACGTTCAGGTGGTTGAAAGGGACGCTCGGCATCAGGTACGGACCATGTCCGCTGATTTCCACCGTGTCACCCGTCTTCAATTCCGCCAGAGCACCCGGCATGGTTCTGAACTCCCGCCTGACGCCTCCAGCCCCCAGCAACGCGAAAGGTTTCTCAGGATTCGCTTTTGCGGCAACATTGTCTGCGGCAACATTGTCTTCGGCTGCATCGTCTGGTGGTAAGGATGGAACAGACTTCGTATCAGAAGGCGCCGCCGCAGCCTCCGACATTTTCGAACCAGCGTCACTCACGTCCGGACGAAGATTCGAGTTTGCAGCAGCTAATGCGTCTGCCTTTCGAAGCTCGACAACGACGACCGCCTTACCCATGCGACTGACTGTCAGTTTCGATTCTTTGAGTTCGAACTTATCGTCGCCACCCGTTAACTGGAGCTGATACTCACCGTTGACCACTTTCGCTGACCAATGGTTGTCTGCCTGAAGAATCTCAATACTGTCACCACCATTGGAAACCGCAACTTTCAAGTCTGCTGGCAAAGTGCCGTCCGGCGAAGTGACTTCGATCCGTCCATAGCGAGTCGTCAGGACCAGAATGGCCGACAGCAGAACGAAGGCTGAAAATCCGCCCAGCATCGCCAGAGTTCTGCGAAGTCCACGGCTTCCTCCATGGTGGCTGGCCGCAGGCAGCGGCCTGGCTTTCGTGGACGCACCGAATTGTTCGGTGTCTGTCGCTGTTGCTGCAGCAGGGCGCATCAGGGTCAGCAGGTTGGCTCCTGTTGTGAACTCTTCCAATGCTCGCAGAAGTTCCACCGGAGTTTGAAAGCGTCGGGCTGGATCTTTCTCCAGCATGCGGTGAACAACCGCAGCCAGTTTCGCCGGAATGTCCGGCCGTTTTGCGGAAACTGGCGGAACTTCCAGAGTCGCCATCGCCATCAGTCGCTGCATCGGAGGCTTCGCGGCATGTTCAGCAAATGGCGTATCGCCCGTCAGCAGTTTGTAAAACGTTGCCCCCAGCGAATAGATGTCTGTGCGAATATCGACCTGATGCGAATCCGTTCCCTGCTCCGGTGCCATGTAGTCCAGCGTGCCCATGATCTGACCGGCCGATGTGAGTTCTGCAGTCGGCTTGTCGTGTTCGACGGTTGCCTGTTCGAACACGCGTGCAAGTCCAAGGTCCAGCACTTTGACAATGGCCTGCGGCTTCCCATTAGCCCCCACGACTTCCGCCAGCATCAGATTGGACGGCTTGATGTCTCGATGCACAAACCCTTTTTCGTGAGCATACTGCAGAGCACTGGCGACCTGACAAACGACGAGACATGCATCGGGGATACTCAGTCGGCCGTGTTTTCGCAGGACCGTTGCCAGGTCTTCGCCTTCGATAAATTCCATTGCCAGATAATGCTGCCCATCGTGATCGCCGGCATCAAACGCCTGCACGATATTGGGATGATTGAGTTGTCCCAGTACAGACATTTCACGATTGAATCGGGCAATGGCACTCTGGTCACCAATCATGCCGGACGGCAGAACCTTTAACGCCACGGTGCGCTGCATTCTCTGGTGGACCGCCTTGTAGACAGCACCCATGCCTCCCTGCCCCACCTTCTCGACGATTCGGAAGTCACGCAAAGTCCTGAACTCAGACGGAGAATCAGGTGCAGCAGTCGGCATTGCGCCGATGCATGGATTGGCCTCTGGTGCATCGGCAGTAAATTCATTCACGAGCGACTGAACAGCTCGCCTGCAGGCGCTTTCGTCAGAATAGGGCATGCTGATCATCGTTGCAGCAGCTCCAGGCAACACAGACTTGATCGTATGTTCCAGCTTCGCAACCGTCTCCTCACAGTGAGGGCAGTCGTCCAAATGATCCAGTACACTCGCCGCCACTTCATCAGAGAGTTCACAACGAACGAATGATGCGAGTTGATCGCTGTGTGGACAGGCTGGCTTGACCATCTGACGGGATTCCTGGATCGACGGCTGACGTCACGGGAGACTTACGTTTTCAAAAGATGTTGAACCAATTGTCTGAAGAGTTTCAGGCAGCCCGGAATTCACGTTATTTGAAGTGCCGGGAGACGCAGACAATTCTTTCAACAACTGTTAAACGCCCGAGCGCCACGCAGAAAACGCCGGTAAATAAAAAATCGCCATAAGTAATTTCCCCTCAATCATTTACGGTCGACAATCGCTGGTCATTCGTGCGACAGGTCGAGAATTTCTCCGAACTCGTCCCTTATTCGCTTCATGACTCGAAATTTAGCCTGACGAACGCGTTTGGCTCCTTTGGTATAGCTCGCTGGATCTTCGGAATCAATCCAGCCGAGGTCCTTCGCGATTTCGGAGGCACCATGGCCTTCGACAACCATTCGCCAGAACGCGGTCCAGGTCGAAGTTTCAAATTCGTCGCGGATCATACTCAGAGCATGAAGAATCAGAGGATCTCCATCGACGGATGACTGTGACGACAGCGGCATCAGTATATCAGGTACCTCAGAAATTCGTATCTGAAAATCGGTCCCGCCTTCGGACGGAGGTTGTCGTTGCTGACGACGATGGTGATCGATGATTCGATGACGAGTCACCTGGGAAATCCAGCCACGAAATGATCCGGTACGCTGGTACGAAATAATTCCGGAAACAATGGAACGCAGAACATTCTGACTCACATCTTCTGCATCCGAATCCTGCATGCCGCTGGCACGACACAAGCCATAAACATATGGCGTATAAAGCCTGGCAAACCGATCCCATGCGACATGATCTTTTGCCTGAATGCGAAGGATCAGACTGGTGGAGGTGATCGTCGGTGAATCCGACTGATTCGGGTGAGGTGTCATATGCTAAGGAGTCCGGATTCACACTTCGTACTTCCAGAAGATTGAACTCAGGGAGTCTAAAGAAAAGTATGCCGGAATGGGATCCAGAGACGCTTCTCCTGTACCGGTCAGCGAAAATTCCCGTTTGCCCAGACGGAACCATTGCGGGTCACCGATGGTGCAGCGTCTCGCGGAACCCGTTTCGGTTTGCATACTGCTTCAGCGGATTCGCCCCGACGTGATCAGCAGCGAGCACAGGGGGCGTCCAGCCCGCAAGCCGCACCGTCGGATTACGAGCGAATTTGATGAATCATTCTCTCGCAGCCGGTCGAATACTACGTTTGCGTCTGGCTGGTGGTCGTTGCAACACTCTATCGGCACCAAGAGGCCGTTGCCGACAACATCTGCCGCTCTCTGCCCATGCAACCTCTGGCGGCGGACCTGAAAAAAATTCACGACATTGTTGAACCGAACAGTGTGCGAAATTGCCAACACATGGTGGAATTCATGATTCTGCTGATTCAGTGGTTGTCCGAATAATGAACGGCTGAAACGAGTGAATCGAATTGGTTCATGGAAACTTCGGCGCAACGAAACCTGGACTGCGAATTACGATCCGGCTGCATGAGCGCCATCCTGAAAATGCTGCATCGGAAGGACTGACAATGGATCTGAATGAAACGCGCAGCAAAGGATCGATCGTGGGGCTTGCCGTCGGTGACGCGATTGGATATCCCGCGGAGTTTCGGCGTCGCGCGCAGATTCTTGTGGAGATCGGGGCTGAGGGTATTCAGGATTTCATTGCCCTCAAGGACCCGCGATTCTCGCGGCCATTCTTTACCTGTCCGAACCATCCACCGGACCACGTTCTCACAAAAAATGTTCTGGGTGAAGGGTGGATCGGGGAAGAGGCCGTGGCCAGCGCGATGTATTGCTTCTGGCGTTCGCCCGATGACTACTCGTCAGCCGTTCTGACGGCCATTAATACCGACGGCGATTCCGATTCAATTGGTGCGATCACAGGATCTGTTCTGGGAGCAAGATTGGGGATCAACGCAATTCCTCTGAGCTGGCGAGAGCGTGTGGAGGATTCCGAATATCTGCACGCTCTCGGGAAACGGTTGTGGCAGAAACGCAGGAGCAGATTTCACTGACCACGAAATATCATGAACTCGTAAACGTCTTCACCAATTCCTGATTCAGCTTCTGATTGGATATTCGCCAGTCCATTTTTAGGCGTTTCGATGCACGGCCCTAATGACACTCTTTGGCGGCGCAGACCACGGACAAGACGAACAGGCCTCCCGAAGAGTTCATGCGAACGACAACAGCGGAGGGCCGGAGAAACGGCTGGTCTCCTGGCGGCGGTCAATGGGGTCTGCAACTACAGTACAAAAAAAAAGCAAACAAAACGGATCCCCATCGCCACGGGGACTGTTCGTTTAACCGTTTAAGCGGTAGCTGAAGTCGAGGCTCCCTGCGAATTGGGTGGGTTATATACCGCCTTTACCTGCGCATTAAGCAACGTAATTAATTAATGAATAAAACGACAGCCCCCGAGACTCACGGATCTGTTACCAATTTTTCTGTCTTAACCGTGCTTTCTCTGCCACCATGCTCGATACAAAGAAATTACTCGACACTGTGAGTCTTGATCCATCTGCGAGAAATAGCCATTAACAAGATCATTGCCCAGACCCTTCTGGTTGAGCGACAGCAGGATCTCGAAGGCGGCATCCTGATTTCGAAGGACGTGCCGAGTGGGAGAGAAGTCGCGCCAATATCCGACAGCTGGCATCGGCCGGCGATCAGAAAGCATATCCAGCAAAGCTGGAATCGCTGATTCTCCGAGTTGCTGCAGCCTGCGGGCAGCATTTGGCGCTCTCTCCTCCGTTCCCCAAAGGATCACACAGGTCCCTGGCTGCATTCCCTGATATACTACTGTGTTTCGCAAGTGGTATGTCCAGTACGCGACCTTTTCGTCGGACGTCAGCAAATCAAGTGATCGTGGTTCTGTCCAATGGGCGTCTTCATGAGCCATTCGTTCAAGCTCATCTGCCAGGTCAATGCACTGTGAAGTGTAAATGGTCAATGGATACTCGGTGGCACAATTACGAAAAACGGCTTCGGCAAGCTTGCGGTTTCCTTCGTCCTGCAAATGCGAGATCGCTTGTTTGAACAGTCTCCATGCACGACGAGTCGGCAGGTTGTCGATCTGCTCGTCAGTCAAAAATCTGCTACTGCGAATTTCAAATTCGTGCCGTGGGTGAGTTGTCATCAGGCGACTCTGGCACCAGATCCTGTATGCGTCTTCTGAGAAAGCGCTAAACCACGCTGTCATTTCACTCGCATCGAGCGATTCCTCGCCTGGCGAAATGTACCGTTGATCTTCAGACCGCAGACGTTTCAATGCAGAAAGCGAAGTCTTGTCTCCGTGTGCCAGCAAATCGACGATCTTTTTGGCCGACTGATAATCGCCGTGGGCAGCCAGTGCGTACAGGAGTGGAAGCGATGTGTCTCCGCATTCCATCTGCCGGGTCTTCAGCAATCCTGGAATTCGATCGTCTGAAAAATCTCCCAGCGCGATGCACGCAGCGCTGAATTTCACCCCATGGACATGGAGTTCCCGATCTGTCAGCCAGGATATAGATGTATCAAGGTCCAGCATTTCGGATTGCGGCGATTGCCCGTTCGCTGACTGGAAGAATAGGGCAAACAAAGACACGAAGATTCTGTTTATGGCTGATCGCATACTGCATCCATTGTCGTTGTGAGTATGTCGAGTCGCGGATTTTCGACTCGTCTCCTTTGAGGCTTCGTTGCTCAATGGCAAACGTCAATGCTTCTCCGGATCGGCCATTCGCGACTTGAAAACTCTTCCTTCACGATCGCAAAAGCGAACAAAACGCAGGAACGCTGAGTAAGCGATCGCGTGGCCAGATCATTCCCCAGTTCACCGATCGCCTCAGGGCTCCCGGCTGAGGAAATCCAGCCAATAATGCAGGTGAAACGGCAGTGATGAACAGAGCCACCGCTGGAAGTGCATGGGACAGCATCGTCATTACGCTTGCTCCAGGTAATCGGCTGTGTGGCGCTAACTGAGGCCCTGCGACCCTGTGACATCAGGTGTGATCATAGTCGAGCGTGATCATAGTCGAGTGTCAGCTTTCCGCACAACGTGAACTCACATTCGGACGCGAGTTTCGATGCCGAGCTGGTGCAAAGCACGGATCGCGGACTGGAAACAGTCCTCGAACTCCGCCCTGGAGAGTGTTAACTGCCTCAGAAATATGGTCGTATTTTCAAAAGAACAAACCAGGGCTTGAGATCCTTCCCCCCGGCCGGTATTTTCAGTCTTCGCGAGAAGTCCGTGGTGGCGTATGGCATGTGAGTTGCGAGACAAGCATCGATCTTCCCTCCCGTTGGAGCTGGCGATTTTTGTGCTGGCGAATCACCCGCACTTCTGCGAGTTGTTTATTTCGCTTTGCCCTGAAGCTGGAGTGCCATCAATGAAAAGCCTCACTTCGTTTATCGCCATTGCTCTGATCTGGGGCCTGACTGTTCCGGCAGATGGCAGCGACGACCCACCGGTGACTCCCGATCCAACCGCGATTTCAATCGCGAAACTTGATCGGACGCTTGATCGCAGGGAAGTAACGATTCAGTTTTCTGTGTCCGAATTAGGCGGAGTTTCACAGCTGGCGATCGCAGGAAAACCCCGGACCTTCGTGATTGAAGCCATGTCCGAACATGAAGGGAAGGATTTGACAGTCTGGATTGAAGGAGAACTTGCCAGCGTGTTGGATCGGCTGCAGTTGTCTTATTTTGGCTCCAATCCAATGACGAAGGGAACAATCATCGTTGCCACAGGAAAGCTGACCTTTTCTCCGGGTGAGGGAGACAGCAAAGGGCATGAGTGGTACAGCCTTCAGGTTGAAAAGTGGCAGAACTTCCGCATTGTGCGAAAAGATTGCAAGCCAGAGAAATAACAATCATGCGGACGTAAATGGCGATCATGGTTGCGAAGCCAGGGTCTCGATTCAATGTCAGTGACGGGTTCCGTACTGCCGTTTGTCGCAATGATTGTGTTGTCTTTTCTGAGCGGTTGGTTTGCTGCAATCATCCCGGGATGGTTTGTTTTCGGTCCGATGCTGTACTCTCAGGGCATTGAAAACGGCGGTCCGTTTGTTCCAGGCGACACGGTCCGTATTATTGCCGGAAAACATCGGGGCTGAGTGGCTCGCGTTTGCGGCACCGGCCAGCATGAAACAGTTCGCGTGGAACTCGGAGAAGCGGAAAAGCAGCAATTCACGGACTTCTTCTCGACACATGAGCTTATTCGCGAAGATCCGGACAAACAATCTGAGAAACCTGAATGGAGAGTGAAATGAGCTGGCCAACTCTGATACTCAACGCCGCAGCTCTTACGTTTCTGGCTGTATCAGCTCCGTCGGCAGTTGCGGGCGGGTACTGGCGTTTTTACATCTCCGTCGACGGTAAGCCTGCCTTCACCGGCGGAAGTGGAGTCACTGGTGAATTCTCGCCGCTTGATCATCTGGAAACGAGTGTCCGGGGTGGCGTACAGCGTGGTGTTGATTCCTTTCTGGGCGAAGATGCGGCGGGCGACATCACGCTGACTGGCGACGTGGTTTTCCGAGATCAGCAACACCCTCCTTTTCATATGACGCAGCTGCGGCTTGTTTACGAGAAAGATATGGCGGATCGGTTGAGCGGCACGACCGTGGCTGGCGGGTATTACGACTGGAGACTGCATCCGGAAGACGCTGCTTTGATTGTTGCGCATTACCGAAACAGTGAGAAGACTGTCACGACCAATAGAAGATCAAAGGTCGTTGGGCTGATTTTAGTGCCAGCTGCAATTGCGATCTTCGTGATTTTCTCGGGAAAATGGCGCCGTCTGAAGGATCAAAGGGAATCGCTGAGCCTGCCGACTGAATCAGCAGGATGAACGCGACCTCGGCCTCAAAACGGCTCCTGTTCAAATCTCCCATTGGGATTTGTGCCGAGTAAGCAGTTGAACTGGACATTATCCAGCTCCGGTCGATGGGACCGGAGCGGTTTGCGACATTGCCTTACCCGGTGACGGTTGGTCTCTCCGACGCAGACTGGAATATCTCGACGAACCGTCGTGTGAATTGAAGTACGGAGCCTGTGCAGAGAGACTTTCGCCTCGCTCCTTTGCCCATCGATCCTGAACCGCGTTGCGATATTCCCATGTCGATTGCTGCAGTTGTTGAGAGTGCTGATGATATGCATTCCTGCTGGCGGCATCCTGAGCGTTGATCTGAGCCTGCGTTGCCATCGCGTGCTGGTAGCCCTGCTGAGTGAATCCGCCGGTTTCCGCATATCGCTGATAGTATGCAGGAAACGCAAGTGTTCCGCCCTGCTGCAGATAGACCTGATACTGACGCTGAATCTCAGGGTTGTTCATGGTCTGACCACCAGATTCCTGATGCCAACCCGACTCCTGGTCCCGGCGTTGCCTCCAATTGCAGCTGGCCGGTGGGAGTGACAGCTCTCGGGGATCGAGATTGGGCCTCTGTAAGTACATTGCGAGAAGTGTGGATAGCAAGCGGATATCAATGGTTCAGTCCGGCAAAACAGAACGCCGACTGGCTGCCGGAGAAACAGTTGTTAAACATACCAACGGATTTGATGCAATCGTGGCCCACATGTGGCTGATGCCAAATGGATCGTTGAGTCGTCAACAGCGTTTCATACGGTCACCTTTGTGCCAATGTCCGGGACAGTCAACTGCGCCGGTTATATTCAAACCCGCCACCACGCACGGCTGCTCCACACGAAAATCGACATATTCAGACTGATGGTCAGACACCAGCTGACGGGCCATCCCATGGAGATTCCAGCGATGCGGCACTGCCGGAACAGATCCCACGCCATCGCAACGACGCTTGCGATGACGTTGATTGCGGAATACAAGGGTGAGATTCCAGCGATGGTCAGGTTTGCAATGGCTGCAGGCAGGAGTGCAAAGGAACCAATGGCACAGGCTCGTCCCAACGCAGCCCAATAGCGGTTGCGGAGAATGGACGGCATGGTGAGCAGCGATGATGACAGCTGCACGATCCAGGTAAAGCTGGGCACAAGCATTCCCAGAGCGATGACCTCCAGAAATCCGGCATTGGCGGCAGGAAAATCCAGTGAGCCGGAGAAGACCGCAGTCACCGCGCCCCCCAGCAGAAACATCAATATAGTCGACCCCATCGCAGGTTCATTGCATGATGGCAAAGCGGCAGGCATTGCAGATCTCCAATTCAAGGCAATTTCGGAGTTGTTTCGGAAACAAAGAATCAATCAGTCAGACGCAAGTGAGCCCAGCCTTCGTCGAATCCGATGATTCGCATCCCTTCTTCACTTTCCGCTGGCAGTCTGTCTACAGGTCAAGCCGTCAGTTCTTTCACGCGCTGGTTCTCCAGCATGTCAATCACGCAACGCGAATGACCATTGCGGAAGGAGTTGAACCATTGGAATGTGCAAAGTGGGAGTACGATGATGGGCCAGATGAGATTGGACAATGGCAGGTTGACAATAGCGGATTTGTAGACACTGCGTCGAGTACATCGCGGACAGGTCAATGATTCTTTTCTGAACACGAAGTTGTACACATAGGCAAAGACAATCACGAAGAAGAGGGAACCCTTGAGGCTGGACGTCGCCTTGCCACACTTTTGGCAGCACAGCTCGGGCGGCGCTGCGAGGATGGCGTCTCGAATAGAGGCCAGGCCGTTTATTCTGTGGATATGATTCAGGCATTCGGCAGCGATGAGCTCAGGACTTTCATTCAATTTGTAACAGTGAAACACCTCGGGGTTATCATTAGTGCTGAAAATCGTGAGATGTTCACCGCATTGCCGAATGTGTGTCACCTCGGACCATTGAATCAATCTCGGCTCATCGGACTCGAGGTTGAAATGAAAACCAAGTTCATCAATGCAAAAGAGTGCAGGCTTGCTTCGAGCACGCAGACCTGAGCCAAACACCAGGACAGAAACGACGCCTTCAATGGCTGCGATGATAAACGGAGTTGTTTCGGGTGATCTTTGAATCGCAATGTGGAGTGAAAACAACGTGAACAGCATTCCAGCCACACCAAGAACGATGCGAATTGCGCCAAGGAACTGAAACTTCCTGCGAACGATCATGATGACTTCCCCTGAATGAAATGGCCATGAGTTGAAAATGGGCAGACAACATCGCCAATACAGGGTGGATCTCATTCCGTGACACTAAGGTCGAAAGTTTCCTGATTCGTTTTAATGGAAGATTTTGAAAACTGGTGTGGAGTCGAGAAAAACCAGCCTTTTTGATGCAGTGACACTTCTGACACAAAGAAATTGGAAAATCTTCCGGGTTGCATGTCACAAGATCTCCTGTGCTTTGTATGGGCAGTATTCCGGGACGAAAACGATCGTCCTGAACCGCAAACAAGGCCGCTTTTCAGGAGACTTCCAATGATTCGCTTCACACACTTCGGTCGCAGAATCCGTTCGATCGCCCGCAACGTCAGTTGCTTTGTACTGATGATGGCCAGTGGGTTCTTTTCTTCTGCCGGCATATCTGCCTCTGAGCCGGTGATCACTGGACGCACAACCGTCAGAATTTCCGACGTCGGCGTGAGTGACGTCAACATCTCACTGAAGACGCAAATCAACTACTACACCGCTCTGAAGCAGATGGGCGGCAATTTCAATCTGCTGGCGCGTCAAATCGGCATGGATGATCGAAACTGGACGAACCTGAATGAGCTGTCTGGAAAATTCATCGACAACAACAACGAGGTCAAAATGACCTTCCAGACCCCCGGGGCGGCACGCAACGTCAAGGGCAATCAATGGGTTGTCCGAATGTTTTCCGCCAAAGGTTGTCAGTTAGTTTCGGCCGCCGGTTCCCATGTCACTTTAATGTCTGCCGAAAGCACGGACATTGGATTGGGCACGATGGTCATTGATATCGAACTTCCTGAGAGAGCCACGAACGCAAATTACGACAGCCAGAAGTCTGAAATCACCTATGACTTCACTCCTGAAGTGACGAACGGCACGAAGCCGGAACTGCAGTTTGACGTGGATCACAAGTCGACGCTGATGAGCAGCATTGCCAAGAACTACAGTAACCCGACTTTCAACTATCTCTGGGCTGCACGGGCCACGGCCGTCAATACAGGAGATCAGGTTCTCAGCAACTATCGCGTGCGATTCCGCGTCGCCGAAATGGGCAGCTGGGGCTCGTGGCAGCGTGTGGCGAAGTTGTATCCCGGACAGACGGTCGTAGATCCGTTCTTTCCAATCTTCGATCTCGAAAAGATGATGGCTTTGAATGGGGCACGTCCGGCTGTGATTGAAGTCGAATACGAATATCTGCAGCCAGACGGCACGAAAGTTGAGGAATCTGACTCGTTCCCGGTTCAAATCCTGAGCCGTAACGAAGTGATTTTCTCAAGCCTGAAGCCGGAAGAGATCACTGGCTTTGTCGATCAGTTTGATTATGCACCGGCATTGTTCACATCCATGACGACTCCGGCCGACCCCATCGTTCAACAGCTCGCCGGGCGGATTAACGGAATGGCGGCAGAGAGCTACGGTCAGTCAATCGCAGCAAGTTCTTCGGACGACGAGTGCGTCGCATTCATGTCAGCCCTGCATCACTTCCTGCAGATGAATCATGTGGCCTATCAGTCTCCTCCGGGAATGCTGACTCAGGGAAATCAGGGCCAGCACATCAAGTACACTCGAGACGTTCTGCGAAATCGAGCTGGCACATGCGTTGATCTGGCTGTGACCTGGTCAAGTGTTTGCGAAGCTGTCGGTCTGGAACCTGCGATCGTCCTTGTCCCTGGCCATGCATTCCCGGCAGTGAAGCTGCCAAAGTCTCAACAGTGGCTGGCAATTGAATCCACGATGCTGAATGCAACGTTCAAAGATGCTGTCACAAAAGGAAATGAAGAACTCGCGGAGGCTCTCAAAGGACAACACTACCTTGTCGACATCACAGAAGTTCGAAAGCTGGGGGTTCTTGGACTGGACCTGCCAAACGCTTCTGAAGACTACCTGACCAATCTGGGATACTCATTCGTCGCCCAGCAATTCGAACAGCCACAGAACGAAACACCTGCCGGCAACGCGACTGAACCCATCAATCAGGAGAATAATCAGACGCCGACCGAACCTGCGGAACAGACTGAAGAAGGTGACGCCAATGCAACAACAGAACCAACGATCTCAAACGTGACTGGGAAGTGGGGTGGCTACACAACGATCGAGAACAACAACACGTGGATCGGGTTGTCGGTCGATTCAAACGGCCGTTTCGAGTTCCTTGTTCAGACTTTCTTTGCAGATAAATCGTCAAGTCGGTCGACTTTTCAGGGAGGCTGGGGAGTAAGCGATGGTCATGTTGTGTTTGAATCAGACAACGGAAAAACTCTCTCGTTTCCCTGCGAAGTTACTACGAATCAATTGAAATTGATCAATGACGATGGATCGTCACCGCTGTTGCTGGACCGAATCCAGGGGTAGTCGGAAGGCAAATCAATCCAGAATCCAAAGTCGAAAGGAGTCTGACTTTGTCCAGCTTTATCAAGTCAAAAGCGGTGCCCGATTCAGGGACACCGCTTTTTGCATTTTTGGGCTCGCCACGGCGACTCGTGCTCGCTGCCGGGTGGTTGAGCAGGTTGTATCGCCCGAGTATTTCACCTCGGCTGCTTCTGCGAAAGCACGCACTGGCATCCTGTTGAGTTGACTGGTACCCTGACAAGCTGCGAGGAAACAGAGCGAGGTGCCCGAGGCGAGTCTTTCTGATGTCGATGCCAACCATAGATGGATACGAAGTGACTGAGCTCATCGGTCGCGGCGGCATGGGACGCGTCTACCAGGCGACTGACCGAAGACTCGGACGCACGGTCGCGGTCAAGATGCTGGTCGATGCCGACGATCCGGAGCTCCTTTCCCGATTTGAAGCCGAAGCAAAAGCTGTCGCCAGCCTCGCGCATCCCAATATCACCCGACTGTTTGAATTTGCTCGCACCGAATCCGGAATTCCGTATTGCGTGATGGAGTATCTCGCTGGGGGTACGCTGGCCGATTCACTTGCGGGACGCCCCATTGTGCCTGAACGGGCCGCGAAGATCATTCACACGCTGTCACTGGCGATTCACGCAGCTCATTCTGAAGGCATTCTGCATCGCGATCTGAAGCCGGCCAATATTCTCATTGCCGGATCTTCGCAATTGAGCCAGAGTCCACTTGAGTCCGCATCGACACAACGTATCACAGCGGACAGTTCTCGCGAGACTCAAGTCGCGACAACGGCAAGGTCAACAACAGACGCGGGAGCGGCCAGCAGTATCCGTCCCGAAATGCTGCGGGTGTCTGACTTCGGGCTCGCTCGAAGAATCGCTGGTGACAGCCACGTGACACGCACGGGGCAAATCGTCGGAACGCCTGCTTATATGGCTCCCGAACAAGCATCCGGCATGGTCAACAAGCCCGGCCCAGGCGTTGATATCTATTCTCTTGGAGCGATTCTTTACGAACTGCTCACCGGGCGTCCACCGTTTGTTGGCGCGGACGGTGTTGAAACGATCATGCTTCTGCTGACGGAAGACCCGGTTCCGCCACGAACATTGCAGCCTACGGTCCCGAGGGATCTGGAGACGATCTGCCTGAAGTGTCTTGAGAAGAAAGCATCGCGTCGTTATCTCACTGCTCAGGAACTGGCCGACGACGTTGCCAGGTTTCTGGAAGACCGACCGATTCTGGCGAAGCCGATTTCGCGACTGGAACATCTCTTAAAATGGGGCCGTCGGAATCCGTGGAAGGCAACAGCAGGTGCCCTGTTTGCGATCTCCGGCATGGCCGCGATGATTGGAATCGCGGCGATACAGGCCGCATACTCTGATGTCAAGAAGGTGAACAGCGAACTGAAGACCGCAAATACCGACCTGATTAGAGCGAATACGGAGATCAGGCAGACACGCGATATCGCTCAGGATGCATTGGTAGGAGTCGTTGATCGGCTTCGTGATCAGCTACCGGACATCCCTCGCGCGACTCCGATCATGATGGAAACGAGCCGCGATTCGCTCGCGCTACATCGCCGCATTTTCCAGCTGCAGCCGGATGACCTCGACATCACCAGATCGTATGTGTCGGCACTCTATGGTCATGTCCTGCTGGAATGGTTGCATGGAAGCCAGGCAGAAAGTGCCGAAACATTCGCCGAGCTGCAATCGGCCTTTGCCATATTACTTCCGAAGTATCCCGAAGACCTCAACCTGCAAATCACTTATCTCAAAGTGTTGCTGAACAAAGGAACGTATGTTGCCGCCCGGGATCCCGCGGAATTGAAGCTGGTCGATGAGCGTCTCAAACAGCTTCTCGATCAGCATCCGACCTCCGCTGAGGTTCTGAAACTTGCAAGCATCGCCGTAAAACAAAAAATGTCAGATGCAGCCAACGCGGGTGACTATGCTCGGTATGTCTCGATTGGGACAGAACGCATCGACTACGCACGCCGGTTCGCTGCGGCTGCAAAAGGTTCACCGGGCGCACAGGAGGGTCGAGACATTGCCGTCGTTTGGCAGGCCCAGGCTGAACGCGATCTGGCGACAGGCCTGCTGATCAACGGCGATCCCACCCAGGCGGCGACGGTTCTCGAAACGGCCTTAAAAACCATCGAAGCAGTGCCGGAAGACAACGCGAGCAGAGCGTCAGCTTTTGAACGCGGTCAACTAAACTTCGCTATGGCCCGAGTTAAGGAGACTCTTCAGGAAGCAGACGGAGCAATCGATTACTATTCGCGAGCGCTGTCGCTCTTTGTTCGACTCGTGCAGGACTATCCCGATGATGTGTCCTATCGATCAATCATGGCCACGACCCTGATTCGTTCGGCCGCCCTGGCATTTGCGCAGGGCAAATCTCAGGTCGCGATTGAACAACTGGCAACGGCACAAACGCAGGTGTCCGAGATCCTTAAGCTGGATTCTGGTCATGCGGAAGCACTTTCAATGGCGGACGCATTGCCAAAGTTTCAGGAACAGATTCGATTGGCACTTGAGCAAACTACTGCCTCTCAACCAGAATCTGCTGGCAACAGCAACGAACCAAACTCAACAGATCCCATGTAGTTTCGGAAACCTGACAACGATGACGGAAGAGAAAATTGAGGCGATTCAGACTCGATGGAGTCTGATTCGTAACGCCCATCTGCAGGGGCAGCCGGAATCAGCCGGCGAAGCGAGACGGCTTCTGGTCATGCGCTACGCGCCGGCCATTCGTCGATATCTGGGAGGCATCGTCCGTGACGACGAAGAGGCGAACGAGCTATCGCAGGATGTTATGTTGCGACTAATGCGGGGCGATTTTGCAGGGGCAGATCCTGGTCGTGGACGATTTCGCGACCTGCTGAAGACCGCCCTGCGAAACATGGTGCGAACGTCTTGGCAGAAGTCGGGACGACGCAAAACTGTCGATTCCGAACTGGATCTTATCGGACGAGAAGACTCTGCTCAGGATACCGAATGGACGGCGCAGTGGCGCAAGGCGGTGCTTGACAATACATGGAGTCGGTTGCTGGCCGAAGAAGGCGGCAAGCCCGGCCCGGCTTATCACGCCTTGAAGCTTCGAACAGAATTCCCCGATGCCAGCTCGGAAGAACTTGCTGAGCGGCTCAGCCGAAAAACGGGAACAGCGATTCGCCCTGACAACGGCCGCCAGATTCTGAAACGCGCTCGCAACCGCTTTGCTGGTCACCTGCTGGACGAAATTCGAGCGGGGCTGGAGTCGGAATCGGACGAACGCCTCCAGGAAGAACTGGCAGCTTTGGAACTGCTGGAACTGGTGCGAGACTTTTTGCCTGCCAGCGATGAATGACGGCTCATTGTGTACAGAACATGGCGGTGTACAGAACATCGCGGAAGGCCCATGTTGTAACCGAGTCCATGTTTATACACCCCGTGCGTTGTGCAAAAGGGAAAGAGTTCCTGACGATGAAGGCATTCAGCCGCAGGTTTGAAACGCATGGCTATCGCTGATATTCCATCGACTGCCACCAGCACTGATCGTTGTTCATCCAGTACTGGCCATGAGCATCCATCACAAAGTGGTTGCCGCTGGAGTTATCGTAAAACACCTGTCCGGGGGTAGCGCTGGTCGGTAACTGCCAGGTCGATCCATCGTGAGAATTGACGTACGGAGCCTTTGCCGAAAGGTTCTCACCGCGCTGTTTCGCCCATTGATCCTGCACATTGTTGCGATAATCCCAGGTCGATTGCTGCAGTTGTGCTGAATGCTGACCAATAATCACAACGAACAACAAATTCGCCAGTGCGTGATCGATCGCATGATCACTCAGGGAACTCGCAGTGAAGCCGGTCAACGTGATCACGAACGCATGTGGACTGCTCTGGCCACCTGCCGAAAACAACAACGCAACTTCTTCGACTTTCTGAAGTCATCCATCGAAGCGAAGCGAAGCAATCAGCCAGCTACATCGCTCCTGCACGGCTGATACCATGAACAGTGACTCGGAATTGAACAGGAGGAAACAGAGGAAACGGAGATGAACAATCAATAAGCGCATTCTCAGTGACTCCTCTGTTTCCTCCGTGCCCTCCTGTTTGAATCCGACGGCACGATCAACGGTGACGAGTTCACTGGTCAGACGCTGCGTTCCTTAAGGAGTCCAGCGGCGTTGAGTCGAGCACAGCAGGCCGCATTTTGACAAAAGCCGAAACGCGGTGGGGAGTCCTCCTCAGCAGCTGATATCGTGAACGGTTAAAAAAACTTTCAGGGTTTATGGTTTTCTCCGACTGCGGTGCAATCATTTGGTGGTCGATATCAAAGTCGGCGTCCGGCACGAGACCGTGAATCGGTTTATTTGAACGGGGGTCGTGATTTGCACGAATGATCTCATCCGCACTTCGAATTCCTATTGCGGATCACAGCGCTCTTGTGATCGAGTTTGAGAACGTTCGAGATTTTGCCGGAGACTCGGGAGTTCGTTCGCGAGATAGATGTGGATTGTTGATCAACTCTCCCGAGATGGCCGCAATTGCATCAAACTTGTCGTCGTGAATTCGGGTGATCTGATGTTGCATCAGCAGCCATGAGGTGTTTCCGGATCGCACCTGATCCGCGAGCCACGCGACTCCCGCGACGTGCTGATCGCGATGAGTTGCGTTGACGGGCGTTTCCAGAAAGAGCCCCGCATGGGCAATGGGGTCCTGAGCGTCGAACACGGAAAAGGTATGGAATGACCATGTCAGGTCAGCACAGGTTCGCAGGTCGGGCGTCTTGTATCCTCCAGCAGCATTGGGAGGATTGAACGCAAGCATTCTTCCGTGCCGTCCCAGACGCTCTGCAATTTTCGCATTGACGCAGTTACCAAAGCTCTCTCCGATGAAAGTAGTCGAAGATGCATCGACCCCCATCGAATGCAGGTGCTCCGCAGCTTCCAGTGCCACTCGATCGATGTTCTTCGCGACTTCCCATGGTGACGGAAGTCCCGGAAACGAGGTCTTTTTGCACGATGCGTCGGTCCAGTTGATGAGGATCACGTTGGATTCCGGTAATGCTTCGTCTATTTCATCTGCCAATTGATGAAAACGGTCGTCCAATTGCGTCCCACCCATTCCGTGTGTGATCACGAACGTCGGAAGTAGTGGCTCAAATTGGTGCTGTTTACGAAGCAGTGTTTGAACACAGCGGCTGGGTTGAGAATTCACGGATTCCCACTGCCCCGCTGGCTGAGCGTCTGCAAACACTTCACATTGCTGCAACAAACAAAGAAAAGAAAGAATAACCTGAAGCGTAATAATGCGTACGAATTTGAAGTTGATCAACATGGAACTCGTCCTGTTTAGTATCCTGAGGAGAGTATCCCGAACTCTCATAGACAGTCTGTTGGGATTGATGAACCTCGATGATTGAGTCGACTCTTCCTGTACTGCGCAGCTGGAAACTCGTGACACGATTTGGAAGGTATTTCGAGCGACGTGTTCCTGATGTTTCGCGATGCGTAGTCCTGCGAATCGAAAGGCACAAAGTCGTTAAATGTGGAGCACAGCAACGGCAGCAATCTATGAACCGTAATGAAGGGCAAAAAAAAAGCCCGGCATCATTTGATGCCGGGCTTGCAGGTTTTAAATGGCTTGTCATGAACCAGCTTTATTGCTGGTACTGCATTGCCTGCCATCCCTGACCGTTATTCATCCAGTACTGGCCCTGGCCATCCATCCAGAAGGCGGTCCCGGTGCTGCGATCCTGAAACATCTGACCTGGCGATGCGTTGTTGGGCAACTGCCATGACGATCCCGTTGAGCCATTGACGTAGGTCGATTGCGCCGTCAGGTTCTCCCCGCGCTGACGAGCCCATCTGTCCTGAACATTGTTTCGCCAGTCATAAGTT
Source organism: Fuerstiella sp. (assembly GCA_022843805.1). GTDB lineage: Bacteria > Planctomycetota > Planctomycetia > Planctomycetales > Planctomycetaceae > F1-80-MAGs062. The sequence continues at coordinate 35,966 of JALHMY010000008.1, forward strand.
TCCTGTCGCAGGGCTCGAGATCCATCCACATACCGGTCGTAGTTGCGCATGTCCTGTCGATGAATCTGGTTAGAGGATTGCATGGCTCGTCGTGTTCCTTCGGGGGTAAATCCACCGGTTTCGGCGTAGCGAAAACAGTAGTTCTGGAAGTCCAGCTGACCTCCCTGCTGCCGGTAGACTCGATACTGCTGCTGCACGTACGGATCGTGCATGTTTGTATACACAATGTTGTTCGTCATCGCCTGCATCTGAGCATTCTGTTGCTGGTTGAATGCGGCATTCATGGCATTGAAGTCCTGTGCGGACGTTGAATTCGAAATTGTTACCAGAACAACAACTGCGACTGCAGAGAGAACTGTCTTGAACATTGGTCGTTTCCTTGTGGATCTTTACAGGTTGGAGTCGGTGTCTGAGGGTTCAGCCTTTCACACTGGCTGTCCTCAAACCCCTGGATGCCACCCCATACACACCGAGACTGAAAATGTGACAACCAATTTTCAGAATTTTTTCCGTTCGACAAAACGTTGAAGAATCGGCTTCAGCGACTCACTCGATTGCGCTGCGAAGTCGAACAGGCACGGCGGCAGTATAATGCCGTCGATCCTGATCACCGACCGGTGACACGCGAACTTGAACGTCGCTGAGATGAATCCATGCGCGCGGATGAACGTCTGCAGGTCGAATACGCAAAGTTTGCAAAGGATTGCCCTCAGCAACTGTCGTCTGAAGAGAGTGAGCGGATTCTTGCGCTGTCGAACGATTTGCCGGCGCTGTGGCATGTAACGACAGCATCACTGCATTTTCTTTGGTGACACCAATTGATTCAGCACCGACTCGACGGACGATTGGCACGGTCCGGTGAAGGACCAGGTCTGTTCATAACCTCCCTGGTCACGGAAAATCGAATCGGGACCGAAATACCAGACGCCGCACTCACCGTAACCGGCGACACAGACGAACGAGTCGCTGGCGGCTTGTTGAGCGAACAGCTGAAACTCAACAAATGGCTCGCCCGGCAGATGCACGAGTTGCAGCGAGCCGAGCTTCATTCGCGAAACGATCACACGATGCCCGGTGTTCAGGCGATTTGACCAGGCCGAGAACATCGCGGCCTTCAGGCGGTCACTGAGGGGACGTCCGGCTTGCAGTTGATCGCGCAGTGCAGCGGCTGCAAAGTGGCCATCTTCGCGGACGGTGAATTGCAGTTCTGCCTGATCCCACGCGATCTCGGCAGGCTTGAGCGACTGCACTTCAACGGTCGTGTCGAGTTTCGCGGTCTCATTCGATTCATCGCCGGTCGCAATTCTCGCAGAACGTCGCATTGCGTCGAACATTCGATCGGTCAGTTGCTCGCGAGCGGCGTGAGTCGCGTCGTTGTACTTCCCCATGCCGATATTGCCGCCGCAGCCGGTGAAATAAATCTGAAAGACGCCGGTCTCCTGCTCCAACCGCTGTCGAGCAAGTCCGGGGACATCCCATGAAATACGGGCGTCGCCGTAAAAGCTCATTGGGTGAGTCGCATAGTAATGCAGTTGAGCGATCGGTCGTTCGGCATCGAAGAACGTGACGGTTCGCAGCCACGGGTCGATCAGGCCTTCGGGAGCCTCCTGCAACTGTGGATCTCGCGTCGCACTGCCGCGCACAAGCAAGCTGCCATCCGGTTGCGGAACTCGACGATTCGACGCCAGTCGCTCCGCCTTCGCACGCGAACCAGAGATTCGTACCACTGGTCTGAGCGACGGCAAAGTCTCGCGAATCGCCGTCGCCACGCGATCGGCCATTTGATTCGTGAATGCGATGTGCCGGCGCACCGGTTCACTGTCGTCGCCGTGCAGAATTCGCATCGCATCGGCATCCAGCACGGGTGCCGAGTGCTGATGCAGCGACTGTAATGCCACTCGATCAGGCGTCGTCTCCGCCGCGTCGGCCATGCGTTTCCGGAACTCATCATCGCTCGAATTGCACAACCCCTGATAATCGATCGCTGCGATCACAAACGTCTGCCCATTCGCTCGCAGGACAATGCCGCGTACTTCCAGCGGATGCTCGACGCTGTCCACCTTTGGCATAAAACCGACACACGGCCCATCACCGATCGGCGGTGTCACATCCGCTCGAAAGGTCGCCAGCTGCAATACCGGTTCCGCGCCCAATGCCGCTGTCGCCATCAGCCACGTCGCCATCACCAGAACGAGTCGTTGAGCCATGTGATCCTCTTATGGTCGCCTCATGACGGGAAGTTGTTTAAGAGCCCAAAAGTAACCCGAAGCGTCAGCAGACGGTTCGGAAAACTGGAGTGGAGTCGCTTTTCGCGATGGCTTCACGTTACTTTTGAAACGACTTCCGGAGTACAGTATTGTGTCTCGCACGGCATAGCCATTCCAGAGCCAGATGAACTGTGCGGAGAATAACACCCATGGAATATCGAATCCTCGGCCAATCTGATCTTTCTGTCAGCTCCATTGGGATGGGGTGCGTTACTTTCGGACGTGAAGTGGATCCGCAATCATCACTGCTGATCATGGATCATGCGTTCGAACAGGGGATCACACTGTTCGACACGGCCGAAGCTTATGCTCAGGGGGCGTCTGAACGAGTCGTCGGAGAATGGATCAGGAGTCGAAATTCACGTGACAAAATCGTGCTCGCAACAAAGATCAGCGGTCTGCTGACGGGACATCGCATTGTGGCGTCCGCTGAGGCGAGTTTGAAGCGCCTGCAAACGGATCGTATCGATTTATTGCAGACTCACGTTTGGGATGAATCCACTCCGCTGGAAGAAACGCTCGGGGCTCTGACAGCGCTGGTACAGCAGGGCAAAGTGCGCCATATCGGCTGCAGCAACTATTCAGCCCCGCAACTCACGGCAGCTCTTGAGTTGAGCAACACTGCAGGGTTCAGCCGTTTGGTCTCCGTGCAACCACCATACAACCTTGTCCAGCGCGATATCGAGGCAGATTTATTGCCGTTGTGTGCTGCTGAGAATATCGGGGTGATCAGCTATAGTCCTCTCGCCGCAGGATTCCTGACGGGAAAATATCGCCACGGTGCGGCAATTCCATCCGGCACAAGATTCGACGTGATCCCTGGGCACAGGGAGATCTATTTCACAGAACACGGTTACCAGGTGCTGGAAAAGCTGGATGCAGAATCCAGGGCAACGGGTAAGTCGCACGTACAGCTGGCATTGTCATGGGTTCTCAATCAACCCGGCATCACCTCAGTCCTGATCGGAGCCAGAAATATGGGCCACATTGATCAGGCTATTGGAAGCAGCACAAAGAAGCCGTAAGTTCACTTCGAGCAGGCAGAGGGGCTTTCCAATCGCTGACAACAAATGAACACGTCCTGCTCAACATCCTGTCGGAAAAGAATAATGAGTCTGGAACAATCAGTATTCTGGTTGCTGCAGGGAACTGTTGTCGAGAAGAGAATTCGGAAGTGTTCATTTACGATTCAATCAAGGCAACCGCCAGTTGCATCGGCTGTGACCAATGGAGCGGTCAGTGGAGTTCTCTTTCCAGGGTTAGTCGGAGTGACAGATCTGGGCCAGAGGTATATCGGAAGCTGGCTAAAGAACGTTGATTCTGAGTCAGCCACGACCTCAGAATTTCTGCCACCCACGTGATCGACCGAACCGAATGCTGTCGATTTTCCGATGATCCAGCACCACGCCCGCCGTGCTGATCACATCCCGAGTCGCTCCTGTGCGATCTTCCAGTGCCCAGAGGACTCCGATGAGAACGTCGAGCACACGAAAGTGCGATTCATCAAGGCCGCATCCTCGTTCATTTCAGGGAACGCACTTTCTTTTCAGTCTCCACGATCACCAGGGACGCGAGAGCCACACCGAGGATGCGCGGCCAGACCGCGATGTCGAGGGGAGCGGTGTGCAGGAAGCGGTTCATGAACGGCGCGTAGGTAAAGACGAGCTGCAGCGCCGCGGTGAGGCCGATGCCGAGCCACAGAAGCGGATTGCTGAACCAGCCGATGCTGAAGATGCTGCGCCGGAGGCTGCGACAGTTGATGAGATAGGCGCTGGCCACGGCGACGACGGTGTTGACCACGGCGGTGCGTGTCTGAGAGATGCTGGCGCCGCATTTTTGTTCGTAAAAGAATACCCAGTAGCTCCCGGCGAGCATGATGAAAGAGACGAGCCCGGTGCGCATGCACATGGCGAAATCGAAAATCGGCAGTTTTTGATCGCGTGGCGGCCTTTTCATGATGTCGGCCTCCGGCGGCTCGAAAACGAGCATGAGGCCGAGCAGGATCGCTGTGGTCAGATTCACCCACAGCAGGTGCACGGGCAGCGTGGGCAGCGTGAGGCCGAAAACGACGCTTGTGAGCAGGATGAGCGCAAAACCAACGCTCACCGGCAGTGTCCACACGAGGAACTTGATGAGGTTGTCATATACCCCGCGGCCTTCCTCGACAGCGGCGGCGATGGTGGCGAAGTTGTCATCGGTGAGGACCATGCTGGCCGCTCCCTTCGCCACGTCAGTGCCGGTGATGCCCATGGCGATGCCGATGTCGGCCTGCTTCAGCGCGGGGCCGTCGTTTACGCCATCGCCGGTCATGGCGAGGATGTGGCCGCGGCTTTGCAAGGCACGCACGAGGCGCAATTTTTGTTCGGGAGCCACTCGGGCAAAGACGGCGGTGCGGTCGGCGATGGCGGGAAGGTCCGCATCGCTGATCTGCGCCAGCTCGCGGCCGCTGATGGCAGGCACCGTGTCGGCATCGGCGATGCCGATTTGCCTGGCGATGGCTTGAGCGGTAACGGCGTGATCTCCGGTGATCATTTTCACGCGGATTCCCGCCGCCTGACATTTCGCCACAGCGGCGATGGCCTCCTCACGCGGCGGATCGATCATGCCCTGTATGCCGAGGAAAGTGAAGCCGTCGCTGACATGATGATGCTCGAAATCACCGCTGACATGCGAACCATCGCGTCGGCAAAAAGCGATCACTCGCATGCCCTGGCTCGCAAAAGACTGCGCCGTGGACCGAATCGCCTCCGTGTCGATGGCGACGACCTCGCCGCGTGCATCGAGCATGTGCGTGCAACGATCCAGTAACCGCTCCAAAGCGCCCGCTTTGTAGATGCGGCGGCCTTCGGCATGATCGTGAAGGGTGGCGCGGAACATGTGGTCGCTCTCAAACGGGATCATGTCCACTCGCGGCGAGCCAGCGTGGATGGCGGCATGACGCAGACCAGCTTTTTCCGCCGCGACGAGCAACGCACCTTCCGTGGGATCGCCTGCGATGCTCCAGACGCCTTCCTTTTCGATGATGGCGGAGTCGTTACAGAGCATCCCGGCGTGCAGGCACTCGTGCAGCGCGGGTTTTGTGGCGGCATCCCCCCTGGATTGCGAGGCATCAAACAGCTCGCCACGCGGTTCATAGCCGGTGCCGGTGAGCGTGAAGGTCTCTCCGCCCGCGTGAATGCGTTGTACGGTCATTTTGTTCTGCGTGAGCGTGCCCGTTTTGTCCGAGCAGATGACGGTGGTGCAGCCCAGCGTCTCGACGGCGGGCAGTTTGCGGATAATGGCGCGGCGCTTTGCCATGCGGTTCACGCCGATGGCGAGCACGATGGTAATGGCGGCGGGCAAACCTTCAGGAATGACGCCGACGGCCAGGGCGACACTCGCCATCAGCATCTCGATGACGCTGCCGCCGCGCACGAACACGCCGTAGGCAAATAAGGCCGCCGCAAGGCCCAGGATGATCCAAAGCAACATGCCGCTGAAACGGGCGATCTTTCGCGTGAGCGGCGTCGTGAGGTCCACCGCCTCCGCGATGAGAAAAGCCACGCGCCCAGTCTCCGTGCGGTCGCCTGTAGCCCAAACCACGCCCGTGCCAGTGCCTGCTGTCACGAGTGAACCTGCGTAGGCCATATTCACACGATCCCCGAGCACGGTGTCCGCATGCAGCGGATCCGGCCGCTTGCTGGCAGGCACGGATTCGCCGGTCAGTGATGATTCGTCGATCTGCAGGCTCTTTGTTTCGAGCAAACGAATGTCCGCTGGCACTCGATCCCCGCCCGCGAGCATCACGATATCACCAGGGACGAGTTCGACGCTGTTCACGCGGATTTTTTTGCCATCCCGCTTCACTACAGCTTCAGCGACGACCATCTTCACGAGGGCTTCGAGCGCATGTTCGGCCTTCGATTCCTGGATGAAGCCCACGATGGCATTCACCACGACGACGATGAAGATCACCGAGGCATCCACCCACTCGCCAAGAAAGCCCGTGACTGCCGCCGCCGCAATGAGCACGAGCACGAGCGGCGCTGTGAACTGCCTGGCGAGTCGCACCCACCCCGGCGAGCCGCCCCTGGCCTGCACCCGATTCTCGCCATAGCGCCTCAGCCGTTCGGCGGCCTCCGAACTGGTAAGTCCGGTTTCAAACGAGCCTCCCGTGAGACGAAGAGCATCACACGTGGCGAGATCGTGAGCAGTGTTTGCAGTCAGCGAGGAATCAGCCATGAAGAAACAATCCCGAGGTAACAGTCCAATTGATAACGCGACCTGCCGCTCAATGCTCCGTCCCGCCGCGCAACGGTGAATTGTTTTAAGGGCGATTGAGGCTGTCGTATGTCGTTCCGGCGATCTGCCCAGTCGCCTCGCAGGGCTTGGTGTTACAGAAACTCACGCAGAGTAAGGCCATGTGTCGCGTCCCTTCATTGAGTCAAATCTGCAAAACACAGAATATGCGCCCTGGCCACAATGACGTCATCAAGCCACGCGCGGTTGAGCTCCGGAGGATTCGAGATGCGGTTTTGGCCGAAGGCGCTTTCGGTGACGTATCTGCCAATCCGGCAGCAGCTCAGGGAGAACTCCCGCGGTGCCGAACAGTGAACAGCAATAGTCTATAAAGATCTCCGCTTCCTCCGCCAGGACGTCGAAGCCCACCCCCGTCCAATTGCCGGTTTTGGTGCCGAGACCGGAGTCGCTCAGTTTTTCGGCAAACAACTTTTCGGCACCAGACGTGGACGGCTGTACGCATCGAAAAGCTGCTGGCGGATCTTGATCAGCGATTGAAAGGGTCATGGCGGAACTCGATACCAACGACAGTCTCGACGAACTGATCGCCGATGTTCTCTTTCGAATTCAGAGATGTCGGTTCCTGCCATGGGTCACCTCATCAAAATGCAATAGCGACCCTGCAGGGAGATAAACCACAAGCTGATGAAATTTACGTCAACACAGTTCTTTGTCCTCGTAGTTCCCTCCCTGCAAAGCAGAGCTTCAGAGCCCTTCTGAAGGACAGGGCTCTGGAGCTGGCGATAGAAGTGATGCGACAATCGAAAGCAAAGCGATTGAAGCCACCACTGAAAGGCTGGCGAAGACAGGAATTGGGGCAATGTCGATGATCATCATCTTGACCCCAACAAAGCCAAGCACTCCTGCCAGACCGTACTTCAGAAAACGGAACTTTTCCATGAGGCCGGATAGCGCAAAGTACAGAGATCGAAGTCCGAGAATCGCAAACGCATTTGAAGTGAAAACAATAAACGGATCCTTGGATATGGCGAGGATCGCGGGAATAGAATCGACCGCGAACACCAGGTCAGACCATTCCACAAAGATCAACACCAGCAACAGGGGAGTTGCCCAAAGCTTGCCATCTCGCCGAATAACGAACCGATCCTCATGAAACTCGTCTGTCACTCGGAACCACCGCTGGCAGGACCGAACCACCCAATGCTCAGCTAGCGGCTTTGAGAGGTCCGGCCCCTTGATCATGCGCCATGCCGCAATTAACAGGAACGCTCCAAACAAATGCACCAGCCAGTGAAATCGTTCGATCAGAGCTACCCCTGCGAAAATCATGATCACCCGCATTGTTAGGGCTCCGAACACGCCCCAGAACAAAACCTTGTGTTCGCAATGTTTGGGCACCTTCATAGCAGCAAATATCAAAGCGAACACAAACACGTTGTCTACGCTAAGCGACTTTTCAATCACGTATCCGGTCAAAAACTCCATTGCCGGTTGCGAACCCGATCTCACCAGCAGCAGCCAGCTGAATCCAAGAGCCAGAGAGATCCAGACGAGACTCCAGGCAATCGCTTCACGGAAAGTGACAGCATGTGCCTTTCTGTGAAAGACACCAAGGTCCAGTGCCAGCATGCCGACCAGGAAACAGCAAAATCCTATCCAGGCCCAAAGAGAAAGTTCCATGATGAGAAGTCGCAGTTTCTACTGTAAGGAATGTGGACTGTTCCAGGGAAAGTCAGAGGCTGATCCAACACGAGACCGAGACGCGGCAATGTGCCAGGCGCCGGCTTTCAGGTTGCAGCCGGCTTGTGCTCCGACGCTGCGGATCTTCAGATGCCGTTACATGGGAACCGAACTCGACATTGACGTCCCCCTGACGTTGACGATTCAGTTGTCGTGAGAGTGATCGAGCGGCAGGTTCGGCGAGGTTTGCGATGGCCGCTTCCACGCGTGCATCCGTGTCACCGGCCAGAACTTCGCCCTGATCTTTCAGAATCAGCTTGATGCGACAAGAAATGTCGAAACCACCTTGCGAACCGTTCACGTCATTGAGAGTCACCTGAACAGGGCAGATCTGAGTGGGAAAGCGACAACGTGCGTACTGGACACGACGCTCGATGAACTCATTCTGAACGTCGTTAAGGTCATGTTTCGAGCGAGAATCTGCAGGAGCAGCGAGACGAAGGGAGACAATGAAATCGTCGAAGTTGTTCATGACTGCACTTCCTTTGCTGGCTTCCTGGCTGAGTCAACGCGGACTCAGCCATTCACTGACATCTTACTTCGACCAAATTTTACCCTGTTCATCATGTTTGACTAATTCATACGTAGGCGATGATGTATTGATTAAACTAAAGTATCGTCCGCCGCATGGACTGGCTCAATTATCTCCACTTGCTCTACTTCCGGAAAAAAGGTGGCAGATATTGGGCCTCTTTCTTTTGTGTTCCTCCGGGTCGAGTTGTGGTTTCGAGACCCAGGCGGGCGGTACTGCACCGGGTCCAGTTGTCATCAACAAACGGCATACAGCGTTTAACGCTGCCACGCAGTGAGGTTAGTTCTGCCTCAACCCGGCAAACTGCGTCGTCTTTCACTGGTCGAGAGCGTTGCTTCGACAGCGTCACTAAACTCTTATCGTAGAACGGTTTCCGCTTAGGCTAGTGCCATTCGTCCGACACACTCGCGCAGCTTCAACCTGATCAACGGCATCCTCAAATTTCATCCCGACGCGAGGTCGAAATGACGACACCAATCGAGTGGACTTCGCCGCACGAACTGCATGGGTCGATGTGACAGGAGCAGATTGTGAAAGTACACAATCTTGTATTGGTTTGTCTCCGCGACCTGGATACTTGGCTATGGACAGCAATTCGACATGTGCATTCCATTCCACAAAAACAAGACAATTAAAAGCGATCGGCTTCCCGACTCATGCAGGCGTGGCCGCCAGGGCAATCGCACGTTAGGTTGTTGAAAAAGCGGCTCAAATCTTGTCGAGCATCGTCTCATCCCAGCCTGCGCGAAGGCGCTTGCCGCGAATGCTGTCTTTGACGGTCTTGTCTCGCTGCAAAATGTTGAGCGCCATGCGACGAATTGAGGAAGAGATTAGAGGAGCTGTTCCGCTGCGAATTCTGCTCGAGTCCTCTGCAAAAGTTACATCAAGAATGTAGTGCTGACTGTTTTCAATGCCCCAGTAACCTCGAATATGGCTGGCCAGATGTCCTGTTCGTCGGAGTTGTGCAGTGCCTTGCATTCTGGCCTGGGTTCAGTCGCAGTCTCGCAACGATCCTCGGTTGCCGCTTTGCTGGAGTCCGCATGATGGCTGCCATGGAATTCAGTTTTCTCCTCGGCCTGATCACGCTGACTGCAGCGACCGCCTGCGAGGGCCTGAAAAATGGGCAGAAATGATTTCTGACTATGGCGCAGCAATGCCGTTAGTAGCTCTGATCACGGCCTTTTTGGCGGCTGTCGTCAGCGTCCGATTCATGGTGAACGCGTTAGGAAAATAAGGACTGGCGCCATTTGGTTACTATCGAATTATTCTGGCTGTCGAGTGCGTCGTCTGGCTGATTGACTGAATCCTGTCGAATAGACGAGAAGATCCCTTTATCCAATAATTACCCTGGGCCTTAGCTGCTCATCCGGTTGCGCATCCTGAAGCAGTTCCCGTACTGGAAGCGAACCACTCGTAACTCATCACCGCCACACAGGCGCTAAGAATCAGGACCATCACACCCGTTGCGTATGCGGCACTCTGCTCTTCAACTGATGCCCGAAAAATCAGTGTCACGACAATACAGACGCCGATGATGACACAGACCAGCGGCCTCGTCGCTGCGACCCAATCCGGAGCCATCCCAAACTTTGGCAGGTAGCGAGGGATCAGATGCAACAACCCCGAGAGCGCGCTGGCACCAGCAAAACACAGAATGGCGATGGTGCTCGCGTCGTACATTGTCCCAAAAACTTCGCCGAAGAACGGCCACAGTTTGAGCCGCCTTCTCAGTGTGCCAGATACGCGAGCGCACGTTCATATGCCGGAGTACCATGTCAGTGGAATGAGTGGCGCAGCGCCTGCTGCGTCTGCAGCCGTTGAAGCATCGTTCTCGTTCCCATGGGCAGTTTCCTGGTCAGAAGAATGACCACCAATGCCCACGTCGCCGGAACTCAGTTTGTCCCACCAGTCTGCCACATAATGTGGCTGCTGGACCAGCGTCACCAGCCCGCCTGAGAGGACAATCAGATTCATCGCCAGGTAGACAGCGACAATCACAACCGCGACACCGATCACTTCCCGAACGCCCTTCAGAAACAGTGCGCCCAGAACCATGATCATGGCCAGCGTGATTCCGATCTGGCTGTGGAAGACCGATGGAACATGATGGAAGAGGGGGTTCTCCATCACATGTTTTGCCGCGTCTGCCGCGGACAGAGTGATGGTGATCACGAAGTCCGTGGCGGCGAAGCCCAATAATGTCAGTACCAGAAACTTGTCTGACCAGCCTCGCATCAGTTGCTGAAGCATGGCAATTGAACCCTGTCCGTGAGGGGATGATTTTGCAACGCGGCAATAGATCGGCACTGCTCCAAAGATCGTTACCAGCACCAGAAGAATTGTGGCGACCGGTGCCAGTCGCCCGGCGCTGGTGATGGCGATGGACGGCTGATAGGCCAGCGTGCTGAAATAATCGACTCCGGTCAGGCACATGACCCAGAGCCAGAACGACGGGTGAGCGGGCGTCACTGTATGGGAGTCAGAAGAGGACGGGCCATGAAGATCCTGGTGGTCGTCGAATGCCCCTGATGGCTGTGGGCCTGAGCGTGTTGGCAACGTTGATGTCCAGCATTTCGTACATGGGGGTCCCCGGCGAAATGATCGGGATTGGAATACACATGGACCGTAATCATGCGGCGGCCCATTCCGGTCGATGCCGCTGAACTGGCGGGTGCCGGACCGATTGCGGCATGGCTCGCGTCAGAAACCACAAACTGCGATGCAGACAAGTCTCCTTTACCGTAGACTGTCGATCCCGCCACTTTCTTCGAACACTTCAGAGGCCTGACCCCATGTCGGATGTTGTCGAATATGATCCGTATGCTCTTCCAAAGGATGCCATTCAGGAACCGCCCGTTTCGCTGTGGTCAGCATTGAAGATGATCGGCCCGGGAATCATTCTTGCAGGCACGATTGTCGGATCCGGAGAATTGTTGCTGACAACATCACTCGGCGCGAAACACGGCTTTGTATTTCTCTGGCTGATTCTGTTCAGTTGCGTCATCAAAGTCTTCATGCAGGTGGAACTGGGCCGCTATGCGATTTCGTCCGGCAAACCAACACTGGGAGCGATCAACGAGCTGAGCGGCCCTCGACTTGGAGCACACTGGATTGCCTGGTGGTGGCTGATCATGATGCTATCGACGGTGTTTCAGCTGGGTGCTATGACGGGAACGGTTGGCCAGGCGCTGAATCTGGCGTTCCCGTCTGTAGCGGCCGGCCTGTCAGATCTTTTGCAAGGATTCGTTCCGTCACTCGCTGAAGCCACTCGTGAACGCCCGGAGTTTCCCTGGGCGATCTTGACATGCATGGCTGCGATTGCCCTGCTTTGGAGCGGTACGTATCGGCGCATCGAGATTGTGACGACCTTTCTTGTCGTTGGAATCACTGTGCTGACTGTTACAGCGGCCTGTGCGCTGCCTGCGACGAGGTTTCCAATTCCATGGTCCGATGTGATGAAAGGGCTTACGTTTGGTATGCCAGCGGAAGGCATTGCAGTCGCGTTTGGAGTCTTTGGAATCACGGGCGTCGGTGCAACGGAGTTGTTCTTCTATCCGTACTGGTGTCTCGAAAAAGGCTATGCTCGTTACACTGGACGGGCGCAACCCGGCCCGGACTGGACGCGGCGTGCAAAGGGCTGGATCCGTGTGATGTACCTTGATGCCTGGGTCAGTATGATCGTGTTTACGGTTTCAACTCTTGCCTTCTATTTCATGGGAGCCACAGTGCTTCACGCTCAGGGACTCCATCCTCAGGGCAAGGACATGATTCTGACACTGTCACGCATGTTCGTCGATACGTTTGGCAACTGGACCCAACTCGTATTTCTTGTCGGTGCCGCCGCCGTCCTGTTTAAAACTCTGTATCTGTCCAGCGCCGGAAATGCGAGATTGATTGCCGACTTCCTCAGCCTCGCCGGATTTGTCTCGTATCGTGAACCTGTTCAGCGAGGGAAAGTGATTCACTGGGTTTCGCTGACGATCCCCGTTCTGGCTCTATTCCTGTTCCTGGCATTCAAGGAACCCAAATGGATGGTGGTTGTCGGCGGATTCGGACAGGCTCTGACTTTGCCAATTATTGCTGCGGTCACCATCTATTTCCGATACCGTAAACTTGATCGTCGCATCCCCCCGGCATTGTTTCTGGACGTTTGTATGTGGATTGCCTTTGTGGCCATAACTCTGGTGGCGATCTATGCGCTGCGAGATCAGTACGGAAAGTTCTTCCCGGCAGATCCCATTTCGGCAGGCATCAGCAAGTGACCTGGTTCCGGGAAGCGGCGCGCTCGGTTCCAGATACTCTGAAGCATGTCGGTGCCGCGATGTCCCAACTGCTGTCCGGTTGTGGCGACATGCATCATCGCGTGGTTGAGGTGATCAGACCTGGTATCATGCTTTTGCATCCGAATCGCCAAATACCACGGTGCGAAGCTGCTCCACTTGAAGTCCTTTTTGAGTGAATCCGGATTTCATGTTTGAACAGCTTCGCGGCAGCTGGGACCTTGAGAAGCAGCTGGAATCAGTTTTCAACGACACCCTGGATTATACAATTATGGAATGTTTTGACAGATTGATGTGCTGACCGGATGGTCACTGATTTCTATGGCACGCACTTCATTTGGCGCTGGATCCGAAAACCTTGATGCTGAACGTTCATCGACATCGGGTTTCGATCTTTCAGACAAAGCTTACATGTACTTTACGGGGCGGATGAGGAACCAGGTCGACGACCGCTCAGGTAATCACTCAAGGTGTTGGACAAACTCACAAAATCCGAAGGAATCATCAGAACAATTGTGCTGTTGTTTTCCATCCCGACCTCAGCAATCATCTGGAATCGTCGCAATTCGAGAGCGGCTGGATTCTCTGACATCTTCGCCGCCGCCATCGCAAGCTTTTCGGACGCTTCCATCTCGGCCTCGGCCTTGATGATGCGCGCCCGCTTCTCTCGAATTGCTTCTGCCTGCATGGCCATTACCTCCTGCATTGCTTCCGGCAGTTCCACATCCTTCATTTCAAATCGCTCCACTTCGATGCCCCAGGGAGTCGTTGATTCAACGATACTCTCACGCAGCAACCCGTTGATTTTGTCTCGTTCCTGCAAAACTTCGTCGAGGTCATGTTGGCCGATGATATTTCGCAAGCTGGTCAGTGCAAGCTGATAGACAGCGGCAGAAGCGTCAGTTACGGAGATGACTGACCTGGCTGAGTCCACCACGCGATACCAAAGAACGGCATTCAGTTTTACCGTGACGCTATCACGCGTAATAGTCTCCTGCTGCTCGGCAGAAACCGTCCGCGTTCGGATATCGATCGTCACCGAACGCTCAACTGACAATGGGATGATCCAATAGAGGCCAGGACCTCGAACAGTTTGAAACCTTCCAAGTCGGAACACTACGCCCCGTTGATACTCCTGAGCGACGCGAAGCCCGGAAAGAAGGACAACAACGAGAACCCCTGAGCAAATAAGAAATGTTTCCATCATAAATCAACCAACTTTCAACAAAACTACCGAGAATCTGCCGACGAGATTGCACTGTGATTAATGTCCGTGCCGTCGTGACACGCCTTGGAAGTTGTTTCCGACGTTGGAAGGCGACTGCTTTTCACTCAACGTTTTGCATGAATCAGAAGACTGATATTTTCGGGCAAATGTTCGGCGATTGTTGAATACCGTTGCCTTTCATTGCTCGCCACAGCTCCGATAATACAGGAAAGTGTCCAAATCCATTCGCGATTGTCCATCAGCGAAAATCCAGGGTATCAAAGGAACGAGGGGTGGCCGATCATGAGTGTCGATTCGATTCGTTGGTACAAATCAAAAATCGATTGGTGGATTGCCCTTGTGCTTTGTATTCCCCCGACTGTTTCACTGATTGTTGTTGTTGCTTTGTTCCTGGATGGAAAGCAATCCGAGATTCCGGTGGCCATCGGGGCAATTTTGCTTGTCTGCGGGATTTACGTGGGGTTGATTTTCCCAATGCGTTATGGTCTGGACAATCACCAACTGGTTGTCCGATTCGGAATTTGCCGACAACGCATTCCGTTAGACAACATTCTGGAAGTGCGTCCGACGCGGAATCCTCTGAGTTCCCCGGCTCTGTCCCTTGATCGCCTGCATGTGCAATTTGGCAAGGGTTTCTTTAAGGCAGTCATGATCTCACCTGCTGACCGCGAACAGTTTTTGGCGGATCTGGAGAAGAACGGCGAACTGCACCGGACAGGAGAACGACTTGTCAGGCTACAGTGATCCATTGGCCGTTCGAAGGCATCGCTCGTCGAAGGCAATGGTCGAACAGGAGTCGAGGAAATGTTATCTGCAACGCATGCACCAGGTGTTCATAATCCAGCGTTTCCGGACGCACGAACTCCGGTTCAATGACCGATGAGGTCCTACCGAGACTCTTGTGCATGCCCCGATTCGGATGCCGAGTGTTGACTTATCGCCTTAGAACTTCTGCTTGCTCGGCTACTCCTTCCCTGAGCCAAAAATACTTCAACAGGAAGTCCCAACAGTAGGTCCTGTCCGCCGTCGAGCTTGACGATGATTTCTCGAACACGAACATCGACTCTCTCACCCGGATGCAAATGTCGCTCCGACTTGGGCTGCATGTAACTGGCACAGGCAATGACCGTTCCCCGATAACGGCGCTCCACTGATCCGGAGGCGATTGCAACTGCTGGCATCCCAACAGTCACATCCATCGCATCGATCTCTTCAACCCAAGCCCGTACTCGAATTTCGGTTCGATCGACGACACGAAACGCCGCCGTCCTTTCGTGTGGGTCTGTGAGTTCGCCGGGATACATAGCACACTCGATGATCGTTCCGTCGATTGGCGATCTCAGCTGAGTTTTCTCGAGCTGAATCTTTTCTCGTTGCAGGGCAAGCTCAGCACTGGTCGCTTGTCCGATGGCGAAGACTTGTTCATTGGAGTTCACTTCAAGGGAGCCGGAGACTGTCCGTGTTGCATTCTTGAAATTGCTGGCGGAGTTGCTCAGGCCTAAGCGCCCGGTGCATGGCATGGCAAGCGCCTGAGATTGTAGTTCTGCCGCATGAAAATCGGATTCTGCTTTTCTGACAGCAAGCTCGTAAAGTTCCGGATCCAACTTCGCCAGTACGTCATTCTTTCGAACCTGTTGCCCTTCCTGAACAAGGACTTCCTGAATGCAACCAGACACCTCGAACCTGACTTCTAACGGCTCAGTCATACCCTCCACGATTCCCGCGGCAAAAATCAGCTTTTGCTCAGCCGCACCTGGCGAAGTATGAATCGCAGCGTGCTCTGCGGGTGCCGTATCGGGAAGAGTAAAGCCCCACCGAGTGACGTAAAGTGTCGCGGCAACACTCAGGAGAGTGCAGCCCAGCAGCAGTCGACTGACAGGAGGTTGACGTGAACTTGTCATTATGCAGCCTTCTTCGCGGGCTCGGGCGGATTCGTGTCCATCCTGACTGCGCTCAGGCTGTCCGTGTGCACAGAGGGTTTCATTTGCCCGTTATTCAGAGTCAGGACTCTGTCAGCAAAGGAGAAGATTCGAGAATCATGAGTAACGACAACGACGGTCTTCCCCAGACTTCGGCAAAGATCCTTCAGCGTGGCGATCGCCTGCAGTCCGGAACTCTCATCCAGCGAAGCAGTCGGTTCATCAGCCAGAATCAATTCCGGATCTGCCGCCAAAGCACGTGCAACCGCAACGCGTTGTCGCTGTCCCATACTTAGCTGTGTGACATTCCGATCGGTCAATCCACCAAGCCCCAGCAAGTCCAGCAATTGTTTGCTACGCGAGACGGCGGCGGCCTTTTTCCATCGCAAAAGTTGCAGCGGAATGCAAACATTTTCGAGGGCCGTCAATGCGTCGAACAGATTCAATCTCTGAAAGACAAACCCAATCTTCTCACGTCGAAATTTGGCTTGTTCATCCGGATTGAGATGCTTCACATCGTGACCAAGAATCCTGATTTCTCCAGAATCGGCCGACAGGACACATCCCAGAATCGATAGCAGAGTTGTCTTCCCGCTCCCCGAGGGCCCGACAAGAAACAAGCATTCACCTCGATGGACCGACATGCTGACATTGCGAAGTACAGGGACGGCATGTTCTCCGGTCCGGTAACTTTTGATGAGCCCTCGGGTTTCAATGACAGGGACTTCCATGGCAGAGCGGCTATCCAATCAACACCGTCACAGGGTCGATTTTTCGTATTCGAAGGTAGGGAACGAAAGCAGCAACGATGCAGATAGCAAACATCACGACAACCGATGCCGCAGCGAGCAGGGGACGAATATAGACGGGTGCCAGCGGCGAGTTCCAGAAATTTGCGATCAGGTAGACCACCAGCATGCCCAGAAATGTCCCCACCGTTGCAATCCAGATCGTCTGAGTCAGGATGACGCTACACACATCTGAGTCCCGAGCACCAATTGCCTTTAGCGTGGCGTAATCTTTCAGATGGTCAATAGCCATCGCATAAAGACTCTGACCGACCACCGTCAGGCCGACCAATAATCCCAGCAATGTCGCTGCACCAAAACTAATGCCGATGCCCGTCCGTTTCATCCAGTATCTCTGTGAAATCGAGGCAAACTCCTCCGGCAGATAGACACACGCATCCGGAATTCGTTGCTGGATCAATTGCTGAAGTGCAACGCGGTCCTTCCCGGGCCTGAGCTTTACGAGGATGAATGAGGTAAGTCCCGATGGCATACGGACCAGATTGCGTGCGGTGTTGTATGTCGTGAAAAGATAAGGCATCGTGATGAAGCCTGTGATGCCATTGGTTCGAGCAACAACTCTCGTTCGCTGGCCATTCACTTCCAACCATTCACCTATTTGTGGATGGCCCAGCTTTTCACTATCAACTTCATCAAAGCTAACGCCATACGGCCGTCGGAGATCTGCTCGCGAACCTGCGACGAACCCCCAGGCACTTCCAAGCATGGAGTCCGGATCCGAACCTATGACCCAGACGTCCTCCATGTGCCCGGAGTTCAATGACGCAGTGCCTTTACCAACAATGTAGGGAACGGCCTTCTGAACCGTGGGCAATCCTCGAATCCTTTGTTGCCACGATTCAGGAATCTCGCGTGCAAGGTCGACGTTTTCAACCAGCTTATGCGTCACCCACAGATCCGCATCATTGTGGTCTACGAGGAGGCTGGCTTTTTTCATCAACCCCAAATAGAGACCGCCCTGAATGTTGACCAGCACCAGCGAAAAAATGACGCCAGCGACCCCCGTAAAGAGTTTGCTACGATTCGACAGCAGCGTTTTGATTGCAAAAGAGATCATCTACAGGCGTCCTGCCCAACTGCGAGGAGTTTTCTCCGGCTCCATTTCCAGACGAATTCTAATCGACAGCCGAAAGTCGATAAAGACCGACCACTTCGTCGCGAAAACGCGGCGATTTTCGAAGTTTCCCTTCGGGTACCCAGGAGACTCGTGGATTCCGTCGTGAGCAGATTTCGCAGGTTGAGCCGCATCGTTGGTCACCACCGACGCAGCAAACAGCCGCTTGCTTCACTGCTCCGGTCCGACACGCTGATCTCGCGTTAATCTGATCTGCTGCATCGTTCAAATCTCATCCGGATGCGATGTCAAAAGACGACACAAATCGGGTGGACTTAGCCGCACGAACGCCATGCGGTCGATGTGACCGGAGCAGTTTGGGGTGGTGCAAAATGCCTTGCCGGGCGGCCTCACCGAAACAGGAGCGGGCATGAGGTCGAAGTTTACGATCTGTCGGATCGAAGCTTCGATCCGTGGTATGAATTTGACTCAGGACACGCCGACCTGAGTGAATTGGGCGGGAGCATTTTTACGTTCCGGTCGCGATCTCTCCTTTAGCTTTGCTGCAGGGAATGTGTCGTCGTTTTGACTGCGGAGCGTGACAGCCCTTCGAAGCGTTGCCGATCAGATTGTCTGGTTTGTCGGTTTGTCGAAACGATGCGTCAAAAATATCGGTCGCTACCCCGCCTCGGGCTTCACAGTGTGCTTTTTCACAGGGGCGAGGTGACGGCGTTTCCGGCCGTGCATTGCAGCGAGTGTTTCGTCGCTGATGCACAGAGGTTCGTGTTTGTTTCCTGGATCCGCTGTTGCCGTTAAAACCGTCGGCAGTCTCTCTACCTGTGGAGCTTTGACATGCAGGTGAGGTGTTCCAGGGGATTGGAACCGAGGAGCGGATGAAGACGTGATGGAACCGGCCAAAGACCGGTCAAACTATCACTTTCCCATACTCTCAAGGGTCACTTCTGTCTCCGCCACGACTACCTTGCATAGAAGCTCGTTGAGCTGATGGCTGGACAGAGACTCGTCCAGCACGTTAGCAACGTTACTTTGATCCTCAGCTTGTAGAGATGCGATCGTTTTGACCCTGGTGAGCTTCCGTGTACCATGCTCTCTCGAAAACAACAGTTGACTGTCACTTCCGCGCCGGCGTTGCCGCAACAGACATACCCCAATGGTCGTCGATGTTGCAGCGTCAAAGGCTGACTGCGAACCGCGATTGCGATCTGCAATACCGAATAAAGAGACCTGATTGATGATCGGAACAACCGTCAGCCACTATCGCATCACCGCCAGGCTGGGTGCGGGCGGCATGGGGGAAGTGTTTCTGGCCGAAGACACTCGGCTGGGCCGCAAAGCGGCCATCAAGTTCCTGCCGACGGAGATGGCGAACGACCCGGAGCGGCGACAGAGGTTTCTGAAGGAAGCCCGAGCAGCTTCCGCCCTCAACCATCCGAACGTCTGCATCGTCTACGACGTCGGTGAAGCAGACAATGGCCTGCCGTTTATTGCCATGGAATATATCGCAGGGGGGTCCCTGGATCATATCCTGAAAAAACGAGGACGCCTGCCGATCCCGAAGGTTGTTGATCTGGGCGTCCAGGTCGCCGACGCCCTGGACGCCGCTCACAGCAGCAAGATCGTGCACCGGGATATTAAGCCAGCCAACATCAGCCTGAATGAACGAGGCCAGGTCAAGGTCCTGGATTTCGGACTGGCCAAACGCCTGGCCATGGAATCCCCCGACGCTTTGGGCACCACAGCTGAGATGAAGCAGACCCAGGACGGAGCCGTCATTGGTACGCCACGTTACATGAGTCCCGAGCAGGCCCTCGGAAAGCCGCTCGACCATCGCTCGGATCTGTTCAGCCTGGGTGTGGTGCTTTACGAACTCATGACTGACCAAGCGCCCTTCGGTGGCAAAAACTTTGCCGAGATCCTGAACAACATCGTGCATTCGCAGCCGACCGCGATTGCGAGACTCAACTACGATGCGCCGCCGGAACTGGAACGCATCACGCTCAAGTGCCTGCAGAAGTCCCCCGATCGCCGCTATCAGTCGGCTCGCGAGCTGATGGTCGATTTGAAGAACCTGGCCAGGGAACTCGAGCATGGCCCTGCTGTCGCCGGATCGGCGGTCTTCAGCCGCGGCGAAGCCACGCAGATTTTCAGGGCCCCTCGTGATGCGCCAGCGCCTGCGGCGGAGCCATTTTCGCTGGAGAAGGTCAAGTCCAGCGACGTACTGCTGAATTATGCGGCGATTGACGACTACCCGCTGCAGGATGGCAAGCCCGGCTGGGTATCCCAGCTGCATCGCAATCTGGAAGTGCGGATGGAGCAGTTGTCGGGCGAGAAAGTTCAGATCGCACGGCTCCCGGAAGATGTCATCACGCCCTTGATGGAAGCCGAACTTCTGCAGCATGTGCCTCAGGCCAAGGCCATGATTTCCGTGGTCTCACCACCATTTGTGAATTCAGCAGTCTGCCAGCGAGGAGTGTGTGGCTTTTGGGACGGCGCGGAACGAACGGGAGGCCGCTTTATCAAGGACAAATCGCGGCTGCTCAAAGTGCTCAAGACCTCCGTTGCGGAGCAGCAGATGCCACGCCCGCTGGTCGACATCTTCTCGCCCCTGTCCGGATTTGAGTTCTTCGAACTCGACGCCGACACCGGCCGCGTCCGCGAGTTTGACGAAACATTCGGGCCGACTCTGAAACAGCGCTTCTTCGAACGGGTCTACGACCTGGCCTACGATGGCTGCCAGGTTCTGAGCCTGCTCAAACAGTTCCGTGCGAGTGACGTGCCCCAGGCGGTAAATCCTCATCAGCAGTGGGTCTATCTGGCCACAACGACATCCGATGTCTCGGACGAACGCGACCGCATCAGGCGGGAACTGCTCGAGCGGGGCCATGTGGTGCTGCCCGATGCACCACTGCCGATGCTGGCGAAAGATGTCGAAGCCGTCATCCGTGACTGTCTGGCCAAATGCACCATCGCCGTGCATCTGCTGGGCCAGCGCTACGGTGTCACTCCGGAAGACTCGTCCGAATCGATCCAGGCTCTGCAGGTGCGTCTGACGGCCGATCGAACTCTCGGGCCCAATCTGCAGCGCCTGATCTGGATGTCGGGAAGCAGTGAGATTGCCGACGAGCGCCAACGCACGTTCGTGCTCCGTGTGCAGGAAGATCCCGTGCTGCACCATCGTGCCGAGGTCATTGAAGGCAACCTGAACCTGCTCAAGAAGGATCTCATCCGCCGTCTGACACCGCCCGAAGAAAAACCGAAAGCTCCGACCGCCTCGCGCAGCAATACATCGCCGGGAGGAGCACCCAAGCTGTATTTGATCTGCGACCCGAAAGACGAAGCGGCCATTGAATCGCTGGAGGATTACCTGTTTGCTCAGGGACTGGAAGTCATGCTCCCTGCGTTCGATGGCGACGATGCCGACGCGGCGGCCCTGCACCAGGACAACCTGCTGACCTGTGACGCGGTACTGGTTTATTATGGTGCGGCTCCCAAAGCCTGGGTCGATATCAAGCTCCGCGAACTGCTCAAGGCCACCGGCTACGGACGCCCGGCACCGATCAGCATGCAGGCGGTCTACATCGCGCCGCCGGATGACCGCCGCAAAGAACGGTTTCAGTCGCACCAGGCCAGCGTAATCCGTCAGCCCGGAGACTTCGAACCGTCTGCGGAACTTGACACCTTCGTCAGTCAGATCCAGGCTGCCAGCATTTAATCACGAAAACACGACAGACGAAAACGCGAAATAGCAAGGGCGAGAAAACATGGCGTATGAATTCGAGGTCTTGTCCGGGAAAATCCTGGAGGCTGCTGTGGCAGTGCATAAAGCTCTGGGGCCGGGCTTTCTCGAGAGCGTGTATCAAAAGGCCATGGAGGTCGCTTTGCGGCATCGGGAACTGCCCTTTCAGGAACAGAAGGAGATTCACATCAAACGCGAGAAAGAAAGTGAGTCAAGCATTGGGCATGCATTGGAAGTCTTTGATTTCGTGTTTTCGCCTTTCGTGCTTTCGTGATTGTTGTATTGGATACTCAAGATGAACCCATTTCCCGGTCTGCGGCCGTTCACGCAGGAAGAAGACTACCTGTTCTTTGGCCGCGAGGAACAGACGCTGGAATTGTTAAAGCGGCTGGGCAGCAATCGATTCGTCGCCGTCGTGGGCACATCGGGCAGCGGCAAGAGTTCTCTGGTCCGCTGCGGACTGCTCTCCGAACTGCTGGGTGGCCGGATGCTGGGCGCTGGCTCACTCTGGGAGATTGCGGTCACACATCCCGGCGGGAATCCGCTGGCACTGCTGACCGACTCGCTGCTGGAGGCCGTTCTCTACGATCGCGAGGAAGAGCATGCTCGCGAAAATCTCCTGGCCACGCTTAGTCGCAGTCACTTCGGTTTGGTCGAAGCGGTCAGGCAGGCCGACCTGGGCGAAGGCACAAATTTCCTGCTGATCGTCGACCAGTTCGAGGAAATCTTCCGCTTTCAGGATGCCGGCCAGCGGCAGCAGGAAGTCGCCAACGAATTTGTCAGTTTGTTGCTTGAAGCCGTGGCGCAAAAGGAAGTGCCGATTTACGTCGTGCTGACCATGCGCTCGGACTTTATCGGCGAGTGTGGCCAGTTCGAAGGCCTGGCCGAGATGGTCAGTCGAGGCGAGTTCCTGATCCCGCGTCTGACGCGCGAGCAATACAAACGGGTCATCGAAGGTCCGATCAAAGTGGCCGGTGGCCAGATCGCGCCGAGACTGTTGCAGAGGCTGCTCAACGATCTCGGTCAACAAGCCGATCAGTTGCCCTGCCTGCAGCATGCCCTCATGCGCACGTGGGACGTGTGGGCGCAACGCAGGAAGGATGAAGTCGGAAGGATGAAGGATGAAACTGCGCCTTCATCCCTGGACATGGATGACTACCAGCGCGTGGGCAGGATGTCGCAGGCATTATCGCTGCACGCCGATGAGATTTACGAGTCTCTGGCGAGTGATCGTCAGCGGGAATTGTGCAAGGGACTGTTTCAGGCACTGACAGTTGAGGAATCGAACAACCGGGGGATCCGTCGTCCGCAGCGGCTGGGACGCCTGTGTCAGATTCTGGAGGTTTCCGCCGACGAACTGCGGCCGGTCATCGATGCGTACCGGCAGAGCGGCGTTACGTTTCTGATGCCGTCGCCCGAAGTCGAGCTGACTGAGCAGACGATCATCGACATTTCGCACGAAAGTTTGATGCGAGTCTGGACGCGACTGCGTCAGTGGGTCGAGGAGGAAACGCAGGCCGCCGGCATTTACCATCGTCTGTCCGAAAGCGCCGACCTGCGGGAGCAGGGAAAGGCAGGCTTGTATCGCGACCCTGAGCTGGGCATCGCGCTGGCGTGGCAGGAAAGCAAACGCCCCAACGCCGCCTGGGCCGAACGCTACCGCCAGGGCTTTGCCCGGGCGATGGCATTTCTTGAGGCCAGCCAACAGGCGAGCGTCGCCGAAGAACAGTCGCGTGAGGCGACGCGAAAACGCGAGCTGGAACAGACAAAACTGCTCGCCGAGGCTCAGCAACTGCAACTGGACCAGCAGCAACGCACCGCTCGCCGCATGCGTCGAATCGTTGCAGGTTTCGCCATTGTGGCCGCGATTGCTGTCGGGGCATCGATTGTCGCGGGCCAATTCTGGCAGGCAGCCAATTTTGCCAGGTTGGATGCCGAACAGAACGCAGAACTCGCAAGAAAAACTGCGACGCTGGCAAGTACGAACGCAGACCTGGCGAAGCAGAACGAAGCGACGGCCCTGATGGAAGCAATTCGTGCAAACGAACAGACTCGCCTTGCCAAAGTCAACCTGGCCAGGGCCCAACAGGCAGGGCAGGAAGCATCGGAACAAAGGGATCGTGCTGACAAACAAGCCCAGGTCGGAAATCTGCGGCTCTATTACGCCCAGATGCATCAGGCCGAGCAGGTGTGGCGGGAAAATCAGGGGTTAGCCTCAATGCGTGGCATCCTTACAGAATGGTTTCCTCGGACAGACTCGCCTGACCGCCGCGGCTGGGAATGGTTCTATCTCAATTCGCTTCCTTTCCAAAACCAGGACACATTGAGGGCGAGCGGCCAGGGCACAGACACTATTGTGGCATGGCATAAGGCCAGTAATCGACTCGCTGAAGGGACCGCTGACGGGTTGATCCGAATCTGGGATGTCGGTCGCCAGCGAACCACATTGACTTTGATCGGTCCTGGACCAGCTGGCATCTGGTGGGGGAGCAGATGGTTGAACTGGAGCCCGGACGGCAGTAAATTGGCGGCGGGTTTCAACAACGGAGACGTTCATGTCTGGGAAACGAGTTCCGGAAGTGAAGTCGGTCTCTTTCGCGGGCACGAATCGGCGATCAGATCAGTTGCTTATAGTTCCGATGGTTCGCGGCTGGCTGCCTGGGGAGATGACGGCAGGATTCTCATCTGGGACGTGAACACAAGTGAGCTGAATTCGGAGATTGCCCAGCCAGGTACAGTGATGGTAGGGTCATGGAGTCCGGACGACAAGTTCCTCGCCTGTGGACACAGTGACGGATCAGTAAACATCCTGGACACTCTTTTCGGCGATCAATACGTAACACTGCGGGGGACCAGCATTGGTCCTGTCTACGATTTGGCCTGGAGTCCCGACAGCAGCCGGCTTGCCACAACCAATGGGGCTGAAATGGCAGTAAGGATCTGGGACGTCGCCTCGGAAAAAATGGTTGTTGGCCCGCTCCGACACACCCACGGGGTCGTGTCGCTCGCATGGGAATCAGACGGGCAGAAACTGGCGGCCGGCGATATGGCCTTTTCTATCAAGATCTGGAACACGAAAACTGGCGGCCTGGACCTCGCTCTGCGAGGAAATACAGGCGTCTCTACCTCGCTTGCATGGGGGCCGGATGGCCGTTTGGCTGCCGGGAGCGGTGACGGAACGCTGAAAATCTATGAGACGACGAGCGTTCAGGAGTCCAGGATTTTACCCGGACAAGGGGTCGGGGTTCTGCCTGGGTTAGGAATCCGGGCAACGGCGGTGGCCTGGAGTCCCGACGGCAAGCGCCTCGTCTCCGGCAGCGATGACGGCAGGATCCGGATCTGGGACCCCGCCAGCCGAACCGTGGTTCTCTCAATTGACGCACATGATGTCGGCAAGCTAAGCCCGCAATTCGGCCTAATCCGCACTTTGGCCTGGAGTTCGGATGGTACGCGGCTGGCATCGGGCGGACTAGACGGCAGAGTCAGGGTCTGGAAGGCCGGCGATGGGAGTGAAGTCCTGGCGTTGCCTGACGACCATGGCCCTGTCTGGTCGGTAGCCTGGAGTCCGGACGGAACCCAACTGGCTGCCAGCTGTCAGAACGGGACAATTCGGGTTGTCGAAGGGCTGATTCCGACTTCAAGGGAATATGCATTCAAGGCCCATGAACATACGTGGGTGGGTGCCCGTACGTTGGCCTGGAGTCCAAAGGGGGATTCCCTGGCCTCCGGTGGCGAGGACGGGTTGGTGAAAATTTGGGATCCAACTGGTGGGGTCGAGCGAGCGCGGATGCAAGTTCAGGAAACGGTCTCAAGTGTGGCGTGGAGCCCCGATGGCAAGTGGTTGGCATCAACAGATCTAAACGCTCTCGTCACTACCTGGGATGCTGCGGCAGCCAATAAGATTTCGACATTGCGTAGTCATTCCAGCTGGGTGGAAGCTGTCGTTTGGAGTCCAGACGGTACGCGGCTGGCGTCCTGTGGACTCGATAACACTGTAAGAATTTCGGATCCGAACCTGGGTGAGGAGACCCTTGTACTCCGCGGTAACGCGGGATGGTTCCACGACATCTCCTGGCACCCTGACGGGTCGCAGATCGCCGCAGCGAGCAGCGACGGTCAGATCTGGATCTGGGACGCGACGCGTGGTTTCGAGCGGGACACCACGCCGCGGGCCTTGCCGTACATCGATCGTAAGGTCGCCTCCGGCACCGCATACGGCGAGGACCGCAGTTGGTTTGTGGAGTCCTACATCCGGGCCGGCAGGCTCAGGGAAGCCCTGGCCCTGCTGATGAAAAGTGAACAGGACAAAACCGGAAACATGCTGCGCGCCAGGATCATCGCAGCGGCTGCGCTGCTACCAGGGCTACTTGCAGAGCTGGCCGAGTCGGCCTCCGATGATGGACAGTTCCAGGCCGAGGTGGCTCGTCATTTTGCCGACAATGGCGACATGAAGCAGGCCAGCGCGGCGCACAGCGCCGCCCGTAAGTTATTCGAGCAGCAACTGACAAAGGAACCGGAGAACTCATCCCTGGCAGGCGAGTTGGCCGACCTGCTGATTCAAATGAACTCAGGCGAATGGACGACGCTCAGTCCGGTGGACATGAAATCGGTAAAGGGGGCAACTTTGACGGTGCAGGGCGACGATTCAATCCTGGCGTCCGGAGCCAATATCGAAGGGGATGTTTACAGGATTTCTGCGGTTGGCCCTCTTGACCGCATCGCCGCGGTTCGGCTCGAAGTGCTGCCTGACGCCAGCTTACCGAGCAAGGGCTCCGGACGACACGATTCAGGTAATTTCCATCTCCGCGAGTTTCGCCTCTACCAGGCATCGGATGACGGAGAAAATGGACTCCGGCCCGTGCCGGTGGGAAGCGCCTGGACGAGTTACATCTGGAATGCGCCGGATACCGATATCGCCGGAACAATCGACACAGGTCTGAACAAGGACTGGCATGTCTGGGGGCGTACCGGCGAAGCCCATCAGGCGGTCTTCCTTCTGCGAGAGCCGGTCCCCGCTCAAAATCGGCAATTCGTCATCGAGTTGCGTCAATCGCATAATCTGGGCCGCTTCCGCCTGTCGGTCAGCGCCGCCCCCACGATCTTCAAACGTGAGCAGGAACGCCTTGCGGCAATGAAAATCACCGATCCCTGGGCCAGGCTCGCTGCAGCGTACTTGCTGGCCAGCGATACGGATCGTGCAGCCGATCTGCTGGTGAAATCGATGGAGAAACAGGGGATCGCGGCATGGCTCGATAACAGCATGTTGATCAACGACGTCCTCGATTCACTCCAGTCCAGGCACCCTGATCTCTACGCGACTCTGTTGCCAGACGCGGCGAGCGCCGCCGTTGAACGAAGGCAGATGGATCTGGCGCGGACCCTGTACGATCGGCTCGTGAAGTTGCAGCCGGAGAACGCGTTGTGGAGTGAGCGTACGGGGCAACTCCAGCCGGATGTGCTCGCGGTCTGGAATTTCGACACTGGCGCCGGACTATGGGGAGCCAGCCGAAATTGTGACCTCTCGGTGAAAGACGGCGTGCTTACCGCGTTAACAACCGGCGACGATCCCAGCTTCAAGTCACCAGCCAGCGGGCCGGCTGGCGGCAAAGCCATCGTCCTGCGATATCGCGCTGACGAAGCTTTCACCATGCAGATCTTCTGGGCCGATTCGTCGGGTGGTTTCGCAGAGGCCCGTCATCTGGACTACCCAATCCCGGTGTCCTCGGGTGAATGGGCGGAGATCACACTGCCATTCTGGTGCCAGGGGACACTGAACACTCTGCGGCTGCACCCCAATACTGCGAGCGAGCATCCGCTGGAAATCGATTCCATCGTGTTGCAGAATTTCGAGTCCACCGAAGCCTGGAGTTCGGACGCCTGGATGCGGATCATCCAGCAACAACCTGGCATGACACAAACCGCCTTCGATTTCTTCAGGCAGACCGAACGCTGGAATGAGGCAGCCCCGTTTGGCTTGAAGCTGGTCGAGCAGAATCCGGAAGACACGCTCATGTGGCTTCGAATTGCGGCGGTACTTGCGTTGACCGACGATCCGACTGCTTATTCCGATTTCTGCGGTCGCATGGTGCAGCACTTTGCGGAATCAAAAAAACCTGAAACCGCCGAGCGGGTCGTCAAGGCTTCTCTGTTGCGAGCCGACTCAATCGACCTCGCGAAACTTCCCGGGGACCTGCTCGCCAAATCGCTGAACGACGGAACCGTGCCGGAATGGCTGCCGCCATGGGCCTGGGGCAGCCGGGCACTGCTGGCCTGCCGCAGTGGAGATGCCGAGTCAGCGGTGCAGTACGTGGCGAAATCCGAAGAGTGCAAGCCCATCGACGTCGCCCACGCTTTGAACCTGGCAGTGCAGGCTATGGCCCAGCATCAGCTTGGCAAGGCGGGTGAAGCGAAAACTTCTCTGGAAGAAGCCTCGCAGCTGATCGCTCGCCTCAGGGAAGAGCCCGGCAGGAAAGGCGACCACGACCTGCTGATCGCCGAGATCCTGTTCCACGAAGCCGAAGCGTTGATGAAGGAGAAGGAGTAACCGAAAGAGTCAGACAGCGAAGAGAAATAATTCACGATGTGTCGATCAATTCCACGGCATGTTCTGCACACGTTCCAGCCACGCCTCAGGAGGGCCGGAATCCGGTTGATTTGACAAAACTTGCGGCAGATATGCCGGTGGCGCTGGTCCGTCAGGATGAACCGTCCTGAGTTAGACGCGATTTCGTTTTCACTCGACTTCGGTCATATCGACCGACTCGGAAAAAGGAACTTCATACACTGCTCCGGTGGTAATGACCGGAGCGGGAAACGATGTTGCCTTCACTGCTCCGGTCCGACACGCTGATGCAGCATCAATCTGATCCACGGCATCGCTCAAATCTCATCCCGACGCGATGTCAAGATGATGACACTAAACGGGTGGACTTAGCCGCACGAACTGCGTGGGTCGATGTGACCGGAGCAGCGAACGGCTGGGGGCCAACTGGCTCCGGTCGGTCTCACCGGACGGAGTTAACGAGCTTCATCGCTGGCACTGGAGTGTCGTGTCGGTGCATTCAGGTAATTGAATTGTCTTACAATCGTTCACCCGTGCAGGAGCAATAGAATGCCGCTGTCGACAGCGGTAGATCCTTGTGTTTACAGATTTCGCAGGCATTCCATCGCGACCTGTGTCTTGGGGCGAAGGCTCCGTTGCGATTTCCGGTCGGCCGCGGACTACCCTTTGCCTGTCGGTTCGATGGTGTGTGCCGTCTTTTGCTCTTGCGCTGACACGACTATCGCCCGCGTCTGAGAATTGATTGCCCCAGCCTCGAAGACCACATATCCGTATCGCCGTGCCAAAAGATCAGCCTTCGTTCATTCCGAAAACGAACGGCATTGCTTTCTCCAGTTTGTCAGTCACATCACCGTTGAGTTTGAAGATTTCTTTCTCGACTTTCAATTCCATTTCGGACTGACCGCTGCTGAAGTCAATCTTCGTCGTGTCGATCCAGACCACATTGGGGGCGTAGGTGCTCTCAAAGTAGTATCGGCCACCAGTCAAATCATGCACCGTCCGGAAAATCGTGCTGGAGACGTTCGGCTTCTTTGGGTCGGGTTTACCAAAGGGAACGGAAATGTTTCGAATCACGCTGAACATGTAAGCCGCTCCTTCGTCTCGGTTTGCCGGCTTGGGAAGATTCTCGGCGTAATAGGCAGCTCGCACGAAGCGGTCCGTCGGGGTTCGTTCTCCGGGAAGCGGCTTGTCTCCGCCAAACGTTCGATACTGTTGCAGATTCTCGATCTGCTGGTCGTAGGTTGGCTCGTTGGTCATCACCGTGAAACGCTTGTCGTGATAGACATTGGCTTTGCCGCCGACGTACTCAATGACCGCTGAGTCTCCCGATTTGTCCGCGATCGACAAATGTACAAGTGTTGGAAAGCCATTCGGCAGGATCAACGTATCAATCTGGAACGTGAACGTCTTCTGAGCTTCAACGGCTTCAGCAACGGTCGCATAGTTGTCAAGGAAATACTGAACCCACTGAGTAACACCGACGGCTTCCAGCTTGGGATCGCGTTTGCCGTAGTCGCAGTCGCCTGCCAGGTAAAGGATTTGTGCGCTGAGGCCCTTTTCGTTCATTCCTTCATGTGTTGCCAGATCGTATCCAGTAATGACAAGGCTGCCGTACTTTGACGTCCACTTGTGGGGATTCTCTTTCACAGCGCCTGTTCGCTCCATCCCGCGTGGATAGACTCGGAAAGCAGAATCAGCTTTTTCCGTCCAGTCCTGGGTTCGTCCTACAAACACCTGGCCGTCCCCGGCGACCCATACCACGCGAGTACACGGCAGCGCGACAGAGGCTGAAAACAGCCCGATGAGAACAACGGAAATGATTCGGATTGTGCGACGCATGCCAATTCCTCGTGTTCAAAGACTGTTCGCAGAGCAGGTATTCAACCGCCAAAGTACCTTCAGAACCTGCTGCAGTTTGGCGATGCCGAATGGAACGTCAATCCTCATGGGTAAAAATCCAGATGGAGTTTGCTTCCGAAGTCTAATGACTCTCATCGCTCGAAATCACTCACGGATGAGAGGACAAAAAACGTTCATCATCGCACATGGCTTTGGTAAATGTCCGCAGTTTGGCGGTAGTGCTTGCCTGAATCACTCGGCGGCAACAGGTTTCACTTTTCCACAACGGTCTCGGCAAGCATAAAGATTGCTGTCGCCTCACCAGTGGCATCTGGGCACGGCATAACCCTCGTGCCCGTTGAATCGATGTCGTAAAAGTGCGGAATACCGCCCGATGGCAGTTGTGCAGCCATCAATCGCCTATGCATGAGATCCAGCTCATCTGGAAACTCGCTGTTTAATCCCAGCAGTCTGCACGTATACAACAGCACTGCCAACTTGAATGCGTACTGCCGGCATGTCGAAGATTCACCCTTCTTAAACTTTGAATACTCGGGCTGAATCACATAATCAACCAGCAATCCATGTTCATGTTGCCATCGAACAGGATTTTCAGATGGATTGCTGTCTCTTGCAGCTCCGATCCCCTTTTGAAAGATGCTCCGCAGCCGAATTCTTGCTGATTCCTGTTTCCCCAATCGAAACTCGTACAGCGACTGATACGCCGCATGCTCAGCGAAAAGCAGAGGATGGCCAACCTCAAACTCTCGATCAGCAACGACCGTAAAGGTTCGGACATCGATCATTCGATCGCCCGATGCCATGACACCTATCGATCGGCCGTGGACCAGATCGCTATCGACCGGCTTATGCCCGATCGACGAAACAGAACGCCAAATCACTTCGTGCATTGAGTTGCCAAGGCAATCAATGTTTTTTAGTGATTCACCTAATTCTTCCGCAATCTTTGGTTGCGTCAGCGTCAGCGCATAGGATGCCCACAGAGTATCAGTAATCGCATAGCCAGCCAGTCGATTGGGTAGTTCAGGATTGAGTGTTGGATCTTTCCAGGCAATGACTGAAATCAAAACCTCGCGATCATCGACCGTTAGCCGACCCGTGCGGACGTGTGCCGCCAGCCAATCGGAGGCATTGTTCACAGCGACACTAATGACTTCGTCCTTCGGCATCGCCAGCGTTTCCTGACCATTCGAGATCGATGTCCAGGCCAAAAGGATCACCTGAACGCACATGCCAAGAAACGATTGTTTGTCTGTCATGGAAGCACTGGAGAAGTATGAACTCGCTCAGAAATTCTGATGATGTCGCGACCAATTCGGGACACAAACATTCGAGAAACGGAGTATGTTCCAAAACCCGCCTACGCCGTCTCGATCAGTATCGAACAATCTTCTCAGCTTTAGAGTTCATTGGCTACCGACGTGTGGAGTGCGTCAGGAGAACTCAGGAAAAAAGCAGAAATGAGTGAAGTCCAACAGAAGCCTGTTGTCGATGGTCGTAGCTCGAAATGACAACGC
The DNA here is from genome assembly GCA_022843805.1 of Fuerstiella sp. Classification (GTDB taxonomy): domain Bacteria; phylum Planctomycetota; class Planctomycetia; order Planctomycetales; family Planctomycetaceae; genus F1-80-MAGs062. The sequence continues at coordinate 67,730 of JALHMY010000008.1, forward strand.
GCATCCGGGTGAAGTTGGTCGATTCAGGGGGACGTTACATTGTCATGGGAAACTTCTACGCCACGAATCCGTCGAGGCTTTACGCTAATTGAACTGCTTGTCGTGATCGCGATCATCGCGATCCTCATTGCGTTATGAAGTGGACCTGATTTGCTGACTGGCCTGATTGACTTTCAAGTTACGAAATCATCAACGGCGTTAACTGCCCAGATCTTCATTCTGGGACTGCGGGTGACGCTGGCATTTCGTTGTAATAAGCAAGCAGGAGTGAAAACAGCTGAGGATCAATTCCCCCCTCGATTCTGTCATCAAGGCGTTCGTCACCATCCAGTATTTCGTCAAGTTGCTGCTGTCGGGTCTCGCGATCCGTGTGAGGTGTTCCATCGGGGAATTGAGCGCAACCACTCTTTAACAATTTCACGGACTCTGTTGCTCCAATAGTCTCAAGTGCGGCAAGGCAGTCCGCCGCGTGATCACCGGCAGAATTGTAAAAGTACTGATCGATTCCGCCGTTCATCACTTCCGCATTAAACCAGAAGACATTCCAGACGGCCTTTTCTCTCGTTGAGAGTTTCTGATAATTCTCAGGTTCATACCCATCCAGCTCGCCACACAGCTTTCGTACGGCTTCTTCAGCTGGCCAGTGTGGGTCACGCTCAGTCATCACAGCGGCGTAAGCTCTGTCGTCCAAAGCGGCTTGGTCCGGCATGCCCATGAGTGTGTAGAGTTTTGATCGAGACGTGAGCGCCATGATGTCCTTTGGGTCGATTCGGATTGCCTCGTTGTAATCTTCAATCGCAGCATCGTAGGACTTCAGTGCTTCAAGTGAAGAAGCGCGGTTCAAGTAGAATTCCCCTTGGTTAGGGTCAATCTCGATGGCCCTCGAGCAGTATTTGATAACAGCATCGTGATCACCGTGGACCATCGACATCACGATCTGCATTCGAAGTTCGTTCAATGTCATTGTGCCAGGAATCGCTCCTTGTTCGCTGCCACACCCCTCAACCACCAGGATCATGACCAAACCAACGGCCAGAACCATTGTCGTCCTGACCGATTGCACGAATACTGAATGCAACTGAAAACTCATTACGAGCTTCTTTGTAACATGAGCGGACGCCGCGATACTGCAATTTAGGCGAAAAATTATCGCGTCAGGCAACTGATCTTTTCGAGAAATCCAAGGCTCACGACAATGACTTAGAGGTTACCACACTTCCAACTCACCGAAGGAGCCAAGGATGGCTAAGGGTAAGAAAGAGTCGAAGCCACCGCAAGTGCAGCACAAGTTGAAGAGCCGTCCTTCGCAGCATGATAAGCGAAAACGACTCGACACACGGAATCTTCAGCGTAGATAGACGGTGAAGGCGAAAGTGCCGCTCACCGGGAAGATGGCCATTCTGGTGACGTCGATGGCTGGCATGCTGGATGCCCGGATGGCGTTCCGACTTTCCGTCATCATGGCGGGAATGATGGTGGCCGAAGATCGTCGAGTTGCCGCGGCATGGTTTTCTGCTGCCGGAGTACAGGATGACTGGGATCGTTTTTTGTGACTGCCTGATCAGTGTCGGACGCAAGACTCGGTTGCTGGCTCTGCCATTGCTGATAGCCGTCGTGAGGAAGTTTGCTCCCGGTCCCGATGGTCACATGATCGTTGCGGTTGATGATTCGACGACGCAGCGATACCGACGCCATGTCGAAGGTGCAGGGGTGCATCACAATCCCACGGACGGTCCGGCCGATGGCGAATGGATGTATGGTCACAACTGGGTGACGTTATGTTTCCTGGCAACTCATCCGCTGTGGGCAACGCCGTTAAGGATTTTAAGATGATGAAAATCGGTATTTACAAAAAACTGAGGATATGAAAAAAGCCAGACTCCCGCATGTGGTGTGCGGACTGAAAATGTTTCAGCCCAGGAAGGGAGTCTGGCTCGAATGTCACGGAAGAAGCAAACGGCCACGTCAGTGGATGCAAAAAAGAAATCCCCAAAGTTTACTCATGGCGATTTGTTGCGGAAGGCGCTGACATGGTTGCTCAATGACCGTATGTTTGCCGACATCAAGCTGCATGGCAATATCAGTTGGACACCAAAGCATCTCGTGATCCTTGCCATTCTTTGGGTCTGGTCCGACAAGAGAACGCTCAGTCGAGCCTTTGAGCATGCACGGCGGTTATCGCTCGGATGTTTGGCAATGTCGCCGTCAAAAGCTTCCAGGGAATGACGGGAGCGTTAAAAACATGGACCGTTCAACTGCTGCCAAGAATTCAGCAGCGGATGCAGGAACTCATGAACGAGGTGAGCGGTGACCACTGGCGGGTTGGCCTTTGGCTGGCACTGGCGGTCGATGGGTCCCGGGCCAGCACGCCACGCACGATCAGCAATGAGAAAGCCTTTTCCATCAAAAACTATGGCAAAGGCAGGAAGGCAAAATCCCGGACGAAGTGGAAGAATAAGCAGAAGCGAAGTAAGAAACTGTCGGCTCCGGTGAAGCCTCAGATGTGGATCACTCTGATCTGGCACATGGGGCTGAGGATGCCATGGACATGGAAGACCGGAGCCTCCACTTCCAGTGAACGGCAACATCTGACGGACATGCTGGAAACAGCAATCTTCCCGGAAAATACACTGTTTTGCGGTGCTGCGGGCTTCGTGGGCTACGAATTCTGGAATGCCATTCTGAGCAAAGGCCACAGTTTCTTGGTTCGCGTTGGAGCCAATGTCCATCTGTTGAAGAACCTGTACTGCGTTCGCGAACGTGATGGGATTGTCTGCGTGTGGCCAGATGCGGTGATGCGAAAGAAACAACCGCCGCTTGTACTGCGACTGATTCAGATTCAGAACGAACGCGGTACAATGAGTCTGGTGACGAATGTGTTATGTCCGAAGCAGCTTTCGGATTCTGAGGTTGCGAAACTGTATGGGATGCGGTGAGGTATCGAACTTCAGTTTCGCTCGTTCAAACAGACATTTGGCCGCAGCACGCTGCACAGTCGGACGGCCGCATGCAGCTACGTGGAAATGGACTGGTCACTGCTGGGCCTGTGGGTCGTCCAGCTGTTCGCCGTGAAGGAACAGATCAAAATCGATCAGCCACCTGCCAGTTCGAGCGTGTCACTGAGCCTTGCGATCATTCAGGATACGATGGACATGTGCCATGAGGCCGCAATGAACGGGAACGTGCTGAGTCGGCAGCTGAGCACAGCAGTCCACGACGAGTACGTTCGCACGGGCAGCAAGGCAGCTCGCTATAAACCCAACAAGAAAGACAAACCCTCCGCCACTCAACCAATCATTCTTGAGGCAACGGAAAAACAAAAACAGGCCCTCAGGAATCTCAATTTATAACACTTACTTTTTCCTTAACGGCGTTGCGCTGTGGGGAGTGACTGCGTGTGCCGTTTGACTTCGCACCGGACAGCGGACTTTCGTCGTGGAAAACGCCTGAGTAAAGACGATCACATCATCAAATGGGTCAAGCCTGCGAAACCCTGTTCGATTGATCGGCAGGCCTACAACCTGCTGCCGGATTTTCTGATGATCCGGGAAACTCGCGTGCGCGTTGAGCAGCCCGGATTTCGAAGCAGGACACTCATCATCGCGACAACGTTGCTCGACGCAGAAGAGGTTACAAGGAGCGATCTTGCAAATCTCTATCGTGCGCGCTGGAATGCTGAGCTCGATCTGAGGTCTCTCAAGGAAACGATGCAGATGGACATCCTGCGCTGCAAGACGCCGGAGTTAGTTCGAAAGGAAATCTGGACGCATATCCTGGCGTACAATCTGATCCGCACGATCATCGCCCAGGCCGCCAGCAAACACGATATGAAACCGCGATCCATCAGCTTCAAAGGAGTGATCCAGACACTGAATGCCTTCCAGCCGCTGATTGCCTTCCAGGGTGAACGTGACCCTGCTTTCCGTATGTACCTCTACGAGCAAGTCCTTGATGCCATCGCTACCCACCAGGTTGCTGATCGGCCCGACCCTTTTGAACCTCGCCGAAAAAAACGAAGACCCAAACCTTACGACCGACTGATGAAACCAGGACACGAAGCCAAACGTGATATCCTCAAAGGACTTACCGAGAACTAAGTGCCATTCGTCCGACACACCGGAGCAGTCAGGAATCTGATTTGCGAGGGTTCGAAATGCCGTCAGAATTCGCAGTCAAAATGACGACAAACGCCCATCGAGAAAGCTACGAGGAGGGGCCGCGATTCCCGATGTCCAAACGGCACGATTGTCACGGGGCCGCCAACTGCCGTCACAATACGATCAACGCGAAGATCACAATCGCCAAGATCCCGCCAATTCGCGTGACACCGGATTAGAAGTCTACTTCTCCGTTAAATGCGATGAAAAACAGGAAGCCATGAATTCCGTAATCCAGCCAGGTGGGCCGTGTTTCGTACCGTTCCGGGTTTATCCACCAAAGCAGAACGTCCGCAGTCCAGACGAGCAGAAACACGTAGTTGAATTACAAGCCTGCGCCGAATTCCCTGCCAATCTGTTGTTTGGACTCTCTCGCTGCACTCTCAATCGCATCCGCGTGGCATCCAGTGACGCATGTAGTGAAATGCGGCTCATCACATGAGCCGTCATTGCGATAAAGCCGATTGTCCTCATCGGACGCAGCAGATTTCTCCACCTTCGGCCCCGGCATCCCGTCAGCGGCAGGCCAACTACGACTGCGTAGCCGATCAATGAGATCCGGGCGGTGTTCAGAGTGATGGAGTTGGTGTCGGGCAGTTCAGGGCCGTTGTGAACCTGGACAGGGGAAAGGTGGATGACAGGCGGGCGATTATGCAGACAACACGGCGGCGAAAAAGATGACACTGCAGATCGTGAGTGATGTCTTCATCGCAGCGGTCCCTGCATCAATTACCTGCGAGTTTCCCATAAGCCGAGCCAATAGCATCAACTTTGTCCCATTCATTCGCCAGACCATTCCAGTGGAATACCATGACACCGGTGGCAGGACGGCGAGTACCACATTCGATGATGGATGCCGCCTGGTCTGCAGTCACTCGTTCACCCCAGTCCGACATCTGCAGGATCGGCCAGATTCTCTTCGTCTCGTCTTCGGTGCCGCGGATGCCCAGTAGTTGACCCAGCATCGTGGTTTGTCGTGCAATCCAGTCGACATCGTTGACGTGGCCAAAGCGAGCGTGGTAAGGCATGATGCTGAAAATATCCAGATACTTTGACTGTGCCTTCAAATCGATTGCCAGCTTGTGGCGAATGGCCCCACCCAGATCCTCGGGCGACCACGGACAATGAAACGTGCCCAACAGTGCTGCAGGACGAACTTCATTCACAATCTCCCGGTATTGCCGAACCCAGTCTGCAAAGACCTGACAGCGGAAATCCGTCCAGGCATCCCGATGTTCGCCCAGCAACACTTTCGCTGCCTGAATCGTGTTATCCGGCAACTCGATTCCGGTGTTCTGTGTGAACTGCTGCAGAGCCAATGAGCAGAAATCCGTGTCCGGGAGATTCGGTTCAGCCTGTTCCCAACTGGCGTGGCTGTGGTGGTAGTCCAGCCAGATTCCGTCGATGGCAAATTCCGCCAGCACCCGCCGAAATTCATCCATCCGGTCTTTGCGATACCCAGCGTGAAATGGACTCACCCCCTGCCATCCGTTGGGAGCCGGTGACGGAAGGCCATCAGTACCAATCGGGGCGGCATCCGGGTGATCCTTTAGGAATGCTGCCGAATGCATCGAATTAAACTCTGCAAAGACCTTCAGGCCGAGCTTATGGTAGCGGTCGATTTCTTCGGCCTTGAGACTGCCTGACCCAACCCAGATGGCATTGATCCCGTACTTCGACGGAGTTTCTCCCTTTTCGAGGATCTGACTGAGATAACCTCCATAAAGACCTCGAATCCGGATCCACGGTCGAGCCTCGGCAGACAAACTCATGCCGCAAGCCCCCGTTGACAAAGCTCCTGAGGCTGCTGCAGCAATCCCGCCCGCGCAAATCCTGAGCGATTCCCGACGAGATAATCCAGATTCATTAGTGTGCCGCAAGGTTTCATTTGTCATGGTTGTTGCCCAATCAAATCCGACAAGACAGAAATGCTTAGGTCAGAATTCTACGGATGTTTGAACAGCGACCGCAAGTTGCAGCCGATCAGCACGACACAGTTCGCTCTGAGGAAGCGTGCATTCTCCGGCCACGCGAGCCCCTGAGAACGCATTGGGCGATATCGCGTCGTGGCATAAGTAGTTCGTGTTTGGCCTGATGTATTGGCTTCATAAGCTCGTCCGCTTCTCTGGAATTTCGTTTTCGTGTTTTCGGTTCGAAACGATCGGGGCGATCTTGCCGTAAATGGTGCCGGTGCAGGCAACATTGTACGAAAGAGAAGGGTGTCGCCGTTTGTTGTTGTGATTCAGCAACTTGTACATTGACTAGTGTGCCATTCGTCACATCGATTGACCGATCAGTTTTCGAGAAATCATGACGAACAGCTCACGTACGACAATCCGCCGACCTTAAAGAACTCAGACGGCTTCAGTCTATAGTATTTCCCCTCCACGTCCTTCGACTGCTCGGCGTACGGCTGCGTCATAACTTGCTGCAGCTCCAGAACGAGAGCGTAGTTCCCCGCGGTCGCTTGCTGATACGCAGGCACAACAAACCACTCTCGCAAACTGTATTTTGGGTTGACGAGTTTCATCTGCCTGGAGAGCTCCTCACGAGAGTGGGTTGGAGCAGCATTCGCGTCGGTCGTGCTGGCGCAGCCGATGAGAGATTTCCATTTTGTGAGCCAATCGGACCAGCGATTGTCCATCCCTTCGCGGTCGTTGTAGAAGCTTTTTTTGAGTGGGCCAATGTCGTTTGGTACCGTTGAGAGCTCGCGGAAGAAGATGGTGTAGTCGACAGGAGTTTGCACCATGAGCGTTTCGAGCTCACTGAACAACGCCGCGTGAAAAGTGCCAAGTCCAAGCTTGGCAGCCCACATCCTCTCCATGTGCGATTGCATCACTTTCGGAAAGTCATTTCGAATCTCGTCGAACTGTCGAAGACAATCCTGATGCGACGTCAGCAGCGGACGCAACGCCGTCCAAAACATGTGGAAATTGCGTTCCGCTGCCTCTGGTTGGTTCAGGAAGGAGAAGTGATGTCCGCCACCCGTCCATGGCTGGTAGCGCGGGTTGAACTCATCACAGAATCCGAATGGACCGTAGTCGAGTGTGAAGCCACCGGCCGCGCAGTTGTCGCTGTTGAAGTTTCCCTGGCAGTAGCCGACGCGGATCCAGTTCGCCACCAGCGACGTAAGGCGGCTGCGGAACTCGTGCGCGAGCAACACCACTTGTTCGGCGGTGGTTAGTTTCTTGTCGATGACGTCACCGTACTCACGATCGATCAAGTGCAACACAATCTTCTCAAGCTCCTCCAGCGCTTTCGAGTGTTCCTTCTTGCGGGCACGGCGACCGAAGAGCTCGAGTTGGCCGACCCGGATGAACGACGGTGCGACGCGCGTCGAGATGGCGACTGCCTCCGATATAAACATGTCGGGATCCTGCGAACGCGATCCCTCCGAGTACCACGGCCGCCTGACCTTCTCCGTTTTTGAAACGTACAAACTCAGAGACCGTGATGTTGGCACACCGAGCGCGTGCATGTGCTCCTGTGCCAGGAACTCCCGGACACTCGACCGCAGGACGGCGCGACCGTCCGCGCCGCGGCAGTAGGGCGTCCGGCCGCCACCTTTCAGCTGCATTTCCCAGCGTCGACCGTTGATGACGGCCTCAAGCACGGAAACTGCGCGACCGTCGCCGTATCCGTTGCCGGTTTGGAATGGGCACTGCTGGTAATATTCGGTGCCGTAGATCGAAAGTGCGTACCCACACGCCCAACCGACGTTGCGCATCGGCGCCGGAACTTGCGAGATGTCGCCGGAGAACATGCGGACGAAGTCGGCCAACTGCGCCATGCTGTCGGCGAAGCCAAGTTCGCAAAAAAACGTTTTGCTGTGCGCGACGTACTCGGGGTCTTTGATTGGCGTGGGATTGACGGGGACATAGTGGCCCGCGAAGACTTGTCGCGGCGCGTGGTCGACTCCGTTTGCTTTCGCGTCAGGATCGCAGTTGAGAGTGTCCATGAGCGAGTAGTTTGCCAGCTTTGCAAGGTCGTCGAGCGTCGCAACGGTTGGGGAGGTTTCCTGGGACAGTCGATTTGGCATAGGGGCACCTCTAAAAATGGATCGTCCGCACAATCTGTGGGTAAAAAGTTCGATTCTATGCCGTGTCGTGGACTGTTGTAAACAGCCGTGGTGTGACCTCAGCTCTGGCTCAGCAAACGGGGCTGGCCGACACGTTGATGGGAATGTTCAGGGGGAACAGGTACTGAAGTTTCTGAAACCAGGAGCATTCTGAGGCGTGTTCAGCAGGCTGATGTTTCTTCACGACATTTGTCCCGGAACGAGCCACTTCAGAATGCAACTCAAGACTATCCTGAACGCGGTTGAAAAACACAAGTTGTTTGTCTTTGGCGAAGCCAGATGGAGCAAAAACAAGAAGGCACGCGAGATCGAATTTGACGTTCAGCCCCGGAAAAATTCCAGACCAGTCTGTTCGGGCTGCAACAAGCAGCGTCCGGGGTACGATCGTCTTGCCGCCCGGCGATTTGAATATGTGCCGTTGTGGGCGGTTACGACTGTGCATAAGGGCGATCTGTACGCCCCGAGCAGTACAATGATCAATCTGCGAGAGAGGATTTCGGAACGCGATTGTGTGCTCACAAGTCTAATACAGCCTGGAGAGATTCAGAACGCGGTGGTGGATCGCGACACCGCGCCGCTGATGATCGCGTTCGCATTGCGAGGCTGATCGTAGAGGTCGGTGGGCAGGCGATACTCGGTGACTCCCTGCTGAAACGGAGCTTCCGCGACCGGGGCTGCATCCGGATGGGGGCTACGGCGGTTCCTGAAACGGACACATCCCAGAGCCGACTGACGCTGTAAGTCCCCGCGCCGATCTCCAGTCGATCGCCGGCAACAAGTCCTTCGATGGCCTTGACCAGCGTATCTCCGTTCTGCCTGTCATTGGCATTCGGCAGAGCGATGGCCTTGATAATTCGCTTTGGATGGACTGATGCCCAGGGCGGATCGTAATCGCCAGCAAACGTTTTTTGCCTGTATCAGCAGCACGACAAACGAACACAATAATGCGCTCGTCAGATGTCGAGAATGTTGGTTTTGCATTGAGGGACTTTCTTGCTGAAAACGGACCACAACCTCGGTTCATCAACCGGTCGTTGCAGGCCAATTTCCCTGGTCAACACTTATGAATCAGAACCGGCTTCAAATGTACTATCGAGGTGGAATGTATCCGGCAGGCGGGGTCACGACTTCGAAATCGGAGCCTTTGACTTTTCGCAGTTCTTCGTGCATTTCGGGAATTCGCTCATCCGGGGCAATCGAGACGGCCCAGTCAATACCGTTGTCGGCGTTGAGCATCCCGTACCTCTTCAAGGCTTCCAAAACAGTCTTCGCGGCGGGCGAAAACTTCGACGTATCAAAATCTTTACGAAGCCGGAATCGTTCGCCCATTCGAGGAAGGTTTTCATCGGTTTTGCTGCTCGCGAAATGTGTGGCAGGGTAAACACAGGCTCGGCGCGTGTTCCTGAAGGTGACTCGCAGCGCGTGTTCGATCTTTCCACGCTGCAACTCATCGTAGCGAACGATTGATGGGAAAATGGGGAGGCCCGCAGCATCAGAACTGGTCCAACCGTCGGGCCTGAGTTTGTTGGACGCGAGATCGAATATCGACGCCTGCTCTGCCGTCCAGCCTGTATCGGTTTTGGTGAGTCGATAGAACTCGTACAGCTTGCGATTAACGGGATCCACGACAATCCCGTGCCGATCTGCATTGAGGTCTGGTTGGCCGCGCTGGACGTCATTGAGGGAGAGACTTCGCGTATTTGCGTCGCGTTGAAAAGTCGCCGGCCAACCTTCGATGGGTGTGTTTGCGGGCACCGGATACGGGCCTTCGTCCGACTCACCGGAATACTTCAACAACTTCACGTCCAGCTTTTCCTGGTTCGGCGGGACAAGCACGAACCCCATGTCCGGGTTGCATCGCAACGGTTTGTCGCTGCCGATGGTTTTGATCATGGCTGCTGAGTTCGAGGCCAGCGGCCACGTATCAACAGGAATGTTCCAGGGATTGTCTGGAGGAAATATCTCCAGCGCGGAAAGAATGGCGTCGGCTGCTTCTGAATTGAACAGAACTGGTTCGCGAATTGCAGGCATCTCCGCAGCCTTCAACCGGGCAAGTCGATCTTTGTCGACGATGACGCCAGGAGATTCCGCAACGGCAGTCACGCATATAGAAATGGCCATGAGGCAGAAAAGATATCGCATCGTTGACTACTCCATGGTTACTTTCATGCACTGACCGACGGTCGCTCGACCGAATTCATCAAATTTCATCTCAGCGGCTTCTACGGGAGGACTTTTGAAATCGTGAATTCGTAGCCGTTTCGAGTGTTTTTTATCTTCGTTCCAGGTGATTTACCAGATGACGACATCTGCTTGTGCGTTTAAGTAACAGTCATTTACTGGTTGGCCGCCAACGGGGTCGGAGACAACGAGGACACAGCACTTTGTTGACACGCTGATTTGGGTTTGTTTACTCCTGCCGTCTGTTTGATAGAGTTTGCTGTTGAAGTTGAGGTGAATTATGGCGAGGTTGGCTCGTGTGGAGGTGTTTGCTGCAGACGAAATCGCCATCGTGCATGTGATGAATCGCTGGGTGGCACATCCTGTATAGGCTGTGTTGCGAAGCAACAAGAATCAGCAGTTCACACGTTGAATTTTCACGGCATTCTGGCTTCCAGAAGAGAGTACTGCGTCGTACGCGGGTAAATGCAGCGAACAGCTTCCACGACTCGCGATTGGCGGGAGCCTGAACCTGCACCAGCCGGCTATCGCGTGTTTCTGAAAATTCGCACAGGAAAATGGTCTCCCGCAAGGACTAACATTGGAATTCTGGTGCTTCGTGAGGTCTCGATCCCTTTCCAGTGATGGAATCAGCTGCGATGAACCAACGTCAGGAATCATGATCGTCGCAGCTGTATTGCCTGCAGTCCAAAGGACCGTTCCTTACTCCACCGGCTCGACCCTGATCGTCAATCACAATCCACGTCTCGGACCTCGAAGCAATCCGATCACGGTTGAGGGCAGCGAATCATGACCCCATCTCAGTTGCCGATGTCTGTTGATTTATGCAAGTTCACCTCCAGCGTCAGAGTTTTCTCTGATCGTTCCAGCCGCCGTTCCACAATTCGCACCGATTTTTGCGCATCCAGCACGTTCACGATGGCAGGAATGTGCTGTTGCTCGCCTAGTCCAAACGGCAGATCGGCATTTTGAATCTGATCGTCTTTCCCATAGCCCAGCTGCAGCTTCGCTGTCATTCCATCGTCTGACGGTTTGACCTGAAACTGAATTGTGTGACGCCCCGCGGCAAGCTTTTGCTCCAAAATCTGCGGATCGCCAGTTGCCTGAGGAATCGAAACGCGAACAACGGCTTCATACCCCTGAGGCACAACGGTATTCCAGCTGTACCAATGGTCGTATTCGCGGATGCCTCCCGAAAGAACCATCTGATCGGCTTTGGGATTCAATGCAGAAAAGTCTTCTGACCACTCCACGTCGACTTTGTAGAGCGGACGACCGTCGACGGACTGTGCCGCTGCACCGAAGAACCGATTCCTGTCGCCGTCCCAGAAAATCGTGCCATTGACCGCCACACCTTCGGCCGTCACCCCGACAGTTTGCCCAGCATATTCGTTTCGGCTGTCCGGGAATTCGAAGTTCAGGTCACCGTGACGAGTGATCTTTTCCGGGCCGTTCGACCATGAGTTTGAATTCGCATAGTGATAATACTTCAAAGAGGAAACTAGCGGTTCACCAATGCGATAGTACACGCTTTGGTATACGAAAGGCCCGTTCTCCTGAAACCGTTGCACTCGCACGAACCAGTCTTCTTCAGGGCCAAGGCACAGAATATCAGTACTGTCGGGACTGCCGGCACCAGTCGTTCCAATCTCCCCACCAAGTGCTGCGACAGGTTTTCCATCGGAATCAAAGACGAAGACACACTCCGGAAGATTATTCATATTTTCTTCGTCTTTTCGAGTTCCATTCGCCGGGCGAACTCTAGCTCCAACCAGTGCGAACAAAGATTCTCCACTGGGAATCAGATGAACTCGAGCACCCTTCAATTCCTGTCCAAATCGTCCCTCATCCAGAAGCTCTACAGGCTCAGGCTGGTTTGATTTCGCCGCCGACAAAAGCTGCCGCAGAATTGCCAGGCTGGGCTTTTTGACCATCGACTGCAGCAACTGTCCGTTGTTCGCTCCATTCAGAATCTCGTTGAGTGATCCGTACTTTGCTCGGCCACGCCGATCGGTTTTTGGATCAGGGACAATCGCAATGAGCCCTGAATCTGACTTAAGCGGAGCATCCACCAGTTCGCCATTCACCCACAGCTTGCTGGTTTGCAGATTGACCGCGAGCCGAATTCGCTCAACGTTCTGTGAATCAATGACGCTCGGAATCTGCAAAGTCACCCGGCCATCTTTGTCAGTGCTGGCAGTCTGCGCTGCACCGAATCGCTGAGTGCTCCATTGTTGCCAGTTCTTTTCGCCCACTCGCATTTCTGCCAGAGCAACGGAGACATCTGGCAGCGGACTACCTTCGTTATCGACGACCAATATTTCCCGTTCAACGACAGGCTGATCGCGCTCCAGATAAATGGTAGCCTCGAGGGTCTCACCTGCGACAAGATCGACATAACCTTCGCGGCGATCATCGAGTGTCGGAAATAACGGAGATCGCGGCAAAACGAATCCAGCGGCCGTCACCTGGTACCCTTCTCGGACACCACCGGGCAAGTTTCGAATCTTCACGTGGCCAACTTTGTCAGACTTCGCACGAAGGAATGATCGTTCGGCCCATGCTCTCTCTTTCGTTCTGATGGCGTCTCGTGGCGTTTTTGCAGCCTGGCCATTTAATCCCGCAAACGCCGGGATCTCCCAGAACAGATCGTGAACCAGACTCGCATTCTGATATGACTCCGAGCCAGGGATGAACAACTTGCCATTAATGAAGATGCCATTGGGGCTGAAGCTCACGGACGCTTCCGGCACCGGATTTCCGGAGGGATCAAGAATTCGAAAATCACAGGACGCGGTTGGACCGCATTTGACAGTGAACTCCACATGCTCCGCATTCATTGGCACCAGATGAGGCCACATCCCGCGATGCTCGACGTACTGTTTCAGGCCTTCAAGGATGTTTTCGTTGCCACTGTCCTGAGCCTGAATCGTTGCCGCCAGTTCCTCAATCGGCGGATTGACGGACATAAACCCGTCCACAACGACATGGATCTGTGCGAGACCTCCCGCTGGAACGGATTCAAATGTAAACGTCCCGTCTGGTTGAACCGCGGCAGAATCCTGCCATGTCCAGGGATTCCTCCATGAGCCTTCAATGAGTTCATACCGTTCATCACGCATCGGAAAACTGAGGATCTTATTCGGTCCTTCGACCACCATCAGCTGGACGTATCCCTCGCCGATTGGTCGAGGCACCGAATCATCCAAACGCCCGGTGAACTTTGTTCCGGGTTTCAGTACGACCTCCAGAACACCGTCTGGTCCCGCCTGAGCTTCCGCCACATCAATCAGGTCACTGAACAGGAACGGACTGTTCTCCTGAGCCGTGACGACTCGCATTAACCGTCTCTTAAAATCCACTGCCGGAGATTTGAAAGTCCCGTCTTCCTGAAGCACAAACTCGCGTCCCCAGAGTCTGGATTCTGCCAGCAATGGCACAGCTTTGCGAAGGACGTTACCGGACTCATCAACGGCTCGTACATGAACGACCCGGCCACGTTTGAGACGAATAACTGACTCACCGGTCGCCTGTTGCGTGTCACTGAATTCACCGAATCCATCGGCCTTCACAGTCACAATGACGTTGTCGGATTCGCCGGGAGCCTCAACCTGCACAACTCCCTTATCATCGGTTTTCTCGGAGAGTAGTCCATCTATGTAGAAACTTTTTTCACTGTCATGCTGAAACTGAAGTCGAACCTCGGCACCAGCGACGGGCTGCTCATTTTCGTCAAGTACCTGAATCGAGCGCTGCCGGGCATTTTTTTCCTTCGGGTCAGGTTTCTCTGTCTGTCCTGCGTCCGGTAACGCATCCTTGGCAGCTTTCGGCGTGGCATCGTCATCGCGTTGCTCTGTGGCTGCAGCATTCTGAGATGTCTTCGCCTCATCGCGCGACTGGGAAGCGAGCAATGATGTCAGCATCAGAACCAGCGACGTCGCCACAACCAGCATCCCCATAATCGTCCCGCCGACCGGTGCCGGGGTGGCGTGAGGTACGATCAGCAGACGTTGCACGCGAGCAGTGAGGTCACCACCGGTCGCGGACATGGCCGGAATCATCGCCTTTTGTCGCAGTTCTTCCAGTGTCAGCAGTGCCCTTGCGAAGACAGCTTTGTCGACGTCCAGACCGAGAGCAATGTCGTCGCAGCAGAGTTCTCGTTCCTGACGGATTCGTGACGACAACCACCAGATGGCGGGATGATAAAACAGCAGAGTCTCCGCAATCACCTGCAGCGTATTGATCAGCCAGTCGTGACGGCGAACATGAGCCAGCTCATGGGCCAGAACGGCTTCCAGCTGCGACGACGTCAGCCCCGTGATGACGCTCGCCGGCAACAGAATTATCGGATTCAAATATCCGACGACCACCGGGACTTTGACCAGAGCGGACTCGGCAATTCGCACGACGCGCGTTAGTCGCAACCTTTTCACCAGCGCATTCAACACTGATTGAATCGACTCAGGCACAATCTTCAAACCGGTATGTCGCAAACGCCACTGAATCCACAGGCCCCAGATGGGACGGATGGAGCAAATCAGTACTCCCAAAATCCACACGCCGACCAGAATGGGCAAATGAGGTTTGATCGCCCGAGCGATTTTCTCGATGGAGTCGCGAACAGGAGTTACAGTCGATATTGGCTTCCGATCGAGCATCAGCGCAGAGGCTGAAGTTTCACTGGCGGCGTCAATGCTGACTTCGGAAGTCCGTGCAGAAAACTCCACGTGTTCAGACTCAGCCGCCGGGGGACCTGCCAAAACCGCAACGGTCTTCGCATCCTCAAATCCCACTGAGCCCGCCTCGGTCGTCACAGGCCTTTGCATCACTGGAGCCACTTGTCGTCCAGCCCCGGATCGTTCGTCAGCCCGCGTCGACGACGCCAGTCGGACCTGCACAACGTCCACGAGACACCACGTGACGACCGGGCCGATCGCCATCAGCGCCAACATCGCGACCGCCACAGTGTACCGTATTTGTGCTGATCGATTTCGCAGAAATCGAAGCAGGACTACCGTCAGAATGACCACAACGGCCAATTGCCACAGCGAATGCACCAGCATCCATCCCAGACGTTCAACTGCAACCGGAACGACCATCAGCTGAATCGGCATCATGGTTTCTTCCCTTCCAGTTCGTCGACCATCCTGCGGACTTCAGCCAGTTCATCGGCCGACGCTTTTCCGGATGACAATGCCTGCAGCACAAGACTCATTGCCGAGCCGTTGTAGACCTTCTGAATCAGGTCCCCCAGCATTTTCTTCTGAGTACCCTTTTGGCTCATCGCAGCTCGATAAACCTGCGGCGCAGCGTTTTCATCCCGCCTGACGAGACCCTTCTCAAGCATTACCGACAGCATCTTAACGGTTGTCGAATACGTCGTGCCCTTGATTTCCGTCAGCCTGTTATGAACTTCGCGGGCAGTCGAGCCGCCGCTTTCCCAGAGAATCCGAAGTATCTGCAGCTCGACTTCTGTCGGCTGACTGGAAACTGCCCGAGCCATTGTTCACTCCTGTTAAAAGTGACGAATGAATTCGCCACATCAACAAAGAGTAACGAATTCGTTCGTCATGTCAAGTGCGATCGGCAGGATCCATTTCGGAGCGAAAGGGCGGCTCTGTCCGACACTCTGATGTATCATCCATCTGATCCACACTGCTGTTCAAATTTCATCCCGATGCGAGGTCGAAAAGACGACACCAACCGGGTGAACTTAGCCATACGACCTGCGTTCGGTCGATGTGACCGGAGCAGTTTGGCGAAATGTGCAGCGTGGCTCCGGTCGGTCTGACCGACCCATACTCAACATCTCTCTGCACCATTTCGGGTGCTGGACCGAATCGTCGATTGATTCCGCAAAGCGGACCGAAGTAGGATAAATTGCGCGGGATGAGTGTCGTTTACGTCGTTGTGGTAGCGGTGAGTCGAAACAGAGCGTCACGCAGGAGACGTTGGCAGAATCTGTGACCGACAGGTTATACGGCACCGAGCGTGCCAGCGACGGTCAATCGCTGCTGAAAGCTAACGGAGATTGTATCTGCAACATCCTGCGGAACAAATAGGGTCCCATTGTCTGCGTACAGGTCCGACAATAGCGAAGCAAGCCTTTGCCCAATTCTCTGATTCGTGTGAAACGCAGTCTCAACGAGAAATCGTTTGACGTATCGCAGATCGAACAGACTCGGAGTGAGTGTCTTTCCTGCCTCAACCTCCGCTTTAACCATCAACGTCTCGCCGAACTGGAACGGTGTGGGTCAGAAGATCCTGAATCTTCTGATTGAGGTTAATGGGCGGGCGGCCTGCCATGATAAGTGTTCCTGTCAGGCACCGGCTTTCGCGGCATCCGGATCTTCAGACAACAACCATTGAATGTCGTCACCTTCCCAGGAAAGAAGAAACGTCCGGGCTTTCGAGTTGTTATGAGTATCCGCCAGGTCGTTGAGTTCATCGACCGGCACTGCGTTACCGTGAGCCTCTGGTGCCTCACGCGGGTCGAACAACCTCAATGGCTTTCCAATTCCGCGGAGTTCAGCGGAAAGCTCCTCATTTGGGCACGAAAAATCGACGTGTGATGTAAGTAACGGGTCGCCGTCGACGTTCCACCACAACTCAGGCTGACCATCGAGCCATTGTGCGAGCGTCTCTGCTTTGATTGTGTAGTAAGGCAATTCAACGGTGTTTGACATAACTTCGGTCCAATGCTGCGGCGATGAATGCTTGCCAAAGGTTCATGACGGCCTTGTATCCTCAACGCAATGGCAATCTAATTTTACCGGCAAACCACGAGATTTGACAGGCTTTCCTCGGGAGCAGTTTGTGAAAAGGTATTTCCGGAACCTTGACATTGAATGCTGGCATCACGCTGGACGTGCCAGATCAGTCGGACCGTCAGTTTGTCTTTTCAAATTGGTGCCGGAATCGTGTAGCCCTTTGCTTCAAGCGATCGATGAACTCGAAGCTGCAGGATCACCTGCGCAACGCAAGCTGACGTTCAAACAATGCGGACGACCGAATGAGTGTTCGATTCTGCGGTTAATCCTCTCAAATGAAAGTTCTGATTTCCACCAGATCCGGATATCCGTGGAAAGCGACGTCGCTACGATTGAGGCGACATTCCACGGACTTCAGCAGCTGCGAGAGTCAATTGTATTCTGGCGTGCTGGCGGCGAAGATTTTTGTTTGTCACCGCCGCCGCAACGAAATTCACGAGACAAACTGGGGAAGCAAGGTGTCGCATCTTTAGAATTGTGGTTTTGGGGGCCATACCATGCCGGGCCGTAGCGAGACTCAGAATACGGCAAGAGAATGAAATGGAAGACTCGTGAGCATTGCAAGAACAGAATGGCGAAGTCATGGCTTGTCTTTAGGCTGGTTTCACTGACACCGTTGCTAACGGCGGTGTTGGGAATCGCGTGTGCTGGCGTTGGATTTGCGCGCCAGTACGAGTTGTTTGGCTTCCAGGGCGACCCAGCTTCGAATGATTGGCTGGTCCGTTTTGGGACTTCCTTGTCAATTCCAGGTATCTTCTGCGTTCTGCTGGTTGTCTATTACACCTTTCGAACTCGACTACTGAAGCGTCGTAAGGCGAAACGTCAGGTGACACCGCCGACATGATACTGAAGCAGCAGATAACTGATAGGCTTTCACTTGGCGAGTGCGGAGTGAGAACGGTGAGTGGCGGTCGGGGTTGAGCAGAGTGGACTCGTGGCGATGAGAACCCGCCGAGCCGAAGCTCAATTTATTCAGGAAGCCCGGTGGATTGTCATCTTCGAAGCTACAGCCCGCGGCTTTCGTTCAGACTTGAATATCCTGCGGCAGATTTTCAGACGTCGTTAGTCCCTCAGGAGTATCCGTCATGAGTTAGATGCGATTTCGTTTTCACTCTACTCCAGTGAAATCGATCGACCCCGAAACAGCACTTCATACACTGCTTCGGCGGTCGCGACCGATGTGGCGAACAGCCGCTTGCTTCGCAGCGTCGGTCCGACACACCGGAGCAGCTCCGGGGCATTGTGACCAGAGGAGTGAACGGAGAACGGCTTTCTGCTTTGGCTGCGGAACCCGTCCAATGCATCATCCAGATCGAATGATTCGAACCGGCCTGTCGCCAATTTCGCTAATGCTGGAATTCAGGCCTCGCA
Organism: Fuerstiella sp.; assembly: GCA_022843805.1. Lineage (GTDB taxonomy): Bacteria > Planctomycetota > Planctomycetia > Planctomycetales > Planctomycetaceae > F1-80-MAGs062. Next base: position 86,287 of record JALHMY010000008.1, read on the forward strand.
GTGAAGTCTGGCATCGTTTGCGCTGCACCTGAATTGCCATAGTTCAGGATGGACAGCAGACGACGTCATCAATGATGTGAACAAATTCAGAACTTGCGTGTACTTCCGTCACAGATATCGAGTCGTGTACGATTCGCGGAGGGCGGATTGTCATTGTCCGGACGTTGACGCATTCGAAGGAACAACTCATGGACCGATTTGTGCAGTATGCAGTTCGGCGGCTGATGCCGGGACTGCTATTCTGTCTGGTGACTGTCTCGACAACCTCCCCGCTGCGAGGTGAAGTTCGTTCTGTAAACCTGCCATCAGACTATGCTGACTTTGCAATTCAGCCTGAGACAGGCACGATCGCAACCTTATCAGCAGAGACATATGAGGTGTTTTTCTTCCGACAAAGCGAATTGCTGGCAGGAAATACAACTCCTGTTGCGAAAGTTCGTGTTGGCGCAACTCCCTGCGAAATCTTTTACAAGCGGTATCACGACATCTCGGTCTTTGCGGTCGTATGCACTCAGGATTCTCACCTTTACCTGATTCACGCCGGAGGACCGGAGTCCAACCCGGATGAGGAATTCAAACTGCTGAAGAAAATTCCAATCGAGCAGCTCGGCGCGACTTCGATAGCCGCCTCAATCAATCCGGATGACCCGTTTCTTTACTATTGCTATGGCTCCGGACATCACTCTGCGACGGGAGTCGTCAGTTTAAGGGACATGCAGAATCACGGCGAAGTTTTCAGGGGATCAATGGACTGTGCGTTTTCTGCCAGCGGCGAGTTTGCGTATCGGCGTGGCGGATTTCAGCCTTCCGGATTCGAGTCATTGATTCGGATGAACAAACTGACTGATGACAAGCCGGTGTTTGGTCGCTGGTTTCATCTTCACGAATCGGCTGCACAATACTTTCCCGACCCCTTTGATCGGTTCACCGCGTCCGGGATGACCATTTATTCAACCGGCCTCGAACGCACTGAAGCGGGTATGGACTTCCTGCCATTGTGTTTCTTTCGAAAGAGACCGGTGATTGTCGGAGTGAAATGTGGACCTCTGCAGCGAGATCGTCATCCGCCGCTCGCAGTGCGACTGGCTGAAGATAAGACGCCAGGAGTCACGTTGAGAGCGGCCTCCTGGAACACTCTGTCGAAGTCTGGCGACGATGTTGTTCTGACGCATGAAGTTCCCCCAGGTGATCGCCGATTACCCCGGGGCGAAGGCATTGAATCGGACTTCAGGATTGTTGGCAAAAAGGCCAGGCTCTTTGCCGATGACGCTCGCGATCAGGTTGTCTTTGCTGAAGGAAGTTATCTGTGTTTTGTTCCGCTGGCCGACTTCCGACTGCCTGACGAACCGCTAATGTTGGCCTCAATTGAGGGGGCAGCGAGTTTAACCATGGGGCGGGAAAGCAATTTGTTGGTCAAGCTGGCTGATGATCGAGCTGAATTGACAGTGAACGACACCCCCGAGGGTATGATCGTTGACGGGGTGAACCTGAAATGGACGCCGCAGGCTGATCAGGTCGGACCGGCTGCCGTCAATATCACGCTCAAATTTCAGGAGATTCAGTCATCGCTTCGTCTGGATATGAACGTGATGCTCCAGCGAATTCCGGTTCCATTTTCGCCGCTCGGCATGCTGGTGGACGACCGTGGTGAAAAGGCCGTACTGTGGGATGGACCAGCGGTTGATCACGACGGGCTGCCGATTAAGAGCGACATTGCCAAACCCACCCGAATCGCATGTATCGATCTGTCTACTGGCAGGACGATCGTCGAGAGACAAGTTGCTGAACCTATTGGTTCCGGGATCCTTACGGACAACTTTCTGTTTCTGCGATCCACAAAACGTGACTCACCGAAAGTGGACGTGCTTTCCATCAGCACGCTCGAACTCGAAAAATCAATTGTCGCCAACGGACCAGTCCTTCATCTGGATGTTCGGGACAAATCCCTGATCATTCAGATCCCGGAACGGGTAGAATTCTATGAAATGGATTCGTTCCGGCTTCGCACGTCGCTGGAGGCTCAGGTTCGCCGGGAATTTAGCCTCGTAAATCCGCAGGGGATCTTTGTCTCCGGCGTCCTATACGAATTCGATTCCACCCCGAAACTCATTGTGAATCCCGTATTGCTTCCCGCAATGAATCGTAATGGGCCCTTTCCGGTGATTCCACAACTGCGACCAGAGATAAATCCGTTCGTTGCAAAGACTCGCAGGAATTCTGCGACGGGATCACTCCCGGTCGGACGGCTTGGTGTCGAGCCGGTTCCTGATGCAGAACTGCAGGTGAGTCTGGATGCTCAGTTGGCGGAAGTCCGTATTCCTCGAGTTTCGCATTCCAACAGAGTGAATTATGAACTGGCTCTGACGGTTTCCGGTTCGACGGATGTTCGTCAGGTGGTCGTGAAACAGCAGTTGCCTTCTGATTATGTGGCAGGTTCTTCATTGTTGAGTGTTGCAAAGCGAACTGCATATGTGGTCCATGACAACTGGCTTTACAGGTGGCCGATCCCTGAAGCTCCTGCGCCGGCTGAGAATCAACTCTCACAACCGCTTCTATGGCAGTTGAGGCAATCGTCGCTGACGCTCAGCGATAAGGAAACGACTGAGCTGGAACACAAGGTGTCCGGAGGACGGGCTCCCATTTCATATTCATTGTCAAACGCACCAAAAGGCGCATCAATTGACTCGACGACAGGACTGGTAACACTGAATAATGAGCTAATTCAGGAGGAAGCCATGCATGCCCTGGAGTCATACCTCAAACCGAAAAGTCGTGGAACGACTTTAGTTCAATCGATGCAGTCGCAGGCCAAAGAGCTGGAAGCTCGTGCTGCGGTGTTCCTTGGCAGTGAGCCCACCGGATTTCCGGTCGTCCTTCCGGTTCATGTAACGGCCAGCGATGCGGATCTGTCCAGCAGCGAAATACAATACGGAGTTATTGTACAGATTCCGAGGGAACCATTCCTTGAACGTCTGGCCGTACTGGACAAACAACAGGTTGCTCAGAAGGCGAAATTGCAGGAACGCAGGGACGCGATCAACAATGAAAAGGAAATGGAATCGGACGCACGCAGCCAGACCGTCCCTGCTTCCGCAGCTGAACTGCAGGAAGTCAAACGAAAGCTCCAGGCGATGGAGGAACGATTAGACCTGATGACTCGACAACTGAATATGCTTTTGGAGAAACTGGACGAACAGAAACAAAAACAGGAATAAAAATTCCGCCGTGCAATCCTATCCGAGAGCTCAATCTCGCAGGATTCGATTCGGGGGCATGCTTGTCGGAAAGCACGGGTGCAGTGTTGGATCAGTGCCACGATGCACGTTTCGGTCCGGCACACCGGAGCAGCTCCGGACGATGTAACCGGAGCAGTTTGGACCATCGCGTTGCAGGGGACAAGTCTCTGACTGGTACTACCTCAGTTCCTGGATGTCTGACTCCGGTCATGTCCTCCAGAACGGTTTGTATTGGATCGGGGATCGCCGCGTTCGGAGTTAGTTCGGAGAAACTCCAACAGATGATAGTCGTCTGCTTCATCGCATTGATTGCCGACGAGTCCAGGTGCTCTCCCAGGAATATTGCGAATGCTTTAATTGCGTGTAGTGTCCCAGACGTAATTCCTTCAGAGCGAATTTGATGATCGCATCTTCGCCGTCTCCGAAGAAGAACTTTTTTTTGCAGACGCGTCATCGCCCCGATACCGCCGAGTGCAAATCCTGCGATGGCGTAATAGAGCCAGTAAAAATGCCGTGGCGGCAAGTTTCCTGACTGCGGGTTCGTCGCAATGATTTCTGCTTCAAGTACGCTCCCCCTGTTGCGTAAACCATCGAGTTCACGGAGCCTGCGTTCCTGTTCCATGGCAATACCAGCGACCTGAGACAAATCAGGATTTTCCTGGGGGAGCCCTTTGGAAAATACCAGGATCTGGTGGAAATTCAGCAATGCGAGAGCCTTCAGTCCATGTGTCACGGAAGTACTGCTATCAGAACACCACCGACGATGACTAGAATTCCGAACAGAATGGCGACTCGAGCAAACAGCTTCCGATGTCCGAGCATGGCGACGAGTGCGGCTTTGAAGATCAGGTTTGCCATCACGGCGGAGACGATCACTTTCCAGCCAGTGTCGGCCGTGAGTCGACCTGCTGACACCATCCGGGATGTTGACAGGGTGATCGCGTCAATATCCGTCAGTCCGGAGAGCCAGGCGACTACGAACAGGCCGGTTCTTTCGAAGTGGATTTTTGTCGCGGCGACGGCGAACAGGATGATCGCGTAGAGCGTTCCGAAAACGAGGGCCGATTTCAGCTCGGTGGGATTCGTTTGCTGGGAAATGGCTCCGGTTTCTTTCCGCGATCCAAACCACTCCACAATACAAAGCAGCAATCCGCTTATAATCAGTACCGCCATCGGCACAACGGCCTTCCGCATGGCGTCCTGTCCAATCACGGCCATTTCAATGGCGACACGAACCAGGCTGACGGTGGTGGAAATCATGATCACTGCGGAAGCGGCTCGCACGGAGGATGGTGCAAGCCGGGAGCGTCTGGCGAAACTCACAGCCGTCGCGGTGCTGGAAATTGTGCCGCCGAGGATGCCGCCCGGAACAGTGCCGGCGTGCTGACCAAAAAACTTCCAGACGATGTAACCGCCCAGGCTCATACCGACGACAAGTACCACCATCCACCAGATCTCACGCGGATTCAGGACATCGTACCAGCCATAAGTCTGGTTTGGCAGGACCGGCAGGATGATGAATGAGATCAGCACGAACTGCATAATCGCTTTGATGTCTGCATCGCCCAATCTCGCGACAATTCCGTGCAGCTCCAGCTTCATTTCCAGAAGGACGGCAACGGTTCCGCCGACAGCCACAGCAACGGACCAGTCGCCATTGACAAGGTAGGCTCCAACGGCGTACATCAGCGGCATAGCAACCGCTGTTGTGAGCCCCGTATGATCATCGCCGCGATCCTGTTGCGTCACTCGTCCGGAGATTGCAGTCGCTACAACACCCACAAGTCCAACACCGACAATCCAGCCACCGAATGTGCCGGCCAGAAGTGCGCAGATGGTGCCGAAGACTGTCACCAAAGGAAACGTTCGAATCCCTCCCAGCGGCGCGAGGACATGCTGCCGCTGCAAGCCAACCAGCAAACCCAGCAGAAGCGAAATGCCAAGGTCCTCGAAGATCCGCAATGTTGCCATTCGTTTTTCTCGCTTACCGGCAAACAGATTTTATTCAATGCCTGACTGCTCAATCATCATCACCCCCCGTGACAGCAGTCGCCAGAACCAGCCCCAGCATCGCAAAAATTGCATAGTCTGAACCCGCCTTGTGCCCGATGGACCGAGGTTCCGAACCCCTCAACGCACCCAAAGAATACCTCATCAGCGATACAGGACTAAACGAAAACGAAGTGAATCGGGCATATTTCGTCCCGACGAATCCCCAAATGATTCGCAGCAAAACCATCACGCCATGCGCCAGCATTCGATGATGGCTGAGAGCTGAGGCTCGACCAGTTCATTTTCGCGACTTCTGTCGAAGCAGCTTTACCCCTTCAAACCAGATGATGCTCACAAATCCCCCGGCCAGGCAAAGAGCCAGGTCGTTCACGTGCAGCGTGGAGAAGTGGAAGAGTTTCTGCAGGAATGGCACGTAAAGCGTTGCACCAAGAAATAAAACTGTGCCGCCAAAGCTCCACCAGAGTGCGGGATTGGGAACCTGCATCGTGGACCAGATCGTGCGAGTCCATGAACGGTTGGCGAAGATCAGTCCCAAATTGGCAAAGACCAGTGTTGTAAAGCTCAATGCGATCGCGTCGTCAGCATTCAGCCAGCCCCACAACGCCGACAGGTAGATCGCAAACACTATCAGGAGACCAGTCAATCCCTGCAGCAAACCGAGCCCCAGCAACCGGCTGCCAAATAAATTTGCTTTTGGGTCACGCGGCGGTCGATTCATCACGCCGACATCTTCGGGCTCAGCTTCGAAAACGACTGAGCACGCAGGATCGATCACCAGTTCCAGAAACAAAATGTGCACGGGCATTAACGCAATCGGTCCGCCGAGCAGCACTGGGGCAATCGACATCCCGGCGATCGGGACATGGACGGCGACAATATAAGTCATCGCTTTCTGTAAGTGATCGTAGATCCTTCGTCCCATGCGAACAGAATGAACAATCGATGCGAAATCATCATCGAGCAAAACGAGTGACGCGGCCTCCCGTGCTACATCGGTGCCTCGACCACCCATGGCGATACCGATGTGAGCAGCCTTCAGCGCCGGAGCATCGTTCACGCCATCGCCAGTCATGGCGACAATTTCACCGTTGGACTTGAGCGCGTTGACCAGTCGCAGCTTCTGTTCGGGAACCATCCGGGCAAACACGTTGATCGCTCGCACTCGCTGCTGCAACTGAGCATCCTCCAGTTGTTCGAGATCAGCGCCTGTCATAATTTCATTCACTGGTCGAATTCCCGCCTGCATCGCGATGCTCCTTGCTGTGGCTGGGTGGTCACCGGTGATCATCACCACGCGAATTCCGGCCGTATAGCATTCTTCAACGGCAGCAGGCACCGTGGCTCGAATGGGATCGGCAAGGCCCACAAGCCCCAAAAATTCAAACGTGAAATCGTGCTGTTCACCCGGTAACGTCGGATTCGGAAACCTGCCTCTCGCGACTCCCAGTACTCGAAGACCCTCCAGCGCCATTGCAGCGACGTCTTCGCCGATTTTCTTTGTGCGATCCGGGTTCAGATGACACAGATCGGCAATGGCTTCTGGCGCACCTTTTGCGGCCAAAACGTAATCCTGCCCGGTCGGAGACTTCCAGACATGCGACATCGCCAGCAGGCTCGGCGACAATGGATAGCCTCGCTCCAGAAACCAGTCGGCATGAAGGTGTTCTGTCTTTGCCAGCCGAGAATTGCCGAGATCATGAAAGGCCTTTTCCATTGGATCAAAAGGATCGCGCTGACTGGCAAGAATTCCGAACTCGACAATTTCATGAACTTCCTCGGGCAAACCTTCCGCAGTCGATTGATCCACTTCGAAGACTTTTCCGTTCACCGCCAGCTTGTGAATCGACATCCGATTGACCGTCAACGTGCCCGTCTTGTCCACACATAAAACCGTGGCGGAACCAAGAGTTTCAATCACAGGTACATGGCGAGCCAGCACTTTGATCTTTGACAATCGCCACGCACCAAGGGCGAGGAAGATCGTGAGGACCACCGGAAATTCTTCGGGCAACATCGCCATGGCCAGCGTGATCCCAGCCAGAATTCCCTGAAGCCAGTTACCCCGAGTAACTCCGTATAACAGAACGACAAAGATGCACAGGACGACTCCCAGCGTTGCGATGCGTCGAACAAGCAATCCCACTTCGTTCTGAAGTCTTGTGCCTGTTGTTTCGATCGTCTGCAATGCCTTGCCGATCTTTCCCATTTCGGTATTCATGCCGGTAGAATGTACCTGAGCCATCCCCTGACCCTGGACAACCAGTGTTCCGGAAAAGACGAACGGCAGGTCTTCGCCGCCGGGTCGAGTCATCTCGCGGACTCCGTCCCATGTTGCTTTCCGGACTGGCACAGATTCGCCGGTCAGCAGCGATTCATCGGTCGAAAGCCCGCTGCAGGAAACGATCACAGAATCTGCGGGGACTCGATCGCCTTCGGCCAGCACGATCAGGTCATCCGGCACAACATCTCGGCCTGCAATTCGCTGCCGTTCGCCGTCACGAATCACAAGGGCGCGAGGACTCGAAAGATCTTTCAACGCTTCCAGCGCGCGTTCGGTCTTTCGTTCCTGATAGAGCGTGATCCCGAGGACAACGAAGACAAATCCAAGAAGCATCAGGGCTTCCTGCACGTCGCCGAGCATCAGATAGATCGTGCCGCACGCCAGCAGCATCAGAAACATCGGCTCGCGTGCGACGTCCCATGCTGTCGCCAGCAGACTTCGACTCTGCGTGGAGGGCAGTTCATTGTGCCCGTGCTGCTGCAGACGCTGCGTTACTTCGGCTGCTGAGAGGCCGGACGGCGTAGCGCTATTGAACCCATTTTCGGCCATTCCGTATGACTCTCTTTCAATAATCGTATTCTCGCATTGTGCATGAGGATCGACAAAAAAGCCGATGTGGCTGCACTCTGAAGAGAGTCCAGCCACATCGGCTTATGCGCTGACAAGCATCCCGGAACTTCCGAGATGCCCTTCGTTCATCACCCGCGTGATGGCGAGATTGTAGAACGACGACGGGACGAAAACCATTGAGATGACACGTTGAATCGCAGCACTTTTTTCCACTCACGTTGTCGTTTCGCTCAAACGAACCAACTTCAAATAGAGGTGTCGCGACGCGATCGGAGCCCATTCCGTCGTATTCGAGGAATTGCAGCGAACGATCTTTTGCCGATAAAGTGTCAGCGTTTGCCGCGGGAATTGCGATGGCAGGAACGTCAGGCGGCATCCTGTTCGTTGCAGGCTCGAAAAGGGCTGCAGCAAAAACATCTGGCGCGAACCTGGCATGCAACTGACTGAACACGCCCGGCGAATGTCCCCAAAATGGCGGCGTGACGCACCTGATCAGGACCAGTATCCACAACGCATGGGCGAGATGCGGACGGTTCGTTGCAGTGAAACGACATGCAATCGCGACGACAGTTGCCAGAATCGCAATTTGCCAGGTTTGTGTGATCCATACCTGAAGGCATTCAACAGGCATAGATTGAGGAAAGCTGATCAACTCCTTAAGATGACTGACTGCAGATGATCGTGCTCACTTTGGCTGCCATGTTGCTCTGGTACTGACGAACTTATGGATGCGTTGAGACATGAGATCTGGCCGATCGTCAGTCTGTCGGTGCTGGTTTCCACAACTGCAGTAATGCTCAGCTGCGTGCTGGGCATGCCGCTGGGAGCGTGGCTTGGACTCAGCGCGATGCGAGGAAAGTCGATCTTTCAGGCACTGGCTTTTGCCGGTATGGCGACGCCGCCCGTTGTGGTGGGACTGGTGCTTTACCTGTTGCTGTCTCGATCAGGTCCGCTTGGCGACTGGCGATGGCTTTTCACGGGCAAAGCCATGATCTTTGCTCAGGTGATTCTCGACCTTCCCTTTGTGATCTGCATTACCATGACTGCGGTGGAGTCTTTACCTGAAGAGCTGCGGTTTCAATTGCGAAGTCTGGGGGCGACACCGTGGCAGCTGAGGTGGACGCTGTTGAGTGAATCGCGGGAAGGGCTGATGCTGGCGGTGATCACCGCGATGGGGCGAAGCCTGTCAGAAGTGGGCGCGGTTCTCATGGTCGGAGGAAATATTGAAGGGCATACGCGGGTACTGACAACCGCGATCCTGCTGGAAACGAGTCGTGGTCGATTTGCGGTCGCATTGTCGCTCGGCGCGATCCTGATGACGATGGCTTTGATGATCAATATTCTCTTTGTTCGCCTGCAGAAACGGTATCCGCGATGACGTCTGTCCCGATTTATCGCCTGCATCAGGTGCATCACCGACTGAGTTCCACGTTCTCACTGACCATCGGCGACTGGCAGCACGCGCAGGGTGAAACGCTGTGTCTCGTGGGACCAACGGGGGCTGGTAAGACGACGTTTCTCAGGTCGCTGACGGGACTCACCGAGATTCAGGGGGGATCAATTGAATTTGAGGGTCGCCAGTGGTCGGCCGGACTGGGTACATTGACTGAGGTTCGACAGATTGCGCTGGTTCCCCAGCGACCTCTGCTGCTCTCTCGCAGTGTGCGAGCCAATCTGGAATATGGGCTGCGGCTCAGAGGTCTCAGAGCTGATGACCGAGTTGCACAGTTGCTTTCCTGCCTCGGTCTGGAAAGACTGGCAGAAAAATCGGCTCAGCATCTTTCCGGGGGGCAGATTCAGCTGGTCGCTCTGGGACGAGCACTTGTTCTGCAACCAAAAGTTCTGCTGCTGGATGAACCTGCGGCAAATCTGGATCCGGCCTTTGTGGCACTGATTGAACAGGTCCTTGATGACTGGCGACGGCGGTATCAGACAACCCTAATCTGGGCCACCCATAATATGTTTCAGGCACAACGCGTCGCCGACAGAGTTGCAATGTTTCTCAACGGTCAAATCGTGGAAGTGTCTGATCGCGAAAAATTCTTCCAGCATCCGGACGACCCGCGTACTCAGGACTTCGTTCAGGGAAAAATGGTCTGCTGATGAATCGATATCTCGCAAATACTCTGATCATTCTCAGCATGATTCTGACCGCCGGATGTACTCAGTCCTCGGTTCCATCGGCCGGGCCGGCATCAGGTCTGCAGGTACTGACGCTCGCTACGACCACCAGTACACAGGATAGCGGACTTCTCGATATTCTGCTGCCACTGTTCCGTGAACAGACCGGAATCGAAGTCAGGGTGATCGCTGTGGGATCCGGACAGGCACTGGAGCTCGGACGGCGGGGAGACGTCGATGTGCTGCTGACTCATGCTCCTGAAGCCGAGAAGGAATTTGTCAGAGACGGATTTTCCAGAGAGCGGATTCCGGTCTTTCACAATGACTTCGTATTACTTGGCCCGCCGGGGGAAATTTTGAGTAAACAGTCGGCTGCCTCACTCGACGATGCACTTCGGAGAATCTCCTCCGACAACCTGCCCTTTGTTTCCCGTGGAGATGACTCGGGCACGCATCGCAAAGAACAGCAACTCTGGGCTTCTGTCGGTATCGAACCGCAGTTTTCCAATTACCTGAGTGCGGGCAGTGGCATGGCCCGGACACTGAGAGTCGCTCAGGAGAAACAGGCCTACGTACTGGCTGACCGGGGCACATTTCTTGTTCTTCGTTCCGAACTGAGTCTTGAAGTTATTGTCGAGGGGGATTCCCGGTTGTTGAATTTCTATGCGGTCATGGCGATTGATCCTGTCAGACACCCTCATGTTCATGCCGAAGCCGCCGACAGGTTTATTTCCTTTCTGAAGGAGACGTCAACGCGGCAGACGATCAGTGAGTTCGGCCGGACGAAATATGGCCAGCCACTGTTTTTTGTTGAATGAGTCTTCAATGAGTGGGGAGTCTGACGGCGAGATCGGATTCTGCGAACAGGCCGGCGATGATCTGACCAAAGCAGACACCCCACCATGAGTGTTTTCATTGAGGTCCGGCTGGAAAGCCCGTTGTGCTGAGTCCGGCTGGAAAGCCGGACGTACGTCAGCCTTTCCAGGCTGACTTGCTGGGCGTGACCCGGCTCGAAAGCCGGACATACATGCGTGTCGACCTACTCTGCAGGAATTTCTCTTACTCCGCGAAAATCTCACTGAGGGACTGGTTGCCGTGCTTTGTACTATGGACACCAATTTTCGAGCTTTGTTGTCAAGTCGCAGGCGAAGACGTAAGATGTTTGCGTTGAGTAATTTTCGCCTGAGAGGTTCAATGCATCGTTTAATATCTTCAGTATTGATGATCACCGTTTTTTTCATGCAGATCGCGTGTTTTTCGCACGTGCATCTGCCTGGTGATCCTGAAGGCGCCGAACATCATTCGGGGCGTCCGCATTTTCATTTTCACGGCAAACATTTGCATGCCGCTCACCACAAGAAGTCAGACGTCACTGGCGATTCCCATCGTGCAGATCCCTGTCCTGGGGACACACAGCATCCCGATCACGATTTTGACGCCTGCTATCTTCCGGATTCAGTAACGTCAGCGTCGCGTTTGACAACGTCTGGCGAGTTTCAGTTTTCTCACGTGTTCGCGATCGGTGTCGTTTGTGAGTGTATTGAAGGCCGAGCGTGCGTGACACAACAGCACCTTCAACGAATTGCAGCGCGGACAGGGAGCATTGCGCGCGTGCCCTTGTACTTGCGGGGTCTGGCAATCCTCTGTTAAGCGGCTGACGGTGGCGTTCTTCGCGGCCGGTACCTGGTCAGCTCGCTATGCATCCGCAGCTTATCGCGGCCCCTTTGCGTTCTGCTCGAAAGCCGGTCGTGCCGTTCGATCTGCGTGACCGCCTGTTTTCAGGGCTGCTTCTGTCAGTCTTCCTTTGCCTCAGGGTGTTGTGATGCCGCGTTCTCGCATGATATTTCCTGTCGCTGGCCTGATTCTGGTCATTGCGGGTCTCTCTCAAAGCCAAAGAATTCGTGATGCGTTTAAATCTGATGCGGAAGCGGAATCGGGACGTGTTCAGCCTGACGCACCTCCGAATCCGGAGTTGAAGACTCTCAAAATGACGGAACAAGCCAGAAAGAATCTGGGTCTTGTTTCCAGGCCAGCAAAGCCTCAGGATTATTGGCGAACGATCGAAGTTCCGGGTGAGATTGTTGATCGGCCAGGTTATTCCGATCGAGGAGTCACATCACCAGCCGTGGGTGTGGTGACAGAAGTGCATGCTTTTCCTGGTGATACTGTGAAGCCCGGAGATCGACTCTTCACGCTGCGGCTTTTCAGCGAGTATCTGCAGAACACTCAGGCCGAACTCTTCAAAGCCACGCGCGAAGTTCAATTGATTACGGAGCAGTATGCGCGTCTTGAGGGGCTTGTGAAAGCTGGCGGCGTGCCAGAATCCCGTTTGATTGAACTGGACAATCAACTGCGTCGCCAGAAGGCGCTCATTCAATCCTGTCAGCAGGATTTACTGACTCGAGGGCTGAATCCCGAGCAAATCAGCAGCGTTACCGAAGGAACATTTGTTTCATCGATTGACGTGGTCGCCCCTGCAGCCCTGGAATCACTGAAGGAAGACTCTTCGGTTCAGCCAGTAACCTACCGGATTATGGACGGGCACAACAGCGAACTGGCATTTGAAGTGCAGGAACTCAATGTTGAACTTGGTCAGCAGGTTCAGGCAGGACAGTTGTTGTCGATGCTCGCGAATCATCAGTCGTTGCTGATTGAGGGGCATGCATTCAAGCGAGAGGCATCATTCCTTGCGAGAGCGGCCGAGAATCGCTGGCCTATTCGCTGCACGTTTGCGGAAGATGATCAGGTCGACTGGCCAGTGTTTGACCAGACTCTGGAGATTCGTCATCTCGCAAACACAATCGATTCAGTAACGCGGACTTTCGACTTTTTCGTCCCACTTCGAAATCAGTCGAGATCATACGAAAAGGACAACCGGACTTTCGTTGTATGGAGGTTTCGCCCTGGTCAGCGTGTTCGCCTGCAGGTTCCTGTGGAGGAGTTAAAAGATGTTCTGGTCCTTCCGGCAGCGGCGGTGGTTCGCGAAGGTCCGGAAGCCTATGTGTTTCAGCAGAATGGTGATTTGTTCCTTCGTATTTCTGTTCACGTTCTTCACGAAGACCGACTGCACATTGTGATTGCAAGAGATGGAAGTGTGAAACCTGGTCGGTACCTGGCACAATCAGCCGCCGCAACACTCAATCGTGTGCTGAAAGCTCAGGCCGCGAGCGGCATTCGTGCGGATGTCCATGTTCATGCAGACGGAACCGTGCATGAGTCGCATTGAACTTTGGAGTTTGAATTTTTGAAGCCAGCGAACTCACCGCCATCATGATCGCATCGCACAAGACTGCCCAATCCAGGATAAAAATTGAGGATCGTCTCATGGTGACTCGGCCCTCCAATCCAAAATCCAAAGTCGAAACTCCTCAATGTTAAACTCCGTCATTCGATTCTCTCTTCGATACCGCATGCTTGTTGTTGTGGCCAGCATGGCGTTGATGGTGTACGGATCATATCTGGCCACTCAAATGCCGATTGACGTCTTTCCGGATCTCGACCGACCGCGCGTCATCATCATTACAGAATGTCCGGGGCTGGCGACCGAGGAAGTCGAGACGCTGGTTACTCAGCCGATTGAGATCGCTCTGCTGGGTGCAAGTGGCGTACAGGCTGTGCGAAGTCAGTCGACGGCCGGATTGAATGTCATTTACATCGAGTTTGACTGGGATACGGATATTCGAGCGGCTCGGCAAACCGTTCAGGAGCGTTTGACAACGCTGGGCAGTGTACTTCCTGAGGGCATTCTGCCGCAGATGACTCCGCCGGCGTCGATTATGGGGCAGATTGTTGTCGCAGGCCTGTACCGTCAGCAGGGCCCGGCTGGCGGCGAGTTGTTTCCTGTTGACCGTACCGGATTCATGGTGGAACTGGTCGAATCAGAGACGACGGACTCCGCTGCAGACAGCAAGTCGCCGAGCGTCCGGGTCTGGCAGCCGACTGATCGTCATCGCGTCGACACATGGAAACCCGTGCCCGTCGATAAGGTGTCCTGGCATACCGCCGAGAGCGTCAGCGAACAATGGGGCGACGACAATTCTGCTCGACAACACGCTGCGGCGACGGTGGTTATTGACGGCAAGCCGCATGAAGTTGTCTTTCCGTCGAAAGCCGTCAGACAGATGTCACTAAGAACCACCGCGGACTGGGTGGTTCGTCCGAGAATTCTCAGGGTCACAGGTGTCGCGGAAGCGTTTCTGCTGGGGGGTGACAGGAAGCAGTATCAGGTGCTGATCGATCCTGCAGCACTGCTGGAATACGGCGTGACATTACAGGACGTTGAAGAGGCTCTCAAACAGAGCAACATCAGCACCAGCGGCGGTTTTGCGGTGCAGGGAGAAACCGAGCGACCAATTCGAGTGCTGGGACGCCCAGGGCCTGAAGATTTTCGCGTTCCTGAAGACCTGCGAAAGATCCCCGTCAGGAATCATGCCGACCGTTCGATTCTGCTGAGTCAGGTGGCTCAGGTCACGGAAGGGCCACAGTTCAAGCGTGGCGATGGCAGCATCGATGGGCATCCGGGAGTGGTTTTTACCGTTGTAAAACAGCCGCATGTGGATACTCGGTCGCTAACCGACAGTCTGGAAGTCGCGTTTGCTGAAGCGGAAGCCTCACTTCCGGCAGATATCATCATCAACTCAGAGTTGTTTCGACTGAAGAATTTCATTGATCGAGGCATCTTCAATGTCGGTGAGGCTCTGGTGATCGGAGCATTTCTGGTTGTGATTATTCTGTTCCTGTTTCTGCTGAACTTCCGCACGACTTTTATCACGCTCACGGCGATTCCCCTGTCTCTCGTCATTACGATCATGGTGTTTCGTCTCTGGGGATATCTGACCGGCACACACCTTTCCATCAACGTCATGACACTCGGAGGAATTGCCGTTGCCATGGGTGAACTGGTGGATGATGCGATTGTGGATGTCGAGAACATCTTTCGACGACTCAAAGAAAACAATAACCTGAAAGAACCTCGATCGGCCCTCCGCGTCGTCTACGAAGCCAGCAACGAGATCCGAAGTGCGATCGTCTTTGGGACGGCCGTGGTGATCCTTGTCTTCCTGCCACTGTTTGCTTTGTCGGGTGTTGAGGGCCGATTGTTTGCCCCGCTCGGAGTTGCGTATATCGTTTCGATTCTGGCTTCGCTGGCTGTATCGCTGACGATTACTCCCGTTCTCTCCTGGTATCTTTTGCCGCAATCCAAAGCCACGCATACCGGTCACGACGGAATGCTGCTGCGTATGCTTAAACGAATGGCTGGTCATCTCATTCGCTTCAGCATGGCACATCCTCTGATCCTGCTGGTAATGACCTGGCTGATGGTGGCCTATGCCGGATTCGAACTCTCGCAGCTTGGACGCAACTTTCTGCCACAGTTCGACGAAGGCAGCGTGCAGATCAACCTGACTTTGCCGCCAGGTTCTTCGCTGGACGCTTCGAATCAGGTATCCGGTGTGATCGACCGGAAGCTGCGGCAGATGCAAAAGACGGATTCGAATCCGAATGGCGCCATCCTGCATTTCGTTCGTCGGACAGGGCGGGCAGAAATGGACGAACATGCTTCTCCGGTGAATTCCGGCGAATACATTCTCAGCATGAATCCCGACGTGCAAAGCCATCGGGAGGAAATCCTCAGGAACCTCCTGGATGAACTGGAGAAGGAAGCACCAGGAGTTGACATCGAAGTGGAGCAGCCACTGGCACATCTGATCAGTCACATGGTTTCCGGGGTTTATGCTCAAATCGCAATTAAGATCCACGGTGATGATCTCGACACTTTGCAGCAGCTGTCCGAACAGGTGAAACGGACCCTGCAGTCCGTTCCGGGACTGACGCCGCCGATTGTGGAACCGATTCGGCAAACTGAGGAGCTGCATATTCGGCTGCGATCGGATGATCTTGCTTTTTATGGTGTCACACGAGCCCATGTTGCTCGGTTTGTGCAAACCGCATTGCAGGGTGAGGTCGTTTCTCAGGTCCTTGAAGGTCAGCGGCGATTCGATCTGCTCGTGCGTCTCGAAGAAAGCTATCGAACGGATTACGCGAGCATCGGTCGGTTACGAATTGATCTTCCGGACAATCGAGGTCAGATCGAGCTGCGCGAACTGGCGGATATCGGTGAAGGGACCGGAGCGAATTCGGTCAATCGTGAGAACGCCCGTCGTCGGATCGTGATTCGTTGCAACACTCAGGATCGTGACCTTGCCAGTGCTGTCACCGAGATCCGGCAGCGGGTTCAGGATCATGTCGTGATGCCGGAAGGATACTTTGTCGAGTACGGTGGTCAGTTTGAGAGTCAGCAGAGTGCCACCAGGACCATTACTGTACTGGCAGGGATTTCCGTGATTGGAATGTTCCTGGTGCTGATGATTCTGTTTCCTTCGGTGCGAGTCGTGCTGCAGATTCTGAATGCTCTTCCCACGGCATTCATAGGGGGAGTGCTGGCGCTGGTGATTACACAGCAGACGCTGACGGTTGCAAGTCTGGTGGGATTTATTTCACTGGGCGGTATCGCTGTGCGGAACGGAATTCTGCTTGTGACGCACTATTTTCACCTGATGAAGGAAGAGGGTGAAGAATTTTCCGAACAGATGGTGGTGCGGGGCAGTCTCGAACGTCTGGCTCCGGTGCTAATGACGGCGCTGACTGCCGGAATTGGTCTTGTGCCACTTGTACTGGGAGGACAGGAACCCGGTCGGGAAATTCTTTATCCCGTGGCCACCGTGATTCTCGGCGGCCTCGTCACTTCCACATTCTGCGAGTTCCTGATTCATCCGGGTCTGTTCTGGCGTTTCAGCGGTCAGGACGCGGTGAAGCTTGCGAAGATGAGTGATACGGAAGATGAACTCGGGGAGGGTCTTTGAGCTGTGCAGCGGCGAGTCTGTGAATCACTGAGAAGCAGCGAGGTGTTGTCATTTGCCGGATTCTGACCGAGTCGAACCTTTGTCGGTTCGAGAGGATGGTGGTTCGAGATTGGTGTTTAGAAAAGATGGCGGTCAGAGAAGATCTTTGTTGAGGGAGAATTGATCATGAAGAAGTCAGGCAGTTTGTTGTCGGTATTTGGCAGAACGGCATTTTGTGCCCTGTTCGCGATGAGCCTTATCGGAGGATGTCAGGAGCCGGCGGCTCCTGAATCCGCCGTTCCGTCCGGTGCGGCGTCGGATGCCACAGAGCATGGACACGAGCACGGCGAAGGCGAGCATAAACATGCACATTCCCACGGTGCGGGCCCACATGACGGGACGCTCGCAGACTGGGGAGGCGGCAAGTATCACGTGGAGTTCACTGTCGATCACGACAAACAGGAAGCAACCGTTTACATTTTGGGCAGCGATGAAAAATCACCGGCTCCAGTCAAAACTGACAGGATCTCTCTGACGATTGATGATCCTGAACTGCAGACTGATCTGCTGCCAGTTCCCCTCGAAGGTGAAACTGACGGACTTTCATCCCGCTTCACTGGCAGGCACGAAAAGCTGGGAATCGTTCGGGAGTTTTCCGGAGCAATCAGTGCTGAAATCGAAGGGACGCCGTATACCGGTGACTTCAAAGAGGAGGCTCACGATCACAAATGATCGTCAGTTGCGGGATGTTCAATCGGGGCAGGCTCTGCGGTGAAGACCCTGGAGTTGCTCGCATTGTGAACTCTGAACACGAAAAAACCCGTTCCGAGAATACTTCGGAACGGGTTTCAGGATGTTGAGCGATTTCTACTGAAACAGTTGATTACTGCATGGCCGGGCCAGCACAGCGAATCAAATGGTCTTTGTCGATGTAGAGCACTTCGACTGACTGGTCCACATGAGTGAACGGAATCGGCCAGTAAGATCGAATGACTTTATCGAAGTAGATTGTGCACTTATAGTGACAATGATGCAGACGGCAGGGTCCAACCAGCGGATACACTTTGCAGTCATCAAGTCGGTCAACCATCGGCTCCACAACAATTCGAACGTTGTTCATGGAGGTTTCCTGGAAGAAGGCGAATCCGCCTGCTCCCGTGTGCGATTCCGGCATCGCACGCATTACCTGATCTTCGCTGGGAGGATCCACGCAGAAGATGGGGGCGTTTTCGCCTTCGACCGGATCGAGTACCGGAACGCGATTATAGCGTTCGTCTTCCCAGAGCTTATCCTCCATTCGCTGGCTCATGTATGCCGGAACCGGCACCGGAGGCAGCGTTTGCCAGAAGCTCATGTACTCCCACATGACGCCGATGAATCCACCTGTCAGCGTGCAACCACTGCTCGCGAACGTCATCAGGCAGATCGCCGTCAGCACGACCCCTCGTCGTATTCGCCTGCCAAACGTCTGCATCGCGTTCATCCCTGATAGAGTCTTTGGGCAAAAGCCCTGATGAATACCTGTCTGTCATTCACAGGCCGGCGTCAGCTAAATGGACCGTTATCGCCCGTTTGACACCATAAGCCGGACGTCAGATTTGGTATCGATCCGATTCGTATTTCAACTTGTGAAAATATTCCGATTTTGGGGAGGAATAGGATGGAATCGATGATGCTGATTGTGCCAGCGTCCCGTTCAGCAATTCCTGCCGGTTATCGGATCAATGGACGCGCGATTCCGGGGCGGATAGGATCTGAATGCCAGTGGCCATGTCTGCCATGCGGATGCAGGCCAGCTTTGTGCAGGATTCCATCGCGGATACATTCAACCGTTGAGGGTCAGACCCAATGACAGTGTCTTCAAAGCAGTCCGGATCTCAGTTGCAGCTGGCAGCTCCATCGAATTTGAATCGTCGACAGCTGCTGGGAAGCAGTGCGGCAGTTTTCGCCGGAATGTTTGCTGCAGGAACATCCGCTCCGCTGACAGCGGACGAATCGGTTGCCCGGGATATCGGCGGTCAGCACAAAATTGCCAGTGTAAAGACGTTCCTGCTGCGACATCAGCTGAAGCGGCCATTTGGTGCCTCGGTGTCTGTTCCACTGGATACAACCCGCGAAATTCTGCTCGTAAAAATTGAAACAGACACCGGCCTGACTGGCTGGGGAGAGACGGCGCCCGTTTATGCGGTTCAGGGAACCATTGATGAGCATCTGGCCCCACAGCTGATTGGGCAGAATCCGCTGGAATACCGGCGGTTATGGAGGAAACTCTGGGGGGCTAACTTTGGCAATGCACTGGCTGTCGGCGCTCTGGATATTGCAATCAACGATGTCCGCGGAAAGATACTGAACCTTCCCATCGCTGAGCTGTTTGGTGGTCGACACCGTGATCGCGTGCCGGCATATGCGTCTGCCATGAACTATGTGGAAGGTATCGAACCGGAAGAACGGTGTTCGTCTGAAACCAAAGAACTCGTTAAACGGGGCTTTCGAGCCATTAAAATGCGGATCGGTCGTTACCCAGTGGCCCGCGAGGCGAAAGTCGCTGCTTCCGTCCGTGAGGCGGCCGGTCCGGATGTTCTGCTAATGGCGGATGGAAACGCCGCTTATACGATGGAATCCGCGGTTCGCATGGGAACCGCCCTGCATGAAC
This sequence comes from Fuerstiella sp., assembly GCA_022843805.1. GTDB lineage: Bacteria > Planctomycetota > Planctomycetia > Planctomycetales > Planctomycetaceae > F1-80-MAGs062. The sequence continues at coordinate 106,003 of JALHMY010000008.1, forward strand.
TGGATTTTGAGGCGTTTGAAGAGCCGATGCCTCAGTCACCTCGATACGCAGCTTACGAAGAGCTTCGCCGCCGCCTGCCGCTCTCGCTGGCAGCCGGTGAAGCCGTGGATTCCCGAATTGCAGCCAAAGATCTGATCGATCGCAAAGCAATGGATATTATCCAGCCGGATATCAGCTTATGCGGAGGTATCAGTGAAGCTCTGTTCATTGCCGAAATGGCGGCTTTGTCGGGAATTCGCTGCATTCCGCATTGCTGGGGTGCAGACGTTCTGATCGCTGCGACCGTCCAGCTGCTGGCTGTCATGCCGGATCCGCACTGGGGTTTCCCGACAGATACTCCCTTGCTTGAGCTCGATCAGTCAGAAAACCCCTGGCGCGATGGGCTCGCAAAAGGCGCCTTTCCGCTGATCGATGGAGGAATTGATGTTCCGCGGAAACCAGGCCTTGGTATCGAAGTGGATGAAGACTTCGTGAAACAGTTCGTCGTAAAGCCGTCCTGAACTGAAAATCAGGGATCAGGGATCAGAGGGGATGTCGTGACGAGCACGTCATCAACAAACAGCGTTGCAGCATCGTCGCCGAATGAATGAGCGGAAATTCCCACTTCCAGATTGTTGTACATGATGCCTGCAAATGGCAGCGAGGGACCGGTACCATCGACCACCAGACTGTCGTCCTGCCAGACGCGAATTCGACCGTGATCAGGATGCAGCACCACATTCCATGTGACCCTGACCCATTGATCCACCGGAAACGTAAGCGTCTTACCGGCAACCTGCTGATACTTTGGCTTGTGGAGTGCCTTGAGTTCAACACCGAGCAGTTTGCCGTCGAACAGCATCAGCCGTATTCCGGGGGATTCTTTCACATCCCGGCATTCCAGATCGGCCAGAGTAAATGGTCGAGTCGGACCTTCGATCCGGTACCATGCCTGAAACCAGAATGAGTCGTTCTCTTCGAAGTACAAAAAACCGGTTCCAAGCGACGCTTTTGAGCAAATCATGGTGGCAGATTTTGCCGGTGCAAAGCATTTCAGAGATTGCTGGCCGCTGTGAAAATGCTGCTGAGAGGGAGCAACGCTGGCATCTTCGAAGTCAGCATCGCCACGGAGTATACCTGATCTGAGAGAGACATAGTCGGCGACATGCGGCGTCCGAGGTGACTGCAGAGTGAATTCGGTCCACTGCCTTTCCTCTCCGATCAGAGAACGAAGCCCATCCGCACCTTCTGAAAGGTCTTCGAATCCTTCACGAAAGTCCTTCTTCAGGGCATACCTTCGGCCGGAATCCGCGTCAACTCGGAATACCTGATCACCTTCTCGAACATAGTCCCGGGCAATCTGCTCAGGATCGAAGATGCGATCCACCCAGGTCCATGTTCCACGTTCTTCGATCACTCGAAAAACGTTACCGTCATTTGCCAGTTTGTACTCAATCCCGTCAACAACCGCGGAGCGAAGGACGGCATCGTCCGGCCGGGCGGCGACTTCTTCCGGCCTTTGCAGCAGTGAAATCAAAGAAATGGCACCGGCCCCCGCCAGCAGGCCGGTCAACAGCAACAGTTTTCCGCGATGTCTGTTTCCGCGATGCCTATAAGATATCGGAGATTGGATTGCCGTCGCAGATTCTGAATGGTCGTCCATCAAGGTCGTGAACTTCGCGTGAGGGATCAAGGCCACAGGCTTTGCACACGGTGGCAAGGTAGTCGCCAGGAGTCACAGGATTTTCCTTAACCCAGGCCGCCTGATTATCACTGGCACCATACACAGTGCCACCCTGAACACCACCTCCGGCCAGAACTCCAGAGTAGCAGAAAGGCCAGTGGTCGCGGCCGTTGGCCGGGTTAATCTTTGGAGTGCGACCGAATTCGCCCACGCAGGACACGAGAGTCTCATCCAGCAATCCCCGCTCGGAAAGATCCTCCAGCAGTGCCGAATATGCCTGGTCGAATGCGGGCAGGCAATAGCTGGCCTTCAGCATCCCGTACCCGGTCTCGCCAAATTCCAGATCGTTCAGGCCGCCGTGTGCATCCCAAACGTTGTACACTTTCGCACGCGGAGTAATAAACATCCAGTTGACCGTTACAAGTCGAACACCGGCTTCCACCAGCCGCCGTGCTGTCAGAAAACTTTCGCCATATTCATTGCGGCCATAACGGTCCCGAGTTGCCGAGGATTCCAGCTCCAGATTCAGGGCATCTTTGACGCTCGTTGAATGAATCAGGCGATAAGCCGATTCGTAGATGTTATTGAATGCCGCTGATGTGGCATCCGTCTGCACAGCACGATCTGCACGTTCCAGCAGATTCAGCAGTCCGCGTCTTGCCTGCAGGCGCGCGATCGAGACATCGTCGGGAAGTGCCAGCGGAACAGTCGATTTTGAAGATTCCGGACGAGGACCCGTCTGCACATGATTGAACACTTCACCGAGTTCCACGGGGTCATGGGCAGAACCCAGAAACCCGGCATGAGTGCCGGCGTAAAACAAACCGTCATGAGCGACAGGTCGGGGAATAGAAAAACTGGGTGGCACCGATACATCGCCACCAAGATACGAAAACATGGACCCGATCGACGGAAAATCGGTCCGCAGCCTGCCGTTCGATGGAAATGTTCTGGGCGGCACCATTGCGCGACCCGTCATCGTATGATAGACCGAAACACCATGGTCCGTCGTTGAGTGGTTCAGGGATCGAATGATGGCGAGCTTGTCGGCCTGACGTGCTGTCTGCGGCAGCTGATCTCCCAGAGTAATTCCTGGTATAGTTGTCTCAATGGGACGAAACGGACTGCGAACGCCTTCCGGGGCATTCGGTTTCATATCCCACATATCCTGCTGCGGCTGACCACCCCACATAAAGAGAAAAATGCAGGATCGAGCTTTCGGATTTACCGGCGCGGGTGCTGCTTCCTCCATCGCCAGCAAATGAGGCAGCGAAAGTGCCCCACAGCCTGCAGACCCCAGTCGGAGCATAGCATCACGGCGATGAAGCATGAACTTTTCCTCTGTGTGCAGAAACAGGAGTACAGTTGAGGACAGGTGTCACGTACAGGAACGTCGGCACATTAGCCGCCTTTCCGTCAGGTTTATTGCAACCGAATTGTAACGGGAAAGCCAGGCGTTTGCCATCGGTGTCTTTTTTTTCCGGCTGCTGCGGGTACCGCTGTAAAGGGCCAGTTGGGAATTATTTTTCAGTAATCTGTACGGCGTCTCTCCGAGAGGCCGGGTTTCGCGAATCTCGGAGAGACTCGCCTGCGTGGGGGCGATCGGGTGGGTAAACCTTCGTTCCGGAAGACCTCATCGAGTGAACGAACGGAGTGTCCTTCCTGCTTCCGCCAATCGACCACGAGCACACTTCGTCGAATGAAGGAACGGCGCCGGGCGTGACAGGGAATCGCAAAGCATCACTCGGAGAGTGATGACTACTTTGGTCACGCGCCGCCGAATGCGGCGGTTCAGTCCGTCATAAACTGTCGGGTGTAGAGTGCTTTTCGAGTTGTATGCGTCGCCACGGAAGTTCAGGAGACCAGTTACGAATCGTATTCCAGATAATTACGAGCCGTCGTGGATGCGTACTTCGCTACGTCTCGCACGGTGTTCTGCTGGTCCGACAAATACCACAGCACCTGGTTGCAGGTCTCGGAACCCTAATCGGCAAACACGTAGGCGAGTCTCTCCGAGACTCGCGGTTCCGGCGTCTCGGAGAGACGCCGGAACAGACGTTTAACCTGCAAACTTCGCCGCCTGGTGGCGACTCTGAGCGATGCATTTGCGAGTCTCGGAGAGACTCGCCTACGTGGGCTCGCCGGCCTGAGTCGATCGCGTGCAAACTGAGCAGCATTGCGAATGCCGGAGCAATGGGCGACTGACATGGCTCCGGGTCACTGGGCGGTCCACCATACTGGAGACCAGTTCATCCAGAACCACTCAAGGGTTCGGAACAGGAGATCGATGCCCGGGGTGACTGGGAATCGCAATGCGTCACTCGGAGAGTGACGGCGACTTTGGTCGGGCGACGTCGAATGCGGCGGTCCAGTCCGTCGAATTCGTAAGTCACCGTCTGGAGCAATGCGTTGCCCGAGCTGCGTTTCGTCACCGAAACCAGACGCTGGCGATAATCCCTGACGTACACTTCGTACTCACCGGTCGAATTCAGGGTGCGTCGAGTTCGGTTGCCTTCTTTATCATACAGAGTGGCTGCCAGAGATACTACTGACGAGAAGTGACTTCAAGGATGCTTTCCCGTACCACGGAGCACAGCGTACTTACCAGATCTGTGGGCATTGCCGGAGCCGGCATCAGGACAACAACGTCCCCCAGCGGACGTATAATGACTCCTCGCCGACGGGCAGCAAGAGTCACCTGGTGGCCAATTCGCAGGCTGGCATCAAACGGCGTGAGAGTCTCACGGTCACGCACCAGCTCAATGCCCACCATCATGCCTTTCCTGCGAATCTCTGCCACATGATCATGATCATTCAGTGTTGCAAGTTCGGCTTCAAGTACGTCACCGCATGCTGCAATGTTTTCGAGCAGATTGTTTCTTTCGAATAGTTCGAGCGACGCCAGGCCGGCGGCACAGCCAAGTGGATTGCCTGTATAAGTGTGTCCATGAAAGAATGTACGACACTCGGCCGGGTCACCAAGAAACGCATTGTATATTTCGTCCGTTGTCAGAGTCGCAGCGAGTGGAAGGTAGCCGCCACTAATTCCCTTTGCCAGACACAGAAAGTCGGGTTCTGCCGATTCGTGCTCGCAGGCAAACAGTTTACCGGTTCGACCAAAGCCCACAGCGACTTCATCCGCGATCAGGGGGATCTGATATTCCCGCGTCAGCTGTCGCACATGTTTCAGGAAACCAGGCGGATGAATGAGAATACCGGCAGCTCCCTGAACGATCGGTTCGATGACAAACCCGGCAGCCCGATCACTATAGTCACGAATCAGCCTGGCGGTTTCATCGAAGCAAAACTGAAGCCACGATTCGCGGGAGTGTCCCTGCGGAACTCTCAGCGCTACAGGCGATGGTACAGACACCGTCTGGAAAAGCAGATGCCTGTAACTGCGGTGAAACAGGTCAATTCCGCCGACACTGACCGTGCCGAGAGTATCGCCGTGATACGCATTTCCGACGGTCAGAAAGATGTCTCGCTGGTCCGGACCACCTGACTTTTGCCGGTGGTACTGGTAAGCCATTTTTAAGGCGACTTCGACACTTGTGGCCCCGCTGTCTGAATAAAAAACTCGGTTTAAACCGGCAGGTGCTCGCTTTACCAGTGCTCGCGCGAGCTTGATGGAAGGTTCGCTGCAGAGGCCAAGCAGCGTTGTGTGTGCGATCTCGCTGAGCTGATCACGGACGGCCCGATCAATTTCCGACACCGCATGACCATGAACGTTGCACCAGAGCGACGAGATTCCATCCAGATAACGGCGTCCGTCAACGTCCAGCAGATCAAATCCCTGGCCGGAGACGATAATCGGAGGTGCTTCCTGCCGAAAAGCACTCATCGGCGCAAACGGATGCCACACATGATCATTGTCCCACTGACGAAGAGTCTCTCCAGTGACGTAATGAAATTCTGATGTCATTTGTCTGCTTTGTCAGTTCATACCAGGTCCCGTTCGCACTTTGCCGCAGGACATGATATCGCTCGGACAGCGTTCGTAAACTCTTTGTGATACGCATGCTATACCAAACGTGCGAATATCCGCCCTTTCGTATGGCGGATGCGGCAGGTATCGTGCTGCATGCAACATATGCTCAAAAAGCACCCAGAATGCGGGCATTTTTTTTGGAACTGGGCACCAGATGCGTTCGAACAGGCAGTCTGATTTCAGAAAGAATGGGAATGGTGGTATTTTCGCAACAAACAATTGATGGTTCCCTGTCTGTTATACGTTCATGACATCAGTATCTCTGTTGTAAGCTGTTTGCTGCATCTTTTTGCTCGCAGAACATTTCATCTGAAACTTCCCATGCCGCGCCTTTCCATCATTGTCCCAACCTACTGCGAGGCAGAGAACCTTCCTTCGCTGACTCAGCGAATTTTCGTTGCGCTTCGGGACCAGGCGTACGACTTTGAAATGATCGTGGTGGACGACAATAGTCCGGACAACACACAGGAAGTCTGCAGGCAACTGGCCACTGAGTATCCGCTGCGACTACTGGTACGGAAAACGGAGAGAGGTTTATCCAGTGCGGTCATTGCCGGCATGAATGTTGCGAAGGGTGAGATTCTGCTTTGCATGGACGCAGACCTGTCACATCCTCCCGAGTCTGTTCCGGAGCTTGTTGCGGCCCTTGAGAATCCGCAGATCGATTTTGTGATTGGCAGCCGGTACGTGCCGGGCGGATCTACGGAAGATGGCTGGGGCTTGTTTCGATGGCTGAATTCGAAAATCGCGACGCTGATGGCTCGACCGCTCACGTCCACCAGTGATCCCATGGCCGGCTTTTTTTGCCTTCGCCGCGACACATATCACGCAGCCCGGCAACTGAACCCGATTGGCTACAAAATTGGCCTGGAGCTGCTCGTAAAATGCGGCTGCCGCAATATTGCCGAAGTGCCCATTTGTTTTGCAAATCGACTGCATGGCTCCAGCAAACTGTCTCTTCGTGAGCAGCTGAATTACGTTCGCCACCTCCGTCGTCTGTACCGTTTTCGATTTGGCTGGCTGGCCCGCTGCGTGGAATTTCTGATGGTGGGCTTCTCCGGCGCTTTTATTGATCTTGGTTCCCTGAGCTTGTTACTGAAGGCCATTCCATTTGAATGGGCAAGACCAGTCGCCATTCTGACGGCCATGACATGGAACTTTTTTCTGAACAGGGCATTTACGTTCGCCGGCGCCCGACACGATTCCATCTTAAGACAGTATCTGGGATTTGTTTCCGCCTGCGCGATGGGTGCCGTTGCCAACTGGGGAGTCAGCGTTGGATTGATGAAAACAGTGAGCCTGTTAAAGGACACTCCGCTCACTGCCGCGGCTGCAGGTGTCGTTGTGGGTGCGGTCTTCAATTTTTTGTTGTGCAGCTGTTTTGTCTTTCGGTACAAAACAGCACCGTGCACCACTGTTGAATTGTCGAGCACTGGCAGTCCGGAGTTGCGGGTCTCCGTGAAGAGCACTTCTGCTGCCTCACAGTCGGGGAAGAATGTCTGATCCGGTCGAAGTGGTTTGAACTCTGCCATTGCTCAGCGTATGGTAATTCGTGAATTGCCACGGAGAAGCGTGCCGGTCCAGGGCGCCAACCGTCTGGCCTTCAGCGACGAAATTTTTTCTGAACGTCACGCATGACCATTTCTGAAGACTTGCAGGCGGCAGTGTATAAAAACAACAGAATGCCTGCTGAACAAATCCTGGATGCTACGGCCGACTTAAGGCTGCTGTTGCTCAATCATCCGGTTTACGAAACGATTGGTTCAGTCGAGCAGCTGCGAATCTTTATGCAGCATCATGTCTTTGCCGTGTATGACTTTATGTGGTTGCTCAAGCGGCTGCAGCACGATATCTGCTCGGTGACATTTCCCTGGCTTCCGCCGGCCTGCCCGGAACTGGCTCGTTTTATTAACGAAATTGTGCTGGGAGAAGAGACCGATTCCGACGGCCGCGGCGGATATCTGAGCCACTTTCAGCTCTACCTGGACGCAATGGAAGACGTGGGTGCCAGCCCGGAAGCGGTGCTGAAATTTACAGGTCTTTTGAAGGACGGTCAGGATCCCGGCACTTCGCTGCATGCCATTCCAATCCCTGAATCCGTCAGATCATTCGTCAGCTTCACCCGTCAGCTGGTGACGGAGGGAAGTACATCTCAGATCGCGGCTGCGTTCTGCTTTGGACGGGAAGACATTATTCCGGAAATGTTTCAGCGACTTTTGGACGGTTTTGCTCGGAATGGCCTTAATGTACCTCGCCTGAAATACTACATCCAGCGTCACATTGAACTGGATGGAGATGAACATGGACCGCTGACCCTGCAGCTGGTGAATCGGCTTTGTGGCGAATCGGAACAGTCCATCGCTGATGCAATTGCTGCTGCCCGGAGTGCGATCAGCTCCAGAATTCAGCTTTGGGATGGTGTTTTACAGCATCTGACCAGCAGGTAGCGGGAAGGACTACGGTTTGCCAATCCGGCAACTCCTGCAATTTGGAGGTTTGATCAGTAATTTTTTTCTTTCCGGTCGCGTAAACTGTAAGTACAAGTTGTGTGGTAACTCCACCTGTTGTACTTCCCGCTGAACCTGTTTGCCCCCGAAATCATGGACATTTTGCTTAACGGCGATCATCGTACCATTGCATCGTCTGCCTCAGTTGCCGATTTGTTGTCGGAACTGAAGATAGAGAATCGTTATTGTGCGGTTGAACGGAATGGCAGCGTCGTGCCTCGTGAACAGCATGCGGCCTGTCAGCTTCAGCCCGGTGATCAGGTCGAAATTGTGACGCTGGTGGGCGGCGGCTAAGAATCTTAACCGAGCTTCAGCGGGGCTCGGCTTTCGGCGTCAGAACTCCATGCACCTGCACGGGGCTCTGATGCTGTTGTACTTTTTCTGCCAATCTGATTCATCTGTTAAAGTCTGATACATGACAATGGTCTTTGCGCCTGACGACAAAAGCCTGGTTCTTGGTGCTCACTCGCTGAAGTCCCGACTGATTGTCGGCACAGGCAAATATTCCACATTCGAACTGATGCAACAGTGCCTTGAAGTCAGTGGCTCTGAAGTCATTACCGTCGCTGTCCGCAGAGAGCGACTGGTTGATGCGACAGGAAGAAATATTCTGGACTTCATTGACCTTCACAAATACACGATTCTGCCCAATACGGCGGGCTGTTTTAACGTGGATGATGCTGTCCGAGTCGCTCGCCTGGGCCGCGAAATCCTGCGAGGCCTGGAGAATCCAGGTGCCAGCTGGGTCAAACTGGAAGTGCTCGCCGATACTCGTACGCTGCTCCCGGATCCCATCGCCACCGTCGAGGCCTGTAAACAGCTGGTGGCTGACGGATTTCAGGTATTGTGTTATACCAGTGACGATCCGATCACAGCACGGCGGCTGAAGGAAGTTGGAGCAACATCCGTGATGCCCGCCGGAAGTCCAATTGGCAGCGGACAGGGAATTTTGAATGCCAATAACCTGCGCATCTGCCTCGAATACCTGAAGGAGAATGATCCGGACTACCCCGTGATCATTGACGCCGGAGTTGGCACGGCCAGTGACGTCGCGATCGCCATGGAACTGGGCTGCGATGGAGTCCTGCTGAATACGGGTATTGCCAGTGCAAAGGACCCGCTGAGAATGGCGTATGCGATGAAACAGGCATGTCTCGCCGGTCGGCACGCCTGGCTGTCAGGCCGAATTCCAAAAAAGTTGTATGCAACTGCATCCAGTCCGACCGAAGGCACAATTTCAAGACCACTGTAGTGCTTTGTCAGGCATTGAGTTTCCGGTAGTGGACCTTGCTAAAGGTCCTTCAGCCAGGGGATCTTTAGCAAGATCCACTACCTCCAAACCGAAATCTCTTTTCGCAGATGCGAGATATCGCTTTTGAGCTGACTACCCAGAATGGCGACATCTGAGCTGTGCATAATCAGATTTCCGCCGCATCGAGCCCAGGCAACTTCACGCTCAAGCCCCAGCCAGTAATGGATTCCCGCACCGACATGGTGTTCTCTCGCGATGCGAAAGATCGTCTGCACTGCTTCGTCAAAACGAGGGTGATCGTATTGCTCAGGAATGCCCAGACTGCAGGACAAATCATGTGGGCCGATCAGTACGGCATCCAGTCCCGGCACCGAACAGATTTCATGCAGGTTCTGAATGGCCGGAACACTTTCGATGTTTACGATCAGGATTTTATCGCCGTTTCGCTGTTCGAGATAATCGCGGAGTTCGGGTTCGAGAGACGCAGGGTTCTGCAGGGCATCAGCCAGACGCTGTCCTTTCAACGGGCGCAGTTTGACGGCACCCGCGAGTCCGCGAACCTGCTCGGCTGTTTCAACATACGGTCCAATGATGCCCCCGGCCCCTGCGTCGAGTGCCTTGAACGCTTCGAACGGATCGTTACAAGGAATTCTGACGACCGGCGGCAAGCCAAAGGCCTGATAGGTCTGACAGATCCACGCCAGAGTGAGTCTGTCGGTCGGAGTGTGTTCTGTGTCGACGAAAACAAAATCGATGCCGGTATTGCGAATCATGGCAGGCCACAGGGGGGATGTGGAAACCATCGCAGAAGAGAATACGGGGCGACCGGCATGCAGTGCGGCAATGATATCACGACCATTCATACAGTTCTCTTTACTTTTGCTGACCCTGATTTTGTCTGAATACATTCTCAACCTGGTGGATTCTGGCGATCCAGGGAAAGGAAGGGAAACGTCCTGGGGTTGACGACTGGTGTCTGGCGGGACACTGGGGAGGGGGAGCCGGTTGGTGGATTGATTGAGCAACGTTCGCAAGGTGGTATGATAAAAGCAGAAGACAACAGAACTGCCTGATGAGAATGGCACCTGCGCGGCGCACACTCGTGTCAATCCTTCCTGGTCCGTCTTTTTGCACATTCAATTCTTCAACATTCGACAGGAGTATCGGCGTATGGCTGGAAAGACCAGGAAAATGGTTTGTCACAACTGCAGCACGATCTTCAACAGAAAGCCGCAGAACAAGGACAAACAGAAGTGCTGGAAGTGTGGATCGGAAAGGTGCACTCTGGTTACCAGTACAGAAGTGCCGCCGCCCGAGCCTGTCATTCCGATTGCCCCTGATCCTTCCGGACTCAAAATGCCTGTGGCGTCTTCCGGAGGCGGCGGTGCCATCACTCCGCAGATGCTTCTGGATCAGAAAAGCAAACTTAAGTCAGTTCCCGTAACTCCCGTGCAGTTGCCTGGATTGAAGAATTCACCGATTCCTCAGGGAGTTCGTCTGCTGGCCTTTCAGGTACGTAATTCGACGGTGCAGACCGTTGAGTACGAAGTCGTCTGGAGGCAACGCGGAAGTTCCGATAATCGATACGCCTACTGCACAAAGATTAATCGGGATCTCAAGTTTATCCTGACTTACATTGCAGAAGGACGTATCAATCCGGACCACGCAAATTTCAATGACGACTATATGAACAACGGAGCGGAGTTGCCGATTCGCAAGGGACCGCGAGATGCCTCAGTATTCACAGGAATCGATTACTACGAATACGGATGGAAAACGCCGCTGGGGCCCGGAAGCAAGTGGTTTGGCTACAGCAATGGACTCAAAAGTTTTTACTCCAATTCAGACAACGCAGCCGTTGACTCTTACATTCGTAACGTCAAAGGTGGCCAGATTTTCTCGGAGCGACTGATCTTTTCGGAAACGGGAGAGATTTTTTACACTTCTGATCACTACTGCAGTTTCTTTCGTTACCACCCAGGGACGGATGCCTGGTACAGTTATCGATCATCCGGTGGCAGTGCCGGTCCGGATTGGGACGAATCGTTTTATGAACCTGCGACAGGGGTGGTCTGAAAGTCGGTTTTGAAATTCGATCCGCGACTCAGAAAGTGCAGGAAAAATTTTGACCATTCTGTTCATCTGACTGTGAAATCGTTCCCGTGAAGTTTTCTGAACTGCCAGTTTCACGACGAGCAATGCTTCAGGCCGGAAGTCTGGGTGTGTGCAGCGTTGCAGGTCAAAATCTTATAACGCTGCCGGAACTTCTGGCTGCCGACAGAGACGCTTCCGGAACGGCCGGCCGTCAGTCCGCCAAATCCTGCATTTTCATTTTTCAGTATGGTGGCCTGAGTCAGCTTGATTCATGGGACCCCAAACCACTGGCTCCGGATGGAATTCGGGGGCCTTATCGTCCGATTGCAACTCGCACACCTGGTTTTCAGGTGGGCGAGCTGATGCCGCGTCTGGCCGAACTGTCTGAGCAGTACTGCGTGATTCGATCGATGAGTCACGGAGTACCTGTTCACAGTGTTGCCAATGAGATGCTGCTGGCAGGCCGACAGGATCCGAAGCGAGATTCCCCGTCACTCGGTTCTATTGTGACAAAGCTGCGGCCCACCGATGCGCACATGCCCGCACACGTCTGGCTGCAGAAATTTGGAGGAGGCGCTGCACCTCGGGATCCTGCCTATCTGACGGGTGGGTTTCTTGGGATGGATTTCGCTCCTCTTCTCTCAGGTGAACATCACGACGACAATCCTGCGACACCCGGTTTTCGAGTTCATGCCTTCGATACAGCGAGTGACGTTTCTTTGCCACGGCTGGAGTCGAGATGGAATTTGCTGAATCGGCTTGACCCGTCAGCCAGCAGTCCCACCCCGGCAGTGCTCAGGGATCGCTCCCTGCTGATGCGTCCTCTGCAGGAACGAGCATATTCGATGCTGCACGGCCCCGAAGCTCGACAGGCATTTGATGTGGAACATGAACGCCCAGCGGTTCGAGATCGATATGGTCGGCATCCCTTCGGGCAGAATCTCCTTCTGGCGAGGCGACTGATTGAATCGGGCGTTCGACTGGTGAGTGTCGTCGCCTGGATGGGCCTGGCACCCGCTGACAAATTTGTCAGCGTGGAAACCTGGGACATGCATGGGAATGCGGGTATTGGAATCTTCGACAACGGCTGGAACGGACTGGGATGGGCGCTGCCGCGTGCTGATGCGTCGGTGGCAACGTTGCTGGAAGACCTGCGTGAGCGAGGTTTACTGGACTCGACCCTTGTCGTACTTGCTGGTGAATTTGGCCGAACGCCGCGAATCAGCCAGGGTGCCTCGGCCATTGGCAGAGATCACTGGCCGCAGTGCTACTCGGCAATGCTCGCCGGGGCCGGGATCCGCGGAGGCACTGTCTTTGGTTCCTCGGATGACACGGCCGCTTATGTGCGGGATCATCCGGTGAGTCCGGAAGATTTCAGTGCCACGCTGCTGCACGCGCTCGGAATTGACCCGGCAACTCGGCTGAGCCCGGACGGATTTACACTCCCGGCCAGCACCGGCAATCCCCTTTATGAACTGTTCTGATGTACGAACTGTTCTGATGTTTTTCGGGTGGGAACTGAGGAGTTCCGGAAATGCCTGTCGGAATATTTGTCGGCGGACGTTAGAATCGACGAGATGAAGTTTTATGTCTTTCCCGCGGTAGTCTTTCTGCTGTATTGATGTCCTGCCAATGAACGGGTTGTTTCTTTCAGACCTGCATCTGTTCAGTCGCCGCTCGGTTGGACAGCGTCACTGGGATCAGAGCAAAGACCTGATCACCTCAGCTTCGTCGATTGTCCTCGGCGGAGACATGTTTGATTTCCGCTGGAGCCAGCTGGGCAATCTGCAGGTCACACTGGATGCGGCAAGCGACTGGCTGGAGAAAGCGATCGCCCTCAATCCGACGGCTTCCTGGTCATATTTGCTGGGCAATCATGACAGCCATCCTCAAATGCAGCTCATGCTTCTGGCCCTGGGGCGGCGATATCCGAATTTTTTCTGGAGCCCCACCCATCTTCGGATTGGCAGAAACGTATTTTTGCACGGTGATGTGGTCGACGGAATGCGGACCGTTGGCGGACTCGACCAGTATCGCGCCTGTTTTCACGATGCGGAACCACGAGGCAGAGCAGGGAATTTCCTGTATTCCGCGGCCGTAAGAGCTCGCCTCCACAGCGTTGTCCCACGACTCCTGCATACTCGTCGGCAAACCTGTCGCCGACTGGTGCAGTATCTGGAGTCATGCGAAACAGATCTGATGACTGACGTTAGCCATATTTATTTTGGGCACACCCATATTCCGATGTCTGGTTACCAGTTTGATCGATTCAGCTTTTATAACGCCGGCTCGGGAATTCGCCATTCGCCATTCACTCCCGCCGCTTTTGAGGTTACCTGATGCGATGAATCAGGAGAATGCTGTTCGCGCTGAGCCGGAGCATTCAGCGAAGGGAGACTGTTACTCAGCCGGCGAGCGGGAATGGATGGAATACGGGCAGCAGTTGCGTGGTCGTATACTGAGACCATTCCTGTCGGCGATGACGAAAGTCCGAGTGCGCCCGGATCATCTGTCATTGCTGTCACTGATCATTGGAATGGCGTTTGTCCCCTGCTGGCATTTGGGATACGGATGGCTGGCCGTCCTGGCACTGCTTCTGCATGTGGCGGTTGACGGTCTGGATGGACCTCTGGCAAGATTTCAATCCGTGGCGAGTCCGCGGGGAAGCTTTACTGATACTTTCTGTGACCAGTTAGTTGTTTCTGCAGTCACAGTCAGTCTGATGGTGGTACCACCCGGACTTTCGATCTATGCGGGTGCCGGCTTTCTTGTGCTCTATTCCGGCGTCATTGCAATCGCCATGGTGCGAAGTTCGCTTCAGATTCCCTACTCATGGCTCGTCCGTCCGAGGTTTTTTCTGTACATTGGAATTGTGCTGCAACTGATGGGAACGCCGAATGTTGTGGAGATCATCGTTCTGACGAGCAACCTGTTGCTCGCCATTAAGCTGGTTACCGGCTTTTTCAAACTTCGCACTCAGCTGCCGGGACCTCTAACATGAATTCAAATCGTCAATGAGCTGGCGGCTTCTTTTCTCAGGTACTCAGTCCACGGCCTGGATGATTGCCGTGATTTCGGCCGTCTTACTGACGCTGGTACTGAGTGTCTGGCTTTCACGGCTGGAAAGACAGCTGGTATCCGGCAGCGTCGGTCGGACACTGCTGCTTCTGCGACTGCTGGTGCTGGCCACTCTGTTACTGGCATTTTTACAGCCGGTACTGACTGAGCAGTTCGATACTTCCAGTCGGGGACGTGTCGTTGTCGGGATAGACGCATCGGAAAGTATGGTCACATCAGATGGCCATGCGACGGACGCTGAGAAGCTCCGCTGGGCTCAGGCACTGGGGATGCTGGGTAATGAGCAGACAACTCCACTGATCGACAAATGGGTTGCCGCTCTGGAAGCCGGAAACGAGCCGGACTGGCTGGACTCTGACAACAGGAACAACACAGCTGACGTCTCTGAACTTGCAGACGGCCGTCGGCAACAGATCAAATCCGTTCTGGATGAACTGGGCCAGATGTCACGCCTTGAGTTTATTCAAAGGCTGTTGCAGTCAAAACCACACGAACTGCTGAATCAGATCAATAAAGTTATGCCGCTCGAAGTGCGGTTGTTTGCCACGAAGCAGGCGAACGTATCGGCCGAGCAGCTGCAAAAGTCATTGCAGGGTTCTCGGACGGAGCTCATTCCGACGGGAACGGATGTGATTCAACTGCTGAGTAATGTGATTGCGGAAGAAGGTGGTGCTCAGGTCAGAGCTGTCGTGCTGCTTTCGGACGGGCGCCAGACAGCAAACGGTGATATGAACGCTGAAGCACGGCGTCTGGGCACACTGAACGTTCCTGTCTACAGTATTCCCATCGGATCCCGTCTGCCGCCTCGTGACCTGACGCTCGCCTCCGTTGATCTTCCGGAAACGGTGTTTGTGAAGGACAAAGCCCTGGTGACGGCGACGATCGGAACGTCAGGTTTTGAAGGACAGGAACTGACGATTCGACTGGAGAAGGATGGAGCTGTCATTGACCAGCAACGAGTCACACCATCCGGAGATTCAGCAACGGTCCGTTTTGAAATTCCAACTTCGGAAGTGGGTCGTTTCCAGTATCAGCTGGCGACAGCGGTGCAGCCCGGTGAATTGCGGGAAGACAACAACACTCGTGAGATTAGTTTGAATGTGGTCGACAACAAGGCACGAGTTCTGCTGGTTGACGGAGATGCCCGGTGGGAGTTTCGTTACCTGCACAACCTGCTCGAACGCGATGCTCAGGTGGAGTTTACTTCCGTCGTGTTTCGACAGCCCCATCTGAACCTGCTGAACGAAACGTACATTGGCAGGACAATGTTGTCGGGTGAGCAGCTGAAGGAACAGTTATCGAAAATTGATGTGCTGATCGTTGGGGATGTTTTGCCTGAGCATTTCAGTCCTGAGACATGGAAGCTGGTGGAAGAGGCGGTGGCCAGCGAAGGATTAACTCTGCTGCTGGTTCCTGGTCGACGCGGTATGCCCCATGCATTCTCAGACAAGTCTTTGTCTGCTCTTCTGCCTCTGGAGAATTCCCGACAGCAATTTGCCGAGAAACTCGCCGCGACTCGCCCGGATCGAGAGCAGTCGGCTTTTCAGCTTTCGCTGACGGCCGATGCCGAACAGCTGCCGATGTTCCAGATGGCAGGCGAGGCTGCGACAGGTCAGCGGGGCGGTTTCTCACAGCTGCCAGGACATCCGTGGGCTTATACCGGTACGCCCCGGCAATCGGCAACAGTGTGGTCGTATGTGACACTTCCCGGTGACGCCAGATTTCGGGAGCCCGCCATTCTGCATCAGTTTTATGGCTTCGGCCAGACGATCTGGATGGGAATCGACAGTACATGGCGCTGGCGAAGACGTGCAGGCGATTTGTATCATCATCGATTCTGGGGGCAGCTGGTTCGCTGGTCCGCTCGAAACAAGGCGGCCGCTGGCAATGATCAGGTGCGGCTTACACTTTCTGATTCGATTATCGATGAATCCGAAACCGTTGAAGTTGTTGCGAGATTCAATCCGAGAATTCTTTCGCAGCTGACCGATGGGACGGTGGAGGTGATTGTTAGCGCAGTGGATGACCGAGCCCGTGAGAATCAGGGGACGGACACGGCTGCGTCTGCCCAGTCTCCACCGATTCAACCCACAGAAGTTAAACCCCCTGAAGCATCCGAAAACTCTGAAAGAAAAGTCATCCTGCAGGCATCTGCCGAGCATCCTGAACGGTTTTCTGCTCGTCTTCCACAATTACCGACCGGCAGCTGGAATATTCAGCTGCGAATCACTGACAGCCAGTTGCAACTGACTGGCCGAGTGGCCAGCGACCTGCTGGTGCAGCCAAAATTGTCAGATGAACTGGCAAATGTCAGCTGCAATCGTGATTTGCTTGAGCAGGTAGCTCAGCTGAGCGGTGGCCAAATGATTGAACCATACAACATCGCACAACTGCCGGAGCTTCTTCGACCGCAGGATCAGTCCACAGCAACGATCAGCGAATACTCACTGTGGGATCACTGGGGCCTTCTGCTCATATTCTTCGGATTGCTGACGGGCGAATGGGTTGTCAGAAAGCTGAATGGTTTACCTTAGACGCTGTCAGACAATAGGTGTCGCTTATTGCTCCGCAAAAGAATGTTCTTTCGCGGAGCGAAAGGCGACTATGGCGAAAACTTTATGAATCACGGCTTGTTATATACGTCCCGTCTGTCAGGAACATGCTGAGCGGCCGCAAGCCACCATTCGCCGTCGCGCCGTATCAGTACAAGTAATGCCAGTTCATCAAATGTCCCCGGACCTGCAGGTGACGGCGGCTCGGACAAATGACTGGACAGACGACGTACATAGGCAATCGCAACGTCCTCTGCCGGAGATCTCGCATGCTCGATCACATATCGCGCTGCGCCCTTTACCGGCACAAAGGATCCGAACATCTTTGAATGGATCGCATGAATCTGGTCGTAACCAACCGCAACAGCACCAAATGGACTCCCCCAGAGCACATCCTGCGCGAAGTAACGATTGAAGCGGGTTGCGTCCCCGGTATCAATTGCATTCTGAAGTTCTGTAACGAACGATGTGACAGGTTCGATTGAACGATCCAGCCCAAGAATTGGTCGTTGCGATTCCGGCATTACTTTAGCCTCATTCATTTCGGATCCGTCGCCCGTGACTGATAATACCGACTTTGAAACGGGATGTCTCCCACGTAGGCGAGTCTCTCCGAGACTCGCGGGTTTCGGCGTCTCGGAGAGACGCCGCTACGTGACGCCGTCTCGCATAACACTTCTATTTCGAAAGAAATTCGGCATTGCTGTCGTCGACACACGCTTATTGCGGGAGACCCGGCTGTTCGAGAATGGCTTTGGCTTCGCGTTGCAGCAGAAGCACGATCACATATTCACCAATGCCAGTGTTGTGATCACCGAATGTTTGCTGGCGATACTGATTCGTTTCGCGATGCATTGCCAGCCATTGCTCAGTGCGATCGAAAACCTTTTTAGCTTCATCAGTTCTTTGCAGTCTGTAATAGGTCATTGCCAGAGCTGGCCATGCCAGAGCCGCATCCTGCCAGGGACTTGCTTTCTTTGCGGCGGGTTCCAGCATCTGCAACGCCAGTTCATATTTGCCGGCACGGAATCTCGCCAGGCCGAGGGCTGGTGCAGCAAGCGGATTCCCCGTGAATTTTGGATACAGATCCTCGATTTGTTTCAGCAAGTCCTCCGGCGATATACATTGAGGCATGCCCATTTGCAGCAGAAGAATGAGCTGGGCGGGGTCTTCCTTCGACTGGACTGCTTCTGCACAAATCTCCTCGTAAAGCTCGCGATCACCGATGAGTATTGCTCCGGCGCCGGCATGCGTGCGACCGATTGGCCCCATTGGCCTGAGCCGACTGATCAGCTGGCGTACTCCATCGACGTCGTTCCGGTCGAGTCGCACGAGCAATTCACAGAACAGCAAACCAGGCCGTTCCTGCAGTTGCGACGCTATCTGTAGTCCGATTTCCGGGAGTTGGAGGAATTCCAGATCAACAACGGACTGCCAGCCACCTGGAGTGACACTCTGATCGATCGATATTTTTCGAGCGGCATCCAGATCCGCCGCGGCCTTTGCCGCGTCTCCGCGACGAGCATGCAGCCGGGCTCGATCGACCAGCAGGTCGCGGTCGTTCGATTTCAGTTCCAGAGCCTTGTTGAAATCCCGCTCAGCTTCATCGAGTCGGCCCAACTCCAGGTAGCGTTTCCCGCGGGAGACGCTACCTGGAGTTGGGAATTTCAATACACCGGAACCGTCCCGGCATTGATGCAGCAGCACGAGATCGAACGGGGCAACCTCACTCGACTTTTCCCAAAGCTGCTTATGGATTATTTCTGATCGTTGGCGAAGAGCTTCGGTTTGCGTGGTTTCCTGATGAATCGCCTGTTCGGCTTCGCCCAGCATCGTCAGGAAATTTCCCCAGTCATGCCACCAGTGAAACGGGGTCGGAGCTTCGTCGAATGATGACCGGTCGCAGTGTTCGGTGGAATCAAGGAAAGTCGTGGCTGTCGTGAGCGCTTCATTCAGAAATTTCTCTGCCAGGGTCTTTTCACCCGCATGATGCTGAAGAAGTGCATTCATAGGCAGAGTGTAGTGATTCCACCCGACCTGAGAAAGTAAAGCACCCGCTCGTGCGTAATTTCCGGCGCGGTAGTTCACGAGCGCGGCGTTGGACAGAGACCATCCTCCTGAACTCAGTTGCAAATAGTCCTCTGCATGTTTCAGCATTTGTTCCTGGTGCTGTGTAAAGACAGCGTTCGGCTGTAACGCGCACAATGCCGCCACCACATGTTTGGCATCAGCCGTCTGTGTCTGACTCCAGTCGAACTCGACCCGGCATCCATCTGCGTACCACTGATGTCGTTCTGAACCCAGCAAAAACATGATCGCATGGGGGAGCACTCCTCCCGTCACTTCGAACCGATCCCGTACGTCCACACGTTCCAGTGTCCGGACTGCCTCGGAGAACCGTCGCTGCTCTGCAAGAAGCACTACCTGATCACGTGGTGAATCGGCGACACGTACTGTGAATGCAGGGGCCGTCGTTTTGACCAGCAGTTGATTTTTACCTGGTTTCAACACGACTGGGATACGGTGATACTGTTCGTACTGCGGCAGAGCAGCCATTCCATCCGGCTCATAGTCCTCCAGAAGTTGTCCATTCAGAAATACTCTCAAACGATCATTCCTGCCGACCATCAGGATCGTGGCACGCTCGTCGGGTGAAAAAATGCAGCCTAGTCCGTAGAGAGAGGAGCCTTCTTTCCCAATGGCCCTGTCAGCCAGATTGACCCTGCCCCATTTTCCAGTGGTGATCGATCGCCATGGCACCGGTTCCTCCGATAATCCGGTAGCCGGACCGATGATGTGGACCGGCTTTGATGGATCGGGATCAATCTCCGGCGGGCAGAACTGTTTCAGTTCTCCGGGATAGGGGCCGGCCACCCACCAGCCAGCTTCCAGGAACTTGTTCAGCTCATGTGGAGTCATCGCTGCTGCTTTGGCGAAGTCTGCCTCCGCTTTCTCTTTTTCACCGCATTCCAGATACCAGCGACCTCTCTGGATGAGGGGAAGTGGATCGTTACCGGCCGCATCGACCGCTTTGTTCCAGTAAGTCTCCAGACGGTTCTGTTGTGAGAGCTGGGGAGTGTCGTCCTGTTTTGGTGGAGAGAACAAGGCTGCAAACTCCGCCTCGGCCGCCTCAGGGCCGTCAATCAGCGTCCGAGCTTCCCTGTGCAGCACCAACCCCATTTTCCAGTCCAGATTGCCGAAAACTTCACCACCGCACGTCCGAGAGCCTTTCGAGTTCGCCAATAATGTTGAAACGACAAGTTCACTGCGCTGAAGACAGCCGCGTGCAGACTCCTGTTCTCCGAGCTTCCAGTGCGCGATGGCCAGCGCCGCCCAGCTGCTGGCCGCTGCCGGCAAATGGTTAACCACTTTGGCAGCGTTCAGGTTTCGTATGGCCTCACGATATGAGCCTGCCCGTAACTGGGCCAGGGCGAGTGACCACTGAATCGCTCTCGATCCATTCCAGCGTTCGTTCGATGCGGTCAGTTCGAGTACTAACTGTTCTGCCTCGGACTGCGGCATTGCAACCAGCGCTAACGCCTGTGCGCGGTACCGCAGATGATCCGATTCCGGGACGCCCTGAGTTTGCATTAGTCGACTCGACCGCTCCACTGCCTCGAGAACACCCTGTGGATCGTTCAATAGTGCCGAAAGATAAGCAGCTGCCAGTTCAAGCGACCAATAGGGATCGCCCGTGCTGAAGGCCTCTCGAGCTTCCTGCCAGCGTCCCTTCCAGAGATAAGCCTCGCCCATGTATCGATGGAGATCAGCACGATTCGGATGGCGACGGTACAGTTCATCAAGGACAGGTTGGTGATATGCAATCTGACGTTCGATCTGTCGTCCGGTCGCATACCACTGGTCTCCGAAACCCGGTGCCACAATCGTCCACGCATCATCCGCCGCCAGCTCGATCTGACCGGAATCCGCGCGGTACAGGCAGCGAGCGAGCAGCACTTCGGAATCTTTCGGAGCCAGTTCAACAGCCCTGTTGAAGTCCGCTTCCGCTTCGGGAATTCGGCCGAGCTGCGCAAGATGTTGCGCTCGGGCGATGTAGGGACGTGCATACCAGCGACCCTCGGACCACATGATGTACTCAGCCTGGTCGAACGCGAAGGTCTCAGGCGACTTGCTCCAGAACTCTGCCAGCTCCTTCTCCGCGCTCAGGAAATATTGGCGACTTGTCGGGCCACCGGGAGCAATCTGCTGTTCTGCTTCCAGCAACAGCACTTCCGTCCAAAGGTAGGCATACCACCACCCCAGCTCACTTTCCTTCCGCCTTCCGCTACGATGGACGTCCAGCACGGCAGCCAGCATAGACTGCAGTGTCTCACGAGACTTATTAAGGTAGGTTCGGGCCAATTCGGAATCCCCGGATTGATGCGAGATCAGTGCCAGGATCGGAAGTCTGGCGCTGTGGGACAATGTTCGCTCCGCCCAGGCTTTAGCCTCAGTGATTTTCCCGGCGCGATAATTTGCCATCGCCGCAACTAAAGGCAAGTCTTCGTATACAGGTCCACTCGTGGCCCACGCTTCTGCGGCTTCCACGAATTTTGCAGCATTGGCATCGAAGACTGCATTTGGCCGAAGTGCCGCTAACCATGTGGCCCAGCCTTTCATTCCCTGATCCTGCGTCGAATCAAGTTTTCGAGGCAGCTCGGCACACACTCGATGATAGCTGCCTGAGTCATGCATCAGCGCCAACGGAAAGCAACTCATGACACTTCTGAATGTAAACTCACTATCCAGTCGTGCGAGGGTCTGGTCGATATTCCTGTCCATCAGGGTTGCTGCCTCGGTGAATCGGCACTGTTCCGCAAGGAACAGTGCCTGATCAGCACTACTGTCGCGGAGTTGCAGCTGGCAGGATGCAGCGTCTGTCTTTAGCAGCACGTGATTGAGGCCTGCCTTCAATGCGACTGGAATCCTGAGGCCCTCATACCAGGGCAACTCTGCAATCCCTTCTGTTCGCTCAGTCGGCACCAGTTGATGATTAATCCATAATCGCAGGGGACCTCCATGATACTCAAGAATGACTGTTCGTTCGGTGGGAGAGAAAAGACAGGAGCAGAGATAAGTCGACCGGACAGTCCCGCTTCCCGGCATATCTGGAAGTGTTATTTGTCCCAGAGAATTGACATCGACAGACCGCCACCTGACTGGTTTGTCGGAAAGTCCCGTGCCGGGAGAAATCGCAAAAGGGGACATTCTACTTTTCCTGCTGTGTTTAGGTCTTCCTCTGGGTGGAAGCGGTGATTCAAGACCGAGCGAAGCAGCGGTTTTAGTCTGCCAATGAGTATCGCCGAAAGGCCGGATCGCGTCGATCACCCAGAGCGTGCTGACCGGCGGCAATGTCGTTTACTCGTACGGCTACGATGATCACGGGCGAGCTTCTTCATTCACGTCACCGGCCGGGACTCGCAGTTATTCGTATGACACGTTTGATCAGCTGACCGGAGCCACGGGCGGAACTCAGACCGCCGAGGCGTATCAGTTCGATAAGAACGGAAACCGAACGGGTTCCGGAGCCGTCATCGGACAATACAACCGCGTGCCCAAAGTAGCCATCACTCTCCGAGTGATGCATTGCGATTCCCTGTCATCCCAGGCTGCGATCGCTCATTTGAGGAAGTGGTACTGGTGCTGGATGAGCAGGTCTCGGGGCTGGTCAGACCGCCCAGCAATCCGGAGGAAATGCCATCGGCAATTGTTCCGGAATTCACACGCAGGCGAGTCTCGGAGAGACTCGCAACCCAGCGCCCGGAGTCGCCACCAG
The DNA here is from genome assembly GCA_022843805.1 of Fuerstiella sp. Classification (GTDB taxonomy): domain Bacteria; phylum Planctomycetota; class Planctomycetia; order Planctomycetales; family Planctomycetaceae; genus F1-80-MAGs062. Next base: position 128,916 of record JALHMY010000008.1, read on the forward strand.
GCGGCGAAGTTTGCAGGTCAATCTTTTGTTCCGGCGTCTCTCCGAGACGCCGGAACCGCGAGTCTCGGAGAGACTCGCCTACGTGTTTGCAATGACGGTTCCGGCACCGGCAACCAGGTGCTGTGGTATTTGTCGGACCAGCAGAACACCGTGCGAGACGTGGCGAAGTACACCTCGACGACGGCTGGCAGTCAGGCGACGGTTCGCAATCATCTGGAATTCGATGGCTTTGGCAACATCACCAGCGTCGACGACCCGAGCACCGGGACCGCCAATGACGGCGACCTTCCGGGCCTGGAAGGCGTCGGCAACGAATACTCGCCTCAGCGCAGTTACACCGGCCGGGAACCGGACCCTTCCATCGGCCTGATCTACTACCGATGCAGCATGTTGCTGGATGGGGACAATGATAACGGCGAAATTGTGATCGACCGTCGGCCGCGGGCGTTCACAAACAAATTAGGAATTCCTGGAGTTCGCCTTGCAGAGAAGCGGGGGTTCCATTTTGGGGTGTTGGTGCCGCATTCGCAGAAAGCAGATCAGCTTCACTTATGTTGCATGTTTCCACAAGATTCGTTCACGTCATCAGAAACGTATGAGTTTACCGACGCGGAACTAAGAGCAGAGTATGATCTGGATCAAAAAGGTACTGACACAGTAATGCGTCACCTCACGGATCCGTGGCTTGTCATCGGCTTGCGGAAGAAGCAACAGGATGCGGCGTTTGCATTCATCGACATTGGAAATAGTGGCATGAATCGCTGCGTTAAACAGATTCGCAAAAAGTAGCGATTGAGTTTTTGGGAAGAATCCGGATTCTGTACAGGCTGAAGTCTGGAAGGGTGTAGTGGGAATGAGTCAAACATTGATCAGGCTGTTACAGGTTATTCAACTGGGAGATCGGTGATCAGGGCTCCAGGCATTGCTGATGCTGCCGCGGGGATGAAATCGAGTGACTTGCGGAGCTTCATTACGTCGCTCTGCCCGCGTTTGACGTAGTAAGCGGCAGAGTTTCCGACTTGGTTTCCCCCAGCGGAGCAGACGGCAAAAATAGATTTGGTTGGTGCGAGTGGAATGAAAAGCTTAAGACTGGTTGTGGGGTTCAAGTAGCAGAAATCACAGGGGGATTTCTGACGAGGATTCTTTGATTTCCGGTATTGGCCGGGAAACCGGTCAGCGAAGTTGTCTGGAAAGGCGCTTCGTTGCGGCACGACCGTGGCAACCAGTTTCCGTTATGGGGTGGTGCCCATGACACAGGATTAACGAAAGAGCCGACTCAAATACTGAGACCCCCAGCCAAACGTCAGTGGCTCATCGCTGGAATTCCGATTGGCACAATCGGATGAACGGAACCCTGATGACCGGAACCAAGAGTCACAAAGACAGGTGCCGGGGCGGGTGCCTGCTCTTCCGGGACAGCCATGGACGGCAATTCTTCCCGGACGAGCACCGTATCGACGAAGAACTGCAGCAGTTCCTGAATGCGTTCGTCTTCCACGGCCGCGATCAGAGACTGGGCCTTCTCGCGAGAACGTTCAACCAGTAATTCTGCTTTCTGGAATACGTCACAGGCTTCGAAAATTCTCTGCAGCCGCATGATGCGATCCAGATCCGAAGGCTGTGACGTGCCTTCCTTTCCAGCGTTGCCGCCATTCAGAAGAATGTCCTTCAGGGCAGCTCGCTGTTCGCAGTCTCCATCCTTGAGTGCCAGCGCCAGCAGGACTGTGGGACGAAGAGCCAGAGCGTCCTGGCCAGCCATGAGCTTGTTGTCCCGGTCACCTTTCCAGTCTTTGAGGTCATTCAGTACCTGGAAAGCAACACCCACATGGCGACAGAACTGAGGAATAATATCCGCGTCGGCCAGAGGGTGACCGGCCATCCGCAGTCCGGCATACAATGCGGCTTCAAAGGCTGGTGATGTCTTGAGCGAATAAATCTGCAGGGCATCCAGTGGAGTAATATTCCAGTCGGGATGCTGCTGCCATCGCATTTCAGCACCCTGGCCATCGCACAGACGAATATGAGCGGTTGACATGCTGTTCAGCACGTCCATGGCGATTTCGGAGTCAAGCTCACGAGCTGCGTGAATCAGACGATAACCCAGACCAATCAGATAATCGCCGATGTTAATGGCCTGGCCAACGCCATGTTCCCGATGCAGAGTGTCACGGCCGTAGCGATAGGCGTCATCGTCCTGAATATCATCATGAACCAGTGAGGCTTTGTGAAATGCCTCAATGGCCATCGCAACCCGTGCCACAGCATCGGGAATCTCCGGAGTCTGGTCGCCGGTTGTCAGCTGTGGTTTTCCTGAGGCCGCATACCACGCGGCAAGCGTAATGAACGGTCGGAATCGCTTTCCACCTGTCGAAAGCCATTCAAATGCAATACTTTCAGTAAATGCGACGGGCGAATCCGCCTTTGAAGCATTGCGAGTACGAATCCGCGGAAGCAGTCGGTCAAAATCCGCTTCAAACATCTTCGTCGAGGCTCGCATCAGCGGCACATAGCTGACAGTCGGTTTTTCCGGCAGAGGTTCGTACTTGTCAAGAACATCCCAGACCCACGCTTCGTCCAGAGTCGTGTTCAGGCAGTCGCCCGAATGCAGAGGCACTGCGTAGGAAGGAACACCGGCGATCAGAATCTTGTCGATTGCCTTTTCGAGCACATTCAGACAGGCAACACCCAGAATTCCGTCGATGTAACCGGACACAATAATCTTCAGCACGACGGGCGACCCTTCGGCCACCAGAACCTTATAACCCAGCTGTTCCGCTCGCACTTTATAATCGGCGATTGAACATGCGCCGCATCGTTCGCAGTCAAGGCCGAACTGAGTGTATTCGGCAGGACAACCCTCGGCGTGCTTCAGACAGTGAGGCAGAAGCAGCATTCGACGGTTAAACGGAATCGACAGGAACTGCTGCTTCCAGAAGAAGTTGCCCACCATCACCATGGCGAAGCCCAGATACTTCTCCGGCAGACCCATCTGCTCCAGAAACTTTCGACCGTGCTTCTCCAGCTCGTCCCGAGTAAACGCCTTCGATTTTTCCAGACCGTGAGCGTACTCTTCGGCCGCCAGCTTGATCTGTTCCCGCAGCTCCAGTGTTTCCGGAACCGCCTTCAGATGAGTTGTACTGCGACGCTTTCCCTTTTTTCGAACCGGCAGCGGATCGTCATCATCATCAATGAGCGTGGCGGACTCCGCTAAAGTATGCCGGGGCATCTCAGCTGCATGCTCCCGACTCAGTCGTTCGAGTGATCCGGCATGCTCCGTCGGAGAGATCTCAGCAGAATCATCAACCAGTTCATTCCGGGCAGTAGAAATCGACACAGGTCACTCCTGTGAGGGAATTAACAAAGAGGAAGGCGCAGGATCAATGATGAAACCAAAGGCATCATAGTGCTTTCAACACCCGGAATACCAAAATTGATCGCGGAAAGTGTGCGAAATTCGCACACCGCCATTGTGGTCAACTTTTTTCTGCTTTGCAATTGGATTGCATCCAGCGAGTTAACCCGGCAACAGCAAAGATAAGCGGATACAGCTCTTCAAAGTACCAAAGTTTGGCAAAATAAAAACCAATTGGGGAAGGCTGAGTGACTGTTCCTTCATTCACCCTCGCTGCAAGCCACTCGGCACCGCGACGTGCGGCCTCGCGAACTCCGGGAATTATTAAGAACGCTTCTGAGGACAGCGCTTCAACTGCGATCCCCGTCTCTTCGACACTGCTGATCAGTCCCCGACAGGCTGACCAGCCACCATCCAGGTTCTGGTTATCCAGCATCCATCGCAGGGCTTTCTGCACAAACTGACTGCTGTCGCGGATCTCGTCATATTCATCCAGTGCAAGCAGAACTCTGGCAGTTCCATAGAGAGGATTTTCATCATCTGAGTTGAACTGATGCCCGAACCATAATGGCAGCCACGATCCATCGGCCCTTTGTGACGACTTGAGAAAGCGCAAGCCCTGATGAATGGCGGCCAGAGTTCTTTTGCGACGATCTTCATCACGGGAAAGCTGGTGATCTGTTGACCTGATCTTCAGCCATCGTCGCAGGGCACGGATTGAATGGGCGGTCAGGTCGCAGGAACTGCGGTCGAAGGGCAGTGTTCCCCATCCTCGACAGAATGTTGGCCATCCGCCATCACGATTCTGCAGGTTCAGCAGCCAGGTCGCCGCATTCTGAAGAGCCGACTGTTCCTGTTGCGTAAAATTTCCGGGTTCTGAAATAATCTGTCCTTCATTGCTGCCAGCAGGACTGAGCAGACGCAGATTGATGACTGCCAGCATCGCTCCCGGAGTATCGTCGGCATCGGGAACACTTCCGGGAAGATTTGTCCACGACCATCCGCCTGGTGCTGCACTTGTATAGGGATGCACCTCTTTAAATTGCTGACCAAGCAGCCAGTCCAGGATCACCTTTCCCGATGAGCGGTCGATGACATCATCGGATGTATTCGACGGAACGGGCTGAACGGCATTTGATGTGTTTTCCGGGGCTGCACTACCGGCAAGGCCATTAACGCTGAGCGTCGTCACCCAGGTTGCAAGGTTGGTATCGATGGGCCAGCTTCCGTCATCCCGTACGGACGATTTTATAAACTCAAGGCATCGACGAGTTACCTGGTGATCCTTCAAACCGCATCCCAGCAAACTCATACACACAAAGCTGGTGAGCGGAGTGGCTTCCAAAAATCCTCCATTTGGTGGCTGGATGGAATTGAGCACTCGCAGCGATGGTTCAATGGCCGACTGCCTGATCAGCCGAATCGCCGGATTCCAGTGTCCCTGATGCTTAAAAATCACCTGACCAATGGCGATCAGTGCTGGCAGAGCATAGCTGACTACAGGCATTCTGACCGCTGCGTAGAAACGCGATGGTACGCATGCCAGCTCAAAGGGAAGGGGAATAACATCCTTCCACGGAACGATGCCTGCCAGAGCGCAATGCATCAGGATGGGAACAGAAAATGTCCGATCTCTGCCATATCGTTTCAGTACGGCATTGACTCCCCCGGAGCGTTCGGCGAAATCCCGTGCCCTGCCGAGCACCTCAGCAAACTGTTGCTGATGTTCCGCGGGCCACAGGTTTCGCGTGGCCACAAAGACAGCGTAAGCCAGCATGGTCGTGGAAATATTGCTGATGCTCAGGATTGTGTCGCCCCAGCCACCGTCTTCCCGCTGATGCTCGGCCAGCCAGCTCAATCCGCGATTGGCCAGTTCCCGAAATTGCCGGTGTTCACCGTGAGCGTCAGAACCGCGACTGTCTGCGTCAGGGTTATGAGGTTCATAGCATTCCGCTGCCTTATGCAGTGCCATAACAGCGGTGGCGGTTGAAAGGGCAGATGTCGACAGTCGCCCTGTCCACCATCCCTCAGCGTTCCGGCGATCCAGAAGCATCCGGCGTGCACGGTGAGCAGCCACGATAAGGTGATCAGCAGGATGAACGTTATCTGCCGGAATTTCTGACCTGCACAGGGTATTCATGGGAGTCGGATAATAGCAGCGAGGAAACAGGGATACCGCCCACCTGTCCTGGCCAGTTGAAAGTCCTGCGGAGAATCCGTTGCCCGCGTCGCCTTACCAGCGGAAGACACCGGTGCCCCATGTCAGCCCGGCACCAAAACCGCACATGACAATCAGATCACCACGATTCACACGACGTTCCTGAACGGCTTCATTCAATGCGAGGGGAATTGATGCGGCGGACGTATTTCCGAATCGACTCAGATTACAGAACACCTTCTCGTTCGGGATGTTGAGCACCTTCATGGCGTGATCAATAATGCGAACGTTGGCCTGATGCAAAACGAACAGAGAAACATCATCAACAGTCAGCCCGGCTTTTGTCAGAACCAGCTCAATGGTTTCTGTCACCGCCTGAATCGCCCATTTGAAGACGTTGCGACCGTCCATTTTCAGGAAATGCTCGCCTGAGGCAATGCATTCCGGTGTCAAAGGGTATCGAGTACCCCCGGCGGGACGATCCAGCAGATTACCACCGGCACCATCGGCTCCGAGCTGATAACAAAGCAGCCCCTGATCATTTCCGCCGGCTTCAAGAATGACAGCGCCGGCTCCGTCGCCAAACAATGGTGCAGTGCGCTGATCGGAGGGTTCAACGATTCGACTGTTAACATCCGCGCCAATCACGAGGGCCAGTTTTGAGTTGCCGGTCGCGATGTACTGAGCGCCAGTCGTCAGGGCGTACATAAAGCCGGAACAGGCGGCCTGCAAATCCATGGCTGGGGCGTCCAGTTTCAGTTTATCCTGAACCAGACAGGCGGTAGACGGACACGTGTAATCGGGAGTAAACGTCCCCACGATCACCAGATCGATTTCTGAAGCGGAAACGCCACCCGCTTCCATTGCTCGCCGAGCAGCCTGAACGGCAAGATCACTGGTGTTCACAAATGGTTCGGCAATGCGACGCTCTCGGATTCCTGTACGGCGTTCAATCCAGCCAGGCTCAAATCCGTAACGGCCCTCAAGCTGTTCATTTGTGACAATCTGATCAGGCACACAGGCTCCGATCGATCGAATTCCAAACCCGGTCAGGCGATTTGTGCGGAGTGACCGGCGAAACAGCAGGCGAGGCTCGTCATCGGAACGAGGCTTATCCGCCAGGGCAGTCTTTTCCGGAGGCCGTGTTTTTTCCACGCCCGCTGGCTGGAGGGCTTCGCGAATCTTGTCTGCGTCTATCACGGGCTCTGCGAGCTCTGTGGTTCTAAAGTTCATGCTGGTTTTTCACGGTCGATGGGCGAACGCCCGACTTTGGCGGGAGGCCGTAGCTGCCTCGTGGAAACATCAATTCCCTGTCAATTCGACATTCAAAACAAGAGCAAAAAAGAGACGCGGCCTGCCGCAATCCCGCCACTCCTGTTTCTATGTCACACTACAGGCTTGAACGTAAGCAAACGCCAACATCCTGCTACGATCGTTTCCCCATGACTTTGAAGTCAAACGGCATTAAAGCTGATGACCTCACAAGTCCTGCCGATCGCGGCATGGATTGCCAAAACGCTCGCAAAAACCTTCCTGAACGAATCGCAGGTCTTCAAACTCTGACCCACAGAGTTCAACGACCTCATTTGTTTCCCAGCATCGACCCGGGCAGAACTATATCGACAATTCGCAGGGATGGAAACCTGACCCTGCGACTTCCCGTCAACAAAACGACAGATTTGAACGCCGTTCAGTTTTCATCGCTTCGCTTCTGTCTCAGGCATTGATCTCCGCATGCTCACCGTGAATTTTTCGAAATCGGCAGATTCTTCAAACTGCAATGACACGCTGATCGTTCCGTGGGGATTACGCCACCGCTCGTGGAGTCACCTCACGAGCAATTTCCCGGACGATGTGGGCATCGATTCGAGTTTCAGGTGAAGCTTCCTGCACAACCTGCAACAAATTGTAAAACTGAATCAGCCTTGCTGGTACGCCCGCTGATAACTCACAGATCGCAGAGACGGCAGAATTCTCGGCAATCAGGGGCCGGTTGTGGTCTCGACCAGGCATGGCAGCAATGAATTCGCGGGATTCCTCGGTCGTCAGCGGAGCCAGGAAAATGTTAATTGAGGGATTTTCGGTAATCCCGGGAACTGGAAAGGTCCGAGAACACGCAACGACTGAGACTCGGCTGTCCGATTGCTCTGCCAGTCCGGTCAGATAGGGAATGACAGAAGCCATATCGTCTGTTCCACGATGTACGTCGTCCAGCAGGATGACGGTTCGGATTCCGCAGTGGGATCGTCCTCGCAATTCGTCTCGCAGAGCCATCAAAAGTGAAGATCGCGATGCTCCAGCCGGACAAAAAATGGCGAGACCGTCGATAAGGTGCCGCAGGAGCGATTCCGCATCCATACAGGCGGCGTTCAGCAGCGGAGCCGACACTTGTTGATTTCTGAGTTCCTGCTGCAGTTTTCTTAATACACTCGTGCGTCCGCAGCCGTCTGCTCCGTGTACCAGTGCAAATCCCGCATTCGAATCGATCAGATAGGCAATTCGACTGATCGCTTCAATATGTACGGAGGTTTCATAAAACCAGGGAGTAGTTGTTCTTCGACCGAACATTCCAGTTCTGCTTTCCGTTTTCATGAGCGGCACGCAGATATCTTTCTGCCGCACCGCAAGTTCGGGCGATCGCCATGATTTAAGCCCGCCATAGCTCCACTTATCGGCAGAATCGGCACAAATTCCGAACAAAATCCCTGCCAAACTGACAACGCAGCTGTTGTCCGGCGTGAAGAAAGTCGAACAGCCGCGATTTCGCACAGTTTCCTAAGGCCACGATTTTCTTAGGTGAGCGTCGAAATTGTCTTTACTGGGAGGGCTCATCGTACCACACATCTTTTTGACCGGCAAAAGTTGCCGGTCATTACCACCGGGACGGGGACCGCCGCGAGGTTTTTGGCGAAACGAATTTGAAACACTGCTCGACAATGGGATTCCGGACGTGAATCATCGGGTGTATTGGTTCAGCGTCACTTGTGAAATCGGTGCACGAGAATAACACAGACGTGTCGTGAGTCGGACAGAGGAGGGATTGGATGTTGGTTTGGCCATTGCATGGGGGCCAGCTTCCAAACGCCAGGATCGATCCCACAGGCCATTAACGTCTCATGCGTTTCAATGAATGCACCATTGCAA
>JALHMY010000009.1:0-14181 GCA_022843805.1 Fuerstiella sp.
TGAGTCAAATTTTTCGAAGGAAACAATCACAGGAAGGAAACGCGGGAAGTAAACAAGAGCCTGTTCCAGTGGCAGCGTTCAACCTGCTGAAAAAGGCGGCGACGAACGTGCTGTTCCCAATTTCTTTGGAATCCCGTCGTTGCCGAATGAAATTAAGCGAAACTCTCACCGACATTCGCCACGTTCAGCGTTTACTCAATCGCTTAATCTTTCTTACAGGATCTTTCATGCCCCTTGACATGCAAGTCGTCACTTGCCTATCATCTTTGAATGTCCGACATCTTTGAGGCATTGAGCGCGCCGGCTCGACGCGCCATTTTGGACGAGCTAACCGATCGCGACGGGCAGACGTTGTTTGAGTTGTGTACTCGGCTCACGATGAAGCACAACCTGGCACTCACCCGCCAGGCGATCTCGCAGCATTTGGATGTGCTGGAAGCGGTCGGATTGATCCGAACGAGTCGCGAAGGTCGGTACAAGTACCACTTCATCGATACGAAACCGCTTCATCAGATTGTTTCACGCTGGATCGATTCACCGAAGAAATAGGGAGTTGCGTATGAGAATTGTCGTGACACACGTTTTTGTTGATGACCAGGAGAAGGCTTTGAAGTTCTACACCGAGGTGATGGGCTTCATAAAGAAGACGGATATTCCCCTGGGCGAATCGCGATGGCTGACGGTTGTGTCTCCCGAAGACATGAATGGAACGGAATTGCTGCTGGAGCCCGACAGTCATCCAGCGGTTGGACAATACAGGCAGGCGATCGTTGCGGACGGCATACCATCGACAATGTTCGGCGTGTCTGATGTACAGAAGGAATACGATCGGCTCTCCGCGCTCGGCGTGCGATTCACTCAGCCGCCCGTGAAGATGGGGCCGGTGACAACTGCGGTACTCGACGACACTTGTGGAAATCTGATTCAAATTGCACAGAAATAAACTGGTATCACTGCCTTCGGCGGGGACGTCTCAGGAGTCCGCCAATCTCAAAAACTCAGCAATGATGAGAATTAAAATGTATCTGTTGTGGGGATTCGGTCTGCTGGCGGGCGGGATTGCGATCGCAATGATTGTCCTCGGTTTTCTGCCGAAGACGTTTACGGTTCAACGGGAAGTCACCATCGATCGACCCGCAAATGAAGTGTTTGACTACCTGAAAGACCTGCGTAATCAGCCGGAATTCAGCATGTGGTCCCAGCTCGACCCTCAAATGGACAAGACGTTCCGGGGAAAGGACGGATCAGTCGGCAGTGTTTATGCCTGGAGCAGCAACGAGAAGAATGTTGGCATTGGAGAACTGGAGGTCAAAGGTCTGGAAGAGAATCGCCGAATTGAACTTGAGATTCGATTCACGAAGCCGTTTGTTTCCACGGACCCAACCGTGATTGAGCTTGAATCCATCGGCACTGGACGAACTCGGATTATGCAAACGTACTATGGAAAGATGCCATATCCCATGAACGCCCTGTGTTCGGTCATCGCAAAAACGATTGGGGACGGAATGGACAGCAGTTTCAGGAATCTCAGACGTGTGCTCGAAGACAAGTCGGGGTCCCCGAGATGAACTTTGCGTAGTCGGACTTGCCATTCCGATGCCCTGGCCACCGCTTCGCGCGACCCTTGTTTGCTCGGTATTTTCAGGGTTTCCTGGCCGACGCGCTGGACCAGCATGCCAGAACCAGCAAAACCCGCCCCAAGCAGGAATTGATATTTACAGAAAGTCTTTCCATGCAGTCGAAGCATTGTACTCAAACGCAGCCAGAATTAATTTCCGGAAGGTACTCCATGACCTGGCGTACAGGAACGACAGGTCGTTCCTGACGACGCCCGAGCGCCGTCAGCCAGCTCGCCTCTTAAAAATTTTCCACCGTTACACGATCACGCCACAGAACAGCGGGTCGAGTTCAGTGGTTCCCGTTCTTTTTGCGATTGAGGCGAAGCTGTTCCAGCTCCAGCTTCAAGGGACGCCAGTACGCTTCGTCGGCCTTGCGTTCCTGCAGTTCCTCTTTGGTCAATTCCTGTTGAACCGCAGACTGGCTGCCGGAAAGGGCTTCGCCCAAAAGTTTCCGTTTGGCCAGCACCTCGCGAAAGAGGACTGGATATTCGTAAGCCAGACGGATCAGGACCTCGGGTGTCCGAGATTCTTTTAACCAGAAGCGAATCTGATCTTCGTTTGGGCTGTCGCGAAACTCCTCATAGTGAGCGTCGACCAACCGACGAACCATCGGCCAGTCTTTGTCTCGCTGAGTTTTCTTTGCCGTCACAAGATCTTCGATTCCAAGCAATTCGTAAGTCATTCCATCCTCATCCTGAAGTGTCATCCGCCGTTCCCAAAGAGAGGCAAATTCATTGCAACCTCTCATCCGGGTCATGACATCAAGACGCATACCCATCGCATCGGCGTTGTGACAGCGAAAATGAACAGCGTGACCTCGCTCAAGGTATTCTGATTTGAAAGGAGGAACGGCGATGCATTCGGCCTGCAGTTCTTCAAGTGCCCACCTGAGTCGCTGCAGGTTGTCATCATCTGCTACAATGACAATGTCACAGTCTCGACTAAACTCGGCCGCGCCGTAGAACACGCAGGCCTGACCGCCCATAAGCAGGTGCCGAACCTCGTGGCAGGAAAGCGTCGAAAGGACTTTGATGATCGGGTTCGGGATCAAGCGATCCTCCTACTCGCAGATAGAATTCCCACAGTTTCATGGATTCATGCCATCGTTCCAGCGGCGTCAGGCAATACCACTCCCGCCATGAGTCCACGTCGTCACGTGCCTCTTCGCGACGTTTCCGTTGCTGTAGAATGATGTTATGTTCCATGAACGCAGTCTACGAACAGTCCGGCAACGATGGAAGGACCGAGTTGCCATTGACAGTGCACTGGCTCGATAGAATTTGCTGCCTGACTTCCTGAGCGTAACGGAATTCAAACGCTGGTGTAGATGACAAAGGTACCTTTATCCTCAGGGAAATCTCCAGCGACTTCTTTGAAGATGTGTGATGTAATCACGCAGCCCTTAGCACTTATGAGTTCGATCAGATCCCTCGGCGAATCTCTGAGATTACGCTGCCAGAACGATGTCGCAGCCGTTCAGGTTCCTCTTAAGGAATCATTGGGTCCCTGAGCTTCCTGAAGCCTTCCTGAACAAATCCAGCAGCCACTCAGGAGGGCCTTGTCGTTTGACTAGCGGGGCGTATTCCACGGCGTGAATTTCGAACTTCTTCAGAAGAATCTCGGACGTCCGATTCGCGCCGCCGGTGTGAAGAAGCAGGCGTGCCCTGGGAATCGGTCCGTCATTCAGATCAGATTCGGCGATGATTCGTTCTCGCCCGGTTTCCGCCATTCGAGCCACTGTTATCCATCGCTTGCCCCGTCGGGCCATTCGAAGCGAGGAAACGGATTTAGCGCGAATCAGGCCAACGGCTTTATAGCTGAATTCGCCACTCTGCTGCGCTTGCCGCAACACGGCCTTAGCATCAGAAAAACCGGATTCCGGCAATTCAAAGATCGCCGCCAGTTGTGTCTGAAGCGTGTCCGACGAATCCAACTGAAGAAAGATGGCTGTCGGGTCATCCGCCAGAGGTTTCTCAAGTGAGATCACTTCAACATCCGCCGTGATGTCGAAATCGCCAGAGATTGGATGCAGCGTGCTGACTCCCGCTGATTCCCAGCTATCAAATCCTTCCGCCTGAATTCGCAACCCCTTTTGTTCTGCGTCCCAGGCTCGCAGATCCATCCAGCGGTACAAAGCGTCCGGATCCGGCGGTTCCTTCGTGAAGTCGTAAACCACGGAGACCGGAAGTTTGGCTCGCTGTTCATTCAACGCAGCGATTCGTGGATCCACTTCATCAATGGCGGCGCCGGAGAAGCTTTCCGCACGCACAGAAATGCTCTTCCAGAGAACGCTCGACTCACCCTTCTGATGCATCTGATTGACGAGCCGAATGCCCTGCAAGGCAATTGGATCGGTCGGAAAATCTCGTGATCCCCACAGGCGAAAGTTGGGCGAATGACCTTCAGCGGAAAGATAGTAGACCTTGCTCCCGCGTCGCGCGAGTCGCAGCCGTCCGGATCTCTCTTCCATCACTTTCGTGACAAAGTAGTCACGTTTTTCACCCTCGGGTGTCCTTCGCACTGTTGTGCACTGCACGACCTGACGCTGCGTGCCGTTAGGATCGTACATGTGGCGGCGAGTAATGAAGCATTCATCAGCGGCAGCGTTCTCCAGGCCAGCAATCAGCATCAATGAACTACTTCCCCCGACAGTTGGCGAGGTTCGAAAGTCGTCATACTCTACCGTGATATCGAAGTCTCCCTGAGCCTCAAGATTCGGAGCAATGGTCGTGTTCTGATATCCGCCGGGACCAGTTCGCAGAGCCAGAAGTCCTTCCGGAGTGATTCTGAAATGCTCCGGAACTGTTCCTTTGACAGCACTGATGCGATCTTCATCCATTCCGTCGCGAACAAAATCGTATTCGAAGACAGCTTTCAGATGTTCCGTGTTCTCATCGAGGAATTCCGCGTGGTCGATCGCGAGTTCCTGATCCTTCACTGCCATCAGTTCACGAGGCCATTGGCCGGTCCACAGGACATTGCGAACATTTAACTCAGACTGATCAGCGTAGTAGAAGAATCCAAAGTGCCGCTGATTCGTCGACTCCAGAATTCTCTGATAGACCAATTGATCATTCAGCAGGATATCAATCGTATCGTCCCTGAGAGTCACGCTGACACGATTCCATGCATTGGCGAGTAATGGCAGTGCATTCGGGCCTCGATGATTCGCAGCTTCCACAGTTTCATTGTCTGGCGACAGTTCGGTGCGATCGCAGAGTCCATCGGTGAGCCAGTGGATCCGGACGCCCTCCGGGTTCATCAGGAAGCAGAGCCGGTCAATCATGGGATGAGCTGTCTGCTGGCCCTCGCTGTAAAAGAACTCGTATGCGATGGTGCCATCTTCCAGCATCGGACGCTGGTAGTAAATAGCCTGCTCATGGTACGTCACACGGTCCTTCGCGATGAGCGGCAAAGAGTCAGCCTGTGACGAAGCTGCGGTCTCGGTCACATCGTGATCGCCTGCCCCATGAATCCCGCCGGCTGGAATTCCCTGCCACTGGTGCATCGTCTCACCATAGTATGGCAGCCAGCCTGCGAGGCTGGATGTGGGAGTCAGCGGGATCGTTTCAGGAATGTCCGGTGTTCCGGTAATTCGCACGTTCCAGGCGGTGCCTTCCTGAACATCGCCGTTTCGTAGTGCTATCCACGGATCGCAATTGTCGGCAAGTGGTTCTTTGTGGATCATTCGCCCTTCGGTAAACGTTGTGGCCACTCCATCTCTGACTTCCGTGCGATAGCGCAACTTAACATCGCCTTTCATAAGACGTGGCTCAATCGGTCGTCGCTGCTGTTGATTACGCATGTTGCCGACCTGATAGCTGGTATAGTCATAATTCGGTGATACCCATGTTCCACCAACCATGAGCCTTGTTTCCGACCAGCTAAAGGCAGAGACATCACATTCAACCTGAAAGTTACCTCGCATGGGAATGGCGAAGAACAGATAGTCGTCTCCATGACTTGCAATGTTGTCTGCCTGGCCCTTCCTGAGATTCCATTTGGACGAAGGAATTCCAGCACCTCTCGTTAACCCCGAGATTGTACTAAACGACCCCCACTGAGACGTTGAAACAGAAGCGGTGTTGCCGGCCGTTTCAGGTCGCATTGACCGCAGGGACTGGATCTGACGACTCCATGATGACCGGACACGGTTCGTTCGATGTCGACTGACTACGCGATCAATTGTCGGGCCAACAACTTCAGTAACTTCTGTGAACGGCAGACTGCTCACGAACAGTATCGCTTCGGCCGCACGAGACATCTCATCGTCGGGTTGCTCCTGAGTACACAACTGGCAGAACGCATCGATCTGAATGAATGCGTCTTCCAGTTTCTGTTGCTTCAAAAGGATGATCGACAGCACCGCCAACCTGTTCTTTTGGTCGAGCAGCGAGGTTGCCTGAAATCTCTCAATTTGCTGGCGGAGTTCCTCCAGCTTTCCACACTCTGATGCCGCTTCAACCAGATCCAGCACGGGAGAGACCAGTTTGCCGCCCGAGATGACTCGACGCCCCTCTCGAAAAGCTTCACGATCCACAGGCGGCGCGGGTTGCGTGGGAGTGAAGTCGACCTGGACTCGCAATGATTCGTGATGCTCGTTCGGCAACACCCAGCCTGCAAGGAACTGATAGCGATCCTCAACGGACATCGCCGCCGCCCGCGTGGTGATGGTCAGCACGGACTCACGGACGTGTTCATCCGCAAAGATCGCGGCGATCGCGCGAGTCCTGGTTTCCGCGCCTTCTTCGGCCTGCACTCGGGCATGAGGGAAAGCGAATGTTAGAAGTATCTGGACAACCACCAGGTCTCTGAGCTTCATACCATCTGTCCGATCAGGAATGTCAGGTCGTGAAAAACGCTGAAATGACATTGAGCCGAATGTCCGCCGTTTCAGGCTGCTGAGCGGGAATCGCCCCGAATGGAAACGAGGTTGTCATTTGCCCTTGTTTTTCTCTTCAGCAATGTCGCTGATCGAGCAATTTTCACGCAACTAAATTCAGCGGCCCAAAGCTGGAAAGCGTTCCCTGTTCACTGATTCCTGTGGCCGTGGTGGAGTTCGTCAATGTGGTTCAACGACAAATGAATCGCCGACTCGAAAAACATAAGGAACGCCCTGTGATGCACATCAGACACTTAATCGTCGATAGTGAGAAAGTAAATGCCCTGGAACACTTTTCACGTTTGCCTGGCAATTCAACGTATCATGGCTTTCAGGAACAACTACAGGAGATTAATTCGAAATGGTATTGCATTCCCGGATCTGCACGGTAGAACTGTCGATGTTACGCTGCCTGAAACGAACAACATTTCTTTACGCGACGTGACCTTCGGACGACTCAATAAATCGTGACACGGTATTCCGTGCAGCGAGTTACCAGGTAGGCCGACGCAGTGCTATCCAGCAGGATGGCAGTGCGTCGGCCTTTTTTATTGGCGATCTCACGGTTGTCTCCAGGCAGTTATCTCATGAAACATATGGACGCTTCGGTACTTGCGGCTGCGGGAAAGGTCCCGACTGAGTCTGCAATCAGTCAGCGGATTGTTTTGAACTCCCGCCCACTCGGTAAACCTGTTGTTGAAAACTTTCGTCAGGAAGATCTCACGGTCCCAGTGCCGAAAAATGGACAGATTTTGCTGCGTACTCTCTATTTGTCGCTGGATCCCTATATGCGAGGTCGACTCAGTAATGCACCCTCTTATGCGGCGCCTGTCGAACCTGGTCAGGTGATTGTCGGCGGGACGGGATCGACGTTTATTTTGAGAGCGTCGGTGGAGCGGTCTCTGCCGCCCGTGTTACCGTGTGGAGGAAGCGTGGCATGAACACGAGCAGCTCACCGACGTGTTGAATGCTGAAAATCAATATCCGCTGCAGCAGTTCTTTCTGGTGGCATGGCGATGGACCTACATGTCGCAATATCGCCGTGAGACGGATCTCCGTACATCGAAGACAGCATGGCTGTATCACTGGTACCGCTATCTCACCATTGATATCTCGATGTTCATGGTGATCGTGCTTCTGGCACGAGTCGTGCGCATCAATGCGATCATTCGGTTGGCCGCATTTTCCGTGCGCCACACGACGTATTCCTTCACTCCGTTTCGACGATATGCGTTCAGCTTTTCGTGCAGATCATAGCTGACCGTGCTGGCCGCTATTTCCACAATCAGTTCCGGAGCCCCATGAACATATCCATCCACCAGATGAGACTGCCCGCCAGCCTGTTCCGTCAGCCTCAGATAACCGTCTGGCTGCGGAGCATTATCGACGTCCAGTTGCAGCGTCGAATTGTCTCCACCGACAACGCCGGCTGTCATCACGCGATAGTTGAAGAGCCAGCCGATCAGATTAAAGTGCGGTTCACCGTGGCGTTCAGCAGAAACAGGTGATGGCAAATAAACACGCCCTTCAATCAGTTCTGCATGGCTGATATTGGGCATGGCATGATACCGGCGCAGGAATTCTGCCTGAGTCAGCCGGTCACCGTTCTTCAGCAGCGGAAGAGCCCGGGAAGCAGGTTTTTGAGATTCCAGGTCAGTCGCCATGGTTCCACCTTCGATTTTCCGGGATGGCCATCGTGTCACGTTCGTGCCGATGCCAAATTGTACCATCACGCAGGTCGTTCACAAAGATTTTTGCGATCGAAAACCCGTTTGCCTGCGGCCTTTCGATGTGCGTCGAGCGAACTGAATTCCTGATCAAGCCCGTCTTCTGTCGACTTACGGGTATAGATCGCGCTGTGGATCCTTGTTTCCGATGACTTAACCGGAAGTTTTGCCCGGCCCATTACTTCCCCCTTATCCCGAAGAAGCGGTACCTCTTGCAGTGTGAACCAGTAAAGGCGCTGGCATCAAACGAACATCAGCATCTGCTGCCAATTCCGTGGTCCGCTGCCTCGCACGTTCACTCAGACTGTCGCCCTCGAGCGACTGCAGTCGCCAGAGGATTTTTCGGATCAGCCAGACACGGTTCCGCGACCGAGGTGCCTCGCCGTAGACGCTCACAAACCTCTCGTGCAGCTTGCTCACCGGCAGTTGGTGAAGTGCTTCGGATTCAACATCGACCTCGTCCGCAATCATTCCGTTTCTCCCGTTTCTCTGACGTCCGCGCAGCGTCAATCGCTGTTTGCCTGGGGCTGCGTCGCCTACTCGTTCGACAGACCCGACTTCTCGGGTACCTGACACACACTGAGCCGTTTTTCGAGAACGAGTTCAACTCTGTTCGAAACGTCAGTGCTCAGAACTTTGGAATTCTGCTCATCCCGCAGAATTCGGCGGACTGCCAATGCCAGGATGTCCATTATCGATCGCCCCACAAGACGCTGACGAATCCGCAGGTGAGGTGATGATGGACCTGAAGCGACCGAAGAATTCCAATGCAATGTGCGAAAGTGTTGCAAAAGGTCTTAACTGGCAACATGACTCAGAGCTTTCTCAATCAATTTCCGAACAGGCTCTTCATGGCCGTACATCTTCATAGCGATTTCAAGCCTTAGGCGCTCTTCAGACATCGGGCCTTTCAGGACAGAGTACGGGGCTGATCGCAAGTTGTTGCGGGAAAGCGGGATAGGGCGACGCTTTTGGCGGGGCTCAAAGTTGGGCGCAAAAAATAACCCCGGTGTCGAAAAAAAGTTTCGACACCGGGGTCAGCGTTCTTCACGAACCAAAGGTTCGATGGCGGGGGCCGGATTTGAACCGACGACCTCGAGGTTATGAGGCACCTTCAGAATCTTGCCAAAACCACTCAAAACCATTGCATTTTTTGACTGTACTTACCCTTTTGCGCCTCTGCAACTCAAAGCCACTTTTTCCAATGGTTTTCAGCTTTTTGCATTTTACTCGTTCGCAAAAGGGTAACCCAAAACACAACTGAGGTGCCCTCGGCACATTCCAACCGGGCCGGTTTGAGCCGTCGCAACTCGGACCTCTTTGGCGTTCGACTTTCCTTCCGATGAATTGACCAGAGCAAAAGTCACGACGGCAGAAATCACCGTCATAACAAGTCAAGAACTTCCGGCACTGACTGAGGCAATACTGGGCAACGCCGTCAGCATTGGGAAGACGACTTTGCTCGTGCAGCCCTCCCGAGCACTTCTGTTCTTTTATGCAAGTACGAGAGATTGAGAGCCATTGTCTCTGATTTCCGTCAAAGCAACCGCGGTGCTTTGACCGGAAGCGAGTCGATACGCGTTTTGACTCAGGTTTTAGGATAATTTGCCGGGATTGAATCGATTGTCCACTCCGAAGTGCTGCCCGGACTTGACCGCCTCCATCTTCAGCAGGCCATCAAGCCCGTGCGGACGACGGGGAATAGTGGGCTTTTAGGCATTCCCGGCAGTGTGAGCCGTTCCCCCACTGAAATCTAACGAACGTGGTTGAAACTGCACGGACGGAAGTGAGGGACGCATTCTCAATGTGCCTTGCACGAAGAGGTTTTCGTTCCACTCGCTTCCGTTCCTGTGAACTGTTGCTGGAGTCGCACCCAGAGCGTTCAGCCACGAAACCCATGCGATCCACGGCGAAAGATCTTGTCGCCTCATTTGCGAGTGTGCGATCGAAGAGATCGACCGACGGGGTTTACCGCAGTGGCTGGCGTCGTCTCCAAGCATGCCCATCTTGCCATCAATTCGATAGCACTTTCCGAAGTTGTCACAACGTTGTTCGCTGCCTCAGTCGATGTGACCGGAGCAGCGAGCGGCTGGGGGCTTACTCGCGTCGGTCGGTTTCAACGACGCGGGTTCGCACGCTACATCTCGGGCACTGGCGTGTCGGATCGGGGCGTCGAGGTAATGCAATGTCTCACACTTGTTCATTCCCATAGGATTGCTGGAATACCAGTCTCAATTCGAAACTCGAATGGTGATGCTTTTCGGAGAAGCGTGAAAGCCGAATGCATTTGCAGGGCCATTTGATAAAAACAGCCGATGGAATCTAATCGGCGAGATCAAGTAACGCAAAAAGCCGCCTGCAGGCTAAGCTGCAAACGGCTTTCAACACGGGAGGAAGATCGCAAGTCGCCAGTGGTTAACTCATCGACTTAAAACATGTACGTGCCTTGCAGATAAAACTGCTCTGCGTCCGAACGTGCAAGTCCGCCGTTATTGACAGCATCGCCGTAAAAGAACATCAGGTAACCCAACTGGACATTGAATGACTTGCTGTGCGTGTAGGTTCCCACGAAGTCAAGTTCATTGCCGACGTTCTTGTCTCCGCTGCCGGCCAAACCTGCTCCGGCGATGTTGTAAATGCGATCCGTGGCATGTGCGAGGTCGAAATAGTGCCACTGGCTGACGATCGAGAGCTTTTCATGGGGCTTGATGCTCGCCTGAACGCCGTAGTCCAGAAGGTTCTGACCAGAGAAATTATCAATCTGTCCCCAGTAGGCATGCCCGAGAGGATAAAGTGAATTGAACGTGTTGATATCTCCCGTTGTGGGATCACTGTCGCCTGATCCCCAATAAAAGATGCCGCCCAGACCCGGTTTCCATGTCACATCTTCAAATGTGTAACCTCCGAGTGCGCCGACCATCCCCGCCTGAACATCTCGATAAGCGGCAGATCCAAAGTTGTCCTCTCCAAACTGCCACGCGCCTTCGACGTCCCAATTCCAGGTACCAACCAGTGTCTTGCCATCTTTCACTGGCTGCTTGCCCGCCAGTCGTGCTCCAAGAGTATTGCGTCGACCGTCCTGAAGTGCTGCACTGGAATCGGTTTCATCGAAGCGAAGGTAGTACAAGTCCAGATTATTGTTCTCGATACCTTTCCATGTCGAATACACGCCACTGATCCACCGACTCTTGTCGACTCGGTCGAAGCTGTAGGGTTGAGGCACATTTCCCGCAGCAGCGTTGACGCTCTGCATCGCAAAGGCATCAATGTCCCAGTCATCGCTGGTGTAAACCAACTTGTGGCCTTCAAAATTGCGAAACGTGTTGGCCCATGCCAGCGACGATAACAGACGCTGCCCACCATACTGCAGGAACTGGCGACCATATCGATACTTCAGGTTTCCATCGCCCACATCACCAACGTTTAGCTCCGCGTAGTACTGCAGAAGATCCGTACGATTGACGTCAATTTGGGTCGGCGTGTAAGGGGCGTCGAGTCCAAACATTGACGCATCAATCGCCTGAACATAGCCACCGACCAGATCGTTGTAGTTGGCCTGAACGTAAGGCGTGAAACGCCACAGTTCATACGAAGATTGCCCCGGACCGCCGGGCCGCAGGCGATTCTTCTCATTCATGTGACGATATCGCAGCTCAGCGCCGACACTGTAGGTCAGACCGCCAGCTTTCTGATTCTTCAATCCCTTCAGTAATGGCTCATCTCCCAGCACTGACCCGAAGAGTGTTTCGCAATCGAGGAGCGTGTATTCGCAGGCTCCACAGTCGATATCTTCACCGCACCCAGGATCAGCACAGCCCGCAGAGGAATCATCGTCTCCACAGCTGGTGTCGGTATCAGTAACACAAGGTGCATCCTCTGACGCCGAACATATTCCCGAAGCCACCAGGCAAAGCACCAGCACCTGCAACGAAGGCTTGAGCATCCATGACCTGAGGGACATTCGTGGCGACTCCATGATCTGACTGTGACAGCTTGTCCTTCGCATCCCCGATCCGAAGGGAAAACGGAAGAGCGCTGTCACATTTTTCGCCACTTGAAGACACCACCAAGTTCTATGATTCGACTGTTCGATGGCTCTTGCCGTTGGGGGATGTTTTTTTTGATTACAACCCTCAGACTTTCCCCAAACCCAACTATGGAAAACCAAACGCACAACGCTGCGGAAAGCGAAAAATTGCATCACCGGCATTTTCTGCGCGACGCCGGTGTGCAAATAGGTGAAGGTGATTGTGGCTGTATTTTCAATGCGTTGAACAACCACTGGTCTTCAACATTCTTCAATAGCACTGAGCTGAATTTCAAACACTGGGCTCTACTGTCTTCAGAACAATTGGCACAGATTCAACCGTTCAACATCAAGTTGAACGCATTTTCAAGTTCTGAAATCTGGTCCACGGCTGTAGCTGCCGTACATTTCAAGCAATTAGGGCAACGAGCTATTGCACGGCTGCTTTGTGACGCACCGCTGCGGGTTTGATACGGGTAGAACATCTGCCTGGTTCAGGTTTCGTATTTGTTTAATGAATGCCGCTGATTTTTGAGCGTCGACTGCTTGATGTTGATACGGCGAATTTAGTCGTAGCGAGCCTTCACAAGCTTTCGAAGTCGATCAGCAAAAACCTCCCTTGCTCGAATCGGAGCATGCCCTGTTGCACGCAGCAGGCAGATCTTTCGAGTTGGCGTTGGCTGTTCCAGCCTGATTGCTGCTACCCTTGTTGATGAAACACCCAACTTCGGCAGAATTGTCGGCGGTCCACCACACTCAGTGATAGCGACCAAACCGGCTACGGAATTGAGTTCGACGGCGACTCGACACGAAACACCGGCTTCACGAAAGGCAGCATCAATCATTCGCCGTGTGCAGTAAGAGCGATTCAGGAGTGCCAACGGCACATCAATCAGGTCAGAGACTCGAACTCGCTTGCGGGACGACAGATAGTGATCTGGATGCACAACCAAGGCAAATTCTTCGCTGAATAAAGTCTCAACATCAAACTCACGACCGTTGCCTGGTTGAAACGAAATGCCGAGATCAAGAGTTCCAGACAGTACGCCGTTCTCGATTTCGTCTGCTGAAAGTTCATCGACACGGAGGAAAACGTGTGGAACCTCTGCAATAAAGGCTGCTACAATCTCAGGGGTCAGGTACGAGTTCACCGTCTGAACAACGCCGATCGTCAAGGTGCCGCGCAGCATTTCGTCAAGCTCGTGCAGCACGGCTTGCCCTTCTTCGAGAACATTCAAGGCTCGTCGCGCATACTCCCGATAGGTTTCGCCCGCCTGCGTCAATCGAACTCTCCGGCCCACTCGTTCGAAGAGTGCCGTTCCCAATTCGACCTCAAGGTCTTTAATCTGCTGCGACAATGTGGGCTGAGACACGAGCAATTCATCGGCCGCATTCCTGAAGTGGCAGTTCTCGGCGACCGCCAGAAAGTATCGTAGATGTCGCAGTTCCATTAAGTGATTCCTGATTGGTATTGCCTATCAATTCGATCAGAAAGAAGTATTGGACGGATCAGTCTAGCCTTCGTACTCTTTCCACGAACAATGAATTTTCGACGCCGACTCTACTTTCCGGCGGATTCATTGAGTCACGAAAGGTGAGTGAGGTCCAAATGTCCAAAGCTGTTTTCTATCATGCGGGTTGTCCAGTTTGCGTGAGTGCCGAGCACACAGTCGCTGATTGCCTCAAAACGCCCGTGGAGAAGGTTCATCTGGGAGAAGTCAGAAGCCGAGTCTCCGAAGCGGAAAAACTGGGAGTCAAATCCGTTCCTGCGCTGGTGATTGATGGGCAGGTGTTCCATATCAATCATGGTGCCGACCTGTCCGTTCTGAAGTAGCCATGACACCCAGAGTCGTTTCGATACAAACGGGTCGCTCTCGGTGTTTTAACGCCGAGAGCGCAGTCTCCAAAAAAATGTCGGCCGCAATT
>JALHMY010000009.1:14191-127022 GCA_022843805.1 Fuerstiella sp.
GGGGCCGCTCTGTTTTTTTACCCCCCGCGCCCCACGTCTCCAAACAATGGTCGTCGGCAATTATCAAAGATCCTGTTGACGGCGCAGTGGTTGTCGGAACGACCGGCCTTCAGGGAGATGAACAGTCCGATCTCGTGCATCATGGCGGAAGCGACAAAGCTGTCCTCGCCTATGCGTTGTCGCACTATGCGTACTGGAATGCACGCTATCCGGAACTCGCGTTCCAGCCCGGGGGCTTTGGCGAAAACCTGACAGTTTCGGGTATGGACGAGAGCGATTGTTGCGTCGGTGACATCTTTGAAACGGGCAGTTGTCTGTTTGAGGTGTCTCAGCCTCGCCAGCCCTGCTGGAAGCTATCGCGTCGCTGGGAAATACCGAGTCTTGCTCAGGAGGTTCAGGACGAGCGACGAACCGGCTGGTATCTGCGAGTACTGCAATCTGGGGAAATCAGAGCCGGAGAACTGCTAATGCTGTGTCAGCGACCGAATCCTGAGTTTACCATCGCCCGAGCCTTGGCCACCATGTACGCGAAGCCTCGAAGTTCGATCGATGATCTACAGCTTGCTAAGCTCCCTCAACTGTCCGAAGCGTGGAAGCAGAACCTCATATCACACACAACTCAGAATTCCCGAATCAAAGATGCGGAGAGGCTCACGGGGCATTGATGGAAGGAATAGTTTGCATCTTCACACGCCTCGGTGCTGAATTCGCACAAGGCGAAATCCGTTGTCTGAACGTTCCAGAGTGTCGATCCAGTTCGATTCTTCCCAGCGATAACGAACTTGAACGCGGGCAATGGTTCCGGCCACCAGGGAAATCATCGCGGTCTTGAGTTGATCGGCCGATGCTACGGAACTGGCTGAGGTTCTCTGAGCGTTGGGGAGTCGCTGCATCAGCAGCACATTTGAGGCCAGCAATTCAATATCAGAGAAAAGTTGTTCAATCTGCTCTTTCGATAGCAGGCTTTCACACATGGGCGGCAATTCTGAAAGGTTAATGCCTCCATGATTCTCTGGGGCGGCCATTGGCCGCAACGCCTCCTGAGCGTGTCCGATGATCGGTTCGCGAGACGGCGCGGGGACACTGATGACGGGCGTCTTCATATCGTCGCGTGAAGGACGCAGGCGAAACCAGTCGCGACGGGACATTTTCGTGTTCTCTGTCATCGAAGCACTACTTTCTGATCTGTGGTCCGGGGAGAAACGTCGGTTCCGCGCTCATCAGAGTCTGCTCCATTGCAGCGGCTGGTGTGTGACATTGCTGGCAGTTGTTTCGCCATGGATGAGTTGTGCGAATGCCTTGTCGACCTTCGTAACCATGACAACTCATGCAGTCTGTTCGCATCCATGTGGTGTGCGGAATCTGTGGCGGGGCCCCCGGGAATGCTCGTGGTCCGGAGGTGGGAGCAGGCAGTCCGGCAAAAGAATTTTCTCGAAACAACTCGGAGGGCAAATGTCGCGAGTGACTTTCGACGTGGCACTGTGTGCAGTTCGTTAGAAACTGATGCGACATCCGTGGTATTCGGATCGTTGAAGCGACGGCACCCGTCTGATGGCACGCAACGCACGCGGCATCCGTTTGCTGGTCAATGGAATGTGGCACTGTTGGAGGTGCCCCGTTGAACGCACGATTTCGGCCGCGTTGCTCAAGGGCCATCAGTTTGTCTTCGAGAGTGATCTTGAATTCAGCCAGCGGCTCAAAAGTGGATTTCAGGGACGTTAGATGTGACTGCTGCATGTCGGTCCGTGATGTGGCGGCCATTTCAGAATAATGGGTTGCCCGGATCACGCCTTCTTCCGTTGGCCGACTCTGCATTCCTGGCAGGCTTGATCGTGAAGATGCGGAATCTGAAGCCGTGATCTTCATCGGTCCCTGGAGTCCCGTGAAGAATCCCACAACGGCAACGGACACTACGATAAATGCGATCAGCAGTGTGCGGCTCGGTTTTCGTCGGCGGCTCATGCGTGCACCTTACTAATGCGCACAGCGGCTTTCTTGTAGTCTGGCTGTTTCGAGAAAGGATCAACCGCATCAAGTGTTAAGTCGTTGATTAGTAGTGTTTCATCGAAAAACGGAACAAAGACGGTCCCCTTCGGTGGCTTTCCTCGCCCATCAATCCAGACTGATATTTCGAGTGACCCACGACGAGATTCCATTCTGATGCGATCCCCATTTTTCAGTCCGTAACTGGACGCGTCGTCGGGATGAAGTTCCGCATAGGCCCGTGGCATGGCGCGACTGAGTTCAGGAATCCGTCGCGTCATTGAGCCGGAATGCCAATGCTCCAGAACTCGGCCAGTACACAGCATCAACGGAAATTCCGCGTCCGGCACTTCCGCTGGTGCGATCCACGGATGAAACCAGATTTGTGCACGGTCATCGTGAGTCGAGGAATGGTAGAACTGAATCTCTTTGCCTGCCGCCACGTACGGATCAGAACCTTCGGAGAAGCGGAACTGAGTTTCCTTCCATTCGCCATTGTGTTCGACAACGGGCCACCGCAAGCCTCTGGCCTTCACGTATTCGCCGTAGGGCGCCAGATCCTTGTGCTTGAAGCGAGTAAACTTTCGATACTCTTCAAACAGATGTTTGTCCACATTGGTGTCGTAGTAGTGTTCCCATTCCCAAATCGGGACGACACCTCCATCAGCGTCCTTGACCTCGAAGAGAAACTGACCATTTCGATCTTTCATTCCCTCGACGCCGCGCGTCAGGAGTTCATGAGCGACTGCAATCGTCTGCCAGCAGTCATCGCGAGCCTCGCCGGGCGGATTTACCATTTTGAACCACTGCTGAGTTCGACGTTCAGAATTGCCAACCATTCCGTTTTTTTCAACCCACATGGCGGACGGCAGAATCAAATCGGCCAGTCGCGTTGTCGCGGTGGGATAGACGTCGCTGACAATCAGGAACTTGTCTTCCAGACCTGCCTTGCTGTCTCCCTTCGGGTTGAACAGCTTGTTCAGGTTGGGCAGAGTTTGTCCTGGATTCGTGACCTGAACCCAGATAGTTCCGATGTCCCCGCCTTCGCTTGTCGGAGTACAGAAACTCTCCCACATTTTTACGGTGTGGTGTCCGGGAACTGAGTTGATTCGCCCCGGAGGAACCTGCCAAATTTCTTCTGCCTTGGTCCGATTCTCAGCGTCAGTGACAACTAGGCCCCCAGGCAGCGCGTGCGAAAGAGTTCCAACTTCTCGAACTGTCCCGCAGGCCGATGGTTGACCAGTCAGGCTTGTCGGTGCATTGCCGGGTGTTCCAAAATGTCCGCTGAGCAGATGGATCCCGTGAACCATCGTATTGATCGCAGTGCCGCGAGTGTGCTGGTTCATTCCCATACACCACAGCGATGTGATCCTGAGTTTCCGGTTGCCAAATAGATCTGCCAGCATCCGAATTTGAGAGGCAGGTACGCCAGACAATTGTTCGACATGCTCAGGCGTGTAAGTCTCAAGCAGTGTCTTGTATTCGGCGAACGAGATGACCTTTCCGTGCAAATTCGGATTGGCATCATCCGGAGCCTTGAAGCTGCAGAATGAATCCACAAACTTCTGATCATAGGTGCCGTTCTTGATCAAAAGGTGAGCAATCCCGTTGGCGATCGCAAGGTCGCCGTGCCCTTTCATTTCGAGGTAATGCTGGCATGCTTCTGTGGTTCGAGTTCGCCGAGTGCCAATATCGATCAACGTCACCTTTTCCCCGCGACTGCGCCGGTCGATGACTCGTGAGAAAAGCACTGGATGCATTTCGGCCGGGTTATTGCCCCACATGATCAACACATCACATGCGTCCAGGTCGTCATAACAGCCTGCGGGCTCATCAACGCCATACGTTGCCAGAAATCCTGTAACCGCTGAAGCCATGCAAAGCCGAGCGTTGGGGTCGATGTGATTATTTGACAGCCCGCCTTTCATGAACTTCTGGGCCGCATAGCCTTCGGGAATCGTCCACTGGCCGGAACCGTAGAAGGCGAATCTCTCCGGGGCTGCCTGAATTCGATCCGCAATGATCCGGATGGCTTCCTGCCAGGAAATTTCCCGATAACTGTCTCCGTCGCGCAGCAGAGGTTTGGTCAACCGATCTTTGCCATAAAGAGCTGCGCCGACGTGATAGCCTTTGACGCACAGCAAGCCCTTGTTCACGTCAGCATTGCGGTCGCCGGCAATGGCGACAACTTTGCCTTGCTGGACGCCGACCTGCACATGGCATCCCGTGCCGCAGAAGCGACATGGGGCCTTCTGCCAGTCAACCCCCGTTGCTGGCTCATCAGCAAGGATCGGCAACGCAAAGCTGGCTCCTCCAGCGATGGCCGCCGCGGCAGCCATTGCGGAAGCCTTGATAAATTCTCGACGCTGAACAACACCGTCCTGAGTGTCAGGTTTACGACTCATTGACCAGTCGTCTTTCCAATCGGAGCCACAACGTTATCGCAGGGCTCGTCTTCAAAATGAACAAAAACAACATCCACAAACGCGACACCAACAATGGACTGCAATCTGCGAGTCGTCTCTTCCAGCGAATCGGGATCGGTCGAATCAATCAGAATGGGTATCCGATGCGAGAACGATTCGCCTTCACAGAGCTGCACTCCCGGTATCTGCGCAATCTGCTTCGCAACGCCGGAAGAACCAGCGACGGCACAGTCAAGAGTGACAACAAGGCTTGCGATCATGAGAACTCATCTTTAGTCAGGAATGACTGCCACTAGAATCCTGATTGCGGACTCATCTTGCAATTCCAGACAAAGAAGTCTACATTTGCGCCCATGATTTCGTCAACAGCGACATATGCACTTCGCGCGGTTGTCTACCTGGCCAGTCAGCCGGGTAAGTATGTTTGTCGATCGGAGATTTCCGATGCGACTCTCGTGCCGCACGAATACCTCCTGAAAGTGCTGAACTTGCTGGATGTGGCAGAGATTGTTGAGTCGCGTCGTGGGCCGGGTGGTGGATATCGCCTGCGTGTGTCGCCGGACGAATTGAGTTCGCTGCGTGTTGT
Source organism: Fuerstiella sp. (assembly GCA_022843805.1). GTDB lineage: Bacteria > Planctomycetota > Planctomycetia > Planctomycetales > Planctomycetaceae > F1-80-MAGs062. The sequence goes on from JALHMY010000009.1 coordinate 19,187, forward strand.
GCTGGCGGTCGATTCCATACCTAGACTCAAGAGTTGTCCTCTTGGGATACCCGGACACAAAAAACTATGTCCTCTTCACAAGCTGCTGGATGAAGCCGCAAGGCGTGTCGAGGAGGCTTTTGCTGAAGTCAACATATCAGATCTCCTCCGGAAGAAGCGTTCGCGAGATTGCGACTTCACAAAGATTAACTCGGTCTTAACAGGCGTTGATGCATAATGGCGGGGTCGCGTGGCGTGATTATTTCGGTGATGTTGCTGGCAATGCTGGCAGGAGCCGCCGTAGCGGTGCAACTTCGAGCGTCGTCCGTTGTGGCAGACGGTGCTGTGGCGTCCGAACCGACGCCGAATGATCCACCGGCTGATCCTTCAGCGAGCCAAGTCGCAACGTCAGCGGTCCGTTCAAGTAGGGGCGAGGCTCAAAAGACGTTTTCGGTCACCATTCGCAAGCCAGCAGGACCGCCGCGAGTCGCTACGAATCTCAAAGATCTTCATGGTGAGGCAGTGACAGTCGCCTGTTCAACGTGTCATTCAACACGTTCTCCCAATCTTCAAAACAAGACTTCACAATCTCTTGATGAATTTCACAGTGGAATGAAATTCTCACATGGAACCGTCAGTTGTCTCTCATGCCACAATGCGGCCGACTATGACTCACTGCAGCTTGCCGACGGACATCGAGTCGAATTCACCGACGTTATGACTCTGTGCGGCCAATGTCATGGCCCGCAAATGAAAGATTTTGAACACGGCGTGCACGGCGGACTCAACGGTTACTGGGATCTGAGCCGTGGTCCGCAGCAGAAAAACAACTGTGTGGATTGCCACAATCCTCATACACCGCAGTTCCCGAAGATGCAGCCCACATTCAAACCCAAAGACCGATTTCTCGAACAGTCGAGGTCAGAGCATTGACCACTGACAACACTTCCCCACAAGAACCGCACGACGGCGAATATCTCAAACCTTTGCTTCCGATTCTCGACCAGCATTCGACTCGTCGCACGCTCCTGAAAACAGCCGGAGCTGCGCTGGGGCTCGCCGCATTTGGCGAAGCTCTGTCGCCGCTGATGGTGATTCCGGAAAACGTCTCCGTCGATGAATTCCTGCAGCAGCACTACAAAGAGCTTACTGACGAGGATAAAAAGAAAGTCTTCGCACGTCTTGAAGCCGAAACAAAAGAACGTTTCGGTGCAGACGTAACGATCACAGATTCAAAACCAATTCCCGGTGTCCGTTTTGCGTATGCCATCAACGTCAGCAAGTGCAATGGCAACGGCAAGTGCATGGAGGCCTGTAACAAAGAAAACAATCATCATCGAGGAGTTGATCAGTCATACATCCGCGTGCTGGAGATGACTAAAGGCTCTATGGACATGGAGAACGGATCGACAACGTACGATCACACGGTTCCGCAGGACGACAAGTTCTACTTACCGGTGCAGTGTCAGCAGTGTGACAATCCTCCCTGCGTGTCAGCCTGTCCGATTGAGGCGACCTGGAAAGAAGATGACGGCATCGTTGTCGTTGATTACAACTGGTGTATCGGTTGTCGCTACTGTGAAGCCGCCTGTCCGTACCACGCCCGTCGATTCAATTGGGAACTTCCCGAGATTCCAGCGGAAGAAGTGAATCCGAATCAGGGATACCTGTCCAATCGCATTCGTCCTCAGGGGGCGATGGAGAAGTGTCACTTCTGTCTGCATCGAACACGCGAAGGTCGTGCTCCAGCCTGCCAGGAAGCCTGCCCAACCGGCGCACGTGTCTTCGGTGATCTGAATGACCCGGACTCTGCGATCAACTATGTCCTAAAGAACAAACGAGTCTTTGTGCTGAAAGAGGAACTAGGGACGAAGCCGAGCTTCTTCTACTTCTTCGATTAGCCTTGGACGGCACACGCTGTTTTTCAGAAACGCCCGGTATTCCCTTCAACTGGTTCCAGAATTCATGACCGCCAACGCGAGGAAAAAGAGAAACGTCGCAGCACTGAAGCATGCGGTTCGCAGCTATCCCGGTTTCCTGTGGTGGGGACTGGGGCAGGCAACCAACGGGGGTCTTGGATTCTACGTCTGGATGATCGTCCTGACGGCCATCGCCTTGGTCGGAGCGAACGCGTGGGCTCATCAGGTTGCGCGGGGCATGATTGTCACCAATATGACCGACCACGTCAGTTGGGGACTCTATATCGCGAACTTTACGTTCGGAGTCGGACTTGCGGCCGGTGGCGTCATGATGGTCATCCCCGCCTACCTTTACGATGATGAAGACATGCACAAAGTGGTGATCATCGGCGAAGCCGTCGCCATCGCTGCCATCGTCATGTGTACGCTCAGCGTTCTGGTGGATCTGGGACGCCCGGATAGATTCTGGCACTTGATGCCGGTCATTGGTCGCGTCAACTGGCCGGTGTCAATGCTCACCTGGGACGTGATTGTGCTGAACGGCTATCTCGTGATCAATCTGCACATCGTCGGTTACTTGCTCTACATGCGATATCTTGGTCGAAAGCCCAACCCAAAGTGGTATGTCCCGTTTGTGTTCCTTTCGATCATCTGGGCCATCAGCATTCATACGGTGACAGCGTTTCTCTACTGCGGTCTCGGTGGCCGTCCATTCTGGAATACGGCACTGCTGGCCCCGCGATTTCTGGCCTCTGCGTTCGTCAGCGGCCCCGCCTTTATCATCCTTGTCATGCGAATTCTCCGCATCACGACCGGATTTGCGGCACCACCGAAGCCCGCACGGACGTTGATTCAGATCATTCGCGTCGCCATGACGATCAACCTTGTGATGCTGGCCAGTGAATTGTTTACACTGTTTTACACGGGCGGAGCCCACGGGGAGTCCGCGAAATATCTCTTCTTTGGAAGCCACGGGCACTACGGACTCGTGCCGTGGATCTGGACGGCCATCGCCTGCAACCTCATCGGCACGGGCCTGTTCTTCATGCCTGACGCGCTCGAACGCAGCAATACGCGAATTGCTGCCTGCATCCTGTGCATTGTCGGCATCTGGATCGAAAAAGGCATGGGTTTGATCATTCCGGGGTTTATTCCATCAACATTGCATGAGATCGTGGAGTACACCCCGAGTCTGACGGAATGGAAAGTCACCGCAGGGATTTGGGCCTTTGGGTTTCTGCTTTTGACCGTCCTGCTGAAGCTGATTACCACCGTTTTCGCTGCCGAGGCTCACAAGACCGAAATTGCATGAATGCAACTGCAGTTCATGACTTCATGCACCTTGCTCTTTCTCCGATTTCATGATCATTCAGCCTGAATGCGTTTGGGTTCTAACGGGATAATCACAACAAGCCCAGCTCGGCGATCTTTGGTGCTTTTGCGATCGGGCATATGGCATTTCAGGCAGTGATTGTTGAGCGTAATCGGTGCAGCCCGTCGATACTGGCTTGCGGTCGACTGTTCATGAGACGGCTTGCCAGACTTCAGGGCGACCACGGCCTCTTTTTCGAATTCGTCTCGGGCTACATTGTCGGTATTCATTGCTTGCCCTTCGACGACCAGCCATCGCAAAATCACGCCCTCTGCACCCTCGACATCGCGAAGAATTTCGCCCATGGCGGCGGCTGGAATCGGAAGCCCTTCGTCTTCACGGTAGTAACGATCATGCATCACTCGCAGTGTCGAGTGAATCGTCGTATGCAACGTCTTCGCCTGACGGCGAGCCTCCACAACGGTGAGGCAGGCATCAGAGTTCGAGTTCTTCGACCCTGTTGGTGGAACGGTTGGCTCGTCTGCATACATCAGAGATCTGAAGCCCGTGATCGCCACGATCGCAAGGAAGCAAAACACCAGGTTGATAAACAAAGAACGGCGCAGCATGCTGGCCCCCGAAAATGAATTCACCGAGATAGTCAAAGACAGACGCTTGAAACCGTCAGCTCGCAGGATCCAGCAATCCGTATCACGGCTGCCCTGGAGCTTTGTCGTTCACTGGAATGCTGATCACCAGGCCTGCAATTTTTGGGGTCTTTGAAGGCTTGGGATTGAAGCCTGAGTGACAGCTCACGCATCCACCGTGCAGTGGAATCGGCGTGGCTCGACGATAGATGCCGTTGTCAACTGCTTCATAGGCCGGTTCACCCTTGCCGAGTTCCCGCGCTGCCAGCTTTTCGAATTCCGTCGACGGATCGTGGTTGATGCTCATGGCTTTCAAATTGACAGAAATCCAATTGGCCTTTGAGCCTGTTTCGCGTTCCAGATTCTCGAAGACATCTTCCATCGCCCGAGCGGGGACGACGGATCGATCCGCATGGAAATACCGGTCATGCATGACCTCCAGTGTGGTTGTGTAAATCTGATGCATTAACAGGGCTCGATCACGAGCAACCGCAAGTGGGATACGTGACCCCTCGTGAGCATCTTTGGGCTTCTCAACGGTGTCTGCCTTTGCTGTCTCGTCGAACTTCTTGTCACTCGGCTTCTCGTCGGCCCCAAACGACCAGGAAATCGCCAGCGTCAGAAATGCCAGGCATACGGATGCTGACAGCAATTCAGAAGGAGTAGTGTCAAACAGGCGAACAAGTTTTTTCATCAGTGTTCTCCGGGTGGGTGAGCTGGGAGACAAAGGGCGGAAGGTTTGGCAGTCAAGTTTCGGTTGATTCTTTGAGAACAGAAACATGAAGGATGACGACATTTGCTCAGGCCATTCAATCACGACTGACGTCGCATAGCGGAACTATTCGGCTTTCAGAACGCAGCACTTGTCCGATCGTAACGCTGGCAAACGCCGTCTCCGTAGCAGCGTAGGCCTGGTCAAGTTGTTGATGAAGCGGACAGAGACTCGTGTGCGACGGAAGACCCAGCGGACAGTGTCGAATTCGCTCCAAGGGTGCCACCGCGTTAACAACGTCCAGAATGGTGATGTCATCAGGGGAACGAGAAAGCGAATAGCCGCCCCCTGGTCCGGACCGTGAGTGCACCAACTGAGCATGTACGAGGTCCTGAAGCACTTTGTGCAAATAACGCCGCGGTACCTTTGTCTGCTCACACAACGAATCCGCCGGCTCTGATCGGCCAGCTTCTCCGGCCAGACAAGCGACGGTTCGCAGTGCGTATTCGGCAGTTTTCGAAAGCATGTGATCCCCTCAGATTTGGAATATTTCAATTCTACACATTGACATGTAGAATTGAAACGGTAAAGTCGAATTAAAGAGACACACAACCATCTCCTCGTATTCTCAACTGATTTGTCGCCTCACCAATGCGGCAAATATTGCTCCTGAAACGATCGGAATTGTCCATATGCTCAGCGAAAACACCATTCAGATTGTAAAGGCCACTGCTCCTGCAGTTGCGCAGCACGCAGAAGCTATCACTCGACGCTTCTATTCATTGATGTTTGTCGGAAATCCCGAGGTAAAGGCCTTCTTCAATCAGGCACATCAGCATTCCGGGGGCCAGCAGAAGGCTCTAGCCGGGGCAATCTGTGCGTATGCGGCCAACATTGACAACTTGGGAGCGCTTGGACCGGCCGTCGAGTTGATTGCTCAGAAACACTGCTCGCTGGGAATTCAACGCGAACAATACCCGATTGTCGGGAAGCACCTCCTGGTGGCGATTCGTGATGTGCTGGGGGATGCCGCAACCGACGAAGTGATCGCCGCCTGGGCAGAAGCGTATGGTTTTCTGGCTGAGGTCTGCATCGGTCGCGAATCTGAGATCTATCAGGAACAAGCATCTGCGTCGGGCGGGTGGAATGGCTATCGCAAGTTCCGCGTCGAACAAAGAGTTGTCGAATGTGAACATGTGACATCTTTCTACCTGAAGCCTTCGGATGGAAAGGCTCTGCGTGACTTCAAGCCTGGGCAATACATCACCGTCAATCTTCCGCACCCGACGACACCAACATCTCCTCGCAATTACAGTTTGTCGGATCGACCAGGCCTGCCTCACTATCGAATCAGCGTCAAGCGTGAAGCGGCCCCAACTCTCGACGCGCCTGCCGGATTGATCTCCAATCTGCTTCACGATCAGGTGCAAAAAGGTGACGAACTTTCCATCGGCCCGCCGTGTGGAGAATTCACGCTCGATACCTCATCTGCCGATGGTAAGCCCATTGTAATGTTGGCAGGTGGCATCGGAGTGACTCCGCTCCTGAGCATGCTGAAAGCTCTGGCGAAAGATTCGACATCTCCCGTCTACTTCGTTCATGCATCTCAGAACAGCCGACTGCATGCGTTGGCTGGAGAAGTGCGGGAGGCGGCAAGTCAACGTCCTGCGATCCAGACACATTTTCGGTACGACGCTCCACTGGCCGACGACCTGAGCACAGGACGCTGTGACAGCATCGGCCGCGTTGATCTTGAATTCCTTCAGACGATTCTGCCGACCAACGAAGCGCAGTTCTACTTCTGCGGTCCCAAGCCTTTCATGACGGGAGTTTACCGAGCCCTGAAAGACTGGCACGTTGACGAATCACGGATCCACTTCGAGTTCTTTGGACCTCGCCAGGAGATTAGTGGAGTTAACTAAGCGGTGATCCGGCTGGTGTCAACCTCCCCAGACTCGAACGAATTTCAGGCACATTCATCCTGACCAGGAGCATGTCATGCGGCCCTGCAAAATACCCCCGATTTTTTCTCTTCCCACATTGATATTGTTGCTGATGAACAGCACCTCCGCTGTCGCTTTTCAGGCGGTTGATGAGTTCGAAAAAGAACCCATTCTTTACAGTATATCCACGCCAGGAAATCGTGTCGAAGAATTGAAAGCCGCGATCGAGTCAGGACAAAGAACGCTCCAGAAAACTCCCGAATTTGGGTACCTGCCTGACTTGCTCAAGGCCCTCGAAGTCCCCGTTGAATCGCAGACGCTTGTGTTCTCAAAAACAAGCCTCCAGATGCGACGCATTTCGCCGCGAACTCCTCGCGCCATCTATTTCAATGACGATGTCTACGTGGGCTTTTGCCAATCCGGCGATGTACTTGAGATCTCAGCCGTTGATCCCAAACTTGGAACGGTCTTCTATTCGGTTGATCAACACTCTCCCGATCAGCCCGCTATCCAGCGTCAGACCGAAAGTTGCCTCGTGTGTCACAGTTCATCCCGGATGGAAGGCGTGCCCGGTCATATCATTCGTTCCCTGTATGTCGATGCGGGAGGTCAACCTCTTCTTTCAGCGGGCAGTCGCACAGTCGATCACACAACACCTGTGAAGGATCGCTGGGGTGGCTGGTACGTGACAGGCACTCATGGTGCTCAGAAGCACTTGGGTAATCTTGTGATTCGTGGTCGTGATGTTGAAGAGCCGGTCGACAACTCGGAAGGTCAGAATGTCACCGACCTGAAGTTCCGTATCAATCCCGATCGCTATCTCTCTGCCCATAGCGACATTGTGGCACTCATGGTTCTGGAGCATCAGGCTCTGGTCCACAATCGCCTCACAAAAGCCAGCTTTGAAACTCGTCAGGCTCTCGCTTACGACGAGTTGATGCGCAAGATGCTGGACAAGCCCGAAGGTGAGTTGCTGGAAAGCACAGTTCGCCGAATTCAAAGTGTGAGTGAACGTCTTGTCGAGGCTTTGTTGTTCGTCAATGAGGCAAAGCTGACTGATCCGCTCAAAGGGACATCAGGTTACGCAGAGCAATTTGCCACACCAGGCCCCAAGGACGATCAGGGACGCTCTCTCCGAGACATGGATATGTCGACGCGAATGCTGAAGTACCCGTGCAGCTACCTGATCTATTCCGAAGCATTTGAGCAGTTGCCGACGGCAGCAAAAGACTGCGTGCTTCAGAAACTGTGGGACGTAGTTTCCGGAACAGACGTTTCTGAAAAGTACTCCCATCTCTCACAAGACGATCGTCGAGCCATTCGAGAAATCCTGCTTCAAACAAAGCTTGACCTTCCGGACTACTGGAAGATTTAGACCTGTTCGTGCATCTACCATCCGCCGGGACAGCCATCCTCACGTCGATACTCCCCCAATGAATCTTGTTCCAACAGTCGAAAGTCACCCAATCAATGCGACGTCTCTGGATTGCGTTTACCCTCGTGATGTTTGTTTCATTTCTCGTGCTCGGGTGGGTCGGGACTCGAATATACGATGAGATGCCACCAATTCCGGATCGGGTTGTCACAACTTCCGGCGAAGAAGTGATTGGTCCTGGCGACATTGAGAAGGGTCAGAATGTCTGGCAAACGCTCGGTGGTATGCAGGTTGGCTCCATCTGGGGACACGGCAGCTATGTGGCTCCGGACTGGTCTGCCGATTATCTCCATCGCGAAGCCATGTTCATTCTGAATCAATGGGCAGAAGTCGAATTCAACAACGACTTTGCCAGCTTGAGTTCGGAACGTCAGTCGCAATTGACAGGTCGATTGAAGGATCTGCTTCGAACAAACACCTTCGACACAACAACTCGTACAATCACTGTGGATCCTGTGAGAGCCGCCGCGTACAGGTCCATTGCAGCGCACTATCAGGACGTGTTTCTGAAGGGCGTTGTGGACTATGCTATTCCCGCTCAAACAGTCTCAAGTGAAGAACGAGCGCGTCAACTCAGTGCGTTCTTCTCGTGGTCGGCATGGGCCACAGTCACCAACCGCCCCGGCTTGACCGTCAGCTACACCCAGAATTGGCCACATGAACCTCTGGTGGGAAATGTTCCAACTGGGGAATCGGTCGTCTGGACGGGCGTCAGCATCATCATGCTGCTGGCCGGAATCTCGGCCATGGGCTGGTGGTATGCATCGCGACGCGAAGACGGCGAGGCCATGGAAGTGCCTGCCGAAGACCCTCTGCAAAGCTGGGAGGCAACGCCGTCTCAGCGAGCGACCGTGAAGTACTTCTGGACCGTAGCAGCATTGATTCTTGCCCAAATGGGGCTGGGGATTGTCACGGCTCATTATGGTGTCGAAGGGGACGGTTTTTACGGCATCCCGCTTTCAAAATGGTTGCCCTACAGTGTCGCTCGCACGTGGCATATTCAAATCGGACTTTTCTGGATTGCGACTGCGTGGCTGGCCGCAGGATTGTTTATTGGTCCGCTTGTGAGCAATCGTGAACCGACAGGACAGCGACTCGGAGTCAATGTTCTTTTCATCGCCCTGCTCGTGGTTGTTGTGGGTTCATTGGCTGGTGAATGGTTGAGTGTCAAGAATTACCTGACGGACGAGGTGTCTTTCTACCTCGGTCATCAGGGATACGAATATGTCGATCTGGGAAGAGTCTGGCAGATCGGCTTGATGGTTGGACTGCTGCTCTGGTTGGTCTTGATGCTTCGAGCACTTTGGCCAGCTCTGAAGGGAGAAGGCGATCAGAAACAACTTGTTTTGCTGCTTGCCGTGTCCACCGGCGCGATTGCGTTGTTCTACGGAGCCGGATTGACATGGGGCCAACATACACATCTGACGATCGTTGAATATTGGCGATGGTGGGTTGTCCATTTGTGGGTGGAAGGCTTCTTTGAAGTCTTCGCCACCACGGTGATTGCCTTCATCTTCATGCGTCTGAATCTGATTCGGCCACGCGCCGCGGCATCGGCCGCTCTGTTATCGGCCACGGTCTTTCTGTCCGGCGGCATCATCGGGACGTGTCATCATCTTTACTTCAGCGGCACGCCGTCAGTTGCTCTGGCCTGGGGTTCCGTCTTCAGCGCACTGGAAGTTGTTCCGCTGGTGCTGGTTGGTTTTGACGCGATGGACGACCTGCGACGATCGCGAACATCACCGTGGGTACAGCGTTACAAGTGGCCGATCTACTACTTCGTGTCAGTGGCTTTCTGGAATATGGTTGGTGCGGGACTTTTCGGTTTCATGATCAACCCACCGATTGCCCTCTACTACATGCAGGGACTGAATACGACACCGCTGCACGGACACGCCGCGTTGTTCGGAGTTTACGGAATGCTGGGTATTGGTCTCATGCTGGTTTGTCTGCGAATTCTTGTGCCGGGCGTCGAATGGAAAGAGCGGATGTTGCGTTTCTCTTTCTGGTCGTTGAATGGCGGTCTGATGGCGATGTGCGTGCTCAGTCTTCTGCCGGTTGGTCTGATGCAGACATCGGCCTCTGTTGAACATGGTTACTGGTATGCTCGCAGCAGTGAATTTCTGCAGACACCTTTGATGCAAACTCTGCGATGGATGCGTGTTCCGGGCGACACCATTTTCTTCCTGGGAGCGGTCGCGCTAGTTCTCTTCGTTGCCGGCTTGAAGACCGGTCATTCATTCCGTCGAACGAAGTGAGTTCATGATGGTCCCTGCCGCATCCCGGCAAAATAGTAGTTTTCCTAAGGAACAAGACATGGCGATTGAACACCTGCAACCCAGCGTTGTCACGCATTTACCACTCGGTCCGGCTCTGGGCGAATCAGCAACGTCGACACTGGTCAAGACTGCTTCATTCGAGCTGATTCGAATGGTGCTTCCTGCCGGAAAAGAGATCCCTCCGCACAAGACACGCGGTGAAATTACGGTTCAATGCCTGGAGGGACGTGTCAGTTTTTCGTGTCACGGAACAACAAGAGACCTCCGTCCCGGCGATTTGCTTTATCTTGCTGCCGATGAAGTGCATGCCTTGAAAGCGGTTGAGACTTCGTCGTTACTTGTGTCGCTGGTGCTGGCAAAAGACCGGTCTCACTCTGATTCACGGGGGTAATTCTATTTCTATGCAGAACAGATTTACGAGCCGACGAACATCACGAGTTCGGCTTAGTCGGCGGATTGTCCTGATGGCGCGCAGGAGCCATCGTAAAGGATGTGACTTTCAACCCAAATTCTCTTCCACGCAGATGTTGCTGTCATGGGCGGGTAGCTTTCTGGGAATTGGACTGCTCGCTTATCTTTCTGTCGACAGCAAATACCCGCTGATCGCCGCACCGATGGGGGCTACCTCGGTATTGGTCTTTGGAGTTCCCCATAGCCCGTTAGCTCAACCAAGGAACGTAATCGGTGGGAATTTCATCGGTGCATTTGTGTCTGTGGCTCTGGGACAATCGTTCGGGACAGCTCCCTGGGTGATGGCAATGGCCGTTTCAACCACAATTGTTCTGATGAAGATCACTCGAACCGTCCATCCCCCTTCGGGCGCAGTGGCCTTGGTGGGCGTGATGTCTGAAGTCTCGTGGGACTTCTTGTTCGCTCCAGTCCTTGCAGGTTCTGTGTTGATCGTCGTTTGGACTTATGTCTTTAACAACTTGTCGCCCGGACGGTCTTATCCTACGCATTGGCTCTAGATCGTTTCAGAATTTGCAAGTCGCAGCCGCCCATCTGTGCTTCGAGGATCGAAATGCCAAGACCAAAGTCGCCACATGTTCGGGAACTTATTGTAAATTCCATCAATCAAGGAATGTCAGTCGCTGAAGCGGTGGAAACTTACCAGGTCGCGAGACGGACGATCTACTACTACCTGCAGCGTGCCCGATCTCAAACAGAGGCTCCGCTTGTAGTTCGGGCACGTACAGGACCCAGGTCAAAACTGGAGAACTATCGAAAAGCAATTCTTGCTGCCAGAAACGCGAATCCCGGTCTCTCAATGCGGGAACTTTGCGAACTCCTGAAGCTTCCCGTCTGCCCGAGTACTTTAAGTCGAACGCTTGCGGCATGGAACCTCGCGGTCGAGCATGAGAAGCATGATGAATCGGGTTGAAGCAAACTCAGACTGGCGTGTCCAGTTTAATAAGCATTAAGCAGCAGCGTTTGTTTGATGGTCCGTTCAGTGCAGGCACCATTGGCGGCATCGTCTACCTCTAGCCCCGCTCAGGCACAGTGGCTGACTCAACTTTGCGTTTTTGCTGATGAATCACGCCATCTTCCATTTCGTAAATTGCATCAAACACTTCCAGAGTTCGCTGGTCATGAGTCACCACAATCACACCGGCCCCGTGCTCGCGGGCAACGTTGCGGAAGAGTTCCATCACCTGACGGCCGCGATGGCTGTCTAAGGCCGCCGTAGGTTCGTCGGCCAGGATTACACTCGGATGATTGGCGAGGGCTCTGGCCACGGCGACTCGCTGCTGCTGACCGCCTGACAGCATCGCTGTGCTGTGATCCAGACGGTCGCCGACTCCCAATTCGTCCAGCAGTTCGGCCGCGCGAGTGCGAGCTGCTCGACTGGTCATGCCGTTCAGTTCCATCGCAATCTGCACGTTCTCAATGGCACTCAGGAAAGGAATCAGATTCGACTTCTGAAACACATATCCAATGTGCCGACGTCGAAAGCTGCGAAGATTGACGGCCGCACGAGGGCCATCCATCACCAGCGTGCCACCGATGCGAACCTGCCCCGAAGTCGGCGGATTGATCAGCCCAACGGCCGTGAGAAACGTCGACTTCCCGGAACCGCTCGGTCCCAGCAGGGCGATCACTTCACCTCGCCGGACCTGCACGCTCGCATCGCGCATGGCGACCACTTCGGTGTTGCCGCTTCCATAGATCTTGCTGATACTGATGGTTTCAATCGCCAGTTCGTCAGACATTGTGGCTATCCCATCAGAGCATCGTTCGGGTTCACTCGCATGGCTTTCCAGATTCCCAGCAAACTGGAAAGCACGGAGATCACACACACGATGACCGCCAGTTGAATCAGATCGTCATTTGTCAGAACAACTCGACGAGGGAAATGCGGAAACAGCTTTTGTCCGACAGCCCACGCGATCCCGTATCCCAGTCCGCCCAGGAGTAGTGCCTGCTGCAGAATGAGTCCGAGGATCACATGGTTCTGAGCACCGATCAGTTTGAGCAACGCGATGGAGTGAATCTTGTCCAGCGTCAGTGTATACAGAATCAGCGCCATGATGATGGCGGCAATGATCGTCAACAGAACGCGAAACATCCCGAGTTGCCGTTTGGCTTTATCGACCATGCCCTGAACCAGCAATTCTTCCTGTCCATGTCGGCTGAAAACCGACACGTCGCCCCACGAAGATATGATCTTCTCAACTTGCAGCGGGTCTGCTCCCGGAGCCACCTTGGCAATGACGGCGCTCAAGGGCGGAGGTGTGACGCCCGGGAGTTCCGCTGTCGGCCGCGCGAGTTGCTCCGTGAGTGCCGGCTGGCTAAGAAACAGTTCGTTCTCCTGTCCACGCGAATCGCGCGCGGCACGTTCCAGTCGCACGGATTCGCCTGAGCTGTCGAATTGGATCGCCTGAGAATCCTGAATCGTGGTGAAGGCCATTCCGTCGCCTCCCGAACTCACCATGCCGGAAGTGATGCCAACGACGGTATAGGTTTCTTTGCCGAGTGGAATTCGTTCACCGAGTTGCAGCCCCAGCGTTTTGTCAGCAACGATCTCAAAATGATTCTGCCGCAGGGCTCGCCCGGAAATCAGCGGCAGCCATTCGCCTTTATCGACCGGCCAGCTCAGCCCGAGCACCGACATTCGTATCGGCTTGCCGTTGTGTTGCCGCTGAATCGTGTGGTACACGAATTCGCGGGAAGACTGAATCCCGGGGACAGCTTCAACTCGATAGACAAGCGACTTTGGCACGCGTGACACTTCGGCAAATGGACCTCGAGTATCCTTCTGCACGATCCACAAGTCTGCGTCGATGCGATTGATCAGCAGCGTGGCGTCTTCCAACAGGCCGCGATAGATCCCCGCCATGCCCATGACGATCATCAGCAGCATGCCGATACCGAGCACGGTCAGAATGAAGCGACCGAGATTGTGCCGGATATCTTTGATGGCAAGATTCATCGAATGACAACCTTCCTGCCTTCGATGCTTTTTGCAGCCGCTTCCGAAGGCAGCAAAATCTGCTCATCCGCAGCGACGCCTTCCAGGACTTCGACCTGTTCGCGGTTGCTGAGTCCCAGTTTGACCGGTCGCCACTGAGCCGTACCATCGAGTTGAACGAAAACGCCCGCCGTTCCTTCGCGCCACGTCACAGCGCCGGCTGGCAGAGTTTTCGCTTTGTCACGGCGAGCGGTCTCAATGTAGACTTCGGCCCGTTGCCCCACGGCCCAGTTGGTCGGCAGTTCCAGCACGCGAATGTCGACAGCGAACTCCCGAGTCTCGCGATCTGTTTCTCGGCCCAGACGAGCGACCTCGCCGCGAAACGATTTGGCATTCTCGGATCGAAACGCCACGCGAGCCGGTTGTCCGACAGCGATACGAGACATCTCCGTTTCATCCACCCACGCACTAACCCACAGCACTTCGGTGGAGATCAAACTCAGCACCGGACTGCCGGGAACGGCAACGGCCCCGGGATCGCGATATCGCTGCACAATCAGCCCGGCAAACGGTGCCGCGACGACTGTGTCAGCCAGTCTGGCCTGATGAAACGCCAGTGTGCTTTCGGCGACAAGCTCCTGCTGTTTGGCTTCGAGCAACGCGGCATCCGCACGGGCGACTCCGGCAAGAGCCACATCCATTTGCTCGCGTGCTTTGTCCATGTCTGTGGGGCTGGCCGCGTTGGATTTGATCAGCATGGCCACTCGCTCGTGATTCTGTTCGGCCTGTTTGAACACAGCCTGAGTCTGGTTCTGATCGGCTTCGAAGCGATTCAATCCCGCCTTCGCTGCAGCGACTCCAACTTTCGCCATTTCAGCCTGTTGCTTGAGTTCCGTATCATCCAGTTGAAACAGCACGTCACCAGCTTGAATGGTATCGCCCTGGTCGACGCGAACATCCTGAAGCCGACCTGATATCTTGGGACTGATGATCGCCTTCTGCTTCGCTTCCAAAGTCCCGGTTCCCATGACTTCGGCTACGATAGCACCTTCGGTCACCTCAACCACTGCCACGATAACCGGGGAAAAGCGAAGCCAGTAAATGGCTGTTCCAGCAACGACGCTGAACACCACCAGTTTTAGCAGTCTGGGCAGCCAGTTCGAGGCCACGATTGACCGCTTGGTTTGCTGAGTTGACATTGTTGGACTCTTTCGAAGATTGGTGAGGATCTCTCGTCAGTAGCGAATTCTCACAGCGGGAATTGCCAGGTGCAATCGGTCAATGCCTTCCTGTGTCACACGAGTATTGACCACAGAGAGAAACTTTAGCCTCCGAAGGGCAGTCAAATGATCAATCCCGGCGTCCGAGATGTTGGTGTCATTCAGGTAAAGCCATTCCAGTAACTCCATGTTCCTTATGTGCTTCAAACCACAATCGGAGATCCGGCAATGGTCAAGTCCCAGCACACGAAGTGATTTCATCTGCGAAAGACTGGCAAGCCCGACGTTGCTGACCTTGGTCTCATTAAGCATGAGTGATCGAAGTTCGGGCAGGTCCTTAATTGAAACCAGGGACGTATTCGTGATCTGCGTTTGGCTAACGTCCAGAAACAGCAAGTGCTTCATCACGGAAAGCTGAGTCACACCTATGTCAGTCACTTTACTTTGACTGAGATCGAGTCGCCGCTTTTCTGTGGTGCGGCAAAGCACTTCCAGCTCCGCATCGCCGACTTGGTTGCGAACAGTGCCTTCGGGCAATATGCCATTCTTGCTGTCGATTGACACATTTCCGTCAGCAGACACCAAGATTTGTGCCATGCAAACAACAAGAATTCCACTCTGAAGCCACAGCCAGCGAGATGAACTGTCATGCATGATACTCTCCCCCTCGATCCATTGACTGATGCCTCAGCATCATCATAATATTCAAAAAATCGAATATGTGAATCGACTGGTCTCAATATGGATCTAAGAGAATGGCAGATTCTCGACAACAAAAGGCCACAGCAGAGCTGCTGAAGGCGTTTTCTCATCCGACCCGGCTGTCCATTCTGCAGGAGTTGCTGGCTGGTCCACGCTGCGTGACTGACATGGAAGAAATCCTTCCGGCAAGACAAGCCAATATCTCGCAGCATCTTGCTGTGCTGCGGAATGCCAGGCTTGTGGACTATGCTCAGGATGGAGTTCTGAAATGCTACTACCTCTGTCGCCCGAGGTTGGTGAAGGAACTTCTCACGCTGGTTGGGCGTGATGAACCCATGGTGACTCGTACGGCCGCAGAGATTAAAGCCGATAAGAAACGAATGGCAGAAATCAGTGAATCATCCCGGTCAGTTGGCGCGCCGGCCGTAGCGAGCAGCGGCGTCAAGCGGAAGTCGCGAGCCAGATGAACAGGCAGATCTATCTGGATTACAACGCCAGCACACCGCTCGCTCCGGAAGTGGCCGAGGCTATGCGGCCTTTTTTAAGCGTGGCCTACGGAAATCCCTCCAGTCTGCACTGGGCGGGAAGTCCTGCTCGCGATGCTGTTGAGAAAGCCCGCTCTCAAGTCGCGGCCCTGCTCTGTTGCGACGCAACCGAAGTCATCTTCACTTCCGGAGGAACAGAAGCGAACAATTACGCGATCAAAGGGGCGTTCTTCTCGGCGAAGGATCGAGGGGCTCCATTTCACATCATAACCAGTTGTATCGAACATCCGGCTGTGCTGGAGCCTTGTCGATTTCTGCAGGCACTAGGCGCCGAGATTACTCTTCTGCGGGTTGATCGTTTTGGTGTCGTCGATCCTGACGATGTGCGACGTGCAATTCGTCCACACACTCGGCTGATTACCATCATGCATGCCAACAACGAAGTCGGCACCATTCAACCCATCGGGTCGATCGCTGCGATAGCCCGAGACCATGGAATCCCGTTGCACACGGATGCCGCTCAATCGGCTGGTAAGGTCTCCGTCGACGTTGAGTTATTGTCTGTTGATCTGCTTTCGATCGCTGGGCATAAGCTCTATGGGCCAAAGGGAGTCGGTGTCCTGTTTGTTCGTGAAGGAGTTCCGCTGGAGCCGTTGCTGCATGGAGCCGGGCACGAATCCGGTCGGCGAGCTGGCACGGAAAACATCCTTGAGATCGTCGGTCTGGGCGCAGCCTGCGAAGTGGCAGACGAATGTGTTGACCGTGGTATGGTGCGACAATTGCGGGACGAGTTCTGGGAGAGGCTTCGGGATGAGTTTGGTGACCGCATCGTTCTCAATGGTCATCCTGTCGATCGGCTCCCTAATACACTAAATGTCAGCTTTCTGGATCACGCCGGGTATGATGTTCTTGCTCAGCTTCCGAGCATTGCTGCATCAACAGGATCGGCGTGTCATGCTGGAGCGGCAACGATGAGTCCTGTGCTCGCCGCGATGGGAGCGTCATTCGAGGTCGGTCGGGGCGCTGTGAGATTCAGCTTTGGACGAATGACGACAGGTGATGACATCAATGCGGCGATAGACCTTCTGGCAGGCATTCAAAGAACAGATGGAAAACGAAACATGAAGCCACTATCACAATACACACCGGACGAGATCAAAACTGCAGTTGCAGAACGATACAGCTCCGTAGCTACCAGTCCTGATGAGAAGTTTAATTTTCCGGTCGGGCGAAAGTTCGCCGAAAGCGTCGGGTACGTGGCAGCGGTACTGGACAGCTTGCCGCGGGGAATGTGGGAATCATTCACAGGTGCCGGTAATCCGCAGGCGTTCGTCGATGCGAGGCCGGGAGAAACGGTGCTGGATCTTGGATGCGGAGCAGGACTGGACCTGTATCTGTATTCTCAAAAGGTTGGCCAGACGGGAAAGCTTTATGGGCTCGATCTTTCGGCGGACATGCTGAGCAAAGCTCGGCGTAATCTCCTTGAAATGGGCGTTGCAAACGTCGAGTGGCTCAATGCTCCGGCGGACCGGATTCCATTTCCAGACAGTTCGGTCGATCTGGTGACCGCCAATGGAATCTACAATCTGTCGCCGGACAAGGATGCGGTCATGCGAGAAGTTGCACGCGTTCTGAAACCCGGTGGTCGTACGATCTTCGCGGAAATTGTGCTGAAGAGTGAATTGCCGAACGAAGTACGCAGTGAAATCAAAGACTGGTTCAGATGTATCGGCGGGGCGCTCGTGGAAGGAGACTTCCTGCAACGTCTGGTAGCCAACGGCCTGACAAACCCGGAAATCCTTTGGCTTGGTCGCAATTCGAGAACAGGTCACGAACTTTCAAACTGTGCCGTTATTCGGGCAGAAAAGGGCAGATCATGAAACGGCCTTCGGTACGAAGTCTGAGACTGTGGTCTATGAAAGCAGTCTAGCTGGCATGTCTCCCCCACGGTGTTGTGGCTCCCATCGCAAACGCGCAAGTACAGGTTGACGGCATTGATCAGTATTGCTCCATGCATAAGACAATCATAGAGCAGCAGGGACGCATCACACGGGAGTTTTTGTTGCAGAGACGTCACTTCTTTGGCGTAGGTGCTTTTGAGCGACGCAAGGGTGAGATCTCAATCTTTGACAGCAAGGCGGTCGTTACGTCGTTGGCAGTGATGGCATGCCCGTTATCTTCAATGACCTCGCTGTTTTTTGTTGCAGGCAGCACTGTTCGTTGGAGGGCAGGTAACGGAATCACAGGAAGTCATGCTGCGTGAGGCAATTGATATCGAGAAGTTTGATCAGACACTTGCTGAGCAGGCAACAAAACGGGGTATCGATACCTACAAGCCCTTCATGTTTTCGGTCGAGTGCAAATCTCAGAAAGTTCAACAGAAATTAATCAATGGAACATGCCACATCGAATGAGCGAATCTGACTGATGATTAGCCCTTCTTGGAATTGCCCGCGAACGCACCTCTTCGACGCTCCGGTGGTCACGACCGATGTTGCGAACGAGAGTTCGCTTCGCTACTCCGGTCCGACACGCCGAGGCAGCCAACAAGTTGATCTGCGAGGATTCGAATTACTGTCCGATTGCGTAGTCGAATTGATCGCACGTGCTTATTGCGGAAACTGTAAAGTTATCGCGACTGCAATTGATGCTGGACAAAAGACGTTATCCGGCGCTATGAGTCGAGTTGTGAAAAACTCACAGGTGGAGGGATTCTTGCGGTTGCCGCGTGAGTGAATTTGTTGCTTGATTCGGTAATGTCATACATGGCTGTAAGAGCTGTTGCATGGTGTCTGAACACCGTCGGCGTCAAAACGGCAAAGCTTGCGGATGACCTGTGATTGATGGAATGTTCAATGGAGCGTCATGGATGATGAGCAATTACCTGGTAGGCCAGGCGAATACGGATTGATCGGAACGGCGGACTCTGAATTGCCTTCGCTCGTTGCGAATGCTGGCAGTGCGGCGAGGTTTGCCTTTGAGGAGTTCATTCATGGGCAGGTTCGGAATGTGCATACCCGTAAAGCGTACTTGCATGCTGTGAAGAGGTTTTCGGCGTGGTGTGGTGAACGGCGGCTGGAACTGGTGCGGGTTGCTCCGGCAGATGTGGGTCGATATCTGGATTCCATGACGGTGTCCACGCCGACTCGCAAGCTGCATCTGGCCGCGTTGCGAAGGTTCTTCGATGAACTGGTTATGCGGCATGTGGTGATTCTCAATCCGGCGTTGTCGGTGAGAACCGAACGGCACCAGGCTGTGGAAGGAAAGACGCCTGAAATCACGGTGGAACATGCTCGACGACTACTGAAGTGCATCAATGATTCTCACGACATCGGCCGTCGTGATCGAGCCATCATCGGCATTCTGATTTACACGGCAGCCCGTGTCGGGGCGGTGGCCAAGCTACGGAGATCCGACTTTTACGATATCGGCGACCAGTACTGCCTGCGATTTCATGAGAAGAATGGAAAGGTCCGTGAGATTCCGGTGCGGCATGATTTGCAACTTGCGATTGCAGAATATCTGGATCGCACTGGTCTGCTGTATGCCGCTCCAGCATCTCCGTTGTTTCGCACAACGGTGAGACGCAGTCGGCGGTTGACGCAGAATGGCATGACAGCGGACGACATGGCTCGCATGATGAAACGACGTCTGCATGATGCCGGGCTTTCCAGGCGATTATCTCCCCACTCGCTGCGTGTGACCACGATCACGGACCTTCTGGAACAGGGAGTCCCACTGGCTGATGTGCAGTACCTCGCTGGACATGCTGATCCTCGCACGACACGACTTTATGACCGTCGACAGAGAAGAGTGACCCGGAATATCGTGGAACGCATCTCTGTTTAAGTGGTTGGGATTCGGGCGTTGCCCTTGCGGGCCGGGGAGCTGCTGGCTTCGCTGGACGCTCGGTCCTGCGGACTGCTTCGCACCCTGCGCATCCCTAACGCGGATGACCACAGTTGCACAGCGGGGCTCTGCCCCGGACCCCGGGATTTTCTTCAGGCATGGGCTCGCATCGAAGTGGCTGGGCTGCAGGATTGATGGTTGCGCTTTGGCGGGGATTTGCGGTCTTTGGTACTGCCAGACCGCTGGGCAAAACCTTCCGACGACGTTGAATCATCACCCATTGCTGAAGAAAAACAGGCCAGCGTATTCGGTAACAAAGTCACCGAATCACGCTGGCCTCAAACGTCACTCCGACGCTTCGGCGAGAGTATCCCTGACTGGTTGCGTCCCCGCAGAGCCAGCTTCCGTTTTCCCTCGCTCAGCCAGAATGCCACAGTTGCAGCATTCAGTCACTCCGCTTGATCACGAACCGGAATTGTGGCATGAACGTTGTCGGGATCTCTCCATTCGAGCGGAACGACGCTCAGGACTCGGGCAGTTCATTTCGGTCATCGCATTCCTCGACTGCAGCATCAGGCAGTGAACGGATGCAGATGGCGTGCATGAATCGGTTTTAGAAGAACCTATCCCGTCGTCGGCTTTCTCAGTGTAACACGGCGTCAAGGTCCGACGCCTGCGGCGTCTGCTGCTTTCGCTGCGCGAAAGGCTCCACCTTGACTATGCCGTGTTGGCCCAACTGTGGGCCGCCGACGGGCCCATCGATCAACTCATTGGCCAGGAAGACAGTCGGCTGAATGGCTCGGAGATGGAACCCATGCAACAGTCACAAGTGATTCGAATCTCACAGGAAACCTACGCACAGATGTCCGAGAACTACGGCGGCTACTGCACCCAATGTGGTGACGAAGCCTCCGGAGTTGAACCGGACGCCCGCAAATACGTCTGTGAATCCTGCGGGGAACGAGCCGTGTATGGAATTGAAGAACTCCTGATCAGTGGACTCATTCAGTTCACCGATGACGACGGCGAAGACTGACCAAACAGGACGCGAATCATTGGTGGCAAGTACTGCACCAGTGGCTCGCGTCCCCCCCTTTTTGCGCCGGCATTGCATCAAGGTTGAAGGACGGTTTCCCATGCATGTCTCTGATTCTCGGTACTGTTCCGAACGCTGTTGCCGAACGTCGCTCTCTTCAAAATCCGAGTTGAATTTATCGAAAGTCACAAGGCATCAATCGTCTGATTTCGCGGAGGTTTGATGCCGGTGGCGTGCATCGGTTTTCAATTAGTTTTCAGTGCCCCGTAACGATGAAAGGCATACCCATGTCCAAACGAATTCGGTTGGCCTGCAGAGGATGCGACACAGATGAAGGCGACGGAATCGACAGCATTCCATCGACCTGGAGAGACGTGACGGAGGTTCAGAGTCTGGCAGAATCCCGAAAGGTGGTTCCTGCGGACGACAAGACGAGATCCGCATTCGAATGGTACACACACCTCGGATTCTGCCCGCATTGTCAGAAGTCGGAGGACACATCATGCCTTACCTGATGCTTTGGCACGGACGAACGGATGCAAGCGAAGAGATGAATGCCTGGGGAGAAGATGGCCCTGTGTTTGGGCCGTTTCCATTTTTCCACATGACATACAACTGTGACATCAAGTTCAGCCACGAGGACGGACACGTGCTGAACATCGTGGATGACCTCGTCTACTACGACGGCCGTTATTACGGCGACTGGTCAATCTTCGATCAGCCGGATGAAGAACAACGTTCTCGACTCATCCCGTTTGATCCCCAGAAGGCCATTCCGCCAGCAGATTCTGACTGATCCATCTGCCTTCCTTCTGCCACTTCTCATTCTGCCACGGCGTCAAGGTCCGCGACCGCCGCTGGCGGCCGCTGCTGCTTTCGCTGCGCGAAAGACTCCACCTTGACCTGCCGTGGACGGCTCAACTTGTGAGCCTTCGGCAGGGCTCGAATTGCATTTCAATGCTGCAGATGCCGAATGCAGCCCAACGGGAGTTACTGACTTATGGTCATCCTGCGAATTCATCGAGATACCTATCCACGAACGGACCACGGTCACACTTGGGTCGAACGCATCTGGTATGAGAAGGACGGAAAACGCATCAGCCCACTGATTCCCTCAGCGGGATGTTGCGAACGACTGGGCTCGATGCCTGGCGGTCCCGTTCGATGCGATTTCGTGCGTGAAGAGAAACTCTACGCACCTGAAGGAGTCACTCGAACGGAGAAGACCGAAGAGGTTCATGACGACGGATTCTATCGAGTGAACTCGGTCAGCATTTATCGCGATCCAAATCGTTAGAACGGGTTCGCATCTGTTGTTGCAGATGGATTGCGACTGAAACAGATCAAGGACAGAGGGGACTTCCGCTCGGCCCTTCTCATTGTGCCACGGCGTCAAGGTCCGCTCCCGCCGTTGGCGTCCGCTGCTGCTTTCGCTGCGCGAAAGGCTCCACCTTGACTTGCCGTGTCTGGCTCAAGATTGGGCCGCCGGCAGGCCCGAATCTCATTCATTCGCTGCACACGCCGGATGCAGCTTTCCACGATTCGGAGAACAGAAATGAAGAAGGACGAAGCAAAACAAATGGCAGAACAGGCCATCAAAGCGTTGCAGGAAGAACTCAAGGCAGGACGCAGCGAGAAACTGACTCAGTACCTCAATACAATGAGTCGATTCCACAATTACTCGTGGACGAACAGTCTGCTGATCGCGATGCAAAATCCGGAAGCTACGCTTGTTGCAGGATTTCAGCGCTGGCTGAAGCAGGGCCGATATGTTCGAAAAGGTGAGAAGGGAATCGGAATCATGGCACCGCTCGTTTATCGCAAGCGGGATGAGTCTGGAGGCCATCAGCCCGGAGCATCACAGACGGCTGACGCAGAGGGCAAACGGTCCATCATGGGCTTCAAGATCGTCCATGTGTTCGATGTCACTCAGACCGAAGGTGATGAACTGCCAGAATTTGCAAAGATCGGAGGCGAACCTGGACAACTTCTCGACTCTCTCGAAGAACTGATTCGCGCAAACGGAATTGTTCTCACATACGAAGTGTTACCGGGTGGAGCCCAGGGCGTCTCACGCAAAGGCGAAATCGGAATCTCAACGCAACTTGAGACTGCAGAACGCTTTGCCGTGCTGGCCCATGAACTGGCCCACGAATGGATGCATGATGCTGAACAACGCCAGTCACTTTCGAAGACGGTTCGAGAGACAGAAGCAGAAGCGGTTGCGTATGTTGTCTGCACTTCATTTGGACTCAATTGTTCCACACGCAGTTCGGACTACATTCAGTTGTATCGGGGAGACGAAGCGACTTTGATGGCGTCACTGGACAGGATTCAAAAAACATCCAGCCGCATGATTCACTCGCTGTCACAGTCGAAAGAACAGGTCAACGAAGAATCGCTTGTCGCATAGACTTTCATCATGCCAGCATCGTTCACCGCAAACAGAGAGGCCGAAGTCGTTGCGT
This sequence comes from Fuerstiella sp., assembly GCA_022843805.1. Lineage (GTDB taxonomy): Bacteria > Planctomycetota > Planctomycetia > Planctomycetales > Planctomycetaceae > F1-80-MAGs062. The sequence goes on from JALHMY010000009.1 coordinate 42,582, forward strand.
GCAGCAGCGCCCGAGGCTTCTCTTTACTTCTGTTGTCAGTATCGTCGGAATGACTTCATCACAGGTTCATGGCACGCCAACGGTCTCACCTTCAGGCTCGAACAAAGCTCTTAAGATTTCACATCAGCGTCGTCGGCTCCAGCGCGTGAACAGAAACAGGCTTCCAGCCACGACAGTCGCGTGCAGGGGAAACAGCAGGCACAGAGCGGCGAGGAACAGAAATAAGCTGGGCATGGATAAAATCTGCCACACCAACATCTGATTGTCAGCAGGTCCACATTTCTTTTTGCATTTCCCACACCAGCATGGTACTGATCAGAGATGATGAAATCTTACGTCGGTATTGTCAGCAAAAACGGAATTGAACTCTTCTACCCGGAGGATCCTGCCACCGTCCGATTTCTTTGGCGGCGTGTGCAGAGACAGAAAGGCAGAGTCGCCTGCGTCTGGAGCGTCCTGCCTGCGGATGCAGCGGAGTTGATTCAGATAGAAATCTCACTGGGGTGGACTCGCGAAGCGATGGACCATATGCAGCAGCATGCCCGTGAATATGGATTCATCGTTCCCTATCAGGACGAAGTTCCGGTTGTGGTTCAACACTGCCGGGCCGGGTAAGTTGCTGTTTTCATTGCGAAAGACGGATGCAATTCAAGTCCCGCCAGGAAAACGTGACAATTCTGTAATATCGTGGTAAGGAATCGGCTATCTCATTCTCTGCTGTTCCTTGTTCCACGCATCCCGAGTAAACCAACACCCGCCACTCGATTGACGTTGATGATGCGTCATCTCACGTGAATCGAGAGGGCGGTGGTGCCCAATGGTTTTCCGCCGGACTGAGGAGCGATTGCTCATAGTCTGGCCAGTCTTACTTATCGATCCAAAGTTGTGGCGTTCACCTGCCGGGTGCCGGTGAACGCTGTGACTTTGGCACCCGAAAACTCGATTCTTTCGAGGAGTATGGACTGATGGTTAATTTGACTCGCGCTAACCGAGAATTGTTTCGCCGGACTCCGGATGAAACATTTTCTTCGTTGAAAGAACTTCACGATCATTGTCGGCAGGAACGCCACTACTCAAGCGACCACTGGCAACGGCCTCAACTGCTGATGCCCAGTGTCCATGAGGACGGCTTGCAACTGAATCTGGAAACCGGCGAACACGTCAACCTGACGGACTGGTCGTTCAGCCAGTTGTGTCGCCTGTCTGGCATGAGTAAGGAAACAGTGAACCGCTTTCATCCGGAAACGGCCAAAATGGCGTTTCGGGATACTCTGCCTTCCAGCGATAAGCCAATCCAGTTGCTGACAACAGGCCAGTCGGTTCGGTCTCTTCATGGCGTGTCCTACACGCGTCTCTGGAATTCTGAACTGCTGGAAGTTGTTCGGGACGTAGCGACGGATTTTCAGCCGCCACAAACGGCGTTCAATGGTGGCACGGGACTGTACTGTGGTGAACAGGACATGTTCTGTTTCCTGATTGATCCGACCGGCTGGGTGGAAATCGACGGCGAAGAATTCGCTCCCGGCTTCTTCGTCTGGAATTCCGAGGTGGGACGACGTTCGCTGGGAATGCAGTCGTTCTGGTTCCAGCGAATCTGCCAGAACCACATCGTGTGGGATGCGACAAACGTTGTCGAGTTCACTCGCAAGCATACCGCCAGTGTTCGTGAAGGTCTGAACGACATCCGTGACCACATCCGAACGCTGGTGACCAAGCGGGATTCAAGGCGTGATACCTTCGCTGGCGTTCTTCGCAAGGCTATGGTGACGCGTCTTGGCTCTGATTCCGAGAACGTTCAGAAGGAGCTGAGCAAACACGGCATTCCGCAGCACTTCATCAAGGAAGCGATGGAGATTGCACGGGCTCAGGGTGGATTCACAATCTTCTCACTGGTGGATGCACTGACTCGGCTGACTCAACGGCTGAAATACGCTGCTGACCGAGCCGACGCGGACTACAAGGTCGCCCAATTGCTGGCGCTCGCGGCTTGAAGGGAATCATTATGGACCCGCAAGCCACATGGGATGAATTGCAGGATGCCATTCATCGTGGAGATCAGGAAATCTCTCGCGAACGCGCCTTGTCCCTCCTGGGCTGGCTCGCCCGCGGCGGTTTCCCTCCGGTGACATCGACCGATCCAGCCATGGATACTGGTGCTCACCGGAACGCGGCAAAGGAATGTTGCCGCAAAGTTCTGTGGTCGATGGCAGAAGCCTGATTCCACAACACCGTGTTCTGCAAACAGATCGACGGGTTTCACTGTGAAACCCGTCTTCACTTCTTCAATGAGTTCGAAAGAAAGTCCAACGACGATGAGTACCAACACGAAAAACCGCACGCAGACCCGCGAAGTCAAGAAACGTCCTGTCCATGAGATTCGGATGGGACGCATTCGAGCCGCCATCTGGCCGAACCAGACAGAAGCCGGAGTGCGTCACAATGTGACCATCTCTCGCCTGTACAAAGACGGAGACGAATGGAAAGACACGACAAGCTTTGGTCGCGATGACCTGCCACTGGTGGCCAAGGTCTGTGATCTGGCTCACACGTGGATCTACAATCAGTCCGGCGGCAACACGAATGGAAATGGACATTCCGATTCCGGCGACGACGGTCACTCGTGATCGCCAGAATCAGATCGTGATTACAAGAATGTGAACCTTTTAAGGTGGAGAGCGGCACCACCAGCCACTCTCCTGATCTGTCCAACGTCAGGGTTCCATTTCAGCCAGGCTATCGGCCGATGACTGATTGCCTGCCGGACCTCGCCGAGCTTTCAAAAGTTGCTTAAAGAACGCAGACAATTGTTCGTTCCGTTGATGCAGCCATGCCCTCGCAGCCTGCCACAGCTTTTTGGGCCGTAACGCTTCGACTTCCAGGGTTTGCACCGCCGTTTCCAGAGCCCCAACGCGTTCGCCCAGGGCACTGACCATATTCACATGATTATCTATGCGAGCATCAACTGTGCAAAAATGTTCAGCTGCTTGCGTTTCCAGTTGATCAAGCCGTGCGTCACTGGCAGTTTGCTGGTTGTTCATTGATTCCATGCGTGTGGCCTGAAGTTCGGCGTACTTCATGACCTGTTCCTGATGGTCGATCGCCTTCCTCTGCATTTCCCTCAGTCGACTGGCGAGCTGATCTATTCGCTGAGTCAGTCGCGTCATCGTCTGCTCAACCGATTCCATCTCTGCCTGATGTTGCTGTGATTCGTGAACCTGTGCCCGTTCAGAAGCAGTCATCTTCTCTGCAATGATGGTCAGTGCGTCCGAGTGATCCACGATCAACTTCAGCATACCGGAGATGCGTTCATTGAATTCCGTAAACTGCTTTTGCGTTGCCGACGTTTGTCCCTTGGCAGATTCCGAAAGCAACGAAAGCTGCTTGTCGACTTCGTCCTTCATCAACTGCACATGAGCCACGATGTCATCATCAATCTTTGACTGGTGTCCTTCCATGCCCGTTTCGAGCAGTTCAACCAAAGCAAAGCCAACTCGCTGAGCTTCCTGATAAATCGGACTTGTATCCAGCGATGGTGCGGTTGGCTTCGACGACTCAGTTGCCTTATGGCCGTTTCCTGCCACTGACGCAGAACGAGAGATCAGATTCTTCATGACTGTGGACTCCGATAGGGGAATGAACGAGTTGGGAAAGGAACCGTGAAACGTGTTACAAAAATGCTCGAAATCATGCTTCGAGCCAAAACTCACGATGCAGTGAACTTGCTGAGCACAAACGAAACAGAGACGGACGGATCTGGTGACTCGCATTCGATACACTCGAAGGTCACCCAGCCTCTGAACTCGCTTGCAACCGCTTCTGATGACTGGGCGTTCGAGCAGCAGTCGCAATACGGCTCTTTGCGACTCCCAGCTCAGCTCATTGAGTTCCTTTTCTGCTTCAGGGCTGATGGCATCCATGCGGATTGTCATCTCTGAAACGTCCGGGACTTTCACCTGCGACATGATGGGCATCCTCCTTTTGGAAGTAGTCTCTTCTTCCCGCCACTTATTCAAACGGGCGAGCGCCACGCAGAAATCTTGAGAACTCAAAAAAGTCCGTGAATGCGTTGAGACTGGTGATTCAATGACCCTTCATCGTGTTCTGGCTCCGTGCTCCATTCGGGAGCGAATGGCAGAAGCCGAACCAGAAACCTTCAGAGATTTGCATGGGTTACGGTTTCGATAATTCACTGTGATATCCGCTGGAACGATGAAACCCGTTGAAAACTTGCCTCAGCCGTCAGAACGAAATACGGTGGCTATATGGCGAAATTCAGGATTCCAGACCCCAGTCACAATTGGCCGACGCACCGACAATTGGTGTTGCCCACTTTGGCAGTGATCTTCACCATAACGATCTGGTTTTGGGTTGAAGCTGAGGTCTTTGGCCTGCTGCTCGGTCTGTTGCTCGTGGTTGTGATGACCGGTCGAACCGCCTGGTCGAATCAGGCGTCTCCTGCGAACCTGTCGCTGCTAGAACTCCCGTTTGCACTGGCACGGGACGTGGACACATTCGCCCGCTACCAGTCCATGTCGGGGTCATTGGCAAAAATCAGCCGCGCAATGGACCCGATCTACCGTGAACTGGCTCTGGAATCACTGGACGACGCCAATCGCCGTATCAACACGCTGGCCGATGGACTCCTGATCTTCGAGGGTACGGAGACCTGGCGTCTTGTATATGAGCGGTTACTGCGAAGTCCCGGGTTGTATCAGTATCGATCGGTTGCCTGGGTTCAATCGACAGCCTACTGGCAGGATGAGCCCGGTCGAAAGAGCATGGCCGTCAACTTTGAACTGCAGAAGTCCGGACATGTCTCAATCGAGCGTATTGTGATCATTGCTGATGAACTGTGGCCGCTCGGGAACGTATGGCCGTCTGAAACGCTGCGTCAGTGGATCCACGAACAACACATGCGTGGCATTCGAATCAGTTTTGTCAGAGTCTCTGCGATAGCATCGGAGCCGGAGCTGCTCGCAGATTTCGGCATCTACGGTTCTCGGGCAGTCGGGACACAGGAACTGGATGAGCATGCTCGGACCGTTCGCTTCCGGTTGAACTTTGATTTCGGTTCCGTGGCGGCAGCCGAGGAACGCTGGAATCGTTTGGCCGTGTACTCAGAATCTTTCGCAAGTTATCTGGATCGGTACGAAATGACCGACTAAAGTGATCCTGTACCCGAGTCAATTGGTTTGGCTCGGCAGAAAGTACAGGCTTGCGACCGCTCCTCTATCTGGATACGGCGCGGCTGGGCCAGACCTTACCGGCCGCACGAGATGCACAAATAGACTTCGTTCGACTCACGGCCGAAGAACCTTCAACGCTGTACTTCGAAGAATTCCTGAAACACGGCTACAACGCCTGGCCAAATTACTACCAGAGCCACTTCTCTGCCCTCAAAACCTGGGCCGGTGTTCGAGCACTCAAGCAGTCGCTCCGCCAATTGGCCGGTGCCCCCGATCACTGGAATGTGTTGCTCGCCAGTCGGTCACTATCGCTGGTCCAAATGGCCGCTCGCAGCATGTTTCAGACATGTCGTCACGTTCTGACGACCGACCTGAGCTGGCCCACCTATGAGGATGCCGTTTCAAGGCAGGCATTGGCCGCTGGTGCTCAAATCACAACGGTCCCGCTTCGGGACGCCATCTTCCGAGAAAGATGGACTGCAGACGATGTGGCGGCGTTCCTGGCCAGGTCATTCACCGAGAATGGATGCGACGGGCTATTCCTGCCGGCCGTGGACCATTTGGGAGTTCGCATCCCCGTTCGAGCCATCGTTGAACAAATCCGAAACAGCCGTCACCTGCAGTTCGTTCTGGTCGATGCAGCTCAGGCATTCTGCCAGGTACCAATCGACGACAGTCTGGCCGTGGCAGACTTTGTTGTCACCGGGTGCCACAAATGGATGCGAGCCGGTCAGCCCATGGGAGTTGGACTGTTCGGTCAGACCGGAACTCGGCAATGTATCGGCGATACTCTGCAGGAAAGCTGTAGGGACGGATGTGACCTCGACCCGTTGCTGATCTTCACGGAACAGCTCGATGGAGGACAACTCACTGGGGACAGTGAAACTGTGAATCTGACTCCACTGTTTTCCGCCAGTGCCGCAGCAACGGAGCAACTCCGGCATCACGATCAGTCTTCAGCCAACGCTGATGGTTCATCCCCATCCGACGATCTTGCTGGCTTCACGACGCCAGACTTTCCTGCGAGGCTTAGCCACTGGATTCCAATTCAACCGCACGAAACGATGAGAAGCCGCATTACCCTCTTCGCCAATCCGCAGTCGATACGATATTCAAACGCGGCCGAGGAAGCTCGACGCGAATGGCTGGATCATGGATGTGTCGTGACGGCCTACGACAATGGCCGGGTTCGAGCATCACCGCCGCAGGCAATTTCATTGAACTCGTCAGTTCCAACGCATTCCGTAAAAATGCCACGGTTCTTGGCAACCCACCAGTGAATTCATTCGAGTGCGATCAGGCAGATTCGCAATGGTCGTTTGCTACTTCAGTTGAAGAGAAATTTGGGCGTTGTCCGTCGGGCTTGGGCTTGTCCAATCTGCGTTTTCGCCTGCACCAGTGCCCTCCGCTGTTGGAAGCGGCCGGCAACACATGGGGTAGATACGCATCAGCTTTCGCCTGAAGACTATCAGTCGCCACTTCGAGCAGATTGTGACCTCGATCGATCCAGAGCCTTTGGCGTTCTCGTCAGCGGTCATGGAGTCACCGATGTTTCTACTTCAGAGTTGAAATGGCAGGGTTACATTTCAGCGTGCAACCATAAGAAACGCACCATGCTTTTTTCCCGTTGCGCCTCTTCCACAGTGTCTACTCGCATCTTAAGTTGATGAAATTCGGAGAATATGTCGTCAGCTCTCCGTCGGCAGCAATTCGATTCACGCATATTTGATTCTGTATCAAGCACTGTTCATCCTTCTTGGCACTTCAGACATCGCGTACTGGTGTAAACGCGGCAAAAATGGACTCAAGAACGAGCCTAATCCCGACCCAATCGGCAGAGTTCGCAGAGATGTTGCCACGGGTGGCAGAAGCGAGCTTCTTGCGAAACGCCGCTTGCAATCGTGGTTTGTCTAAGATTTCGCCCTGGTATTTCTCAAGCTTCTGGATGTATCCCTTCCATTGAACTGGTACGGGCTCACCCTCTGATGAGAGGATATCCATGCCGAAATAAAGCTCGATGCTGCCAGCGAGACCGTTGACATCAATATTGACGTTGCCTTGAGGGCCCAAAGTCGGATAGTTGGTCGCGTATGGAATTGGCGGATACTGAAGGATGCGAAACTGGTCAGGGAGCCTTACCGAATGCAATGCTCTCAAAGCATCAGCCGCCGCCGTGTCATTATCAAACAGGGCAATCACACGGTTTACGATACCGCTACCAATGAAGGCCTTGACGATTCTCACAAGGTTGCCCACGCCACCTTCCATGTTTGGTCCAGCAAAATCGATGAACGAATATAGAGAGACTAAATGAGGAAAGAGCACTTCCAGCGACTTGGCAAGAAACTCAGCGTCGGTAGAACCTTCGGTTAGAACAATCGTTTTGGCGGTTGAAACAAATTCGCGCTGAATCGATACCCGAGCCCTATTTGCCAAGTCTTCATTGCCTTGGTAGTAGCCACCCGCAACAAGTTCTGAATAGTCGAGGACAACTGGAAATCTTTCATCTGAGTACTCCAGAACTGCTCTTATAAACAGTCGAGCATCACAACGTGGAAATCCAAATATGAACTCCTCGTCCTCTCCGTCCGCGATGAATTGCACAAGAGGATCAACAAGCGGTTTGTTTTCGTGAACCGCTGTTCGAATAGGAGCGCAACCAGAGGCTAAGAACGTCCCAATGCTCGCGCCCCATCGCTCAAAAGATAAGTTCGCGATGAATGTCCTGCGCTCTACATCATCTTCTAGCCACGAAGGCCCATAAAAGAAGGAATCGTTTTCTGCGTCAGAATCATCAAGCATCTCCCTGAGTCTTGTATCGAAGGCGATTCGCGATTGTTCTATCGTGAACCCCATTATGTCCAGTCTCTGCTTCGCTGCTGCTGCGTCAAGACGATACTCATAAACAGTTTCCAGCTCGTCATCTTCTGGATCGATGCGGTCTGCTGCAGGATTACGGTCCCTCACTCGCCTCTGCGAAACTAGCCGATCGCTTTCGTCAAACAATGTCATCAAAACAGCATCGACATACGACTTGCTCCAAAGTAATGGGTGTCCCCCAATTTCAAGATGGCAGTAGCTTCCCACGTTTTAGTCCACGCGATTAGTAAAAGGAAAATGGGCACGCTTTTTGTCACGAAGCACAAGAGGACAGTGGGGTCACTGGCGAGTAGGGTGATGATTTCTTCGGCGACCTGAACCCGTCGCATTTTGGCTGTCGAAGCATTGATTTCGACTGAGCCGTGAAAGGACTTCGGCTTTGACGGTTGCGGTGTAGGACCGGGCGTAAGCGAACCTGTCTTTGTGCCGACCATTTCTGCGATATCTGCGATGCTTTGGTGAGACAACTCTGCTCATTGAGACCTTCACGAATTCCTTTGGCCACTCAAGCTGGCGATCGCGGCTCGAAGGACCTGCAGGCAGATCTCCGCAGTATGTTTGTCCGGTTCGAATCTGGAACTCATCTGTTGGTACGGATGGATGTAATTGCGAAAGTCGCGCAATGCGTGGCTAAACTTTCGGATATCCAGTTTCAGATAACCAAGCTCACAGGCTGCGTCGATTAGCTGAGCCAAAGACCAATCGGGAAACGCTTTGACCTTTCCCGATGAATCTTTCGGACTGCATGGAACCTGGTTGAATCGTCGAGGATTGGCAAGCGCTGTCCCAAGAAGGAGCCCCTCCAACACACTTCCGCACATAAAAATGGCGGCGAGCGGGGCACCGGCTTTCAGGCTGCGTCCAGCTTCCGAATACCGCGAATTCAAAATTGGGATCAGAGTCGCTTCAATCGGAACCTTGTCGATGTTAACTTCCTTGAAGTCTTTCCCCAGAAATTGTGCTTCTGTTTCTTCTGCCGGATGATGCTTTCCCAGCAAACGACCTGCGATTTCCCGGCATCGAATGGCTGTCGAATTCTGCTTCGGGCTTGGCTCGGGATGTTTGTATGCCCACACGTCTATGAGTTCGGTCAGTATTTTTCCGACGACTGCATCGTTTTCAATTTCCCAAAACGCGCGCAACCTTTTTGCCTTTGAGTCGCCGTACTTTTCGTACATCGCGGCGTAAATATCTTTCCCTACAGACTCAGCGAACAATGATGTAAACGTTTGGTTGGTGAAGTCGAGCACATAACCACCAGACATTTCCAGCAATTCCTCGAACGGTTGTTTCTCGATGGTTTTCAGGCTGCTCATGTTTTGGGATTTCTGAGATCGTGGGTATCGAATAAGAAAACGGCCAAGGTTGTCGCCGAACCAACGGCAAGTCTTGCGTGCCGAGTTGTCAGACCCTTTGCCGAACCATTCTTACCATGCCCGGTCCCGTATAGATTGCGCAGTTCAGCGAGTCCTTGAACTATCGTTGATAGATTGCCGAGTATCGCCTTCACCGTCTTTGCTCCTTTGACCTCTTCGGCAATGCCGTCCGGAATAAGTTGCAACTCTTCAAGTGCTCGTCGAACTAGGGGCAAAAGATCCGGACGGTCGGTCACAGGCTTCCCGCACGATTCAAGAATGGTATGGCATACCGTCTCAATAAGCTCCTTCGCAGTTCCAATGGCAAGATCAGGATCGCTTTCGAGAGCTGATTCCATTCGATTGATTTGTCGATGGACATAATCGGCATCAACTTGCTGCGCAACCATCCTTGCGGACCGAATCGCGTGCTGAGATGATGTCATTCGACGCGGGCCATAGATCGGTCTGCCCGAGATGGTGGTCTTCTCCACAAGTTCCCAACCATCGGACGCCAGATGGCTGTTGATCATGACGATGACAGCCTTGGCCTCATCACGATTCTCACGAACTACTGGATGCACTGTTTCCGCCAGGAATTGAAGAAATATTTCATCCGGGCCATTCAGAAGCTGGAGTCGATCGTCAGCAAATACCCAAGTGTCGTCCCAGTCGAGGTTGTTGATACGGTGCTGCCAAATATCGGCCTCGGCATTCGCGAAGCGACTGTCTGTCGAGGGCAGAGCAGTTAAGTCATATAAGCGATTCAAGAACTCAACGTCGTTCAGTTCTCCGCTCCAGCAGATACCTTCTCGAATGAGCGCACGCCGAATATCACGTCGAGTGATCTGACTTATTGAGCAAAGGTGTGTCGATGACGATTGCGAATCTTCCATGGTACGAGGATGACACCTTCCTTTAGTCGCAAGTTCACCTGATTGCCACGCGATATGCACTGCGACCCACGTGGATCGCTACCGCTCGGAGGACGTCAAGGCAATTGATTGAACACGAGGGCGAATTCTAACTAATTCCCTGCGAAACAGAATCCACCATGCGTCGTTTAGCGAGTTTGCAGAACCAGCTTGCAAAGGGCGTTGCCCTTCGGGCCGGGCTGCTTCGGGCTCCGCTTTCGCTCGGTCCGGCACGCCGGACTGCATCGCCCCCTGCACATCCCTAACGCGATCCTCGGAGGGAAATCAGGAGCGGCAGGAACTGTGTCCCGCAAAGACTCGCGTCGGAGACGCGAGCAACGAAGAACAAGCAAGAGCCGTTCGTCGGCAGTCCTGATGATATCACGACGTCAAGGTCCGCTCCCGCCTTTGGCGTCCACTGCTGCTTTCGCTGCGCGAAAGGCTCCACCTTGACTTGTCGTGCCTTCAGGACTCGATGCCAACGCTGGCATCAGGGGCTGCAGCAAGCCGCTGCAGTTCACAATACAGAAACAAGGACATGGAGGAACAGAATCATGAAAACCAGCAAGACTCGGAAAGGAGCCCGGTACACAGACACATTCATTCGCGAGGTTCGAGCCAACTATCAGCAGACTGCATCAATTCTCTTCACTATCAAGGGACCGAACGACGTGGCCGACTTTGTCAGGTCAGTGCTCACCGATAACAGTCGAGAACACTGCGTCGCACTGTATCTTGACGGAGCCCATCAAGTTGTCAGCTACTCGATCATCTCCATCGGCACAGCCAACATGGCGGTCGTTCATCCCCGAGAGGTCTTCCAGCGAGCCATCCTCGCCGGAGCCATTTCCATCATCATCGCCCACAACCATCCCTCCGGAGTCCTCACCCCCAGCGACGAGGACCACAAGGTAACGCAGCGACTGAAAGACGCCGGTGAAATCCTTGGCATCAAACTGCTGGATCATGTAATCGTGGCGGACTTTGCACATCTATCGATAGTCGGCACCTGATGTTGACTGCGATGCTCGGGGCCAGGTTTGACCGACTCCTCTCACTCAACATACACTCCGAATCTCGTTCGATACTGAAGACCGTGATCCGTTCGAACTTCGACAACCAGGTAGTGCAATCCTCGGTAGCCGGTGTGCTCCCAGTGATCAAAGTTCTCGTGCTGACTCTGCGTACGAATCTCATAATCTGTGAAGTGATTCTCTCCATTCTTCGGGTCTTTCCCCCAAGCTTCCGATCCATGATTCTCGACTGAGCAACGAATGGTGTATGGCAACTTCGGCATATAGGGCAAAAGAATTTGAAACCTCAGCGATTTTTCCTTCTTAAGAATTCTACTGGCCGCCTGATATTCTCCTTCAGAATGTTGCCTTGCCGAATCAAATACGGTCGCGACTACCCGAGCAGGCTTTGGCCCGGGCGGCAGTAAACTCGAACTCTGCTGGCCAAGTGGAGTGCAAAGAAGGTAGTCCACTGCATGCAAACCACGCTGCTTGTAATTGATTGGCTTACCATCTGAGTTCGTGTGATTCGGCTGAACAAAAGGAACCATGGTTTCAGAGCCGCTCTGGACTACTGTCTTGGTGAATGTCAGCTCATCAGGAAAGTCGAGTGTGTCCAGCAGTTTTCCGCCGAGCATACTGCGATTGCGACCGGCAGCGTGCTGGAGTTTCGCAGCCACGTCCACATAGAAAGACGTTGCCGTCACTTCGTCCATGCCGGGGAATCCATAGGAACTCCACAGCACGTCGTTCTCGGCTCCATGGTCTAAGCCAATTCGGATGCCAAAGTCGTGGTCGTAGCCCATCTCCTGAAGTCGCGGTCGAACCACTTGTTCCGCGAAGAACTGCAGCACTGCTGAACAGTTTACGCCGTTTATGGACCCGTCTTCAGGCTTCTCCATTCGGCCACCAAAGTACGCCATCACGGCGTCCCCCATGATCCGATGGACGTGGCCGTCGAAGCAGCGAACGATTTGAATAGCTGTCTGGATAAAAGCGTTCTTTATCCTCCGAACGTCATGTAGCGGGTAAATCAGGCTGAGTCTGGTGGAACTTTCAATGTCCATGAACATTGTTGTGATGGAGCAGAAGCATGTTTCATCGGTTCCCTTCAAATGCAGGAAATCTGGATGATCGCCAATTGCAGGTGGTTGGGCGGGACCTTTGCCGAACAGTGGACGCAGTGTTTGCTGCGTATTGTCGAGCGATATCACCTCGTGCGCAGCCGCCCTTTTCGATTCATTGAAACATTTCACGCTGTATTGCGTGGGGCTGGCTATCAGCGGCGACTGCAATCCAATTTCGAAAGAACGCAATAGTCCATCCTGGAAACCCATCCGTGTCATTGTCTTCATCGTGACTCCCTCAAGAAAACATCATGGTTTTGTAATCAGCACCCAAATCGAAGACAGACTGCCAATTGCAACAACGGCGATCGAAAGGTTGACTAGTCGATACTTGGACTTGGCAACGCCACTCAAAACAAAGATGTGGCGAGACAGTTGTTCGACGATGTTTTCATCATCAAGCTTTGAAATGTTGAGCTGGTAAGTCTCGGCATCGTTGAGAGAAAGAACGTCACCCCAGTAGATCAACCCCACAGGTTTGGTTGCGCTCGTTTTCTTGTTCTTTGGGGACGACCTTGCGATAGGCTTGCAGTTCAACCTCGGGAGAATTGACCACACCGCCAGAATGAACCCAGCACATAGTGCGGCTGCGGCCAATAGCGAAATTACCCAGAATCCCGTTTCGGGATTTGGTACGGCATGCACTCGTTCTGCATAGAGCACGCCCAGCAACGCGGTTGCCCAAGCGACAGTCAGAGCAGCCTTTGTGTCGGCAAAACGAACGTACTCATTCGTGTAGCTGTGGACGTTCCATAGAAAATCCACTCTTGATTGCCGCTCCTCTGTCATTTCAGCTCCGGATCGTCTCAGTCATCGCGTGTTCGCCAAGGCGACATTTATGTTCAACTATAGCGAATTTAATCGATTTAAACGGAAGTTCAACCCCAACGAACTGAATTATTGCTCAGGCGAATAAAGTTTGTTAAGCTGGCGAAACGAGTTCTGTTTCGACGAATTCAGTAAACCTTTGCTGCGGAGTCATTCATGTCGCTGTCACAGCGACTTCGAGAAACCCGAAAGAACGCTGGCCTCACGCTCGAACAGCTGGCCACCGATGCTGGAATTTCGAAGACATATCTCTGGGAGCTTGAACACGATGATGACGGCCAGAAGAAGCCGTCTGCAGACGTGTTGCTGAAAATTGCTGAAGCGCTGAAAACCACCATTGCGGAATTGCTCGGCCTTCCAGCTGTGCAGGTCAACAAGACAAAAGTCGATCTCAGTCGATCACTCATAGAGTTTCGAGACTGGATGCAACAGATTGGTGAGGCCCTGACTCCGGAGGAGTTTCAGGACCTGGCAGCCATGAGATTTCGTGGTGGGCAGCCCAAAAACAAAGACGGATGGCATGACCTTTATCGCACCTTGAAGCGTACGACAGGGAAGTAATCCGATGCCGCAAGTCTATCGCCGAGACCAATTGCATCCGCATGTGATCGCAATTATGGATGAGACCGGCACCGAGGACCCGTTCGAGGCCGTCCGGGTCAAAGCTCGGGATGCTGTTTCGCAGTACCATCAATTCCTTGCAGAATCCCCACCATTCAATATGCGGGCCTTCGCCAGTACATTCGGTCTGCATTGGTCGGATGACGATCCTCGTTACAGTGCCGATTCGGAAATCGCTCCCGAGTCAGATGGGCGGGTTGTCCTGAGAGTCAATAAGTCTCGGCCGGAAACTCGTCAGCGTTTCAGCATTGGCCACGAGATCGGGCACACTCTGTTCCCCGAGTACGAACTTTCCGTTCAATGCAGAAAGGCCACCGACCGAACCTGGGCCGACCCAAACGATCTGATCGAGACCCTGTGCGACGCGGCGGCCTCAGAGTTGTTGTTCCCCATCCCATGGTTCTCCGATCGACTGCTCTCGATTCCGCTTTCCGCAGCGGGTGTCGCTGCGCTCGCTGAAGAATTCAAAGCATCCCCAGAGGCGACCGCTCGTCGCTTTGTCGAACTCCACCATGAGCCGTTAGCTGCTGTCTTCTTCAGTTGGAAATTGAAGCCGACGGAGATTCGCAGTGTTAAGGCAAAAAGGAAGACAGGCTCGCTGTTTCCGGGAATGGAACTGCCTGGACCCGCTCCAATGCTGCGTGTTGATTATCGCATCATCAATGAACAATTCGCGACACGATGCACCGACTACATCCCCGATGACAAGTCGATCCCAAGTGAAGGTCCGATTTATGATGCCTCGATGCTGCAAGTACCCCAGGAAGGCCTTCAAAAACTGGACTTTGGTCGGAAGGCTCGTTCCTTCCAGATTAGCGCACTGCCCATCTTCACAGCGGAGGAAGACGTTGGTCCAAATGGTGGTTGTTCCGTGGTGGCCATACTCAGGCCAGCCAAATAGAAAGGCACGACACTTGTCGCGCTGGCTGGAGAAGGTAGTAGCGACATTTCCTTGCTAAACAGCCTGACGGATTCACGCAGAGGTCTTTTATCAGAATGAATAGCTCAGACCTGCGGTTGTATTGAGTTACCAAGTGCAGGGCCGTACTCTTCCCTAATGGATGTGGAGAGAGGTGTTTGTCGTAATCAAGGATGGCCAGAACCAAAGATTATGATTGAGCCCAGAAATACCCATCCGTTATGGACGTCTTCCGACTCCGCGACACAATCATCGAACGATACTCTGACTTCGTCACAAGCTTTGTGCGAATCAAAGATCCTTCGTTAAAGGCATTTGTTGCACAGCATATCGAGAGCGAATCGCTCTGGCCTGAACCGTTAATCCAGTTGAATCCGGCGTTTCAGAACGGGGGATGGATCGACGAGCTGGTTACTGAAGGGCTGCTCCACAAAGAGTGCTCCAAAGTCTTTCGTGTTAAAGACGTGATCAAGGGCATCGACAAACCCCTGCGGTTGCACAAGCACCAGGTCGATGGACTTCGCAAGGCTCGCGAACGCAAGAACTACGTCCTGACAACCGGCACAGGCTCAGGCAAGAGTCTCTCGTATATCGTGCCGATTGTTGACCATGTGTTGAGGACTGGTCCCGGACGCGGTGTACAGGCCATCGTCGTCTATCCGATGAATGCGTTGTGTAACAGCCAGTATGGGGAACTGCGAAAGTTCCTTCAGGAAGGATACGCAGAGGGTAAAGAGCCCGTTCGTTTCGCAAAATACACCGGTCAGGAATCCCAGGATGAGCGGCAGCTCATTGTCGACAATCCTCCAGACATCATCCTTACAAACTATGTGATGCTGGAACTCCTGCTGACGCGTCCGTTCGAAAAGAAACTTGTCGCGGCAGCGGCTGGCCTTTCGTTCCTGGTCCTTGATGAACTTCATACGTATCGAGGCCGGCAAGGGGCTGACGTCGCTCTGCTTGTGCGACGCGTTCGGGAAGCTTGTCGGTCGCCGCAAATGCTGTGCGTCGGGACTTCCGCGACGATGTCATCCGCAGCCACTCCTGCAAAACAGAAGCAACAGATTGCAGAAGTCGCATCACGACTATTCGGTGCAGAAGTAACTCCGGACGCCGTCGTTGGGGAATCTCTCTCGCGGCAAACCCCACCGGTTGACGTGATCTCAAATGCAGCGATTCTGAAGGCAAATATACTTGCCGAAGACTCCTCTATTCCTTCGACCTATGACGAGTTCATCAGGACGCCGCTGGCAGTCTGGCTGGAAAGCTACTTCGGGCTTCAAAAAGCAGTTGACGACAGTCTGGTGAGATCAAAGCCGCGAGCGATCTCTGGCGACAACAGTGCTGCTGCTGAACTCGCATCACTCGCTGGTGTCGATACTGAGACATGTGCGAAGGCTATTCGTCGTTGGCTGATGGCTGGTTACGCATGTGATCCGGATCCTGTGACGCAGAGACGGCCATTTGCGTTTCGATTGCATCAATTTATTAGTCGTGGAGACACCGTTTACGGGTCCCTCGAAGACGATGCGGATCGCGTTCTCTCTCTGTCCGGTCAGCAGTTTGCGTCCGAGGATCGAGAACGCATTCTGCTTCCAATGTGTTTTTGCCGAGAATGTGGCGCAGCTTACTATGCCGTCTGGAAGTCGGACGAACGCGGAGGAATTCATTTTGAGGCTCGCGAATTGAACGAGCGGATTGATGAACCGCCGCATCGAGAAGCCGGGTTCCTCTATCGTGATCCGGCAAATCCCTGGCCGCAAACCGACGAAGAGATCATTCAGAGACTTCCGGACGACTGGCTCGATGAAGCCGGGGCAAAGCCACGACTGCGTAAAAGCCTCAGTGACGAGATTCCCGTCACCATGCGGATCTCCACTGCCGGAGAACTTGCAGGCAACGGTCTGGAATTCCAATACACACGCACCCCATTCAGATTCTGCCTGGGATGTGGAGTTTCCTATCGAGTTCGTCGCGGAGCATCCGATTTCGCGCAGCTCTCGACACTTGCCAGTGGTGGCAGAAGTTCGGCCACCTCTATTCTGGGCCTCACTGCCGTTCAGTTGTTGAAACAGGAAACAACTCTCAGTGACCGGGCAAAAAAGCTACTGAGCTTCACCGATAATCGCCAGGACGCATCTTTACAGGCGGGACACTTCAACGACTTTATCGAAGTCAGCTTACTCCGTGCCGCACTGTTCAAGGCAGTCAGTAACAATCCTGAGGGTATCGACCACGATGAACTCCCGCTGAAAGTGTTTCGGGCACTGAACCTGGACTTTGCTTTGTACGCAAGGGAACCGGGAGCGGAGTTTGCTCTTAAGAACGACACAGAAAAGGCTTTTCGTAATGTACTGGCCTATCGACTTTACCGCGACCTGCGACGCGGCTGGAGAATTGCTTCACCGAATCTGGAGCAGTGCGGATTGCTGCAGATTCACTATCCATCACTTTCTGAACTTTGTGCATCTGACAAACACTGGGCCAAAACGCACGGTGCCCTCGCAACCGCCAGCCCCTCTGCGCGTGAAGCAGTAACGCACGTTCTACTCGACTTCATGCGACGTGAATTGGCAATCGATGTCGATTTCCTGACTGCAGAGTTCTTTGAGCGATTGCAGCAACAAAGCGCCCAGCGGCTTCGAGAGCCATGGGCAATCGACGAACAGGAGCGTGGTGAGTTTGCTGGAACGGTCTTTCCGCGTGCACGACGTCACGGGGAGAGGCAATTCAGTACGTTTCTGTCGTCCAGAAGCGGGTTTGGTCTTTTCCTGAAGCGCCCTGCTACGTTTCCGAACTACGGTTCGGCGTTGAAAACAAAAGATCAGGACGAGATCTGTCGCGACCTGTTTTCTGTGCTGGGAAAAACCGGTTTTGTAGTCGCCGTGACCGAACCCGACGAACAGGGAATCTGTGGTTATCGCCTCTCTGCTGCTGCGATGAGATGGGTGAAGGGTGATGGAGTCGTAGCGTTTCATGATCCCATCCGAGTTCCAAATCCTCCTGTCGATGGAAGCGCGACCAACTCGTTCTTTGTCGATTTCTACCGCAAGTTTGCGTCCTCTCTTCAGGGACTTGAAGCCCGCGAACACACAGCTCAGGTTCCATATGCAGAACGTGAGAAGCGAGAAGAGCAGTTCAGCAAAGCACAGCTGCCGGTCTTGTTCTGCTCGCCTACGATGGAGCTTGGTGTTGACATCAGTGAGCTAAACGTCGTCAACATGCGCAACGTACCGCCAACTCCAGCGAACTATGCTCAGAGAAGTGGACGCGCGGGACGAAGCGGGCAACCTGCATTGGTCTACACATATTGCACGACCGGAAGCTCGCACGATCAGTATTTCTTCAGACAACCTGATCGGATGGTTTCCGGAGCAGTGAATCCACCTCGACTTGATCTGGCGAATGAAGATCTCGTTCGGGCCCACGTACATGCGGTCTGGCTGGCTGAAACGGGACAATGGCTCGGCAACTCCCTCACTGACCTACTGGATTGCGAAGGAGAGAAGCCGTCACTCCAGCTTCTTCCGAGTGTCCTCAACGGTCTGACTTTGCCTGGCACAATTCAACGTGCACAGAAGAAGTGTGAAGCTATCTTCGAAACGTTTGGCGATGAATTGCAGAAGGCCGATTGGTGGCATCCTGACTGGCTTGCTCGCACTCTCTCGAACGTACTCACTGAATTCGACAAAGCTTGTGATCGATGGCGAAGTCTGTTTCGGGCCGCGACGTCTCAGCTCACGTATCAGAATCAGATCATTGCTGATGTGGCACAACGTGAACGATGGGATGAAGCGAAGCGCATACGCCGGGAGGCCGAGGCTCAGCGAGAGTTACTGACTGACGTCAAGAATGTCTCTCAATCCGACTTTTACAGTTATCGCTACTTCGCTTCAGAGGGCTTCCTTCCCGGTTACAGCTTCCCACGACTGCCGTTGTCTGCGTTCATTCCCGCACGCAGGCGATCTCGCGGCGAAGATGAGTTTCTGTCCCGGCCTCGCTTCCTGGCAATCTCGGAGTTTGGCCCGCGCAGCCTGATCTATCATGAAGGTTCCAGGTACATCGTCAACAAAGTCATTCTGCCGGCAGAAGAACGCGACGCTCTCACAATGAAAGCCAAGCACTGCCAGCATTGCGGCTATATGCACGAAATCGCCTCCGGCCAGAACGGCCCGGATCTCTGTGAATCCTGCGGAAGCTCCGCGCTTCAGCCGATCACGTCTCTGTTGCGACTTCAGAACGTTGCAACGACGCGTCGAGACCGGATCAATAGCGATGAAGAAGAACGCACGCGAATGGGATATGAGATTCGCACGGGTCTGCGATTCAAGGAGATCAATGGCCAGCAGCGATACTCAAACGCCAGCATAACGCTGAATGATGAGCCCTTGTTCTCTCTCCGATACGGCGATGCAGCAAGGCTCTGGCGAATCAACATTGGCTGGAAGCGGCGAGCCGACAAAGACACATATGGCTTTGTGATCGACCTGGAGAAGGGCATCTGGGAAAAATCGGACCAGCTTCATGATCAGGACGACACGTCCGATGTCATGGGACCACGGCGGCAGCGAGTTGTACCGTTCGTTGAGGATAGACGAAACTGCCTGTTGCTCAGGCCAGAAAACCGACTCGACTCCGGAACGATGCTGTCGTTACAGACTGCACTGAAAAAAGCAGTTCAGGCAATCTATCAGCTTGAAGATAACGAACTGGCCTCTGAGTCCCTGCCGTCCGACAGTGATCGCCGTGAGATTTTGCTGTATGAAGTCTCCGAGGGCGGAGCTGGCGTTTTGCGGCGATTGATTGAGGATGGCTTAACAGAAGTCGCCCGTGAAGCGTTGCGGATCTGTCACTTTAATCCGGATACTGGCGAAGACCTGAAGCACGCACCTGGGGCTCGCGAAGACTGCGTCGCCGCCTGCTACGACTGTCTGATGACATATGCCAATCAGCGAGAGCACAAGGAACTCGACCGGGTTGTCATAAAAGATTTGCTGATGAACTTAGCCAAGACGCAAATGCACGTCTCTCCGGGGCCAGCATCGCCGGATGCGCACTTTGAACACCTGAAAAAGAGATGCGACAGCCAGCTTGAACGCGACTGGCTCGATTTTCTTCTGGCACGCGGCCTGCGACTGCCAAGTCACGCTCAAAGCCTGCCCGAACGCGCTCAGAAAGTCTGCAGCAAGATTGGTACGAAGCCGGATTTCTTCTACGAGAATGCGTCTGTCGCCATCTACATCGACGGCCCTCCGCATGATTTCCCCGAACGACAAACACGTGATGCACTCCATGTCGTTTCGATGGAAGACAAGGGGATCATGTGTATTCGCTTTCATCATCAGGAAAACTGGGCCTCTCTCACCGACCAGTCACCGAATGTGTTCGGTACTGCTGCGCCTTTGACAATTCGACCGCAGTCAGCCGCAGCAAATTCGGCGGGCAAAGAATCTGTTGCGAAACCCGCGCAGGTGATGATTTCGCCAACGACAGGCGAATATCTCGACCTTGATCTCTATGAAGACCATTGGCATGGCCTTGTAAAGCAATTGGCGGCCGAACCAAAGCTCAACTATACGATGGAACCTGGTGGTGATATTTCCAGCAAAGGTCGCGTTGTTGGCCAGTATTCCATCGAGCTGAGAATCGGCGACAAGCGATTTTTCATCATCGATAGTCGCTTGCCAAATGCCGCTGCTTTTGTCGAAGCGGCTAAACAAAATGGTGTCGATGCCATTGCAATCGATCCGATGGACAGTGAGGCTCTCAAGGCTATATTGAAGGCTCAGGGAGTTCACTCATGACGCCAGTGAACGTCGCCCGGACCTTCTTTACCTCGGTCAACAAACTCAGCACCACTGACCGTGGACGCGTTATGGACTTTTTTGCAAAGTTCATGGAGGACCCATCCAGTCCCGGACTGAACTTTGAATCGATCCGCGGCGCAAGAGATTCCTCCGTCAAATCGGCCCGTATTACTCAGGACTTGCGAACCATCCTGTTTCAGAAGAACGGACAGGCAACACTGCTGTATGCCGGGCACCATGAAGATGCCTACCGCTGGGCGGAAGGACGGCGAGTCGAGCATCATCCGATCACCGGTGCCTTACAAATTGTCGAATCCACGGAATCCGTTCAGGCCGCTCTGCCGGACCCTGTCACAATCCAGGCACCTCGCCTGTTCGCTGCTTATGACGACGAGTACCTGATTAGCCTGGGCCTGCCTCCGGACTGGCTCACAGTGCTACGTCAGATCACCAATGAGGATCAACTTCTGGGAGTTGCGACCCGTTTGCCAGAGGAAGTCGCCGAACGACTGTTGACACTGGCCTCCGGTGAACTGGTAACACCTCCCGTGCCAGTGTCTCCGGATCTTCCGTTGGATCAGAGCGAAGACAATCAGCGGCGGTTTGTCGTCATCAAAGACTCCACTGAACTACAATCCATTCTCGATCGCCCGATCGAAGACTGGATTCGTTTTCTGCATCCATCGCAGCGAAGCTTGATCACAAAAGACTATCGAGGCCCCTCAAGAGTCTCCGGGGCTGCAGGCACGGGCAAGACGGTGGTCGGAATGCATCGCGCCCGTGCCCTCGCCGCAAAAGGTCTGAAAGTGCTGATGACATCTTTCGTCGGCACACTGTGCCGCAACATTGAACGCAATATGGATGTGCTCTGTGCGTGCACGCAGCAGGAATTTGACTCCACCGTTCGTGGTCGCATCACTGTCAACACGATCCACAAGATTGCATTGACGTTATTGAAGAAAGTTGACAGCCGGGTCAAGCCGGTCGATGACGAACAGCTTGAGAAGATCCTGAGCCGACGCAATTCGCAGTCAGGATTCCTGTTCGAAACAGGATTCCCTCTGGCCGAATGGAACGGCGTGATTGATCCTCAGGGAATCCAGTCGTGGGAACAATACCGGAGTGCGCCCCGAACCGGACGAGGCAAGCCTCTCACTGTCAAACAACGCCGTGACGCATGGTCGATTTTTCAGGGGGCCATCGACGACCTGCGACAGCAGGCACTTTACACATGGTCGCAGATTTGCATCAAGGCCGTGGAACTGCTCGAAAGTGGTCAGGTTGAAAGTCCTTTTGACGCCGTCATTGTCGATGAGGTTCAGGACCTGCAACCGCAGGAACTCAGGCTGCTGGCGGCCCTGACAAACAAGGCTCCTGAAAACTTGATGCTGCTTGGTGACGCCGGACAGCGAATCTATCCCGGCGGCTTTAGTCTCAGTCGCCTGGGAATCGACGTCCGAGGCCGCTCGACGATTCTGCGGATCAACTACCGCACAACGGATCAGATTCGCCGTTTCGCCGACCAGTTGATACCACCGAAGACCGACGACTTCAATGAAGCCGTTGAGGACCGTAAATCTCGCAGTCTGCTCACCGGTCCAGTTCCACAACTGCATGGCTGTCGCACCGAACACGAGCAGCAACAGTTCGTTGTCCAGAGAATCCGTGATGCGATTGCCAAAGGTCTACAGCCGCGTGAGATTGCCGTCTTTGCGCGCTCACACAATCAATTGAAGGGCGTGGCCAAAGCTGTCGCGGACGCGGACATTG
This sequence comes from Fuerstiella sp., assembly GCA_022843805.1. Classification (GTDB taxonomy): domain Bacteria; phylum Planctomycetota; class Planctomycetia; order Planctomycetales; family Planctomycetaceae; genus F1-80-MAGs062. Next base: position 65,002 of record JALHMY010000009.1, read on the forward strand.
CCGTTCACAACGTCGGCGCGGGAAGCGAAGAAGGCGATTCCTCCGGAGTTAACTTCGCGACCATGCACCGAGCCAAGGGACTGGAGTTCAAGTTCGTCTTTGTCATCGGCTGCTCAAACGACATTGTGCCGCATCGTTATACCCTGACTCAACTCACCGATCAGGCCGACATTGATGCGGGGCTCGAACGTGAAAGACAGTTGCTCTACGTCGCAATCACACGAGCCCGAGACGAGGCGTTCATCACCTGGGTTGGTGAACCCTCTGAGTTCTTATTACCCCATATTCAGTCACAGAACGGAACGACGACATGACGTTTGCAGTTGGCTCGCTCGTCAAAGCACGAGAAAGAGAATGGGTCGTCCTGCCGGAATCCAGCGACGATTTCCTGATCCTGCGACCACTGGGTGGTACGGATGCGGAACTCGCGGGCATCGACACTGGCCTGGAAGCTGTCACCCACGCTTCGTTTGACCTTCCGCAGGTTTCACAGCTCGGCGACTTTCGCTCGTCTCAGCTTTTGCGAAATGCGATCAGACTTGGCTTTCGCTCCAGCGCTGGACCGTTCCGGTCCTTCGGTCGTATTGCCGTTGAACCGCGACCTTATCAGCTTGTCCCACTGTTGATGGCTCTCAAGCAGGATACCGTTCGAATGCTCATCGCCGACGACGTCGGTATCGGCAAGACCGTCGAAGCTCTATTGATTGCTCGTGAACTTCTCGATCGAGCCGAAATCCAGCGTTTCAGCGTCCTCTGCCCACCACACCTGGCTGAACAGTGGCAGGAGGAGTTGCGTGAAAAATTCCACATCGAAGCAGAGCTGGTCCTTAGCGGAACTGCCAAACGACTCGACCGCATCTGCGGCAATCGCTCCGTGTTTGAGGTCTTTCCGTTCACAATCGTTTCCATGGACTACATCAAGTCCGACTCCCGCCGCGACGACTTCATCCGTGCCTGTCCGGAAATGGTCATTGTCGACGAAGCTCATACGTGTGCTGCTCTTGGGCAAAAGGGCAAATCTAACACACGCCAGCAACGGCATCAGGTCATTCGGGCTCTGGCAAAGAAGGAGGATCGACACATGATCCTTGTGACAGCGACGCCACACAGCGGAAATGAAGAGGGATTCCGATCACTTCTGGCCCTCTTGAACGCGGACTTTGCCGATCTGCCGGATTCACTGGCCGGAGATGAGAACCGCAAACAGCGAGAACGACTGGCTCAGCACTTTGTCCAGCGTCGACGAGCCGACATCCGTCACTACCTGAAAACGGACACCGCGTTTCCGGACCGCATGGAGAAAGAAGAAACCTATCAACTGGGTAAGACGTCGCCCTACATGCAACTGCTGCTGAAGCTGCTGAAGTATGCACGCGAAGTCGTCAAAGATTCGGAGAACCTTTCAAAAGTACGTCAGCGAGTTCGCTGGTGGGCAGCTCTCGGCTTGCTTCGATCGCTAGCCAGTAGCCCCGCAGCGGCTGCGGCGACACTCCGCAGTAAGTCTAAAGCCATCACTGCAGAGACCGCCGCTCAGGTCGATGAAATCAGCCGACCGCTGGTATTCGACGAAGACGCCGATGATGCCGAAGGCCACGATGACATCGTGGTCGGTTCCGACACGGCAGATCTTGAGCAAGGCGATGACGCGATCACTCGGGAACGTCGTCGACTACTGGACTTGGCTCGTGAGGCGGACGCTTTGCAGGGAGATAACGATCCAAAGCTGAAGAAGGTTGTGACTCTCGTAAAGGCGTTGCTGAAGGAAGGGCACCGTCCGATCCTTTTCTGTCGCTTTATCGCGACCGCCGAGTACGTCGCCGAACAGCTTCGAGAAAAGCTGTCGAAGAAAGAAACGGTCGTTTGTGTCACGGGCCTGATTGCTCCGGCGGAACGGGAAGAACGTATTCGGCAGTTGAGAGATGTCGAGAGCTGCGTCCTCGTCTGCACGGACTGTCTCAGCGAAGGTATCAACCTTCAGCATGTCTTCGATTCCGTAATTCACTACGACCTCAGCTGGAACCCGACGCGTCACGAACAGCGGGAAGGTCGAGTCGACCGGTTTGGACAGCACAGCAAAGAAGTGAAGGTCATCACGTATTGGGGTGGCGATAACCAGATCGACGGCGTCGTGCTGAATGTGTTGATCGAAAAGCACAAACGAATTCGCAAGGCGACCGGTGTCTCTGTGCCGGTTCCAACGTCCAGCAATGCGGTTCTGGAAGCTCTCTACGAAGGCCTGCTGCTTCGAAACAGAAATCCTGAACAGATGCTGCTGTTCGATGACGATGAGCTGAAGCCGAAGACCAAAGAATTCGACGACGAATGGCAGAATGCTGCAGATCGCGAACAGAAGAGTCGTTCGCTTTTTGCCCAGCATTCCATCAAAGACGACGAAGTCTTTCAGGAAGTCGCTGCAGTCCGAAACGCCATTGGTTCGTCGGATGATGTTACAAACTTCATGGCAACGGCGACGCAGGCACTACTTGGCTCTGTTTCGGAAGCAAAAGGCCGTTATCGATTCAACTTCGCGGATTCCAGCCGAGCCGTCCGGGAAGCAATCGGCAATCGTGAGCAGTTCTTCGCTCGCATGGATCCAAGTATCAGTGCCGACGAAATCTACCTCAGTCGTACCCATCCCATCGTGGACGGTCTGGCAACGTATGTTTTGGATACTGCTCTGGATTCGGCAGTCGATCACAGCCAGCGATCCGTCGCAGCTCGATGCGGCGTGATCTACACGTCTGCCGTGGAGACTCGAACAACGTTGCTGCTGGTTCGATTCCGTTACCACATCCTGACAACCACAAAGGAAGAGACGACAGCACTGCTGGCCGAAGATTGTCAATTGGTTGGTTTCACCGGTGCCCCCGACAAAGCCGAATGGCTGACACAGGAGCAGGCTGACAATCTTTTGTCTGCAACCCCGGAACAGAACGTCAACGACGACACAGCGAAGAACTTCATTCAACGAGTGCTAACAGGCTTTGATCCGCTTCGTTCAAAGTTGAATGACATTGCCATTGAACGCGGCAAAGAACTTCTGAAAGCCCACCGTCGAGTCCGCCAGGCCTCAGGCCGTCGTAACGTCAAACACGACATCGAACCCCAAGTGCCACCGGATGTTCTGGGACTGTACGTATTTCTGCCGCTGGATTGATCTTTCTTCGTGTTGCGGGGCAATCGGTCTCTTGTCGTCTCCAAACTGAACTCAGCGAAATGTCAAAACACCCTTCATCACACATGGGCATCGGACGAGGCCGTTTCCGGAAGGCACTCCGGGCGGTGCTGCTTTCACAGCACGCGACGCCAAATGTGGAATCGCTGGTTCGTCAGGAACTGGGATGGAATTGTGTGTATTGCGGAGTCTCAGGCGAAGTGGAACGACTGCAACTGGACCATCTCTGGCCTGAGGCGGAAGGTGGATGCGTTGTTATCGGGAATGTTGTCCCAGCATGTCCAACCTGCAATTCGGATCGTCGCGAAACACCGTGGCAGCATTTCCTTCGATCATCAGAACGAGTCCGAAACCGTCGCGATGCTGAGCAGGTCGAACGTCAGATTGACACCATCACTGACTACATGAACCGGCACGATCAGGCTCGCCAGCCGGATCTTCATCATGTCCTCAGCCCCGAAGAACGGGCTCTTCTGGCAGACTTCGATCTTCTCCTGTCGGCAATTAGTGATGGAGCACTGGCTCGAACCGGGTACAAAAAGAAGTCGTCAGTGAAGTTCAATGAGCCGTGTCAGATGTTTAACGAGCTTGTGAGCGTGGCAAAGTCATTTCAGAAAGACAGTTCCTGATTGCGTTCACTTCATTCCCTCTGAGATTTCAAATCTCAAATTTCAAATCTTCGCTGCTTAGTCCTCCGGAAAGTCTGTCGTGTCCACACGATCAAAGAACCCCTTCTCCACCGTCACCTCCTCCGGCATGCTTCTGCCATTGGACCTGCTGGTCCGTATTGCCGACGGTGACGCCAATCTGCCGGGCCTCACTCCTGATGCGTATCACCTGCGATCCGGAGAACGCCTGAACGAAGCCGCCAGCCGAGCAAGGACACAGTGCAAGGCGGCCTGGGATTCGTTTCGGCGAAAGCTGGCTGCTCTACCTGCATCAGACACGGGCACAACACTCACACGCAACGAATGGCTGCTGCCGTTGTTTCAGGAGCTGGATTACGGTCGTTTGCAGCCAAAGCCAGCGATCGTCATCGATGAGAAGACTTATCCCGTCAGCCATCGCTGGGAGGAACACGTCCCGATTCATCTGCTGTCAGCAAAGATCCCGCTCGACAAACGCACGGCAGGAGTCGACGGAGCGGCCACTCGCAGCCCGTACAGTATGGTGCAAGAACTGCTGAACCGCAGCGGAAAGTTTCGCTGGGGCATGGTCTCGAACGGCCTCAAGCTGTATCTGCTCAGAGACAACAACAGCCTGTCGCGAGCGGCAAACGTCGAATTCGATCTCGAAGCCATGATGGACGGCGAAGTCTATGCCGACTTCATGCTCCTTTGGCTGCTTTGCCATCAATCGCGGGTCGAGATTCTGTCCACAGGGGTTGGTTCTCAGGCAACCAGAGAGAACTCAGAATCACAAGGTGCTGGCAAAAAAGGGAACGCCAAAGGCAAGGCCAGCGGCAAGACTGCGAAGTCAGCCAGCCGCAAGACGGGGAAGCTGCTGATCGAAGAAGATTATCCCGAGTCATCCGACGTCGACTCTGAATCCGATCTCGACGAACTGGATGAATCGGACGCTGTCGAGCTGCCGGAAACATCGTCGCGTCCGGATCCTTCATCCTGCTGGCTTGAACGCTGGACCAAAGAGGCCGAATCACGCGGTACGCGAGCCCGGGAGAAGCTGCGAAGCGGCGTGGAGAATGCCATCAATGCTCTGGGAGCCGGGTTCCTGGAGACTCGCGGCAATGAGCAGCTCAAACAGCGGCTGACGACAGGAACACTCGACAAGCAGGACTATTACCGGCAACTGCTCCGCATGGTCTATCGGCTGCTGTTGCTGCTGGTGGCCGAAGAGAAGAAGGACGAGAATGGCCAGAACCTGCTGCATCCGCTGGGAACACCAGAATCCGTCCGCCAGCGATACGCAAAGTTCTATTCCGTCGGACGTCTGCGAGATCTCGCGGGCTTGCGTCGAGGGACTTCGCACACGGATTTGTTCGAATCACTGAAAGTGCTGTTCGAAAAACTGCGAGAAGGCTACGAACCGCTGGGAATCCCCGGTCTCGGTTCCTTCCTGTTCTCCACGACAGCGACACCGGATCTCGACAACGCTCATTTATCCAACGTCGCGATCCTGGAGTGCTTCAGGCATCTGAGTTACACCGACGACGTCAGTAAGAGCCGTCGAGTCGTCGACTTCGGCAACCTCGGCAGCGAGGAACTCGGCAGCGTCTACGAGTCCCTGCTGGAACTGCATCCGAAGATCAATACCGACAAAGGCCCATTCATTCTCGACAGTGCTGCCGGATCCGAACGCAAAACAACCGGCAGCTACTACACTCCGACATCGCTCATCAACTGCCTGCTCGATTCTGCATTAGACCCGGTCGTCAACGACGCCATCAACGTCAATGATGCTACTGAAGCCGAACGCCGTCTGCTGAACCTAAAAGTCTGCGATCCCGCTTGCGGAAGTGGCCACTTCCTGATTGCCGCCGCCGAGCGACTTGCTGTGCATCTCGCACGGCTTAGAACCGGCGACGATCAACCACCGACGATGGTTGTCCAGCACGCCAAACGAGACATCATCGGTCGTTGCATTTACGGGGTCGACCTGAACCCGATGGCCGTTGAGTTGTGCAAGGTCAGCCTATGGATGGAGGCACTGGATCCCGGTCGACCGTTGTCGTTCCTCGACCACCACATCCAGTGCGGCAACAGCTTGCTTGGTACAACACCCGCATTATTAAAAGAGGGCATTCCCGACGATGCCTTCAATCCAATTGAAGGTGACGTCAAGACTGTCTGTGCCGAACTAAAACGGCAGAACAAGCGAGAACGCCAGGACCGTGAACGCGGTCAGGGACTGTTTGAATTTGAGCCTTACATCAAGCTTGGCAATCTGCCGTCCGAGTTCTCACGCCTGTCGAGCAGCAGTGATGACTCTGTCACGGATCTGGCTGCAAAAGAACGCCGCTACGCGGAACTGGTGAAAGACGCCAATTACCTTAACGCTAGGTTACTTGCTGATCTTTGGTGTGCCGTGTTTGTCTGGAAGAAAAACATCAGCGATCTTGGAAAGCTCTGCCCTACTGAAAACGATTTCCGCAAAATCGAAAACAACCCGCACAGCACGCTGCCGCACGTGAAGTCCGAGGTCCGGCATCTGGCTGATCAGTACCAGTTTTTTCATTGGCATCTCGCCTTCCCAGACGTTTTTCAATTGCCGGAGGTAGCGGATAGGGCGGAGAACGAGCGGACTGGGTGGAGTCGCGGGTTCGATGTGGTGTTGGGAAATCCGCCGTGGGAGCGGTTGAAAGTTTCCGACATTGAGTTCTTCTCGCGCACCCGTCCCGACATTGCGGACATCTCGAACGCAGCAAAACGACGCAAGGCGATAGAGGAGCTTTCAGAGTCTGAAAAAGAGCTTAGCGACCTTTGGTCGGAGGAGTTGCGGATTGGAGCCGGTAAAGCCTCCTTCGTTAAATTTTCAAACGTGTTTCCGCTCACTGGGCTAGGGGAACTCAACACATTCGCTCTATTTGCCGAGGTTAATCGATCGTTGATTTCTCAGTGCGGACGTGCTGGGTTTATTATTCAGAGTGACATTGCAACAGGAAAAACCTATCGGCACTTCTTTGCCGATTTGCTTGAGACCGGTCAACTTCGCTCGTTTTATGACTTCGTTAATACTGAGGGACTGTTCCCAAACATCCACCGTACGCATCCGCACTTCTGCCTCATAACCTTGTCCGGCACGTCTGATCACCGGGAGTCAGATTTTGCTTTCTGGAACAGTAACGTTGGACATTTGGCCGAAGTTGATCGTCACTTCACTTTGTCAGCAGACGATTTGCGTACGGTCAATCCGAACACTTTGAATTGCCCCATATTCCACAGCAGCGACGATGCAGCCCTCTGTCTGTTCATCTATCGAAGTCTTAGTGTTCTTGACCGCGATGATGGTGAAGACAGCGGTTGGAAACCTCGCGTGACGTTCGTGTTTGAAATGAACAAGCATTCGCATCTCTTCAAAAGCGCAGGTGAACTAATTCAACCAGGTGAGGCGGTAGATATCCAACATCAAATCGTAGATGCAAATGGCGACCAATGGGTTTCACTTTACGAAGCAAAGCAGATTCACCAGTTTGACCACCGATACGCGACATTCGGAGTGGCCGGTGACAAAGTAGATTCCCGTGATTGCACGATACCTGAGCACCAACTCGCCGAGTTTGTTCCCCAACCGCAACAGCTGGTGAAATTGGTAGATTTTCGATCGGTAACGGAAAAACGCGAGATTCGAGACGCATGGCTTCTTACGTACCGGGATATCACGAACTCTTCAAACGTTCGAACCAGCATCTTCTCCGCGTTGCCGTACGTCCCTATGGGCAATACGTGGACGCTAATCATGCCAGATGTTGGTGCGGTGGAAGCTACCTGCTTTTTAGCCAACATGAACTCGTTTCCGAGTGACTACATCTCGCGCCGCAAAATCGGAGGTGCTCATCTCAACTACTACATACTCCGACAATTACCTGTCGTTTCTCGCTCAGGATATCAAGTCGAATGTGGATGGGGGTCTACTGAACTTGCACAATGGATCATGCCTCGCGTGCTCGAACTGACATACACGGCTTGGGACTTGGAAGCGTTTGCATTGGACTGCCGTTACGACGGGCCGCCGTTCCGCTGGGATGAGGAGCGTCGGTTTCTGCTGCGGTGCGAGCTGGATGCCGCGTACTTTCATTTGTACCTCGGCGCGTCCGAAGAATGGGGCAACGACAACCCACAGCTCCGCGAGATGTTCCCCACGCCTCGCCACGCCGTCGAGTACATCATGGAAACCTTCCCCATCGTCAAACGCAAAGACATCAAACGCACCACCATCATCGACGAGAATGGCCAGGTCACCCAACCCGGCACCTACATCACCAAAGACACCATCCTCTCCATCTACGACGCCATGACCGACTCCATCCGCACCGGCGTCCCCTACCAAACCCGCCTCGATCCACCACCTGGCCCCCCCACTGACGCCGACGGCCATATCATACCTTTCGCCGAATGGACCACCGAGATTCGCGACCGGTACGCGGATGTCATCCACCCACCGCGAGATCGGAGGGCGACGCCACGGCAGCTTCGCCGAGACCGTGGAGAAAAGATTCTTATCCTGCGTCTTCTGCTGGCAAAAGCACGTTCAGCGGTACAGGTGCAGGCGCTGGAATTGATGCTGCTGTTTGCTCTCAACGATGGACTCCGCCAACGCGTCGCTGAGAAGCGTTCAGCCACCCAACCGGCAGAGGCTCAGCCCTCCAGTTTTCGCTGGCTGCCGGGCTTGCAGGGACACCTTAATGCTCTGCAGGGCAAGAGCGTCGTTGCTATCGAGAAACGCAACGACTCCAAATTCGTTACGCTGCTCAACGATTCCGGACTCGATGGTGCCATCGCAAAATCTCTGGCCCCGATCATTGACCAGGCGATCTCCGCATTCGAAGTCATCAAAACGAAACGAGAGGCAGACGCCGCAGACCGCGAACTGACGGAACTGGAGCAACAGAAACTCTTGATTGACTTCGTTGAGGAGGGAGAGCTTGAAACACTTGACACTCTTTGATGAGGAGGCAACGACTCTGTTGCCCGCGCCTGAACGGTCTGAGCCGCTCATCTGGATTCGCAAACTGCGCATTCTTGACGGACCATCGGCAGAGGCCAAAGAAATTCGTTCAATCCCGTTCAAACGCGGTCTGAACGTCGTCGCCACGGCAGAACATCCGGGTGATGACGAGATCTCCACCGTCGGCCACAGTGTTGGCAAGAGTCTGTTGAGCCGATTCATCCGCTTCAGCCTCGGAGAACCCGGTTACGCAGAGCGGTCCGTTCGTCAGGCAATCATCAGCTTCTTGCCGCACGGGTACGTGGTCGCTGAAATCATGTTGGATGGAACGGCGTGGCACGTGGCTCGACCGATCGGCCTGGACTCGCCGAATTCAGCATCATGGTCCGCTTCCGTAGAGTCGGAACTCTTCGAATCGCAACAGCGTCGGCCGTATACGGCGTTTCTGGACGCAGTGCATGCGGCGGTCATCGCACCGTTGCCGGAAATACGACTTCCGCATGCGGGACGTCCAATCGGGTGGACCGACCTGCTTGGCTGGCTGTCGCCCGACCAGGATTGTGCACACCAAACGCACGCCCAGTGGAGACCCGGTGGTGTTGATCCGGCAAACCGTGGTCTTGCTATAGAAGACAACCACATCATCATTCGAACCGTGATGGACCTACTGACTTCCGAAGATTCAGGTCTTATCACCGCTCATAGAACGCTGCTCAGCCAGCAAGGACAACTGGGCAGGAAAATAGATCTCACAAAGGCCATCGTGAGTGCGCGTCTGCGTGACGCACAGGCGGCTGCCGAAGACAGCGAACTTCAGGGGATCATGGAAGCCGCCGTCCTGGAAAAAGATGCACGCGAACGTCGTGAGTCGCTTGAGCGGCTGTTGGATGAAGAACTTGAAGACGACCCTGTGCAAATATGGCGTGAGAAGAACTCGGCGTTACAGAGGACGATCGGTGCCACAACACAGAAGTTGACAGAGGAACAGAACAACCTGGACGTTGCCAAGGCACAACTCGCCGTCCTTTTGGATGTAGATGGTGAATTGGAAGCCAGCGCAAAACTCGGTCGATGGTGTGATCTGTTTGCAACTGAGGAAGAAGCTGTCGGCCAGGGTTGCCCAGGCAACACCTGCGGACCAGACGCCACCGCTCCGGATCCTCGCAGGGTCAAGGACGTCAAAGCGACGATTCAGGAAGCGACCGGTCGCTGTGACAATCTGAAGCAGGAGTTGAAGCGACTTGAGCAGGATGCGGAGGTCAGCAAAACAGAACTAAAAACCGCTCGCCGCGAAGTCAATGCCTGGAGAAAACCACTCCAGGACAAGATTGCTCACTACGAGAACGTTGAGCGACTTGCCGGCGCGTATCGTCGTGCTGAAGAACAGTTGGGCCAGTTAGAAGGCCAGGGGCGTTCGATTAAGTCACAGATCCGCGACTCGCTGAAGACACGAAGGGACGCGGATCGCAACTATCGCGAAAATCATGAAGCCTTGAACCAGCGGTTCGCAACTGAACTCTCGGCACTGCTTGCTCAGGATGTCGATGGAACAATTCGCATCGACGCAAACGGTATCACCCCCCAGCCCGGCGCGGCAGCCCGAGCCCGTGGTGGTGCTCTTCGAACGTCATCCGTGTTTGCCTTCGACCTCGCCTGCCTTGCGGCCAGCATCGCCGGACTCGGTGCCCACCCACGTTTCCGCCTTCACGATAGCCCCGCCACAGCCGACATGGAGCGGCCACTTTACCAGCGGCTCTTCAATGTGATCGCCACCATGGAAGACATCTTTAAAGACGGCGAGCCATCATTCCAATACATCATTACGACCACCACAGTGCCGCCGGAAAAATTTCTCAAGAAGCCATACCTGTCATTGCTACTGGACGGAAGAAAACCAGAAGGCTTCCTGCTGGGAAGGGAGTTTTAACTGTGTCTGATGTAGTTCCGATCCGTCGATGTTGGGGCTCACCCCCGAACGACATTGAAGAAGAAGTCCCCAACCTGCCTCAAGCTCGGCGGCGAGGAGAGAGTGTTGTTTGGCTGCCAGCCAATCGCGACGGAGAACACACAAGAATCACTAAGGTTCATCGAAGAGGATGAGAAATGATCGAATGAAGCAATCCGGCACCGACGTATCGAAAAGATGCATTCCCCACTTTGATTATCAGGCCTCATCACAATGGACGCACGTTCTCTTCCAGAAAGCTTCATCTCAATGGAGGAGATGTACCACGCCTATCGCAAGGCTAAAGCAGACACGTTTTACGAACGCTCACAACTCTGTGCCGTTGACTTCGTGAATTTTGAAAACAACCTGACCAACAATCTTGAAGAGCTTCGCAAGACGCTAACACGTCCTGTTCCCAAAGTGACTCGGAAGGGAAAGCAGCCGTTAGCGTGGTACGAGGATATAGCGTTCATCGGTCGCTACGCATTCATTCCTAAAGGCCTGAAGCCGGTTGATCCTGAAAGGAAAAATGGGCGTCCTACAGATTCCCTCGTGTATTCTGATCCGTGGGATCAATGGAAGGCAAAACACAATCAGGCCCAGAAGTGCTTCAAAGCTGAGTTTCGTGCTGTCGCCCACATGAAAGTGGAGATGCTCGTCATTTGCGCGCTTTGGATCAACCTTGTCGGAGAGAAGTTTGATCGATGTCTTGACGCTTGCTGTCGCGGGTCGCGATTGCGACGTATTAAGTCGCCGCAGAAGCCGTCTGTATCCGATCTCTCAGACGATGATCCGAATCCCGGTGTCTACCACAAAGACGCGGTAGGCAGTTTCTCACCTTACTTCGAATGCTATCGGCAATGGCGAGATGAAGGGTTTCGGGCCATCAACGCCGAACTCGATGCCGGGCGACGAGTCGTCGCCGTCACCATGGATTTGGCGAAATTCTACCATCGAGTCGACCCATCATTTCTGCTGGATCAACGCTTTCTTGACAGCTGCCGATTTGAACTGCGAAACGGACAGGCATTGTCTGAAAACGAGGCATTGTTCACAAAGCAAATAATCGCAGCTATTGAAACCTGGGGTAAATCACTTCCAACATATGAAACGGATCAACCGATTGGGCTACCAGTTGGGACGTCCGTGGCGAGTGTCATTGCGAATGTGCTGCTGGTTGAGTTCGACCGACTCGTTTGCGAGAAGCTGTCGCCCGTCTACTACGCGAGATACGTGGATGACATCTTCCTCGTTCTGCGTGATTCTGATCGACTGCTCTCGCGCGAAGACCTCGTAAACAAGCTCTGCAGTGAGATTGAACCATTGAGTCGTGATGATTCGCAGCAAGAGGAGGTACTTCGCCTTCGCCTTCCATACGCAGAAAAGAGCGTTCTGGAATTCCGGGGTGATAAACAGCGTGTATTCATTCTTCGTGGCGACATGGGCCGCGACTTTGTTGAGACCATTCGAAGCAGAGTTGACGAAGTCTCCAGTGAATGGCGGCTTATGCCTGACCTCGAAGATATTAGTCGTTCACCAGCAGCACGAGTGCTTACGGCGAACAGAACTCCCAGCGAAGATGCTGACGCGTTGAGAAAAGCCGATTCGCTCTCCCTGAGGCGATTAGGGTTTGCTTCACTACTTCGGAGCATGGATGCAGCCGCCCGAGACTTGCCTCCTAGTGAATGGCGAGAACAGCGTCAGACGAGATATGAGTTTGCCTGTCGCCACATCGTCACTCCACTCCGGCTATTTGATTTTGAAAGCTACTTGGCCAGATTGATTTCGATTGCTGTGGAATGTCGCGACTGGCACTGGGCAAAGAAAATGGTGGCCCAGCTTGAGGTCACCGTAGATGAGTTGGAGAATAAGGTCGTCGCGGAGGCAGAGAACAGTCAGTTACTATGGGGAGGCTTCCGCAGGCATCTTAGAAAGTCCCTGGAGATCGCGGTCTACAGGTCGATGTCATGGAGTTCGGACGATGATGTGCGGGCAATCGAATTGATATCCGCCATTGATCGCCTGCAACCCGGTGCTGATGACATGGATGAGTGGTTTGAAAAACTTCGACTCGGAAATCCTAGCACCAGTGCAAGGACACTTTGGGCCTGTGATCTTGGGAAACGCCCGTTCAAGGAATCTCTCCTCCAGTACGACGAAGGGGCGTCAGAGAAGCTTCAATCTCTCTCCACGCCTGAAGCGTCGCCGGTCTGGCCCGAAGAGAACTCGAAGCGAGCTGAAGCTGTCAAAGTAATCGTTTCGGAATTTGCTGCCCGACTGCCGCTTTTCAAGAAAGAGCTATTCTTCCGTCCTTTGCTCTATCCCACGCGTCCGCTGACTCCCGCTGAAGTCAGTGACTGTCTGCCAATCCTGTCGGAAGATGCGACGCAATTTGCATCCACTGTTCGTGCATTGCGTGGAACATTCGTCAAGGTAAATGGCATAGTGAATGTCGGGGCGACTGCGGCAACTGACACATCGTTAGCGCGTATCGTGATTGGAAAAGGTCACAGTAAACAAGCGACCAGAGTGGCGGTCACAAGTTGGAGCGTTGACGAGAAGAGTTGGTCGGCGGCGGCCGCTGGACAACCCGACTTGTCAAGCACACGATATCAACGGTTGGTCGCCTTGGCCAACTCCATTACCCGCACCCCATGGAAGGACAAGCCGCGGTATGTTGTCTTCCCAGAACTTTCCATACCACGGCGATGGCTACCGGGACTTGCCCAGCATTTTCTTCGACAGGAGATTTCACTCATCGCGGGAGCTGAGTACCGAGCTGCCGGGAATGGTTCTGCTGAAGTCATCAACGAAGCAAAGCTGTTTTTGACAGATAATCGTCTTGGATATACACACGGATGTGTCGTTACTCAACAGAAGGGACTTCCTGCTCATGGTGAACGAGACAATTTGCGGCAGATGTTTGGTTTGTCGTTTGCTGATCATAAATCGCCGACTTGCCAGAAGCGAATATACAGTCATTTTGGATTCGATTTCGGACTCCTTGTTTGCAGTGAGCTGACGAACATTGGCCTGCGATCAAAGTTTCGAGGACAAGTCGACGCCCTTTTCGTTCTGGCGTGGAACAGAGACCTTGACTCATTTGCATCGCTGGTTGAATCAACGGCACTCGACGTGCATTGTTATGTGATTCTCTCCAATAACCGCAAGTACGGCGACAGCCGCGTGCGTACTCCCTGTATACAGAACTGGCGTCGAGACCTAGTTCGGCTGAAAGGTGGCCTCGAAGATTATTTCGTAGTCACCGAAATTGACATCCACGCCCTTCGAGAATTTCAAAGCCATCACGAACCACCCACCGGGGATGAAGCGACATTCAAACCATTTCCAGAAGGTTTCGATCTTTCTCCATTCCGCCGCACGATTCCTCGGACGACGCAGACTGAGTAAAACCACATGGACACCGCAGCATTTTTTTGTGCTATCGACGATTCGTACAATGCTTTGTTCAATTCCGAATGGAGCTGGGAGGAGACGGCATGTGCGGTGTTGTTGTCCTATGATAACGTATGTCGTCGTGACCCGGTTCCTGCCCATGTGGATATACGAAAGTATGGAATCATGCATGCGCTTCGATGGGGGCGAAATGCGCCATCGCAAGTTCAGACGGTGCATGGCGACGACGCTCAACTTGGTCGCGAGATACTTCGATCAGCAGATGAGTTGCGACGTCGAGGTTCTCAGTACGTCGGCGTTTTTGCATGCCGTCAGCTGCTGAACAAGAAGGTATTCTCGATTCTTCGGTATGCGCCCTCGTCGATTGAAGCCACCGTTGACCCGGACTGGTTCTCGTATCAACAGCTTGACGATGTTCTTGACGAAGCGGATGCCGACGACGCTTCAGTCGATATCGAATTGTTTGATCGCCTTCGTAACGACGTGGTGGTCGCGTTTGAAACCACGACGTCCAAGACGTTGGAAGACTTCTACCTGTCAGAATCTCACCTGTTTTGCAGGCATAGGATTCCTGCGGGCGCTGTGTTTTCGACCAGTTATCGGATGCCGTCAAATTGGGAATGTCTCGGCGTTTCTTTGGAGGCAATCCGCCAGATTGGGGTCTCGCTGTTCCTGTTGGCGACGATGCATACCTGCCTTACCAATAGCGTCGCTGTCGACGACTGCGACATCCACCGACTACTTACCTGGCGGAAAACGAATCTCGTGAGCTTTCTGGCAGACAGCAGCAATCTGCCGACTTCCACTGCTCAGCAGATTATTGCTCTACTGATTTATCAGAGAGACGTTTCTCCGCCAGATATCGCACTGCAACCATTCCTGCAGGTCAATGATGACTGTCTTGTTGCCAGCCCGTGGCTACTGCTGAGCTCTAACTACGAGAGGAATTGGTTGTCATTGCTCGCTAGAACCAACAAGAAGGAATTCGATGACTGTAGTGAAGCTTTTGCGAAAGCAATGTCAAGAGAATTGGTCAGCTGGCTTGAGAATGCTGGTTTCATGGCGAAGGCGGGTCTACGCCTGAGAGACGGATCGACCGATCTGGATCTGATTGTCTGGTCTCCAGCTGAGCGATTTTTGCTAACTGCCGAACTAAAAGTGATGATCCAGACTGCAGACGTGATGGAGGTTCTGAATCGAGGCGAGAGTACGGCCAGAGTGAGCATCGAGAAGCAGTTGCCAAAGCATAAGAAAGCCCTCGATGAAAACTGCATGGATATTGTTGAGCGAGCCTTTGGAAAAGTTGAATCCGTTGCTGCTTACGACAGTCTTCTAGTTTGCCGTGGTTTCTGCGGTACTTCACGTTTGCCAAAGACATTTCCCTGTGTGGACGAGCGCCTTTTCAAGAAGGCGATTACACAGTACGGCAACCTAGTAGATGCCGTGACATGGCTGAGAAGCTACTTGTGGCTTCCTGTTTCCGGTCGCGACTTTGCCGTCGAGACAATCACCATTCGTGCTCCCAACGGTTTCACAATCACTTTCCCTGAGATGGTCGTAAACAAATCAGTCACGGGATGACTCGGGGCCATTTAGATCACCTTTGTGCTTTTATCCGAGAGTTCATTGACGGCCATATTGAGAAAGAGTGTGAATGTTCGAAAACTGGAGTGAATCGTCGTCTCTTCTCTTTGAACGACTTCAGACTGATGCCCGCTCAGAACTCTGTAAGCACGGAGCAGTGGTCTATCAGGTCAACATGAACAAGGGCCGGGAAGTCCGGGTCGGCTGGATTCGCGGCAGTGGCAAGAGCAACATCTGCATGGCCAGAATCGTGGCCAAGGCCAATGGTTCTATTGATCTTTACCTGCATCTGGATCCTAATGCCGACCTCATAGGCGAAGGCAAGCCGTTCGCGTCCGCATTTCACGGCAACGAGACCGACCGCGATATGGGAAAGCGAAACTTCAGTGAAAGCGACTTTCCAGATGCCGTCTTCGAATGGATCGCCTGTGCATCAAAGCACTCCCGCAGGAAACACAACATACCCATCGCTCCCTCTGAAGTGACAACTTCGACTGTGACTCCGCCCGGTGCTGCTCAAACCGCGAAGGCGGTTCCGCAGGTCAATCCAGACGAGGAGTTTCGGGAGGGACAGCGAAAGCTGAAGATTCACCACGAGATTGAACGAAACGCGAAAGCGATTCGGCAAAAGAAGGCCCTTGTACTGGCTGAAACTGGGTGCTTGCAGTGTGACGTTTGTGGTTTTGACTTTTGCGACACCTACGGCGAAATCGGCCAAGGATTTGCCGAGTGTCATCACAGAACACCAATCTCCATGCTAAGCGAAGAGTCAACCATAACGCTGGATCAGTTGGCCATCGTCTGTTCGAACTGCCACCGCATGCTGCACCGTTCGCCGTATCTGACTACGGAGCAACTTCGTGACCTGCTGTTCGAAAGTGAAACACCTTAGGTCTACATCCTGGCCCGACACCAGACTCGGTGCTGCTAAAACCATGATTCCGGAATTCGAGGAGTGGTCATCCAACGATACAAACCAGCATTTGCATCTTGGTTCGTTCACAGAAAAAGACGCTTATGAAACCATCTTTTGGCTGGACACTTCTATCCCGCGACGCCTTGCGCAGGGCGGAGACGCAACTGCGCGTTGACGACGTCGGTGTCCTCGACGAAATCGGATTCCTGGCTTTGCATCAGGCATACGCCGACCGATTTTTTCCTGGTACTTCCGTGCTTCATACGCGGCTGCGGTATGTCCTCTTCATTCCCTGGATGTATGAGCGAATTGCAAAGTTGCGAAGCCGCGTACCAATTGCGGAAACAATTGAAGAGGAAGAATTGGAACTGACAAAGCGACTAAAGCTGTCGAACGAATCAGGAGTGATCGGAGAACAAAACTATCCAAAGCCGACAGTCCAGCCGCCGTCGATGACGTATTGGTCTGCTCTGAATACATGGCGAATCATCAGGCCTTTCGATAATGGCACGTATCCATCGCGGCGCATGTTGCACCAGTCACTGCGTCGCCAAAGTTCTCAGCACCTGGTTCACGACGACGACAAACAGCCGCTGTTTACAGAAAGATCGACGTTCGTTGCGTTACCGTCGCCTCCAGTCGCATGGGACAACTCTCATCTGCCGCTGACATTTAATCTGGAACCGGATGAACGAGAATTCCTCCAGAAACAGCTATTAGGCGTCTCGCGACCAGGTGAGCCGGGCAGAATGTCTCTGTTGTCGCGACTTGTTGAACGCAACGTCTCACTCACCGCGGAAACAGAACTATGGTCACAATCAGTTCTTTCCGCTGCAGATACCTACGACCGAGCGGCATTGATGCGAGCAAAACAAGCGGCCGCTTTGGCGGCGATCGGTCGAGCCGTGTATTCAGCTCTGGTCGAGCAACTTCGAACACAAGACGGTCTGGCGGCGAGTGATCACCACCTGAATCAACTGCGGGAGATCGTTGATCGATTCAGAGCAGACGCGATGAGGTTGACGATTGAAGACATTTGTATCGATGCACCGTCGATGTTGACGCATATTCTTGCTGTCTTGCGAGCAACGCAGCTTTGGCTGACCAAGGGAAATTCGGATCCCTCTAGTCTCCTTGAAATCTATGCAAAAGCAGAAAGCAATCGCAAAGGGCCTCGCGCGCGGCTGTCACCATTCCTTTCGGGAAAAGAAAAACGAGCTGAGTGGATTCCTAACAAGCATCCGAAGCCAGAGCCACTGCACTACCGCTGGAAAAACGTTCGCAGGTTGCTGATCGATCTTCAGGAGGCCACATGACGTCACAGCGTTTGGCGAATGTGGCTTATCTCGATGCATTGCGGCCAGATTCTGGCTGGCATACGGAGTTCGCATTCCTCGCCAGTTACTCCGCAGACTTGGTCGCATTGGTCGCAGCTCTGCTGGCGATTTCTGGCAGGGATGATGATCGCGGCTCGGGCAGCAAAGTGGACTTCGTGACGGCAATTGAGCGAACAGCAGACCGAGTGCGTCTGATTCTCCAGGCCGGTCGTCTGGTCGCACCAGCCAAGACACCTCGGATTCTGTCGATTTTGGATCGCTATGTGCGTGAAGTCCGTCATGATGAATCAATCCGCTCATGGCATCCCAAGGCGACATTGTGCAAGCACAAACGGAACGACAGTCATGAGGTTCAATGGCGGCTTTGGATTGGCAGCCGGAATCTGACACGTGATTTATCGTGGGACTCGGGATTGACGCTTGTTAGCAGTCCGAATTCATCAGGGATTGAAGTTCCGGGAATCGAAGAGCTTGCCGCCGAGCTAGCCACGCATGCACAATTGCCAGGTGTTGCTGCGGAAGTTGTGCGTTCGCAACTACGAACTGTTCGCTGGGAGGTTCCCGATGGATGCACGGTCCGCAACCTCCGGATGTTCACCAACAATGCAAAGAGGACGTTGCCAACGGCTCCAGCAGGACTGCAGAAGGTGGTCCTTGTGAGTCCATTTCTCGATGGTAACATCGTCAGCAAAATTGCACGCTGGGGTGATCATTCCACCAGGCGGTTGATCGTTTCATCAATGCTGGAACTTGCGAAGCTGCAGCATCAGGAAGCGAAACCTCTGACAGGGTTCGAGCAACTACTTTGCATGGATGCGCCGGTACCGGACGATCAATTTGCGTCAATCGACGCTGATAAAGAGAACGCGAAATCGGATGATGAAGAACCAGAGCCCCGAGGTCTTCATGCCAAACTTCTGTACGCCGAAACAGAAACCGAACACCTTCTATGGACCGGTAGTGCCAATTTCACTCAACGTGGCTGGCAGGGGCCCAATTCAGAGATCATTGCTGAACTCAAAGTTTCTGATGAAATCGCAGCCGGAATCAACGACTTTGTGAGTCGAGCCCGTACTGTTCAGGTCCACGAAATGGGGGCGGCCACAGAAATAGATCCGACAGAAGAAGCACTTGAATGTTCCCGCAAGGAAGTCTGCACGGTCTGGAACGTCCGGCAGACATTGCGTTCGGGCGGGTCTTCTTTGACTGCAACTGATGATCCGAACCCAACAAATCCAACCGTCACGCTGGCGGTCGGCACTTTGGTTTCAGACCTTGTTGCCTGGCCCAGAGGGGCAACAGAGATTTCACTCCCGCTGATGTCAGCAGTGGATGTCACGGAATTGCTGCGCTGTCGTCTTTTTCTCAACGACAAGTCTGTCACATGGCTCATGCGTGCTCCTCTGGACCCAACCCCAGACGCTGACCGAGATCGCCTCGCCATTGCAAATTACCTCGACCCAAAGAGCTTTCTTGCTTGGATTCGGTCCCTGTTGACTGAAGAGACGGCGGGCGATGGAGGCGGTGAATGGGACCGGTCCGACCATGATTTCCACAGCCGGAACGTTCGAACGACTGGGCCAACCTGGTGGATCCCGACGCTGGAGGAAGTGCTCAAGGCCTGGGCGCGAGATCCCGCAAGTCTGAAATCTGTGGACCGGAAGCTTCGGGATTATCTCGCGATCATCCGAAGTGATTCCACGGACAAGGTGACTCAGGCTGACAGGCACGCCATTGATCAATTTCACCAAACATGGCTGGTGCTGAGCAAGGCACTGATCGGAGTTTCGGGATGAGTAATCTCAGGCCTTTTCAAAAGGCGACGGTTACTGCTGTCTTAAACGCATTCAAGCGAAAGCGCGGTTCTCGTCGGTTTCTTGTTGCAGATGAAGTCGGCCTTGGCAAGACAGTCGTCGCCCAACATGTGATCAAACGACTCATGAAAGGACGACGAAAACCACTTGTGGTTTTCTACTTGTGCAGTAGCCTGGCAATAGCAAGTCAGAATCGTCGAAAACTACTGGAGGTACTCCCAACGAAGGAAGATCGTGCTGCGGCAGACTGTCCGGTGGACCGATTGTCACTGTTGAAAGTCGCCGCACAACCAAACAGTCCGACACTGCACCTGTACTCGTTCACACCCGACACGTCTATTCCTATTCGGACACGCCATCGCCGTGATGGCCGACAGGAGGAGCGTGCCCTCATTCATGAACTTGTGCGGAGAATCTGGCCGGCTCTCTTCAAGATCTGGGGCACAAAGGTATTCCGTGGATCAATAAGGTCCGCAGCGACGTGGGCCGCAGCAAAGAAACTGCAGCGTCCCCATGTGCGTAGTGCGGGCTTTCGACGTGCATTTGTTCGTTCAGTTCGTGAAGAATTTGGACTGGAGGATCGACAGAAATTGCTGCCAGTACTGCAACGAAAGCACGAGAACGGTCTCAGCAAATTGGAACTAATTGCTCATTTTCGAAATGCCTTGGCGGCAAGTGCGATCGAAGAAATTGCGCCGGATCTGGTGATCTTCGACGAGTTTCAGAAATTTCGTGACCTGCTTGAGAAGCAAAAGAATGCATCTGCTCGTCGAGTCATTGGTCGCCTAACAGGAGATCAGGTCGAGAATCCACCCGCGCTGCTTCTGCTGTCGGCAACACCTTATCGTCTTTTCTCAACGAGTGTCGAAGAAGCTTCGGGCAAATCACACCGCTCAGAGTTCTTTCAGCTTATCACGTTCCTGTATGGTGAAGATGACGACGCGAGACGAACGTTGGCACTCAAGGAGGCCTTCGCGACTCTGGAGACAGCTCTTCGAAAGAATGATCAGGCGACTACTGACGTATTGACGGCAAAAGAAACGGTCGAGAATTTGCTGCGACCAGTGATGGCTCGCACCGAGCGATTCGCTTGTGCCAGCGCTCCACATGATGACTTCCGCACGGTTCCACTGGATGCACCACTGGATTCAGACGATCTTGTCGTCTTCAAGCATCTCCATAGCAGCCTGAATATCGACCATGTTGCGACAGCAGTTCCGTACTGGACTTCGATACCGTTGCCGATGCAGTCGATGGGCAACCACTACATCGCATGGAAGACAAGGGAGCCGGCAAACCCTCACGGTGTACCTGAACTCACGGTTGAGATGAGAGACCGGCTTCAAACGCTCAAGCAATGGCCGCACCCACGATTGAGGGCACTGAGGAAAATGTTGCCGCCAGAACAGCTCGCCATTCCATGGCTATCTCCCACGTCTCCTTGGTGGCCGTTGCGTGGTGCATGGAAGGATAAGGAAATGCTTCCAAAGAAGATCCTCATCTTTAGTCGCTTTCGAGCTGTGCCACAGACAATCGCGGCAGCAATCAGCTTCGATCTGGAATCTCAGTATCTCGCAAGAAAAAAGCTGCCGTATTCAGAAGTGACTCGCAGAAGACTGTTCGCGGCCAAGGCGAATCGACACACATTGCTGGCCGTCTTTGGACCTTCCCCATTTCTGATCAATGCAACGAGGAACCTCTCGTTCATCGACTCCGATGTTACCTCAATTCGAAAAAGCGTCCGTCGAGAGCTCAAGAAGTCTCTGGAACAAATCGGTATCGCCATCAGCGAGACGGCACCGGCAATCGTTCCGTGGCGTCTGCTGGCCAGGCTTGAGGGGCTGGAACACAACTGGGAGTGGATGAAGAATTCATGGCTCTTGCTGGGAAAACAGGAAACAACGGACGAATCTCCGGATTCGGCATTCAATCAGCTCATCGCTGACTGGACGACGGAATCACAGCTTTCTGTAAAGAGCATTCGGCCCCAGGAATTGGATTCACTGACGACGCTGGCGATTGGAGCACCCGGCGTCGTGATTGGCCGGGCGCTTCAGCGTCATTGGGATAATGCGGTCAGCAAAGATGGTTTTTCTAAGACGCTTGCAGTCTCGTGGAGTGGCTTTCGCAATTATATGGATCAGCGATGGTTTTATTCACGGCTTCGCAAGCCGGATGAGAAGTACACATCGACCCTGCTGAGAGTCACCGTCGATGGCAACCTTGAAGGCGTGCTGGATGAACACCTGTGGATCATCTCAAAACTTCGCAGCACTGATGGCAGCGAATTAGCAGATGAGCTTCGCAAAGGGTTCACTCTACGAAACGGTCAATTCCATCTTCATCCGCTGCAGAATGACGGCACGGAAGGGGCCGAGTTTTCCTTACGCTGCCACGTCGCGATGCCGTTCGTTCAAACAAGAGCCGCGGGTCCTGGAGACAAGACGCAGGAGAAGCCGATCCGCGCCGACGAATTGAGGCGCGCATTCAATTCACCATTCTGGCCTTACGTGCTGGCGACGACTTCCGTTGGCCAGGAAGGCTTGGACTTTCACGTCTGGTGCGACACGTTGATTCATTGGGATTTGTGTCATAACCCGGTGGATCTAGAGCAACGGGAGGGCCGGATTCAGCGATTCGGTGGATTGGCAATACGACAGGCCATCGCGGATCAGGTGTCGATTCCTCCTGGCAGCCCAGCAAGCACAACAGAAAGCCCGTGGTTCCGGATCGCTGACATTGCCGACAAGGAAATGAGCGATGAATCAGGCTTATCTCCATGGTGGATCTGCAAGAATAGCAATGTGCAACGCTATGTCTTCGACGTCCCCACAAGCGAACAGTCCCATTGGCTGGAGTGGGTGAAGAATCAGAGATTCCTCTATCGGCTCGTCCTCGGACAACCGAACCAGGAAGACATGCTTCAATTGATCTCCGAGCGATTCAAGCCTGACGATTCGGCTATTCGAAATGCCACAGTCAACTTGTCGCCGTTTCCATTTCAGGAACGTTCTTAATGCCTGCGGACGATTCAACTCGCATGAGGCAGTGATCCACAACACTTCCAGAAACATGAACGCGATTGACAACAGTTTTGTTCGCTGGAGACTTGAATAGCTCATATACGGGCGTTTCCCTTCGGGCCGGGCTGCTTCGGGCTCCGCTTTCGCTCGGTCCGGCAGGCCGGACTGCTGCGCACCCTGCACATCCCTAACGCGACTTGAACACCGGAACGGGCCGCTCGCTGGCAGTTCTGATTGTCGCACGGCGTCAAGGTCCGCTCTCGCCTGCGGCGTTTGCTGCTGCTTGGCCCTCGGCCAAGACTCCACCTTGACTTGCCGTGCCGCGTCTGATCAGACCAGCGGCTGGTCAGCAATTCGCACAGAAGAACAGATCGCATCTGCCGAATGCGACTCATATTCATGGAGCATCAAATGACGACTCACGGAAGAAGCAACTGCACAACATTACCCCCTGATGAAACCGAACACACCAATCGCAGTGTTTGCGAGCAACTGAAAGACGAACGCGAATGGCGTGTGGCGCTGGAAGTAATCTACGGCGAGGTCTGGGATACTTCAGAACTCAAACGGGACTTCAACGTCATCGGCTTTCTGGCTCCCCTGGTCGCAGTTCGTCGTAAAGACAACGGCGAGGAAGGCACGCTGGAGTTTCTCCATCATCCAAGGTTCTACTTCAGCTATCGCAGCAGCACCAAACGCGGCTGAACCAGGAGCCATAGATGCTCACGAGGCCTATCCGCTGCCGCGTGGGCATCGTCACCCTTTTCCTGCGACTCATCTGAAGTTTTCTCTGAGAGCAAGTGGTGCTGGGCGTTGCCCTTCGGGCCGGGCTGCTCCGGGCTGCGCTTCCGCTCGGTCCGGCAAGCCGGACTGCTGCGCACCCTGCACATCCCTAACGCATGACCATCAAATACTGTCCTCTCACTGGCAGTCTCTCATTGTGCCACGGCGTCAAGGTCCGCTCTCGCCTGCGGCGTTCGCTGCTGCTTGGCCTGCGGCCAAGGCTCCACCTTGACTTGCCGTGTCCCATTTCGTGACAGCCAGTGATGATCTCAATCAATGAGATTGTCCCATTACAAACATCAGGAGACATCCACATGAATCAGGAAACACGCATCAATAAAATCATCAATGAGTCACTGCAGGCATTCGAACATCTGTGTCTGGAAAATGAAGTCAATCGTGTCCGCACGGGCGGATGTCGCTATCTGCACGAGTGTCTCTCCGACAACGTCTTCTCGTTAAAGCACAACGCCACCAAGTACGGTCGCGAAATCATGCTCAAGCTGGATTCACAATGCGGATTTGCAGTCCATCGCATCCTGAGAAAACGAGTTCTGAAGAACTCGAACAGAGTCCCTGCAATCGGGAGATTTCGCCAAGGCAAACGATTCTGGCGGATGATCCTTGTCGATCATATTCGGAGTTCCGGAGTGTCGATACGCACAGGCTACAGCGCCGAATCAGGTCCCTGGCAAAGCGGTCACGGCGTCATCAGGATCGTGCCGTACCAAACGGAGAATCAATTGCTTAAGGCACTCCTGAATGCGTTTTCGCATCAAGTTCTGCACTATGATACCGGTCGAGCGACTTCAAGCCCCATCTGGCCGAAAAGTCTTCATCGAGCCGAGGCATTGGCATTGTCGTACGTTGTGGCTCGATCCATCGGATTGGAATCGCTGTTTCATGACGATGTCATTAAATACAGCCTTCTGCATGCTGATGAAATTGATTGGCAGTTCCGGCAACGGATTCGAATCGCTGCCTTCGCCCTCTTGACCAACCTCCACTCCAGTGACAGCATCGGGAAGTATCCCAGAGAATCAGAATCGATGAACTGAACTCAGGTCAAACCGCAGCGGAGCCCCGGTTGGCTCCGTTGCGTTTCAAACGGCCTTACAATGCGACGTCGCAGAGGGATGACTTCGACAGGGATGCGGCTGAATCCTGATTGCTTTCGTGTCCGATTGACCGCTCGCCAAATGTTGAGCAACTGGCGGCGAACCGGAGCGTAAGGTTCGAAGGGTATCTCATAGAAGGCCTGAGCCAGATTCTCAGCCGAACGATGGACGGCGAGTTCCAGAAGCCAGGCTTTGAGTTCCAGATACCGTCGTCGCTCGATTTCAACATGGGCATGCCAGGAATGGTCTTTCTCACCGGACCGTTTTCGTCCGCCTCGACGGTAGCTGATCGAATAACCATCAATCTTCAGTGGCGTGTGACGGATATCGTGAATTGACTTGAGTTCGGTTTCAAAGAACGAGTGTTGCCCTTTGGTCGCCATCAGGACGAAGGTTTGCCCGAACCGAAGGTACTGCAGATTGGCCTGGCCCAGTCGTTTGCGGCGAGCACGGGTGGATTCGGACACACCGATTCCGTACTTTTCAATCAGTCGCTGATCAATCACTCGTGCGTCTTTGTGCATCGGGATGTGGCCCGTCACATAGAACCAATAACCGTGCCGCAGGTAGCAGCAGGCAATTTGCTGGACGAAGCCTTCGAGAGACGTTGCTTCAGCTCGATACCGCATGAGCCTCCTCAACAAGGGGTTAACCCCTCGACCAATTTCCGAGCGACAGCTCGATACGATGGATACGCTCCCGCTGGTCGCTTCCTTTCAGAAATCAAAATCCTGCGAGGGCATGTAGAAATCAATCACGACGAAAAAGTTGCGGAGTTTGTTTAAGGGCACAAACTCCGCGTAAAGCCAGAAACGCTGATTGAGGCGGATGGGATCGAAAACTGTTGATGCGATGGACGACGCACGAATGCGTTCGCCAGGAAAGCAATAGTTCGACCGTTTCGATATTTCATGCAGCCGCGAAAACTCCATTCAGGAGTACACTGCCGCCAATCCATACTACCCACCACAAAAGAAAACCTTTGGCGTCCGAATCTGCGTGAGTACACACGTCGACCGTACGCCGCCAGTTCGCCGCCACAGGAGACTGATCCTTCCGGAACATTCTCGTGTAACCGCTCGCGTCTGTTCAGGAACCGGCTTCTCACAATGGTGAGAAGCCGGCATGTCGCTTCGACACTTTGTAGAAGTGCCCGTCAGCCCTTTCGTTGGAGTTTGCGTGCCCGGCACCACCCGTTGGCACACTCACGACATCCGACTGCCTTGCCGGTCTGTCGCTTGATTCCCGCAGAAACTTCCGTCGCTGCGTTCATCAACTTCTACTCAGGCCACTCTCCCCCTCTACGGCGTTTTAATCACGTGACTGACCAAGTCACGCACCGGGGACCAACCCGGCTGCCGCAGAGGCTCCTGCGTTATTCATGCTCTTCATTCTGCAGATCACGTCGCTAGCCGACATTACTCGGCGGAACTGTAGCTGTGTGACTGATTCTTCCGAACCAGCACCATTTGCATCAGGAGGACGAGCGTATTCCAACGCTGCCGCTCACTGATGATTTCAGGGAATCGAATGGAGAAGCATTCCCTTACCTGTCAGCCAGAGTCGTTCGCGGTTCGGCACCGTCTTCTGCAAAATTCACTGGCAAGCCCTATTCACATTGGGCCTTTCATGGTTGAGCTTTTCACCGCCGATCGTTTGAATCGGTCGCCGAGTCGGTCAGACTCGGTTTCGACTGTCACCAGCCGAAAGCTCCCCACGCCAGCCGTGTTGAACGAACTCGAACGCCGCAGCGATCAAGCCCACAACCCCACGGACGGGATTACGCCTGTTACATGAACAAGCCTCACCCGCTTTGAAACATGACGGCCCTGGGAAACAATTTCGCCAGGGTATGTCCGCATCGCCCCCAGTCAACGCCAGTGCTCGGCGTCGTGAGAACATCGGATAGAATGCTGGGATTACTCTGTCTGTGAACGACTGCGAAACGAGTGCAGCGCGTTCACGTTTGCAGGATTACTCCAGCAAGCCTCCGTCGATCTGGGCGAGCACCTCTCGATGCACCCAGCTCTACGGGCCAGTCACGTGCAGGTTGGTATTTTCAGGTTGCTCTTGAATCGAGCCAACCTGAATCCTGCCTCTTAGCCGGAATGGTGAGTTCTGGTTTACCAAGAGTGACTGGTGTCGAAGCGACATCTTGCCGTTGCTCTTCTGTCGCAGGATTGACCGCGACGTCGTGAACAACACGTTGACGAAATGACAGCCGCAGTCCGGATATCCGAATCCTGACCGCTGTTCTGTGAATACCGTACCGCCATCAAATCGCAAGAGTTCCGTAACAATTTCGCCATCAATTGGTGAGCTGCTCGACAGAATTGAAGGCTTCCTGAAGGCTGATTTGCCCCTCGGTGGCAAACCGTGCTATTTCAGTCAGTAATGAAATCAGGTCAGAATTCATCAGCATTGCAGGCAGCAACTCGACGACGATGGAAACGGCTGCCGCCGGAAGAGCGACTGGTCTTCGTCGACATTGAGCTGGCTGCTGTGGGTCGACGTCGGGCCATCTTGCAGATTGCGGCCATCGCTGTTTCAAGGTCGCTGGTCGAACAGGAATCTTTCGAGGCCAAGATTCGCCTGGATGAATCGAGGTTTCGTCCGATGTCAGTGAGAAATCGTCACTTTGACCTGGCACAGTGGCGGCATGAGGGACGCAGTCCCAAAGCGGTTGCTTGTGATTTCGCGAGATTCCTGACGCGTCATGCATCAGCCGTGGTTCCAGGGGCTGACGGTCGGCCTCTGATTGTGGCTCAGTTGGTCGCCCACAATGCAGAGTTTGACGGGGTCTTTCTTCGAGATTGGTTCGAGCGGCTGGGCCTTTTCTTCCCGGCTTCATATCGCATCTTTTGCACACTTCATCGAGCCATGTGGTACTTCCACGAAGACAGGGCCATGATGCCACCCCGAGATTTCAAACTGGGAACGCTGTGTCGGCATTTTGGCGTGCCGTTCAATGATTATGAGGCTCATGATGCCCTGACCGACGTTCGAGCAACTGTGGAGCTTTATCGTCGGATGACCATGCTTGGTGCCGCACGAATGGCTCAGTCACTGAACTGAGTTTGCCTCACGGCGAACCGTAGGCATGTGAATAACATCCACGACGATGGTTTTCGGCACGTGTCGCTCGCGTGACCATTTTGTCGGTCCAGACGTGTCCGTTGCGTGACTTTCTCAACTCTGGACGTGTCGGTTGCGTGACCTTTTGCCTCTGAACGGCCTCTTTGAATCAGCCGATAAGTCATCGCGTTTATTGACGATATTGACGGTCGGCTGAACGACCACGGCGTCCGGCAAAGATCTGTTTCAAAGATCTGACAGACAAAGGAAGCAGCTCAGAAAAGGGGTCAGGAACGGGTTAGGAACCAATAGCCAAATGGCCCGAAGGGTGCTGCGCACTATTAGTTCCTGACCCCTTTTCTGCACAAAGGAAGCAGGCTGCCTAAAGAAGTTTGAGAGGAAGCTTGGCGAGAATATCTTTGGCCGATGCCACGCTGTCCGAACTCCCATGCTTGGGTGTGGCAAGTCTGCGTTTTGCCTCCCGCGACGCTTCTCGCAGTGCGGTTGCATCGTCCAGCCCTGCCGCCACGTAGGCCGCCACAAGGTCATTCCGAACTTGCTCGAACACCAGACGACCGCCAGGCGTTGGAGATGAAGAAGAGATTGTCGTCATGGCCTGTCGACGAGCGAGCGAATCCCGTTTTTGTTCCTCGGCCTTTCGAATGTCATGCCACCAATCCGGGGGCGTGCGACCATCCGATGCGGATTTCTTAAGATTATCAATCAGGTACGCCATAGGACTGCGTTTGAAGAATTTCATCCCAAAGCGTTCTCGGGCCGCCAGCGTGATGTCGACCCACTCACGAATGCGGTCATGTGGGAACTGGCGAAGGACTCGTGCAATACCAGCAGCATCGAGTCCAATCGACTGCAGCGGCTCCAACAGCGGAGAATCGGTCTTCATCGACAGACCACGCGTCGGTCGAGCAGAACCGGGGACAGCACGCAACACCACGTCGTATTGTCCTGCTGACTGTTTCTGAATGAAGCCTGTTTGTTGATCCATGATGAGCCCCGCAGCCGCCAATTCTGCGCAGATTCGACGTGTCTTGGCAAGAAGGTGCTTCACCGGAAGTCGACTCGATAATCCCAGCACATCGACAGCCAGTTGCTTCAGATCCATCCGAGGAGTCTGTTCCGTTCGGGCAAACACTTTTGACACGAAAAGGAACAATCGCCGTCCGGCGGGACTCAGTGAACGATACCGTTCGAGGTCAAACCACAGTGACCCACCGACGGATTTGACGAATCCAAAGAACAGCGGGTCCCAGTGGAATCGCCAGACGCGACTGGAATCGGGATCCAGCGGCAGGTGATAGCTCAGGAAACTGAAACGCACTCGACAATGTTCTGCACGAACCGGGTCGTAAAACGCGTCGCAGCCGTATTTCACCCAGGAGAGGCGTTCAATGGCCGCCGCGAACTGCTGGTATTGACGACCACCTCGGCGAACGTGCGCATCCACCAGCCCCAATTGCCGCATGCAATAATGGGGCGTTGCATGAATCTCCGGTTCCGGCTGGGGCTGACTGAGCGTCAGAGCCAGCAGTCCCCACAGGTAGAATTCATCATGAGCTGAAAGCCCCTGCGGGCAGGAGATTTCGACTTTTGCCGTCTTTCGACGTCGCTGTGCATCGGAATACTGAAACGACGTACGATGCAGCAATCCGGGTTGCAGTGACGCACGAGCATCCAGAGGACAGAGAGAGTGCTCAGCCAGAGTCAACTGGCCTACGCCGTAACCATTCGATGGCAGCTTCTTTGCCGCTGGAGTCTTCTGTCCCCGGTTACCATCAGATACCGTGTTTCGTTTCATCGCGAACACTCGTAACACGATGAGGAATTTCACGACAGCAGAATCATCGGGAGTCACGGGGAAGAAAACTCATTGACAGTGTTGCAATGCGCGTGCGACAGTCACATTGAACAATTTCGCGGACTTGGCCGGAATTGCCAGTGGCAATCGGCCTGAGTGAGCGACTCAATCGGTCGTAGACGTTGGGTTCAATCATTTGTTTCATCAATCAGAAAGGTGGCTGCGGCAAGAGTTCCACCTGTTTTCATCTGGCCGGTGCATTCGCTCAGATGGGATTGAAAGTCCTGCTGATTGATGCCGACCCTCAGGGTTCGCTCAGTCAGGGGTTCTTTGGTTCCGAGTTGGTGGAAACGCTGGAAACGGACGAGACACTGGCCGGAGCGTTTGATGGTTCCTTCATTTTTCATAAGCCCGGACTGGCGGTTCGCTCTACCTCGTCGCCAGCAATCTCGATCGTTCCTGCCAATCAATGTCTGACACGGTTCAACGTGCCGCATCCGGAACGCCTCGGGCTGGAACAATTCGCATTGCACGACTTTCTGCAATCCCTTCCGCCGTTCGACATCACGCTGATTGATTGTCCGCCGAATCTTTATGGCTGCAGTTGGTCTTCACTGCTGGCGTCCGACTATGTTGTGATCCCGGTTCCGCCGGAAGACTTCGGTGCTCAGGGACTTCGAGTTGTTCATCAGGCGATTGAGAATGCTCAACTGCTGAACCCGAGATTGAGTTTGCTCGGCCACGTCGTCACTCGATTTGACCGGAGGCTGGTGGTCCATCGCTCGTATGAGCAGAAACTGCGGGAGATTCATGGCGAATCGGTCTTGAGAACCGTCATTCCCGAAGTTTCCGCCTTCAAGGTATCGCTTGCCTGCCGCTGCCCGGTCGGAATCTACAGCCCACGTACGAGTGCCGCCTGTTTGACTTCCGAACTGGGCCGTGAGATTCTCGACCACATTGATGCCGCAAAAGGCTACAGCAAGGAGGCAGTGACCGCCTGATGGCTACCATGCAGAACAGACTCGCAAGTGTCGGACACCTGCTCAATGAATCGCTCGGAGTGAGAACTACGGAAACTCGACCGCGACTTAGTCCGGTACCCGATGCACGCGACATGGGCCGGCGACCGCTTCGAGGCTTTGGCCGAGTTGACATTCACCAGGTGATTCCGGATCCAAAGCAACCCCGCACCGAATTCGATGAAGAAGCCATCGTATCACTGGCCGCCAACATCAAAGCCAAGGGGCAGCTTCATCCGATTCATGTTCGCTGGTCGGAAGAAGCGGAACGCTGGGTCATAATCTCGGGGGAACGCCGCTGGCGAGCCGCTCGGCATGCTGGCCTGACCACCGTTGATTGTTTCTTCCATGAACAGCCACTCAGCAACGGGCAGGTCCTGGAACTGCAGCTCATCGAGAATCTGATGCGAGAAGATTTGCGGCCGATGGAAGAAGCGAGGGCCTTTCAATCCTTGATGGACCTGAACAACTGGAACGGCAAACAGATCGCGGAAGCACTGCAGATTCCAGCATCCAAGGTGAGCCGTTCTCTAGCATTGCTGGACTTGCCAGCCGAGTTTCAGCAACAGGTCGATACAGGTCGAATCGCCGCCCGGACTGCCTATGAACTGTCGCGACTGGTCAATGACGACGACCGTCAGGAACTGGCCGAGCAGTCAGCGGAAGGCAATCTCACCCCAGCCGAAGCAGCCGCCGCAGTCCGCAAGAAACCCACCCGACGGGCCGCAAAAACTCAAACCGTCCGACAAACATTCTTCGCCGACAACGCCTGCCAGGTTGTTGTCACCGCCCCCCGAGAATCCACCTACCACCACCTCGAAACCGCCCTGCTGGAGGCCTTGGAAGAAGTGCGCCTGCGAATCGAGAATGGCATTCGATTGTAGCTACTCAGGCGTTTCACATGCCTTTTGAAAGTATTCCTTTCCGATTTGCCCACTGTTGCCGAGTCAATCGCCACGAATCGACGATGCTGCGTCGCCGGCATAAATTCGGCGAATTTTGGAGACACGTCTGATTTTATTTCGCTACGCTTCGCGAACACCACATTTCATTTTTCGGAAGCACCGCGGTCCTCTTCCTTCTCCCCTCGAAGGTCAATGCATCAGCATTGAGTGCGGAAATCTCGTCTAGCCGAATCATGCACAACACTTCTGACGTTGATGCCCGTTCTCCGAAGACAGAAAATCCGTGCCAGCTGTTCACGTTTCTACAAGAACGTCCGGATTATCCTGTCTCGACAAGCGTGATCTGTGTCGAAAGTAAGATCTGGCGACTGTTGTGTTAAGATCATCGGAGACTTGCAGTCAAGGCGCGAATTCGAGGTAGGTGAGCGATGGGTGATTTCAACGAATCCTCAGGGGTGACGGAATCTGAAGGCATTCTCATCAAGCTTTGCAGGACTACATTTCTGAGTCTCTGGAGTTATCCCAATGTCTATAAAGACCAGTTTCAACATGGACGCACAGGAGATGGCAAGGAGATTTGCGACCTGCTCGTCGTCTGTGGCGACAACATCATCATCTTCTCCGACAAGCGTTGCGAATTCGGCGAATCACCCGATCTCCACCTAAACTGGACTCGTTGGTATCGTCGCTCAATACATAGTTCGGCAAAGCAGTTGTTGGGGGCTCGGCGTTGGATCAGGACGTATCCGTCGCGCATCTTTACCGACAAAAACTGTACAAATCCACTCCCAATCGATTTGCCAGAAATTGCGAATGCTCGATTTCACTTGGTGGTGGTTGCGTCAGGAGCAAAGGCGGCGTGCCAAAGTGCGATCAGCGGCAGTGGCAGTTTGATTCTGAACCCAAACGTGAAAGGTAAATCGCACGTTGCTGACGATGCGATACCGTTTGTAGTTGGGGAAGTCGTTCCGGAGAACGACTTCATCCATGTTCTTGATGAAGTCTCACTGCAGATACTCCTTCAGGCACTCAACACGGTCACAGATTTTGTCGACTATCTCACTCGGAAGGAGGTGTTCGTTCGATCCGGAAAACTGAATTATGCTCTGGGAGAGGAGAACTTATTGGCTCACTACATGCTGACCATCAAGGATGGAATCCGCCATGATTTCGACTTTCCCGATAACATTGAAGGCGTAGGTATCGAAGATGGCTCTTGGCATGCTTACTGCAACAGTGACGCGGTTCTCCGAAAGAACGTTGCCGATCAGAAAAGCTATCTCTGGGATGATCTGATTGAACACTTTATCGTGCATGTCACGAATGGAACTCTGACTCACAGCACAGTTGATTCGCTAAGCCAATTCGAGGTAGGTGTGCGGCTAATGGCGAAAGAGTCGCGGCTTGATCGGCGAATATTGGCGGACGCGTGGATTAGTCAACTCGATACAGCTCCGGACAACCAAATCAGTATCCGCGTGGCCACTTCACAAGACCAGACCTCGACTGTATATGTCTTTCTGCGAATGCCCCGTGCATTTGTGAAGGCCAATATAGGGTACGCCGAATTCCGTAGGAAGTATCTGTCTTCGTATCTATTTACCGTGCCACGAAAGTTTCCTAAGGCACAGTGGATCGTGGGCATCGCAACAGACTCAGACTATCACCCTGAGCAGAGCCACGACATGGCAGTTCTTGATGCCTCTACGATGACCGACAAGGATGAACAATTTGCCACTCAACTCCTGGCAAAATACAAACAGTTTCGTGTAGGCGGCGTGCGAGCAAAAAACGTGGACGCTCAGGAATACCCAAGTGCCAACAATCCCGCAGGACTAGTCATGCAGGAACCGCCGAGAAATGCGACTTGTCCGTGTGGCAGCGGCAAAAAGTACAAGAAGTGCTGTCGACTCGCATAGTGACTGCTCTGCGGCGTCAAGATCCTTCAGGTGCCGGTTGTTGAACTTCTGTGAGATCTCGGGGAAGTACTGTTTGTTACTATCCGTGTTCACTTGTGCAAAAATGATTCATGGACATTAGTTGTCATCTTTTCTCGAATACGTTGGCCAACAAGCCACCCTGATATGGGCCAATGGCCAATGGCACGTTATGGCGTTGCGACCGTGGCGGTGGGCAGTATCGCGGCGGCCTGAACGGCCGCGGCCCTGAACGGGCTGCGCCGACCGGCCTTGGGGGCCGGTGCGGCTTGCGGGCTGGACGCCCGCTGTGCTCGCTGCCGCTCACACCGGGTCGATGCCGCTGGGGCGGCATGCGACCCGAAACGGGCTCCGCTGGACGCTGCGCCCTGATTCTGCGACCGGCTCTTGAGCGACTCGGTAAACTGGGAATTAAGGCGACCGGAATTCCATGAGTATCGCTGCATCCCATTCCGGCACACTTTTCTTTAGAATCCGCGAGACGTACCGCAAGCATGAAGTGTGAATCCGGACTCCCTCGAATATGGCACATGACGCGAATCAGTCGGATTCCCCGACAATCACTTCCACCAGTCTGATCCTTCGCATTCAAGCGAAAGATCAGGTCGCGTGGGATCGCTTTGCACGGCTCTACACGCCATACGTCTATGGCCTGTGTCGAGCTAACGGACTGCAGGATTCAGATGCGGAAGATGTCAGTCAGAATGTTCTGAGGTCCATTGTGTCCGGAATTGGTTCCTATCAGCGAACAGGTTCATTTCGTGGCTGGATCTCGCAGGTGACTCGAAATCGAATCATTGACCATCACCGCCGCCATCGACGACAACCGTCTTCCGAAGGTGGGACCGATTTTCAAATTAAGATTTCTGCAGTCCCTGATGTGCTGATGCCACTGTCATCACAGTCAGCGGTCGATGGAGACCCACTGTTGCTTCAGGCTCTGAGTCTGATCCGCGACGAATTCGAAACTTCGACATGGACGGCGTTCTGGCGAATGGTTGTCGAAGGTCACGGAGCCGCTGAAATCGCGAAAGACCTCGGCTGGATTGATTCTGACGATCCGGCGAGCCATGCCAAAGGAGCCAAACGGGTTCGACAGGCGAAGTTTCGCGTCATGAAGCGAATGAAGGACGAGTTCGGGGAAGTTCTGGATTTGGATCATGAGTGACAATCGCCGATGGGCCATAAATCACTGTGGAGGAAGTACTTAGAGCGATTCTCCATCTGCCGGATGTTTTCGCGTGGCGCTCTGGCGTTTAACGGTTGTTGAAAGAGATGTCTGTGCCTCCCCGGCACCTCACACAACGTGAAATTTGAGCTGCCTAAGATTCCTCAGACAGCTCTTTCAACATCTTTTGAAACAGTCCGTATCCCGTGATGTCCACAGTCGATTCTGGAATCCCGTCCGATGGTCAAGCCAACCTGTCCCCACAACGAGCAACTCGCCTCCTTTGTTCGATGTGAACTGTCCGAAGAAGTCGCTGCGAATGTTCTGGATCATCTGGACCACTGTCCGCACTGCGAGGAAACCGTTGCCAAGCTGGAACTGACGATCAAGTCGGTGCTGCCTGGTGCTGCTCCAACGATGATCAGTATGCCGTATGCTGAAGAAAGCGCCTGCCAGCGGGCTGTTCAAACGCTTGTCAATGAGTTTACAGCCGCTGCTCTGGAGGCAAGTCCTGTCATCGACGCAAAGCCCCCCGTTGCGTCTGATCAACAGTCAGACTTCCAGACTCTGCGTGACTTCCGAATCGTTGAAAAAGTTGGACAGGGTGGGATGGGGGCCGTTTACAAAGCAGTCCACCAGAGAATGCAGCGGACGGTGGCGTTGAAAGTACTGCCGTCCGGCATGATTGGCGACCAGAGTGCCATTGCACGATTCAATCGCGAAATGTCGGTCCTGGGACAGCTCAATCATCCAAACATCGTGCAGGCGTTTGATGCCGGTGATCACGATGGCCAGCACTATCTGGCCATGGAATTCATCGAAGGCGAGGACCTGGCAACCGTACTGCGAAAACATCGTCGCCTGAATATCCCGGACGCATGTCTTGCCGTTTGTCAGGTCGCGAGTGCTCTGCAGTATGCTCATGAGAAGGGCTTTGTGCATCGCGACATCAAGCCGTCCAATCTCATGCTGGCGGAAGTCTTGGGAGCCGATGGGAAGCCGCAGGCCATCGTCAAAGTGCTGGACCTCGGTCTTGCACGCGTGTTTGAACAGACTATCGTCGATCAGGACAAGCCGACTGCAGAGCTCACATCGGCCGGGCAGATCATGGGCACACTGGATTACATGGCACCGGAGCAGGGGACGGATTCGCATCAGGTCGACATTCGCACGGACATCTATTCGCTGGGAGCCACGCTGTACAAATTGCTGACTGGCGAGACACCCTTTGCTGAACATGCCACGAAGCCACCGATGCAGCGACTGATGGCAATGGCAACTCTGGAAGTTCCACGAGTCTCCTCGAAACGTCCGGAGATTCCTGAGAAACTGGCGGCCGTGGTTCACCGCATGCTAGAGAAAGATCCAGCGCGACGCTTCCAGACTCCCGTGGAACTGTTGCGAGCATTAGAAGAGTTCACAACAGGAGCCAATCTGCTGGCTTTGATGCGACCGGATACAGCAACCGCCGCAGCCAGCGAACAATCGAGTCCGTCCACGAAATCCCTGCCGCTGCCATCGGCCAGCCGACATGGAGGAAACCGTGGTGTTCGCAGAAGCCTGGCGATGCTGGGCGGATTCTCGGCCTTCGTTCTGCTGTCGGCCATTCTGGTCCTGACGACTCGCCATGGACGAATCGAAGTCACTTCACCGGATGGCACTTTGCCAGCGGACTTGAAAGTCGCCGTTTCCAATGGTGGTGACAGCGTGGAGATTCTTCAGGCGGATAATCAATGGTCAGCGAAAGTGGTCAATGGCGAGTATCAGCTTCAGTTGACCGGCGGTGACGACAAGTTCGAAATCAAAGAGTCGAAGTTGACGGTCAGTCGCATGGGCAAAGCTATCGTGTTCGTCGAGCTGCGAAAGGCAGACGCCATAGCTGCAAAAACGCCCCCAGGTCCAGACGTGAGTAAGGCTCGGTCGGGAATGTCGGATAGCAAAGCCGCCATTCCCTCGACCACACTTGAAATGAAGAAGGGTCAGTCTGTTGCGGCGGCCACTTCCGGCAAGCCTTTCCGGCTGTTGCGGCATGGAGTTCTTGTTCGAGATTTCGCAACATTGCCTGGAGCATTGGCTGAACTGGATTCAGGCGACATTATTGAAATCCTGTCCAATGATCGATTGGTTATCCGTACGCCTGAGCCAATTACGAAGCCCCTGCACCTTCGGGCCGGTGAAGGATTTCGTCCGCTGCTTGATTTTCCCGGGCAAGGAGTACTCGAAATTCAGAGCGATTTTACGGTTGAGGGATGTGATCTGGATTGGCGTGATTCTCCGCAGAGAAACAGTGACCATCACGGTATCTGGAGGATTCGGAACTGCCGTCACTGGGGTTATTTTCTCGCGAGTTGCAAGTCCCTCTCATTTGAGAACTCCATTCTGGTCGGCAGTCACACTTGTATCACGTTCAGTCGTTCCTGCACCGACGCGACATTCGACAACTGCCTGATTCGATATGCAGACAGTTTCATGGCGGCTCCTGAAAGTCCTAAGCTGCATCTCAAACTCAATAACTGTTCGTTCTGCATGTTTGGTCATGGGATTGGGGGGCTTGTCCACGAATGGGGCCCAACACTTGGAGGCGAAACTCAACTGACCGTTGAGGCGACAGGCAATGTGTTCAATGGCAACCTCGCGACTGGCCAGTGGATTCCTAAGTCAAGTCAGTCCAAAGTTCACTGGACAGGCAAAGAAAACCTCTTTTGCGGAAGGTGGTACGAAGAGTGGGAGCCAGATGGAGATACATGGAAGCTCGCCCGTAGCGGCTTGAACACCTGGAACAGTTGGTTAAAGACGCCGGAGACAGGCTCCCGCGAACTACCTGCATTGGCTATTGAAATGGGACGGGTTCAGTCTCTCAATGGTCCAGAATTTGTCGAAGGTGTCAAACAACAGGTAGAAAAGATTAAGCATCAACGCCAATTGACGGATGTTGGTCCCGACTGGGATATCGTCGGACCTGGGAACGCTTATGTTCGAGCTTTGGCTGCTGATGGTAGACCGGTGGCCGAAGCCGACCTGCGTCCGGAACGCCTGGAAACAGGGCCAATCGTTTTGCTGCACACTGGTGCCGAGCCACGCGGCTTCCTGACGCTGAAGGAAGCGCTGGACGCTGCAGCCAACAATGATGTCATCGAGTTTCGGACGGATGATTCAATCCCTGGTGTAATATGGAATGGACAAAACCGCGTACTGACACTTCGGGCAGCCCCCGGATATTCGCCAATGGTCGATGGAGAACTCAGCAGTATCGGGACGGATCGTCTGATTGTTGAGGGATTAACGTTACGGCTTAGCTTGTTTGCCAGCGGCTCATGGATGGGCGACTACGACAGTGAGAACGGTGGCAAAGTCATCTATCCCAATCACGGCAGTATCATCCGGATTGCCAATTGCCAGGTGCTGGGAGTCATGAATATTTCCGGGTGGTTTAACACCGGTACCGATGCTATCCCAGAGGTTGTGAATTGCATTGCACCGAACCTCCAGGTGGGTCTGCGTTCTGCCGGGACCGTCAAGATTCGCAACTCTGTCTTTCAGCATATGTGGGCGAGCATGGAAACCGCTTCAGCAACTCGCGGGACAGTTGACTGTGACCACTGTGCTTTTTGGCGCGTCACGGCAGAAACGCTCCATGATCATGGTAAGGCGGTCTATGCTGCAACTCCGGTTACGTTTGAGATGGAGCACTCTCTGTTTGCTGCCGTCGCGCCCTTTCAGTTCAATCCTGCCGATGCCGCTCATCCACCGGTTTGGACCGGAAATCACAACACCTACATCTGCCGCAACACGACGGAAGCTTTTCGCCTGAAACAGTCTCTGCAGGAGAAATTCCAGAGCGACTCTGATAGTGTTGAGATGCTTCCATGGGAATTCGACCCGGCTCAATGGCGAATCCTTCCAGACGCGACTCCTGGCTACGAACCCAGACCCGATGGCACAGACTTCGGTGCCCGGATTGATGAACTCATCAATGTGATGAAGTAGCTCGGCAATTCAATCATTGCCCCCGCTTCAGGTAGTTGCAGCAGGGCTTCGAACACTTGAGGTTCAGACAAAGCCCCTGATGAAGCCGGTTCAGCATTGACCAGGTAACCGCAACGCCATGGCGTCATTGAATGCTATGGCGCACATGCCCCCGGCCAGTGATTCGTTCTCGTATTGCGGATGGTCGACCGAATTGGCGAGGCATCCGAAGAACCGACCTCAAACGTCTGAGTCATGCGCAGGACTCAGTACATCTCCTTTTGGATACGAAGACAGGTCTTTGAGTGAGCGTAGTGCCTTTCTGGAAGACGCATTCACGATGGGCCAGGCGGCACTGATTCTGGCACCACATTTCGAGTGATCTTAAATCCAAATCGACTTGGTGAATTCGCTGCAGCCAAGTCGGCGATTTGTTCGCATGCAAGGATCCAACATATGGCATCCGAGAAAAATGGAAACGTGTTTCGCAATCCGTCCGACGTTATCAAGGTGGGAGCTGTATTTGCACCACTATCGCTGGTCTTTCTTGCTCTTCTACAGTCATTAAAGCCAGAGAACTTACCTTCGAATATTTATCTAGGGTTTGGATTCGCATCGGCATTCTTCTGTTCATTGGCAACATGCATAATTGCACATTCATACGTCGCTCCCGAAAATCGAAGGAGTGCTGTTTCCATTCAGATTGCAATGGCGTTGTTGGTCATCTGGGGCTCGTTCATCTGCTGTTGCTTGTATAGCAATCCTCTCTCCTTGCTTGTCTCTCAGATTCGACTGCCAGAGGGACCCAAATCTGGATGGGTCGTCGAGAATCGCAATGGGGTAGAGTGGTTGGTTTCAGCCAGTCATAGCAAGCCAACACAGCCACCCAATCAAAACGCATTCTTGGCCGTTTTTATTTCGATTATCCTTGCGATGTATTTTGCTCCATGGGTCGCCAAGAAAACGATGGCTGTCACACGCTTTCGAATGTTAGTCAGCATGATGTGCGTGTCGTGGCTGATCGTAGGTGTCGCATGGAACCAAAACCCTCCAAATGAAACGGAGGCTAGTGACGATATTTCCGAAATTCAAAGCGAGAGGGAAGGTCCGACGGGGCGTATCGGTGACTTCGAAAAAGAAGAACTGAACAAGACGGAAGGTCGCTCAACAAAATGGCACTTCCGAGAGCTTTCTTCTGTGGCTCTGGCTGTAATGTTCGCGATTGCTGTTTATTTGAGCGTGCCGTTCTTTCGGTTGTTCGCGGCAACCTTCATGGACACAAGTCGCGTTGCAAAGCTCTGGATGACTTCCGCAGTAACTTCACTGCTGATTATTATCGTAATGGCAGCCATGGGGGCGAGACTGGTCTCTGAAGACGCCTACTTGCTTGCCTACACAGGATTGGCACTTTCGTTGTTTTCAGCTTGGGTCATCCTGCCAGTGATTCAAGATTCAAGAGAACACTGGGTCTCTGCCCACATAAACTCCCTGACGTGGTCGATTGCAGGTTTCATTTTCCTGGGCCGTCCGTGGAGGATGACGAACGACGACTTGTTTCGTGCAATCTCAATCCTGAGCGTCTCCGTCACTTTTCAATTGCTGCATATGCTTCTGGGGCTCTATCAACTACGAATTCTCAGGACCTGCAAATCCGTCTGTTGGGCGGTTCTTTTTGGGATGGCCATTGTAGCCGTCTCATTGATCTATCTCGACAATGCATCAATACTGTCGCACTTTGCGCCTGCGAAACGAGTGATCCTGCTGATCCTGCTGATAGGCCCTTACGCTGAGAAGCCGCCGGAGTTCGCTTTCCTTGCTCACAGCGTGGGGCGAAAGCTGAGTCCTCGGCGTCTTTTTGATCGGTTGCGAGCGCTAGTTCGAACGGGTTCAGCTCCGACGTCGTCGGCACAGCAGGTGCTGCTACCACGTTTCTATGAGACACGAGACCCGGACATTCAGGCCTCGCTTCCGGGTAGCGATGCGGTTCGCTTCATCATTCGTCGACAACTACCGGGGTGGTGTGACGCTGTGATTTGCATCTTCGTGTTGCTTGCAATGATTGCCGTTGCAGTAGTTGTCAGTACGTTTCAGTTCAGTTCCCCCGACCGGCTTCAGTCCGTGCGGAACGATATCGGATGGTATGCCGCAACCTTGGGGCTTTGCTTGACGGCTGGTTGGCTGCTGTTGAATCGACATTACCACAATCGGCAGGCGTTGGTGCTTGCTAATGAGAATGTCGGCTGGTGGGCGGGGAGCGAGTTCGAGTGGATGATCCCGTACCGTTCGATTCGAGAAGTACGCGTCTATACGCAGAGACTCTCAATCGAGACAAATGATGGAAACCGGAGCACAACCCTGCAGCTTTCGTTCAGCGGTGCACAGGCTTCTGCCAGTTTTATTCAGAGCAAGTACATCAGCGACGCGATTCGATTAGCTTTGGAAAAGCTGGATCAGCAG
The DNA here is from genome assembly GCA_022843805.1 of Fuerstiella sp. Lineage (GTDB taxonomy): Bacteria > Planctomycetota > Planctomycetia > Planctomycetales > Planctomycetaceae > F1-80-MAGs062. Next base: position 106,085 of record JALHMY010000009.1, read on the forward strand.
GCGCCTGTTGATTTCGGTCCCTTGCGCATTACTCCTTCCGGATTGACAGTGCGAAAACGCACAATTCATTGGCGACATATTGAGTCGATTCAACTTACCGCTGATGGAGTGACAATATCGCGAGAAGGCGGCCTCAAACATTGGGCATCTGTGTCTTCCCGGCATCTGAGCAATCCAATGTGTCTCAAGATGCTCGTGTTCTACTTCTATGGGATGCGAAAATTCCTCATGGAGGTAACAGGGGTTGATGATGTTTCACCTAGCGACTTTGAGCGAGTCTGTCGTTCTGTGGAAGGGCTTGATGAGTTTGGACTGCTTGACGAGCAGAAACTCACGAGTGCCGTGTTGGCGGTTTTCTCGTATCAGATTCCCCACAGCCTGACTCTTGGTGCATCGGAGACGACTTTCTCTGGTGAGAAGTCTTTTGAACAGTTTGCTGCGAGTGAAGCATGGCGGGCTCTCTTAAAACGGCTCGCCTTCTATATCCGCCTCCCGGAACCCTTAGGCAAGCTGCTGCAACCGACGGAAGATTTTTGGACTCGGGTACTTTCAGCATTTGTTGAATACGAAGTCAAACGTCAGGCAACCACGTGCTGAGGCAAATTTCCGCGATTCATCGCTCAATGCCACGAAAGACAAGCTTCATGTGTGAATTCGCTGTTGTCACGGTGTATTGGCTCATTTCCTGCGTCGTGTTGGCGGGAGCGTGTTGCAGAGAGTTTCTTTTCTTGAAGCCACTTCTGCCGTGGGGTCTGCCCGCAAATGCCACCAATCACACTGGACGATGCTTTCCAGCGAGAAATTCGCTCTTCGCTAACCCAGGTGACATCGGGTTAACATCTCTTTCTATCGAAGCACATGCCCTGACGAAACCTCGCTCCTCCGCGTTCCTTCGAGCAGCTATTGGTGCTGCCTACGGATTCCTCTGGGGTGCTGCAGGTCTTCTGATTGCGGCAGTCGAAAACGGATTCTCGTTCTGGGTACTGACCGCCGTGAGTTCAGCCGTGATGGCAATTGCGAACAAACGAGGTGTGGAAGATGCTCACATTACCTACGTCAATCAAGATGAATTCGGACTTGTCACAATCCGATGTGATCAAGCCCTGAAGTATTTTTTGCCGCACATGACCAGAAGAAACGGCTTTCTATTCAATGATGTTGACTCTGCAACCCTCGTCGGCAACGACATTATCCTGAGACCGAGGCAATGGCGGTCAGGCACTGTGTCGTCGACGTTGCGGCGACCGGGTCGTATCTGTCAGGATGACTGGAAGAGGTGGTTTCAACGTTTTCGACTTTCGCTACAAGATAGAGACTACTCCGAGTCACTCACTAAACTGGCGAAGAGTTATCGATTGAGATACCCGATGGGACTTCCAAACACGTTAATCAGCAAACTTGGAGTGACTTTTTTTGTTCAAAGCGTACTGGGGTCGCAGGAAAACACAGATCGTGCGCCTGTCGGGAGGATCGCATATTGCGAAACTGGCCTGATCGTGGAGAACTGGTTGCCGCTGTATGACTTGCTGCACAGAAATGGCCTGCTTTCGGAGGGCCTTGACTTCATGCTATGGAATGTGAAGTCGATCGACCGAGGTCATGAAATTCAAAGGCTCGTTGATGATTGGCAAGAAAAGCACGTTTTCTCATTTCCACCGCAATCCATCATTTCAATCTCTGCCGAGACAGATCATCTCTCTTTCGTGGCAACCGAGGGACGCAGCTTCAGCTTCTTCGGCGACCAGATTAGCGGTTACGAATTGCTGATTCGCTTGATACGGAGTTCAATCTGGTCTGCTGGAATCGAAGTTGAGTTAATTTCTCAGATGGCAGCAGATTTGAAGGAGCTTTGTGAGGCAGAGAACACTAGTGATTTGACTGGTACGATCTTCGGGTCCCGATTGCCGAATCACCGAGCTTCCATCTGGCATTCTGCCTACGAACTGGAACTAGATCGTTATCCAAATGTCACCAGCGACCGGGAGTTGCGAATTCGAGAGCGAGTATTTGATGACTGCCGTCGAGCAATGTCGCGTCATTTCCATACCGAAAGTGACGCCCGGATCAAATTCCTCGACTCCACTCGTGCCGCAGATGATCTCTCCGGAGTCAGCGGATAGACCCAGGTAGTAGTGCCACCGGAGATTTTGATCGACACGCCCTTGATGGTTGCGTCTTCATGAATCAGTACACATCCAGCAGCACGAATTCACTCCACTCGCTAGTAACGGGCGGAGTGTTCACAAGAGATTGGGCGTGCAGCCTGCGCGGCCTGAACGGCCGCCTGCCCTGTACGGGCCACGCCGACCGGCCTTGGGGCCGGAGCGGCTTGCGGGCTGAACGCCCGCTTGTGTTCGCTGCCGCTCACACCGGGTCAATGCCGCTGGGGCGGCATGCGACCCGAAACGGCTCCGCTGGACGCTGCGCCCCCTCTGCAAACCAGCCGAATTTTGGCAGTCAAACTGGCATCCAATCTGACCTTGCGAGCGTCCAGTCTCTGATGCCCCTAGACAGTTACAGCACAGCACTTAAATGCCCACGAGCGGCAATGTGTCAGCTCAAGGTGGGCGTGAACCCTTACGCAGACACTTCCTATGAACAAACCAGAAGACCCGTCTCCCAGGACTCCGTTCCGAAAGGGACTCCGGACCGTGAATATGAAGGACGAAACGATCCGCATCGGCAATGAATGGCTGCCTGTCATCGGTCGGCAATACGTTAACGGCCGCGTCTATCTTCTGCTGAAGGAACTCACGACCGGGGTCAATGGTGGCAGATTCCAGGCGTTTGATCCAAAAGCTGGATTGCGAGGAGAACTGAGAAGACTGATGATCCTTCCCCGAAGTCCAGAAAGTGTGCGCCAACTTTCTGTCCTTCAACGCCTACGTCAGCATGAGAATCTCTTTGCCCACATTCTCGATCTGGAACGCAGCCGCGACGACCTGCTCATTGTCATGGACTGGGTTCCCGGGCCGACGCTCAGGACGTATCTGACCGAGGTAAGAGAAGGCAGACTTCCGCGTCCTGGAGTGCGCGAGGCGTTTCGCCTTGGCCGCGATCTTGCACGCAATCTTTGTAAACTGCATCGCAGGTCCTTCGTAGTACACGGTGACCTGAATCCAGAGAACTTGATTCTCAATCGAGGGTCGAGCCGACTCGTGCTGATTGACTTCGGCTCTTCGTGGGCCATTGAATCGTCAAAGCAAGCCCGCGAGGGTGATGGGCTACGCGCAGTTTACTCCGCGCCTGAGATGGAAGAAGAGTCGCCAACACCGCTTGAGTTCTCCGATCAGTTCGTCGCGACTTTGCTGATGTATGAAATGTTGACCCTGGTAGTTCCCTACGAAGGACTTGGCGGAAAAGCCGGATGGTCGCAGCACCGAGATGAAATGGCGGGCACGCTTGTACCACCATCCTCACTGCACAAGGATTTTCATTTTGTCACTGCAGAAATTCGCAAGGGAATCGATCAGCTCGTACTTCGAGGACTTTCGTTTTCTCCGGCCGACAGATTCTCTTCAAACGTGGCGTGGCTTCAGGCTCTGGACCAGGTATGGGCAGCAATCAACGAGCAGCCAAAGCGATGCGGCATCAACGAAGCCGTTTCAAAGTGGATTGCCAAGGTTGGAAAGCTCTTGGGTATTCAATGACCAGGGTCTCAGAAGTCCGTACGTACGGTCACGCTTTACGAAGTCGGAGCCTTTCCGCACTCTCGTGGGGAGGAATCCACCGAAAACGATCGCCGCAGGGACTGTGAAAGAGTTGTCCGCCCAGTCCAACAACTGGATGGACACCATGATTTGATTCCGGTGAAGTCACGGAGTTTTCAGTTACCGGAGCTGGGGACCCTAACGGGCACGACTTGCAGCATGACCTTGCCGGTGCTTCAAGATGCTGACATTCAGTATCTGCTCGAAGAACCCTCCGAGCTGTCGCTATCGTTGTGTCAAGCAGACTCATGTTCGTTCGGCCGTTGGGAATCAGAACAGCATCGTATGAACCACTAAACAGAACCAGTCCGAATGGTGCCTTCGACCCTTCGCAAGTTTCAATCAGGTGGCAATAGGCGGCAATTCGAACACGCTGCTGCGAATGCACTGATCTATCACCACGGTGCTTCCGGAATACTGGAATGCGAATGTCGCCCTTCCGAAGCACGCGCCAGGGTCGACCGATTATTCCTTTACCAGGGTCAACCATGGGCTCAGGCATTCGGTCGACTTGATATCCAGCTTTCCTTATATCCCACCAATTGAATGTCTCCTCAATCAGGTGTCCTTCATCGGGTTCTCGTGGAGCGGCCTGGCTCGCAGCGTCAAGCCGCCGACGCAAGACTGTGATGGCTCTAAAAACACTGAACCACCAAAACAGCGACACGCACATGACGACTCCACAGAGGACGCTCAGTTCCATTCGAGCCTTAGCGAAGTAGCCGATACACAATAACTCAATCAGAAGACTCCCCGAGATCAGCCAGAAGTTTCGCATCAATGACGTGAGTCGATGACGAATGATCACCTCATCATAGTCCGGAAGGTAGTCCAGACGCTGCGGCATATCTTCCTCCTCGCCAGTGTCTTCGCTCTGTATTTCCGCACTGAGCAAACCGGCTCGGGCACAAAACTCAAACTTCGCCAGAAGGTCAACGCCAAGCAGACGGTCGGTTTTGATGGGACATGATTGGGGCAGCATTGTTCAATTCACAGCACCGAATGACTGAGGTTGGAAATCAAGTCCACTTCGAGATCGCCTTACGCACTGCAGCACAGTCTTCAGGCCGTCGGCTCGGGGCGGATGAAAGACACTTTTGAACGATTTCCACAACTGCAGACGGTAGGTCTGCATTGGCGATTGCGCGACGCCAGTTTGAATCGTCCGGCTTGACGCCTGTTGCTGCGTAGAGAAGGATGGCAGCCCAACTGAAAACATCTGTTGCCGGAGTCACCTGATCCGATTCCAGTTCAGGAGCACGAAATGGACCACTCGGCCAGTATTTCGGTCGAACTGTCGGCGCTCCGCCGTGTAGTTTGGCCATTTCAAAATCTGTAATCACTGCGGGTTGCCACTCAGTAGGAAGTAGTACGCACTCGGGATTCAACTCCCGCAGGATAATGCTATGTGAATGTAATACCGAGAGACCTTCCAGTATGTCTTTCATCAACTGAGGCAGCTTCTCACTCGGTACAGATCCTTCAGAAATGAGGTCATGAAGGGATCGCCCATCGATCCAGCGGTCAATTACCCACCACCCATCACCGGCGGCTGCGGGAACGCAACTCAGCAGCTGACCCAGATGCACACACGACCCTACGTTCTTCGCCACAACAGCATGCCGCTGTAGATGATTGTGCAATTCCACACGAAGATCTCGTCGCACACTAAGCAAATCGTAGAACTTCCCTCGTGCGAAGTGGTCAGCAATCGCCACATGCTGCATTCGGCATATGCGATACTGCAGTCCATTTAGTGACGTCTTCCACCCAGAAGGTGGAAATGATTCATCGACCGCCCATTCTTCCGTTGATGGTAAGCCATAAGGAGCTTGCTTACGCGGCGCCCCATCGACTCTGTCCATCAGCAGATCGTTACGTTCTACACCAAACAACGCAACCAGTAGATCGAACTTGTCGCTTCGGACGTTGTGAAACTTCTGCATACTCCTGTATGTGTCAGGGTGCATCACGCCTTTGTCTTCGATGTCGGTGATCGAGTACCCCGCCTTGTTTCGCAGCCTTTCAATCGCATCAATATCGACATTTACCTGGGTGAACTTACTTCGCTGCCGAGCCACTAATGCACCTTTTCGTCATCGATTCCACTTTTTGCGGAAAGACGTTCATAACGTCCGATTGGTAGTCTTCTCCTGGCAACGACCCCTGTCTGGAGTCGATCGCCAAAACAATCATCTGTCAGGGAGAAGTTAACGTGAACAAGTTCATCCAGAATTTTCTAGATCAGGTTTCGGAACGGATCACTGCAGTCATCGCCAAGTTGGTGGCCACTCATATTGAGGTGAAGTGTGCGGAACATCAAGCGAACGTGCAATGCCGAGTCGACGAGCTTGCCGCTCAGTATGAGTCCGCCGGTCAACTCGAAATCGCAGCAAACCTCCGGTTACTCCGCCAGAACCTCGCGAGTGACTCCATTGTACCGACGGGTGAGGCACTTCTCTCGCGAATCCAGCAAATGACGGTAGTCAGTCCTTCCGGTGAAACCTCGGTTGACCCCGCCGGAATACGGCAGCGCCGCAATTCATCAAAGAGAGTGCTTTCCCTGGCTGATGAGACGAGTCAGATCACCGATCCAGTGGCCGCCGGGATCAAAGGCTTTCAATCGTAAAGGACTGACATGTCTATTCAAATCACGGTTACAGATCGCGATGAAGAGTTGTTGAAAACCCTGACCACGAAGGTTCGTCTATTTAGCTTGCGTCAGATCTCCAACCTTTGGTGGAACGGAGATCTCGCGAACTCTCGCCGACGACTTAGGCAACTTATTGATGCTGACCTTTTGCTCAGTGCGCAAGTCCTGGCACGGCCAATTCTGCAACTTGATGGGCCAGTAGTCTCGTGGAGACCGGGCGACGTCCGCCCGGATTGTGGGCAGATTGCGAATTTCTGTCAGTCGCGGATTCGCCGCATTCCTGTCAGAGCGACCGGAGTGTTTATAGCCACGGAACGAACAGCACGTTTGTTCGGTGGACGATGCCGCGGCGAACTTACACACCCCGCTCAGGCAACTCACGACCTCGGGGTCGCCGCAATCTGGATTCGGCTCTCACAAAGCTGTCCAAAGACTGCAATTGCATGGCTCGGTGAAGAGATGCTGGCGCACACCCGTGTGGGCCAGAAGTGTCCAGACGCATTTATCGTTGGTGACGTGGGCTCGGTCAGCAGCGTTATTGAATTTGGCGGTGACTATGACCGCAATCGAATTCAGGAGTTTCACGACGATTGCGAACGACGAAACCTCCCCTATCAACTTTGGTGAACCGTATGTCAGCGAAACCGCCCCTCAAAGTCCGTATGGACGAAAGAGATTTGTCGATTCTGCAGCATGTTGCCCGTCATCGACTGACAACCTGTGCCGTGCTCCATCGCCATTGTTTTAAGGACTTGAAACGAAATGCTGTCCTCAAAATCCTGCTGCGGCTTTGTCGCGAGAACCTGTTGCAGAGGTTCCCCCTTATCTATCCCGAAGTCTATTTCACGTTGACCGCTAAGGCATGTCAACTGCTGGGCGGCGTCTCAGCACGATCACTTCCACTTGGGCCGCAGTCACTGCCGACCGAACTCGCCGCACTTCACTACTGTGTTTGTGGTTCACGATATCACGAGCGACTGTCGAAGCATGAAGTTCAGCAGTCGTTTTCATGGTTCCCCAAACCTTCAAACCACGAAATCTACTCGAAGGATTCCCCAATCGCGGAGAGCCCTGTATTGGAATGGTTGCGTGCAGATCTGGGCGGACCCAGTCACCACATCGTTCGGAAGACACATCGAAGACTTCAAGCCATCATCGACTCCCAGAACGCGATGACGGCTCTACACCGTCAAGAATTCAGAGTCGTTTTCCTGACTGCAACTCCTGAAAAAGCAAGCTCAATTCAGAGAGCAGTTGAGCCACATGAATGGCCGGCCAGCACGCAAATTCACCTGGCCATTATCCCTGAACTAGTCCCCTTAACAACGAGGTACAATCATGGCACGTAGCAGCTATTTTCAGGACATCGGTAATCCGATCCAGCGCGATCGACAGCCAGACTCGCAACCAACACTGGAGTTTCTTTGTCGTCCGACAACACCGCTTGAATCCGCAGGACTTGTTCTCTGCTGGGGAATCATGCTTTTGGCAAGCTCTCTGGGTGCGTGGTTTTTGCTGCAAAGAGGACATTCGCTTCCGACACCGCCGTTCCTCGTCATTGCGGTCACGACTGGAGGAGTCTGGCTTCTGCTTGGCAAACAGTCGGACGATTCTTCATCTCGATGTACCGATGCTGCGGGAATGGTTGACATTGCGGAGAAGGCTCTTTCGAGAATCCAGCGGATGTTTACAAACGTGAGCATTGCGTGCGGTGTTTTGATCGCCACTGGATTCGCGAGCCTTCCGGCATTCGCCCATCAGCTTACGACAGCGATCGTTTTAGGAAACCTGACAAGAGCGTTTAGTAAGCACTTTGTTGGTTATTGCACAGCATCGCCGATGCCTCGATTTGAAGCGCGGGCATTGAGACGAGATGCAGACAGGATTGCACTTTGCCTTTCCGCATGGCCATCAATTGTTGTCATCATCGGCAATCTGCTTGGCAGTTGGATGGAACTCATGTTGATTTCCATAGTGATGGCGACGGTTGCTGCGGTCGGTTTTGGGCGAAGGTACCCTTCGGACATACTGACATCTCCGTGCAAAGCAATTCTTCAGTGGTGCATCTACAACGTTCGATGCACAAATGCGCCGGGACTTTTTCTGTCACCAGCCGGGAGTTGGTGGCAGCGGCTGAGTTTGACTGCAACGGGCACCATTCTTGTTGGTCTCACGCTGCATCCGCTCTTGTGGCAACATTTTGCCACTCTGCTGAAACCGATCTCAATCGGAGCGGGCTTCAGCATACTCGACAGCACGCGATTTCCAGATCCTGAGTCTATGTTTTCGCTGGTGATGGCGACACCTGCCATGCTGACAATCCTGCTGCCGAGCATTCTGACGTGGCCCCTTCTGGTTCATGTCAGTGGACGTCAGACCAATGCATGCAAGACAAACTCATGGAATCAATGTGTCGAAGATGTTCGGTCTTCTCCAGATTCGATCGAACGAGAGAGCGTCTTCATCGCGAGGCTGATCCATGATGGCAGTCCCATGCTGGTCCCACGAAGTGTTTTCCATAACCACGCTCACTTCCTGGGTGACAGCGGCTCTGGGAAGACGTCTTTGGGTCTTGCCCCACTTTGCGAGCAGCTAATCCAATTCGGCGATTGTAGTTTCGTCGTTCTCGACTTGAAGGGTGATTCCCTCGAACTATTTGCCGCCATGAAGAAGGCGGCTGAAGCAGTCCGACGCACCACAGGAAATGAAATGCCAGTCAAGCATTTCACCAATCGCCCCGGTCGGAGCACTTACGCATTCAATCCTATGTGTCAGACGGGATGGGAAGAACTCGATCCCTATACCAAAGCCGACATTCTTTGCGCAGCATTCGGACTCAATTACGGGTCGGGTTATGGTCTCGACTACTATAGTTCGGCGAGCACCAAGTTTGCCTATGAGCTGTTTCGGATAGCTCCGAAAGCAAAGTCGTTTCGAGAGCTTGTCAATGCGATTGGGACTCTATTGGCAAGAAAAGGGCAACGCGCTTTACACCACGAGCTTCGTGCGGCTGGCCTTCATATGGAAATGGTTCTTGAACGACTTGCCACGGTCGAAGCACTCAATGTTGATTCGGGAGCCTCTTCAGCAGAGGTCGCCGACGAGCAAATCGATCTGTCACGTCTATTCCAAAGGCCCGAGCTCATCTATTTCAGTCTGTCGAGTATGCTCGCACCGGGTTTGGCGCCCGAGATTGCTCGAAACGTTGTCTACTTTCTGCTCGGTATTTCAGCACTTGCAGAGCGTCGAAAGTGCCAAGTGTTTCTCGCGATTGATGAGTTTCAACGGATCGTCGCCAATAACCTTGAATCGATCTTACAGTTGGCTCGAAGCATGAATGTGGGAGTGATCCTGGCCAATCAATCCATGGAGGATCTGCGAACCAGTACAACAGATCTGATTCCCGCCCTTGAGGCCAACTGCCGGTATCGACAGTGGTTTGCTGTTTCGTCATCTGACGACCGTGCCAGAGTCGTGGCCAACAGCGGCGAAGTCATCGAAGAGTTCCAAGTCAGAAACGTCACGGATGATGGTGTCACCTATACGTACGCAGAGAGAGTAATGCCCAGACTCACGCAGAATGACGTGCTGCTGATCAGTGATCATCCATTGCAGAGCATCGTCACGATTACACACGGAGACGGCTACGCGCAATATGGAGGTATGGCTGTGGGTGTTGAGTCCGAGTATCACATCAGCCGCGATGAGTACAAGAAGAGAAAGGAAATGTCATGGCCTGCACCCAACAATGGCGCCTTTATTCCGCGAGAACTCCGAGAAAGCTGCACAACCGAAGTTACTCCGACCTCACCACGAGGGCCAGTAGTAACAACAGAGTTCTTCGGCAGGCGTGATGATGAAGGTGCGGCCGGTGCCGTGAATCTCCCTCCCCGACCAGGAAGAGGCCCACGAAAACCAACGGCTGGGCGAAAGCGAAAGGAAGAAAAATGAAGAGCTGGACCCCAACGGAAATAGAGATTCTCAACACGTTCACTGGCAAAGTCAGGGCAATGGCGTTATCGCAGATTGGTGATGTCTGGTGGCCCGGTCAAGCATCAAAACGTGGGCTTCAGCGGGAGCTGGAAAAGCTCTGTTATGCACGCCTGTTGCTTCGGGCAGTTGTTATTGCTCATCGCCGACTCGCCATCGAATCACCATTGATTGCATGGTCAGCAAATGATCCTGAGCCTGACTTTCATTCAACAAGGAGTGCCATTCTCGCGAGGTGGCGATGCGATGAAGGCCCGGTCGAGGTGTACTGGGCATCTCCAAGAGCCGCAAATGTTTTTGGCAGCACAGGCAGTCTGCCTCCCAGGGCGTGGCACCTTGATCATGATCTTCTTCTGAGTGAGGTTTACGTCCACTATCAAAAGAACTGTCCAAATCTGATCCGGGACTGGATTGGTGAGAACAGTTTGCCCAAGGCAGGTTACCGCATCAAAGATCCCGACGCATTTCTGATTGATAGTGACGGCGAGCCATACCGAGTGATCGAATCGGCGGGGCGATACAGCATCAAACAATTGCAATCTTTTCATGACCACTGCGCCGAACGGTGCATTCCGTATGAACTCTGGTGAGAGAACAAATGAACGCCACTCGTGATCGCAAATTGAGCCATTCAGAACTGAGCGTATTAAAGCTCACGAGCCAATTTGGGCTTTGCATCCCGGAGGCAACCGCTGGGCTCCCTGAAGCCGGTGGTCTATCTGCAGCTTCCCGGCAGCGCCTCCTGGATCGACTCGTTCGCTGGCAGCTGATAACACCGTGTTGGTTGTATCCAGGTCGACGGTGCTATGTGCTGACACTTGCCGGACAGCAACGAGTCTCTGGGTCTGGTCAAAGACGTTTGCAGGTGGATCGACCGCTTTCCAGTGAAACGAAACTGCGCCGCTTCGCCATGCTGAGCTTTTGCTGTCTCGGAAAAACACCACGGAGCCCCGTCACGCCATGCCACGAAGATGAAACAGGACTTCAAGACGACGCCCCGCTATCAGGCAATTATTACGTCCAGAATGGCGAGAAGGACATCTATGGCTTCCTGCGAGTCGACATGGGCGGTGCAGGTCGTTGGGATCGAATAGTCGCCAAATGCACGAACGATGCACGCCGTATCGTGGCTGCTTCCATCCTGAAGCCCTACACGGCGTCTGGCTCCTTCGAGATCACATTGGCAACGGCAACACAACAGAAGGCAGAACGGCTTCAACGAGCTTTCTGCGAGAACCCGGCTGAGCTACCGGTTCGTATTGCGATCATACCAGAGCTGTTTCATTTACAGGCGCCTCGACCGTCTTGAGTCTCACGGACCTGTAGTAGCACTCCCCCTTGCGGGGTTTTGTTTCGCTCTTTGTCCCAGGAGCACGGAAAAACATCGGGACAGCGTCCCTTCACCGTCACATTGAAAGTTCATTCTTCCAACGACTCTGAATTCGTTCTCACTGACTAACGCATCATCGCGGTTGCCAGCGGGAGTGAAATAAGAACCAAAAAGGAGAGCCTGACAATGTGGTTTACGAGACGACGTAGTTTTGACGCTGAGTGGAGCCGTCAGCGCGAACGTGACTGGGAACTGAACCGGGCACTGCGAGCTTTACGCAATGCATTGCTGTTTCTGCTTTTCAGTTTCGCGGTTCTGGCACTGGGATTCTTCAGGGCCTGGACCAGGTAGAGGTTCCGGGAGAGCTCCTCAGATCTCTCTCAGGCACTTGCATCTGCCAATACGGCTGATGCGGTTTTGACACCGCGACATTGCAGCTTGCAGTGAATTTCGGTGTGGATTCTGGTTTTAGGGCAGCACCAGTTTTGCCCAAATGTACGGCCAACGTGAATAGCACGAGGGTCAAACGAATCATGCGATGAGGATCGAGAGACGCATCGCAACAACAAACAGAAGGATACATATGGAAGAAAAAAAACAACCAGCAAACGAATACTCATTTGCGAACGTGACGGGAACAATCTGGTGCAATGAACGCGAAGGGCGTCGACCAGATTATCGAGTTACGTTCACAGTTAACTATAAGACCGGTGATGGCACGTGGAAGGGCGTGGATGCATTGACAACACAAGAGACATGCAATCTGTCGAAGGTGTTGGATATGTGTTTTCGATGGATCGTGACTCAGGAAAGCAAACATCGCTTTCAAAACAAGCGCGGTAACTAGTACGAATGTACGTTTCGGTCGGATGCAATCCGACCGAAACTTCCACAGAGATGTTGAGGGGATGCCTGTCCTGCTGCTTCGGTTAGTAACGACAATCCATCCTCCACCGGATGAGTGACACTGGTTATGGACGAGGTTCATCCTCGGTTTTTCACGAGGCTGGTTCACCAGCCGGTCCTTCTCAAAAAGTGTTTTTCCCAGATCACGTCCGATCTGGGAGGGGCATTTGAATGAACGCTGCCGTGCCCCTCAGGCATATACGGCGGCTTTTTATGGAGAAGAAGACCGTTATGAAAAGAAGATTAGTTAAGAAAGAGTACCTGCCCACGCCTTCCGAAGATTTCAGAATGGCGCTTCAAATGGTCCGAAACTTCCTCGTAAGCAAACATTTTCAGGAGGTGTTTGACCACCATCCCCGAAAAGCTGGAGCACCACAAACCATAAGAGACGCTTTCGATGTAATTGACTGTTACCTCGAACGCCTCCGGTTGGATGAGGAAGATTCAAACTTTGAGGACTAAGGGCAGTATCCTGTGGTGTGGAGAGAGTGTCTCTCTCCACACCTTTTTCTTGGTGATATAGAGAAATCAAGTTTCGGAAAGGTTTGAACGATATGAGCAACGGCAAAAGACAAGCTTCCGCATTGTATGCTGCATTGAATCCTAAACCGTACTGTACCCTCGGTGCAGGCCAGTTGACTTCGTTCGTCTGGAAGTCCGGAGACGCTGTCGCTGGCTGGCGTTACCGATTCAACGTGTTTCGGCTTGCCTCCCAAACAGGCCAAGTAAGTCAGTACTTCGATCCATCCGATCTCATGCACTTTGTCAAGTTGTTGCAAGTTCTGACTTCTGAACTGTCGGATGATGGCTGCCTCGCGGCGGTTGATCTTGGCGTGCTGAAGCGACTTGCGACTGACCTCGACGAATTGCTCAACAATGCCGGTAGGAAAGACTGAGAACAAAGAGGAGACGACGATGGCAAGACACCCCGTTCATGAGATATGTCGAGGGCTCATCAAAGTCCGCGTCTGGCGAAAGCGAACGCGCGATGGCATTCGCCACATGGTTGCCGTATCGCGCCTCTACCGAAATGGGGATGTCTGGAAAGAGTCTGCGCGGTTTGGTCGGGATGACATCCCGTTGATGCGACTGGTTCTTGATGAGGCGCATACATGGATTTACCAGAATTCATCGTCGGTAAAAGAGTAGACCCAATGATGGAAGCTCAGGGGTCGCCTCAACCCGACGACCACAATCATGATGGACACACTAACCCCGTGAATGCTCCCACAATCGTTCGCGACTTGTCGCAGCTGGCGGCCATGGGAAAGCTGTTTTCGACGATTTACGCTGATCCGCCGTGGCCATACTCAAACACGGCCTCTCGGGCAGCGGCAGAGAATCACTATCGGACAATGACGTTGGATGCCATCCGAAATGAGCCCGTGAAGTCAGTTGCCGCCGATAACTCCCATCTTCATCTCTGGACGACCAACGCGTTTCTTCGCGAAGCGTTCGATGTGATGCATGACTGGGGCTTCAAATACAAGTCGTGTCTTATCTGGGTCAAGCCCCAACTCGGTATGGGCAACTACTGGCGAGTTTCCCACGAATACCTGTTGTTTGGAATTCGTGGAGACTTGCCCTTTCGGAGCAACAAAGTTCGCAGCTGGCAATCAGCACGCCGCACCGCTCACAGTCGAAAGCCGTTTCTGTTTCGCGGACTAATCGAACAGGTCAGTCCAGGACCTTATCTGGAACTCTATGGTCGTGAAGAACAGCCGAATTCGGAATGGACCGTCTACGGCAATCAGGTGGAACGCAGACTTTTCTGAGACCGAAAGTCACGCACTATGAAAATTGACTTCAGCAAAGAACAATCCATCACGCTTGCTCAGGTGCCCATCCATGTTCCCAGACGCGGTGGCAAGAAGGTCCATTCCTCGACCGTTTATCGCTGGGCAACCAAGGGCGCGCGAGGTCGTGTCCTAGAATCAGTGATGGTAGGAGGCATCCGATACACGACCATAGAAGCGGTCCGCCGATTCCTGACGGCAAATTCGCAGACGGTCAGCATGGCGAAGTCCAGTTTGCAGAATGCACTGGACCAGGCCATTGAAGAAGAACTGCGGCAGGCGGGTGTCTGACGGACCGTGCTGCTTGCCTTTGATGAATCAACCAATCTCCCTGGCCACTTTGCGGGCTAGCTCCAAATCTCGCTCGGCATAGATCTGCGTCACATCTGCGCTCTCATGGCCGCAGACGACCTGAGCAGCCTCGATTCCGAACTGCTTCCGAATTTCAGTGGCCGAGGTATGCCGCAATCGGTTCGGTGCCCACTTCTCGATTCCGAGTTTCTCACAGGCTCGATGAATCGCCCGACGATAACTGCCCGTGAAGTAGCGGTCGCTTGGTGTTCGTTTGGGAGAACTGCGACGATTCGTTCCTCGGCGGTTGCCGTATGAGAGTGGTGTCGTTCTGGCCGCCGACGCTTTTTCACGTCGCATTCTTTCAGAGTCGGCTGGAGAGAAGCAAAACGCTGTTGGTTCGCGTTTCAGGTATGACGCAAGGATCAACTGAGCTTTTGGGCCGATTGCAATGGCTCGATCCTTTTCGTGGTGTTCCGTCTTGTGTTCCGAAGGCCGATAAACCCAAACATCCAGCGATTGATCTAAGTCACATGGACGCAGGCTGCAAATCTCGCCGGGCCTTGCTCCTGTCAGTCGCTGGAGTCGAACCATATCTGCAACCACGTCAGGTAGCTGTGGAAGTGTCTTGTCGACAACAGCATCGTCAACACAGGAGACCCCAGCCGTTTCACGTGCCTTGCATCGGCCTTTCTTCAATCCCGCCAACGATTTCAACGCCTGCGGCACTGACGGGCTGACCAGTTCCTTTTCAGCAGCCCACGTGAACATTCGAATCAGTCTGCCGACCTGCTTGTTGATATGTTTCCGTGACCAATCCAGCTCGGAAATCATTCCGTTCCGCAGGTCGTCGAGAACGACCGGACCAAAGTCCTCCAGAAACATCGTGGCATGGTGTTTTCGAAGAAACCGAACTGCGTCGTCAATGATTGTCGCTTCACGGGTCACAGCACCATTCTTCTGATAGTACTGGTGAGAGTGACGGCGATAGACAAGAACCAGTTCGTTGATTGTCAGCGGTGACCCAGCTCGTCGCTTTTCTCGAAGTGTTGCTGCACTGACACTGGCGGCCTTTGCGGTCGGCTCCTCGGCAGGCTTCTGCTGCAGAGTGACATCTCGACCTTTGTACCAGCTCTGGAGAACTTCCTGGTACGCGGCGTGACTTTGTGCGGAGCCAAACGGCCCGAGGTAGATACGTTTTCCGCGAAGGGAAACGACGGCCTGCTTGGTGCCTTTGTGGAGCGAATACTTCGGTGGTCGGTGAAAGAGACGTGGCATGTGCTTAGCCCTTTGCTCAGGAGCCAAAAGGGTAAGTTTCGGGGACTTACCCCGTAGCATTACCCTTTTGCAACTGGCTTTGAGCCGCACTGCCGACCAACGGCAGGTAACCTGAAATCAGGTTTCAGCAGGAAAAGACCAATAAAAAACCTCACAATTTGCATTGTGAGGTTTAAGTGGCGGGGGCCGGATTTGAACCGACGACCTCGAGGTTATGAGCCTCGCGAGCTACCAGGCTGCTCCACCCCGCGACATTGACCTGCCGAGTTATTCATCAGCAGGGAGGCGAATCGTATCGTGAAAGATCTTCTTGTCGAGTCACTTTTTCCAGAGTTTTCCGGATTCCCATTGCTCGACAGATTTCCCAGGTTGATTTGCATCGAACGCACCGAAAATTCCGGTCAGCCAAAAAAATGAGGGCTTCCCTTCGGAAACCCTCATTCAGCAGATCTTTCCCCGGATCAATGCTGTCGAGTGATACTGTCCACAAACATATCACATCACTGTGCTAAGCTGAAATCTTCGCCAGCTGAAACAGTCACCACTTAAATCAAACCGAATTAGTCGAACCGAATAGAGGGAATGTCGGGGCTCGCGGCGATAGCCAAATTACTTAGGTGGTTCTTCGGTTGGTGCTGCAGGAGCTTCTGTGGCAGGTGCTGCGGCTGCAGGTGCATCAGCGGCTGGTGCGGCAGCTGCAGGTGCTGGTGTCTCAGTCGCAGCCGGAGCGTCTGCTGCTGGTGCTGCTGGTGGAGCGTCAGCAGCTGGGGCAGCAGGAGTATCGGCAGCTGGTGCTGCTGGTGTGTCAGCACCCCCCGCGACGCCCGAACCGCTTTCCATTCCGCCAGGAGTGCTGCCGCTGGCACTGCCACCACCGCCATCGGTCGATTCCGGTGCGCCACATCCAACCGTTACAGATACACATGCCAGAAGGACCAGCATGCTCAAACTGCGGATAAATTTCATTTGATCAACCTTTCAATCGTCTCGACTGACCCAAATTCAGGGTCCGACCCTTTTAATCAACAGCGCACCCCAGTGTCACGCCGTTCTTTGACCATAACCTTACGCATCTGAACCAGGGAATCAATGCTTTCAGACGGCGAAAACCAATGACTCTCAGGAATGAATTTCTGCTCGAAACAGTATAGACAACTGCAACAATCAGCGAAAACTAAAGGGCTGTGCCAATCAGGCGAAATAGGTCGCAGGATCGTCTTGCCGCCAGAACTCGGTTTTGTTTCAATGGCTTCCGCGGCCAGTGGTTCGCTGTCCGCACCGAAAAATTCTGATGATTTCAGCAGTTCAGCGACAAGGGATGGAAAAGCGGAACCTCATGCCGGAAGATGACTTGTCGGATGACGATCTTCTCGAGGAAATTTTCCGGGACGACGATCTTTCTGAAGATCTGTTCCCTGAGGAACTGGCCACGGGTATCGAAGTCTCGGACGAACTGGAGCTTTCTGAAGCTCGCAATTCCAGTGTCGCACGAGAAAAGGTGCGCGCGTTTCCGACGACGCCAGGTGTGTACATGATGAAGGATGCTGAAGGTCGAGTCATCTATGTTGGAAAGGCAGTGAACCTTCGCAGTCGCGCCGGCAGCTACTTTTTGAAGGCAGCTGAGATCGATCGCCGTACCTGCGAGCTTGTGCGGGAAATCGCCGACATCGATTTTATCGATGCGGACAGTGAAGTCGATGCGTTGCTGATGGAGGCGCGGCTGATCAAGGATATTCAGCCTCGCTTCAACGCAATGCTGAAGGACGACAAAACGTTTCCGTATCTTCAGATTACAACGAGCGAAGATTTTCCGCGAGTCGAGTTTACTCGACAGCCCGCAACATCCGGCGTCAAACTTTACGGACCGTTTACGAGTGCCGGAAAACTTCGCGGAACAATTGCTGTACTTCAGAAGATCTTTCGCTTTCGCACATGCACTCTGGATATTGAAGACGGTGACGATCGCTGGCGCTGGTATCGGCCGTGTCTGCTGGCCAGTATTAATCAATGCACTGCGCCATGCAATCTTCGTGTCTCCAAAGAAGACTATCGTGAAGATATCCGGCGACTGCGGCTCTTCCTGGATGGGGGCAGAAAAAGCCTGCTGAAGGAGATGCAGGCCGATATGCTGCAGGCCTCAAAAGAAATGAAGTTTGAGAAAGCCGCCCGAATTCGTGATGAAATCGCCTCGCTGAACAGCCTGAATCTGAGAGGGAATCTTGAGGATCATGCTCAGCCGGAAGTGTTTTACATCGATCCCAAAAAGGGGCTTGCCGGACTGCGGAAGATCCTGAAACTGTCCGAGATTCCCCGTCGCATTGAGGGCATTGATATAGCTCATTTGCAGGGGCAGGAAACGGTTGCCAGTCTCGTTCAGTTCATTGACGGCATGCCATTTAAACACGGATACAAACGCTTTCAGATCAAAACGGTTGAAGGCGTCGACGATTATGCATCCATGCGCGAAGTGATCACCCGGCGTTTTCGACGATTGTCGCAGGAGGGTGAATCGTTTCCGGATCTGCTGCTGATTGACGGTGGGAAAGGCCAGCTGAATGCCGTCATGGAAACGTTCGCCGCCATCGATATTCGTCCTCCTGTGACGATCTCACTGGCCAAGCGCGAAGAAGAGATTTTTATACCGGGACAGTCGGAGCCGCTGAGACTGAGTCGTCATGCGTATGCACTTCGATTGCTGCAGTACGTGCGTGATGAAGCTCATCGATTTGCGCAACATTATCACCATCTGCTGCGAAATAAGAATACCTTTCGGGAAGACAACCGGGGAAAGCGAAAACGCGGCGGGTGAGCTGAATGCTGAGACATTGCCAGCTGAGAGCCTTTCAGCTGCGTTTTGTTTCCGTTGTCGGCTGACCTGAGAGTCACGAAGCAGACGGCCCGGTCAGGGTCAACAGTTTGTTTGTCAGAATTCGGTGAAATTTTCAGTCGGATTCAGACGGTAAGTTCTCAGAGAACTGTTGTTTTCTCCGACGGTCGGTTGCGCTTATACTTGCGACGAATGCTCTGGTGAGCCGATTTGGAAAGAACACCGGAGCACCCTAAAACATAGTGATGAAGATCAAAACACCTGTATTGAAGCTGCGGAAGAGTCTGAGGCGTTGCAATGACCGTGGGATATGCTCGACCTGATGTCGCCGACATGGTGCTGCGAGTCTTCGAACGGGCCGTTCATCCGGAACTGTTCGATACGATTTGCGAGCAATCCATTGCCGTTGGCTGCAATTCTGCCAAACTCCGGCTCAGCGGGCATGGGCATATTCTGGAGTTTCGGACTCGGCGCGGAGTCATTACGGAAGTCGCAACCAGCAAACACGCGCCTTTGCCGATCAATATGCGAATGATTGATCGCAGACTGATTGGCTACCGAACTCACATGATCGATACCATGGGAATTCGGTATCATTGCAGTTACCAGCTGGAAGCCGTTCCGCTGGATGTGTATCTTCAGCTGCATCGCGAAATGGAATGTGACGCACGGACAGCAACTCTGGCGACTGTTATTCCGGGATCAAGTCCCTGCAGTCCCGACTGCATCAGCATGCTGAAGTGCGACGTTTTGCCGGAAGGCCTGGTTGTGCATGCCTTCCATACATTTCCGGACAATGCTGCCGTTCTTCGGACTCAGACGCTGTTTGAACTGCTCTGATCCACTGCCAGTCTGTTCTGATTTCCTGAACTGAATCTTCTTAATGCTTGAACTGCGAAACCCACACAGCATCCTGGCTGCGATCCGAGTGCGTCCCCGAGCTGTCAAATCCATTCGAGTCCAGACACTGAATTCCGGGGACGCATGGGACCAGGTAACACTGGAAGCTCGTCAAAACGGCATTCCTGTGCAGGTGGGAGCTGCGGAACGAGAGGTTCCGCGAAAACATTTTGGCAGATCCGGGGGTAAAGTCGGCGGAAGACCTGGCGGCACGCCCGAAACCGGACAGCGCGAAACCGAACGTGTCGGTGCTGGCTCCGCACAGGTGGAACCGCCGTCTCCGGTGCCGCTGGATGTACTCTGGAAGACGCCTGAAACGGCAGAGAACGGTGCCGATGCCGTTGCTGCAGACAATCGTTTCGGGCTTTGGCTGGCACTGGATCAGGTTCAGGATCCCCAAAATCTGGGTGCCATTTTTCGGCTGGCCGGTTTTTTTGGAATCCGCGGAATCATTCTGACAAAAGATCGAAGTGCTCCGGTGAATGCCACTGTCTGCGATGTGGCGACTGGCGGAGTGGAATATGTGGCCCACAGTGTTGTGGCCAATCTGGCGCAGGCGATTGAGAAATCTCGCCAGAATGATATTTGGGTTCTGGGCACCTGCGAGCGTGCAACGGTGAATATTCAGAGCATCGGCCGGGACCGGCACTGGATGCTGGTGATGGGGAATGAGGGAACCGGTCTGCGGCGGCTGACGAGAGAAAAATGTGACCAGCTCGTCGGATTTCCTCCGTTGGGCCCGGTGACGTCGCTCAATGTAGCGACTGCAACGGCGGCGTGTCTGGCTTTGCTGACGAGCGCCCGGGTATAGGGCTTAAGGCTCCGTCAACGATCGAAAGAATCGGGTCCACCGCGCGGAGGGCCGGCCGAGGTTGCACTGGACGCGGAGGCGACCACGGCTGCGTTCTGTTGTTCACCGGCCCCCTCCCGATCTTGCTTCGCTCGATCGACCTCCCCCAGCTTTGCTGGGAGAGGAGGTTTTAAAAACCCTCCCCTCCCGCGCAGCGAAGCGAAGTGGGAGGGGTAGGCCGACAGGCCGGGGGAGGGCCCGCCGCGGGTTGCACTCAACGCCGCCCCAATAACGCGCTCATCCCGCTGTTCACCGGCCCCCTCCCGATCTTGCTGACGCTCGATCGACCTCCCCCAGCTTCGCTGGGAGAGGAGGTTTTCGTTTCGGAGAGGAGGGGTCTTAAAACCTCCCCTCCCGCGCAGCGAAGCGGAGTGGGTGGGGTCGGCCGACAGGCCGGGGGAGGGCTC
>JALHMY010000010.1 GCA_022843805.1 Fuerstiella sp.
CCTTCGTTTCGTGGGTTTGACACAAAACGAATACGTTGGCGCGTAACAGTATTTCAAGCCTAAAACTACCCAAATCACGCACTTGCCCGTCTTTTCACCATCCCAGCCTCGCCCTCCCGAAAAAACTCGGCTCGGCAGGAGCCTTGCCCTCCCGTGAAAACGATTTTGCGGCTCGCAAAAAACAAAAAAACCGGCACAATTTATGTGCCGGTTTCGATTTATGCGACGGTTTCGATGGATCCTGATTGTTCCCAGGCGTGCTGTTTATTCCTCTGCCACATATGGCAGCAGTCCAATAAATCGAGCTCTCAGAACCGCTTTGCGGACCGCTCGCTGGTAAAGCGCAGTCGTGCCCGTCCGACGACGAGGAACGATACGACCTTCCCGGTCGATCAGGTTTCTGAGCGTACGCAGATCCTTGTAATCCACATACACTGGACGTGGAACTTCACCATTCAGACAAAACTGGCACGTCATCTTCTTCTTTTTCAGACGTGCGCGGCGTTTACGGAGCTTCTTCAGGTCAGCACGGGAAATCGTTGCCATGTAACTGCTTACAACCCTTCGACAATTCAAATACTGCGGGCAAAACCCCCGTCTGGCCGGCAAAATTCATTATTCACCAGCCGCCCGTCGGACTGAAAGCGATGTTTCAGCGGGGAAAACGAAAACGCAGCATGATAGTTCGTCAAACCTGCCACGGCAACACAAACCGGACTTTCCCGATTCAGAACATGCCTGATTCTTTTCAGAGGTTCCAGGAACCCTGAAATTCCTTACAGCCCAGGATCCGCGGGATGCCCAATACGGCCAGACAGAGGGCTTGACGAGGAAAGTGGGGCCATCGACATGTTTGCGGGTGCGACAATTCCCGACCCGGCTGCCGCTGTCGTCGGAAACATCGTAGTGGCCGTGGCTTCGGAAAGGAACTTCCATCCTGTCAGATACCAGTCTTTCCCCAGAGTGTCACACCATCGCAATTCACAGCGAAAGCAAAGCGGGTTTCCGTGAATCGAATGAATCTGAACGAGCCCTATTGTGCCTGTTTCCAGCAAATGTTCGACAATCAGGCTGATTCCAACACTGGAAATATCCTTGGAAAAGGCTCGAATCGCAGGCCGATCGCCCATAAAGATCTGAATGGGACGGACAAAGGCGTGACGAGCCTCCGTTCGCCGGGCGGTACGGCGAACCGTTTGTGCTTCCAGCAGCAGACGCTCTATGTCTTCCTGCATTGGATTGATTGCCTTCCGGGCAGCATTGTCATGACAGGAATGCGGCAGTGGTCCGAAAATCTTCGCGACACTGGTCAGCCACAAAGATGAATTTTCAGTAAACTCTCTGACCGAATCGGAGCTTCTGCCAGACAATATGCCGGAAAAACATCTTTTGTGATTCAGTCTCTGAGAACATTGAAGGATTGTGCGGTTACCAGAGGTCGCCTGCCCTGCACAGTGTCGATCAAATTGGCAGAATCTGCGCCGATAAACCTTTCACTGCGATCCCCATTATCCGAATTTTCGTCACTCCTGATTTCACACGGGTCATGCCTGAACCCTGAAGTCCTGGAACATCCGTGATCCCGCGTTGGATCGCCGAGCGATCCAACGCAATCAAACACGCGCAGCGTACCCGTATGAAGCCACGAGTGCCTCAGAAGTCCCTGGGCCGAATTATTTCATGAGCAGCTCTCTGAAACAGCTCGCACCTGCCAGCACTGCTTCATCCAGCTTTTCGACGAGTTTCGCACCCGCTTCTGCCATGTCCGGTCGTCCTCCGCCGCTGCCGCCAGCGACGAGTGCCGCCTGCTTGACAGCATTCCCGGCGTGCAGGTTTTTGTCTTTAACCAACGGCTTGCTGACCGCGGCAATCAGAGCCACCCTGCCGTCTATTTCGGCACCCAGGACAACAGCAATGGGGCTGTGCTTGTCACGAAGCTGATCGACGTAGTCACGAAGCGCTTCCCGACTGACGCCTGACAGCTTTCTGGCAATAATTTTGACTCCCCCGACAGTTTCGGCTGTCTCTGCCAGTTCGCCGATCGCATCTGACACGACAGAGGCGGTTAATTCAGCAATCTGGCGATTGAGCGAACGCACTTCCTGTTGCAGAGCGTCCACTCGAGTGATCAGGTCGGCTGGCTGGGTGGCCTTCAGCTGACGCTGCAGCTGAGCAACCAGCTCGTCAGTTTCCCGGCCCTTTTGCAGAGCCTTTGGGCCTGTAATCGCCGTAATTCGGCGAACTCCCTTGGCGACTGGCTCTTCCGACGTAATCCTGCAGAGACCCACCTGTCCTGTATTCGAAAGGTGAGTTCCTCCGCAAAGTTCAATGCTGAAGTCTCCCATGGATACGACTCGGACCTCATCGGGATACTTTTCACCAAAGAGTGCCATTGCGCCCTTTTTGCGGGCCGCCTCAACAGGCAGCAGCTCCGTACTGACAGCAGCCCCGCGAGCGATGCGGTCATTGATGATGTCTTCGACCTGTCGGATTTCTTCCGCCGTTAATGCTCGCTTATGTGCAAAGTCGAAACGCAGAGCATCCTGTTCAACCCGTGAACCTCGCTGAGTGGCGTTTTCACCGATCACCCTGTGCAATGCATGGTGCAGAATATGGGTGGCGGAATGAGCCCGGCGAATTCCGGATCGCCGATTCTCATCAGCGGACACAGTAACGACGTCCCCAACCGATAACGTACCCCGCCTTATCCGCACTTCATGAACAAACAGGGTTTGCTGGTGCTTTTGGGTGTCAGTGATTTCTCCTTCAAATGAAGCTGAAACAAGGCGGCCTGTATCGCCGACCTGCCCGCCCGATTCACCGTAACAGACGGTTTTATCAAGAACGACACCCACGGGCCCCGTGAACCCTTCCGGAACCTTCACGACTGACGCCTTGCTGACAATCAGTCCGGTGACACGAGCCTCTGTGGTCATCGAGTCATAGCCCAGAAACTGCGTGTCCCCTTTTTCCTTACGGATCATATCCAGAGGACCGGCGGCCATTACGCTGAGCGTGCGGGTACCACGGCTGATGGCTTCGTGCTCGTCCATCCGCTCACGAAATCGTGCCTGGTCAATTTTCAGCCCGCGATCTGCAGCGATGGCTTCGGTCAGTTCGATTAGAAAACCATCTTCCGTATGCAGAGTAAATGCATCGTCGCCGCTGATTGTCCCGCCGCCGGCGGCCTTCGCAGAATCGGCAAACCTGTCGAATCGTGCGAGTCCTCGTTCAATGGTGCCGAGGAACTGTTCCTCTTCTTCGCGGATCGAATTTTGTACACTGTCCACTGTCTCACAGATATCCGGATAGGCGCCTTTCATGACGTCGATCACGGAGGGCACGAGCTGGTACAGAAAAGGATCTTTTTTCCCCAGCAAATAGCCTTCGAGAAGAGCGCGTCGAAGCAACTGGCGAACGACGTAATTCTCTTTCTCCTTATCCGGCATCACCCCTTCATGAACACAGAACGTGACCGCGCGGATATGGTCAGCAATTCGTCGAAGCGGACGGCCGGCCGACGAGTGAAATTCATATTTGTGGCCCACCACTTCGCCAGCCGCCTGACACAGCGGCTTTAGAACGTCGTTTTCGAAGTTGCTCAGCACGCCCTGCATCACTGCGGCGATTCTTTCCAGCCCCATTCCGGTATCAATGTTCTTGGAAGGGAGCGGACGAAGATTGTTCGGCGGGCTTCCCACGCGATTAAACTGTGTGAACACCAGATTCCAGATTTCAACGTCCTTATCGGTGCCCGGAGGATGGTAAAAGATTTCGCTGCAGGGACCGCACACACCATCCGGACCCTCACTGGGGGCACTCGCAGGCCAGAAATTCTGATCTTCTTCCAGACATGCAATGCGCTCGGCCGGAAGGCCGATTTCGTTCTTCCAGAAATTGAACGCTTCTTCGTCAAACCCATGCTGGCCCTTGTAAACACTGACCGTCAGACGATCACCAGGCAGGCCCAGCCATTTCTTATCCGTCAAAAATTCCCAGGCCCAGTGAATCGCTTCGCGTTTGAAATAATCACCGAAAGAAAAGTTTCCAAGCATCTCGAAGAAAGTGTGGTGATAAGCAGTGACCCCAACATTGCTGATATCGCCCGTGCGCAGGCATTTCTGGCATGTGGTGGCCTTCGTGAATTCCAGTTTGCCGATCCCCAGGAATTCATTCTTGAACTGGTTCATTCCCGCCGGGGTGAACAATACCGTCGGGTCGTCCTTTGGCACCAGGACATCCGACGGCCGACGAATGCAGCCTTTGGATTCAAAGAACGACAGATATTTTTCACGCAATTCGTCGGTTTTCATGACGTGTAATCACAGCGAGCAGGCACATGGAGACAAGGTCGAGACCACTGATTCAAAGGTGTCGAGGCAATAACCAGTCTGCCAGACAGCCTTTTGCAGGTCGCCACCAAAAATAAAGACGCCAGCCGAAACAGATCGCTCGGCTGGCGGGAATTTAACGGACCATCATTGTTCGCAGAAGTGGAACTCAAAGTTTTGCGGGCGATACAATGTCCGGGAAATTGTTCGGGAAAATAGCCCGCATATCCCCCAGATTCCTCATTCTTCTTCTGCCGGTTCGGCGGCTTCATCCGGAGCAGAAATGGCATTGGCAAGCGATTTCAGTTCCATCACCTTCAGTTTGATTTCATTTGTGATGGCTGGATTTTCCTCCAGATAAACTCGCGCGCGGTCCCTGCCCTGCCCCAGTTTGGTTCCGCCATAGCTGAACCAGCTGCCGCTTCGATCAATGATCTTGTTCTCAACGGCGAGGTCGACAAGGTCGGCCTCAAAACTGATGCCGTGCGTGTTGTACATGTCAAATTCCGCGACTCGAAATGGCGGTGCCACTTTATTCTTGACAATTTTCACCCGCATACGAATACCGATCTGAGTTTCACCTTCCTTGATGGCACTCGCCCGACGCACGTCAACTCGGCAGGAACTGTAGAACTTGAGAGCCCTTCCGCCGGGGGTCGTCTCCGGGCTGCCAAACATGACTCCAATCTTTTCACGGATCTGATTGATGAAGATAACCGTGGTTTTCGCGCGGGAAATCACGCCCGTCAGCTTACGCATTGCCTGACTCATCATGCGGGCCTGCAGGCCCACATGTGTATCGCCGATTTCCCCGTCAAGTTCGGCCTTGGGAACAAGTGCAGCCACCGAGTCAATGACAATAATATCAACGGAGTTCGACTTAATCAGCATCTCGGCGATCTGAAGTCCTTCCTCGCCATAGGAAGGCTGACTGACCAGCAGTTCGTCAAGATTAACACCCAGTCGTCGAGCCCATGCCGGATCGAGAGCATGTTCCGCATCGACAAATGCAGCAATTCCTCCGTCGCGCTGAGCATTAGCAATGGCATGAAGGGCCAGTGTGGTCTTACCGCTCGACTCCGGACCGTATAACTCAATGATTCGTCCCCTGGGAAAGCCTCGTCCTCCCAATGCAAGGTCCAGTGACAAGGCTCCTGTCGAAATTCCTGGAACGCCTGAGGACGAATCCGCAGAATCCAGTTTCATGATCGAGCCTTTGCCGAACATCTTCTCAATCTGGCCCAGCGCGTTATCCAGCAATGCCGAATGATCGTCACCAGCCTTCTGAGGAACTGCCTTCGTCTTTGATTTAACAGCCATCGAATACATCCTTCCAGTGAATTAAAAAAAACCAGTTGCAAGTCATGGTGCAGACGACCTCCGCGTTCTTCATCCACGGGGATGTCGCAGAGTCCAGGGCCGTTTTCGAACAGGACGTTCCTGTGTCCTTGTCGGCAGAAAATGCTACGGCCTGGAATCCGGGAGGAATATAGTTAAACCAGGTTTTTCGGGGAACTTAGGACCCTGAAAATCTCCCTGGCTCGAAACTTTGTGCAATGAACGAACAAAATTGTCGGGTCTCAACAGATTTGACTCAGCGATTCATACAACGAGCCCGGCTGAGAAAAGAACGTGTTTTGCAACCACAATTCTGCTTAAGCCAAACCCCGTAGCTGCAGCATTTCCAGATAAGAACGTCTTTCCGACTGAGTAAGCCCGAGTTGCGAGGCGAGCTGAAGGATGCAGTCGGTTGCCGCCTGACGTTCGCCGGGTTCGCAAAGGATTTCCAGCTCCACAAAGGGAGTCAGGTGTAAAACGTCGTCGAGGCTTACCACGACCTGTTTTTGCTCAAATAAGAGCTCGAAAACTCTGCGATTCTTGCGGACGCTGCCTGCCGGGGAGAACCCGAGAGCATTCAAGATTGATGTCAGTTTTTTCAAACTGTCTGTCGATTCACCGGATTCCAGATCGCATTCAAGTTCGTCGCGGGTCTTTGTTAATCCATCCAGACGCGGACCTTTATAACATATCTGATACTTTGCGATCCGATCGTCACCGCAAATCGATCGGATCCGAAGTGCTTCATCCGAGGCATCCAGATCGCGGCACGGATGCTGAAAATAGAGGTCTTCCTGTTCGATCTTTTCGACAAAGCGAGCTGCAAATTTGCTGACCAGCAGGAACTCAAGCTGTCCGGGATTATTCGCGGGAAATTTTGCTTCAACTTCAAGCATTCGCTTCATGTTCCAGTCGATGAGCCAGCTTTCGCAGATGATCCCAGGTAAACAGACCGGAATCATGAGTGTCCGACCAGCGGAACTTCAAAGCGTAATTGCCTGTGAGCGATACATCGAGAAGATCGATGTCTTCGGGCACGGAAGACGGATCCA
This sequence comes from Fuerstiella sp., assembly GCA_022843805.1. Classification (GTDB taxonomy): domain Bacteria; phylum Planctomycetota; class Planctomycetia; order Planctomycetales; family Planctomycetaceae; genus F1-80-MAGs062. Next base: position 6,722 of record JALHMY010000010.1, read on the forward strand.
GAATTCGTCGGCCGGTGAATTCGTCCACACAAACCGCGCAATGACAATCTCGCCGAACGGCCTGAAATGGAAGACTGGAGACATCGTTTGTGTCCCAGACAAGTTCAAGGATTCGTTTTTCGCGATGAACTCTGATATTCCTGGGAGACTGCATGAATCGGGGATTTTCAGTGAAACTGGTCTGTAGGGATCGGTTAAATTTGAGGTCAGCGTTCCATTGTTGCGGCCTGAACGTATCATGCAAGTCGGGAAGAGACGACAGAAACTGAATCGTGAGAAAACTGCACATGATTAGCTATGGACGGTCAGCGCTGAAAAGTTTCGCCAGCTTTTGTGTCGTCGCCAGCCTGATTGGCGGAGAATGCGGGACGTCCGTACATGCTCTGGAGGATCCGCTGGGTGAAACTGTTCGTGCGGTCACTCAGCAGGTTGACGCCTCTGTTGTGCGGCTGAGACCGATTGGCGGAACGTTTTCTGCGGATTCCGGACTTCCTGGAGCGGCCCCGACAACTGGTCTGGTGATATCAGAAAACGGTGAGATTCTGACGAGTGCGTTTGCTCTTCAGGGCAATCCGCAAACGGTCCTGGTTGAGCGAATTGACGGCAAGCGGTTTCCGGCTGAGATTGTGGCGACAGACTATCTGCGGCGTCTGGTCCTGCTGCGAACCAATGCGAATGATATCGAATGGAAATCTCCGGGAGTGACGCCACGGGATGCTGTCCGAATTGGTCAGTGGTTAGTTGCAGTCGGTCGTTTTTATTCTTCGGAATCTTCCAACATCGCGGTTGGGATTGCGAGTGCGAGAAATCGTATTCATGGACTGGCTCTGCAGACAGACGCTCGTATTTCACCGATGAATTACGGAGGCCCTCTTGTTGATTTGAATGGAAATGTGCACGGCATTCTTGTTCCTCTGTCTCCCAGCGCCGGCGATAACGCCAATGCGGGAGTCGAGTGGTACGATTCGGGAATTGGCTTCGCAATCCCCCTTCAGGATGCTCTTGAGTCTGCACAGAAACTCCGCACAGGTAAGGACCTGCACCCGGGAAAACTGGGAGTCAGCCTGAAAAGCAGCGGTCGATTTTCTGCGATCGTCCAGGTGGCTCGTACTCACCGGGGTGGTCCCTGTGATCTTGCGGGCATCAGGTCGGGTGACCGTATCATGGCGGTCAACGGAATCTCTGTGGAAAGGCCCGCCATTCTGGAATCGGCCGTTGCTCGCACTTACGCAGGAGAAGTGCTGAAGATCGATATTCAGCGCGGGGAAGAACGACTGTCATTTGATGTGGAACTGTCGGAGAAACTGCCAGCGCTGGAAATGGCATGGCTGGGGGTATTGCCGGTTCCCGTGATCCGTCGACCGGCCGCAGGTGAACTGCCGCCGGCAGGTGCCGAACAGATATTACAACCTCCGCAGTCCCCGGCGTCTCCCGAACAGAATGACAAAGACGAAGCAGGGAAAGAGCCGGGTGTTGAGGAATCACCAGACAAACCTCCGGGGCTTGAGGTCGTCGTTCTGGAAAAGGGCTCCGTCCGAGCAGCAGTGCCGGAATCGGTGATCCGGTTGTTGAGTGTGGACAGTGTTCGAACGGATAGCGTCGGGGATCTGTTTGCAGCGATGAGTCGGTTGTCGCCCCTGCAAACTGTTCCGGTGACATACCTGCTTCCGGGCAATTCGGAGGAAAAGACCGTTTCGATTACCACAGCAAAAGTGCCCCTGGCGCCGGATACGATCACGTCGTCAGATTTACAGGCGGGGAAAAATCCGGAAGAGACTGGCCCGCCCGGAACCGATACATCCCCCGCTCGTCAGGAAATCGATATGGGTGACGCGGGAAAATGCATCGTTTTTTCTCCTCCGTCACAGGCGGATCGTCAGAGCGGACTTGTCATCCTTCTTTCTGCAGACATTCGATCTGAAGAAGCCGTTTTGCGACGCTGGAAGGATGTGATTCAGTCCCACGAACTGACCGTCATGATTCCCGTCAACCCCGAGCAGACTGCGCTGACTGACGAGGATATCCCAATGATTGGGCAGGCGATGGGGCGAGTCATCACTCAGCTCCGAATCGACCGCACGCGACTGGTGGTGGTTGCGGATTCTGCTCAGGCGGCAACTGCAAAATCGTTGCTGCTTTCGGAGCGATCACCTGTTCGAGGAGTGGCCATGGAATCCGGCTGGTTCCTTCCCGAAAAAGGATTTTCAATCAAAGGCACGGCGGCTCGCTGGGCTTTATTGCTGGAACCGGGGCGTGATCGACAGACTCAGTTACTCGCCATACAGGCGGCGGCTGCATTAACCGATGCGGGTTTAAATGTGATTCAGGTCTCCCCGACAGATGACGCAGCGGAACCCCGGTTAGAGACAACAAAGAAAATCGGCGACTGGACCCTTCTGATCAAATCTTTGTGATCGAAGCGGGAGGTGACAATCTCGTCGCACAACAAACTCCTGAGAGAGTTCTGACAACGAGCGTGATATCAGCCCGGCTACAGAAACTCTCATTGGCAGAAAAATTTCATTGGCAGAAAAATTTCCACGGATCGGAGTGGCAACGCCTTGTGGTAACCCCTGGCGATTGAACTTGTCAGATGTCCTGTGTTTCACTGCGATTCATTTTTCTGTCCACAAAATTTTTCTGCCGAAATTGTGTTCACGGCCCCGCGCTGCGGTGCGTCCCAGTTTTCATCACGAAGCTCGGCCGATGCTGTTTTATAGTCCCTTTGCCCCTGCCCTGATTCGTGCTCGTGCTCGAAACGAGCGTGATATCAGCCCGGCTACAGAAACTCTCATTGGCAGAAAAATTTCATTGGCAGAAAAATTTCCACGGATCGGAGTGGCAACGCCTTGTGGTAACCCCTGGCGATAGAACTTTGTCAGATGTCCGGTGTTTCACTGCGATTCATTTTTCTGTCCACAAAATTTTTCTGCCGAAATTGCGTTCACGGCCCCGCGCTGCGGTGCGTCCCAGTTTTCATCACGAAGCTCGGCCGATACTGAGCACGAGCACGAAACGACAATTTCGCACAGAACCAAAATTCCTCACGTTTGCAGGGCAACAGGGAATCCGTGTGTTTTCAAAAAATGCGGTAAGTTCACCGATTAATCGGAATGTGTGAACCCGGTACAGGAGAATCCTGTCTCAAATGCGTATCGCAAACTTGAACCCTCAACCCACACCGGATATCCTTAGCTCAGGTTGTTTTGGTGGCTATAGCTCAGTTGGTTAGAGCGCCAGATTGTGGTTCTGGATGTCGCCGGTTCAAATCCGGTTAGCCACCCCTGCCTTTAACCCGTCAGTGTCAGCACTGACGGGTTTTTTGTTGCGCCGGATTGATGAATGACGACTAATCGGCGTATCGCACCGGGTTCCAGTGCTGGGCAAGACTGCATAGTCTGTCGATCATTTCCGGGTCTTCGCTGCAGGCGACAATTCCCGGATATCGCAGCATTCCCGCACGAGTATCCATCCACAACGTACCATAATGTACGGGTTGTCTGTTGTGCACCCATACGGCGTCTCCGCCTCGGATTCTGGCGATGTGCATGGAAACCGGGAAGTCATAGATGTTGGGCGAATGAATCAGACTGCCCCCATATTCACCTGTTGCCATCAGGGGATAAATACTGCCAGCCATTTCGTCGGATGTTCGACCCTGTAAACCGGTTCCATCCACTTCTCTCGCTCGCTGAGCATCACGATCCTGGAAACCGATAAGATAAACGGCGCGGCCGAGCGGGTTTCGGCGACCTGTCAGATCGGGAAGTCCATCGAGAACAGTACGAGCTGACTGGCCGGGATCATCGGGGCCACAGACAATTTTGTCCGGAGTCACTTCAACCCATGTCCCGTTCTCTCCCGTTTCAGGAGCATAGACCAGCGAGTAGACCGGGCTGTTGTCATCGTGGAGATGGACGATGATGGAATAACCGTTCCCTGTTTTGTCGCGATACTGTTTAGTTCCATCAATGGGATCGATGGCGATTGCATACGGACTGGTGGAAGCAAAGCGAGCCATATCACCGGTCGATTCTTCTCCCTGAATGCGGCACTGGCGAAGTATCGGATCGGCATCGCGGAGTGCTGCGACAAGCAGTTCCTGAACAGAAAGATCAGCGAGTGTTAAGGCGTCGGTATTGGCATTACCCGACGATTTTCCTCCCACGGCGATGTTAAAGTGACGGAGTCGTCTGGCAACCGCCCCGCTCCAGCGAACGACCGGTGGAAGTGCCTGCTGCAGAACGCTGATGAGTTTCGATACATCCATGGCGGCGATCTTTCGTATGGGGAGGTTTTGGAGCTGAGGAATATTTTCCGGGAAGTGTTTCCTGGGGACCTGTTTCTTAAGGCGATCGACAGTTGAAAACATACCAATCCCTGCGGCAGATGGGAGGGCGAAGCTCCCGCTGAGCCGAAACTGGGAGGGCGGAGCTCCTGCTAACGGGAGGGCGAGGCTCCTGCCGAGCCGAGCTTTTAACGGCTCAGCAGGAGCTTCGCCCTCCCGGGAAAAAGATTTGCTGTTCGCCTAAGAACTCTCACTGGCCGACCGGGGCAGAGAATTCCAGCCATTCAAAAAATTTCTCGGGAATGCAGACACCGCATGCCTGCTGTAATCCTCGCCAGCCCGGGACCGCATTGACTTCGATAACCAGTGGATTGCCATTCTGATCATACATCAGATCGACTCCGGCAAATTGTGAGCCAGTGACAGCCGCCGCGCGAACTGCCAGCTGAAGCTCATTTTCTGTTGGAACATGTTTCGTACCGGTTCCGTTCTGAGAAATATTCGCGCGAAAGTCTCCCGGCTGTGGCGTGCGTTTCATTGAGCCCAGCAGCGATCCGTCCAGCAGCAGAATACGAATATCGAATCCTGGCCCCTGAACAAACTGCTGCAGATAAAGCACGGCCCCAAGTCGTTCGAGTGTTCTACAGGCGCGGAGGGCGAGTTCGGGATCAGAGACGCGAATAATGCCGCGTCCTTCTGCCCCAAACAGCGGCTTGATGACAACGTCACCTCCGAGCTGTTCGAATGCCACAAGTGCGGTTTCTGCTGTTTCACAGACAATTGTGGGAGGTACCGGCAGACCAGCCAGTGATAATCGCTGTGTTGTGAGATACTTGTCGACCGCGCACTCCAGAGCTCGCGGCGAATTCAGAATTCGCACGCCCTGAGCCTCAAGCCCGGCGAGCAGGTCCATTCGTGCAATGACCTGCTCCAGGGTTCCTGGTGGCATGGTTCGCACGATCACCGCATCAAGTGAGAGCAGATTGATCTCGCCACAGCTCAGGCGAACCTGTCCCGTGTCGACCGCTGAGACGATCTCCTGGAACAGCAGAGGAACGATATTGTGTCCCCGTTCTGTGCCCGCTCTGCAGAGTTCACTGACATACCAGCTATCCTGATTACCAAACACCCCAATTTGCATATACGGTCCGTTCGCACTACCTCACACAACGTACTTCGTCGCGGCGGTACTGACCATCATTCTGGAAAACTGCGACTGCAAAAACCCGTCGGGACATAATTCCCGTCACGTCACATCCCAAAAGACTCTCTCAGAAGCTCTGGCAGTTTGTGACCAAAACGGAAGGACCGACCGGACGTCAGGTTGTGGAAGATCACGACAGCCGGGCTGAACAGTGCCGGATCAAGTGCGTAGAAATCGTGATTCGCCGCCTTGAAGAGTGAAAGAAACGACTGACCGTGAGATGTGGAAGCCGAGGAAGGCACGAGCGGGCCGATGCGGTCGATCAGATCATCCTCACAGCGGACCCACAGGTTCACGGTCGCTCCGTAGAGAATGGAGTCGTTTGTTCTGCCGATACCTTCCAGATCATTTCGGGCCACAGGTGGCAGCGGGGCTGTACCGTGTCCGCTGATCAGAGCGCCCATAGGAAAATGCAGCTCATGCAGCTTATGCAGCGCTGTTTCAACTGATCTCGCCACAACCTGCAGGTTGCCCGCCAGGGATGCTGTGGGAGCGACGGCAAGAATCAGATGACGATCCCGACCAATGGCAGAGCGAATCATGGCGATGGCGGATTCCGTGGGTAGCCTGGCAGACTCAAGAATCCCGACAGTTGCGTTGTGATCGTCAGGATCAGGCAAATGATCGAACAGAGGTTCTTTGCGAGCAAGGGATCTCATGGGGCCGGATCCCATCGCAAAATAATCATCCGTCGCAATTTTCCAGCCTGCATACTGACTCATCAGGCAGGCTTCAACCGGATGATCGGTATGTACGATGACCTGCGGTACTTCGACGACGGAATTGTCGGCGGGTGCCAGCGTGACCGCAGCGGCGTCAGCAAGGCAAAGTCGCGCGAGCAGCAGTCCGGCGTCCAGTCCGCCATCGACCCGGACTCCAAAGTCCAGAAGTGTGGCTCCATCAGTCAGTGTGGAGGAGATTCGCAGTCGGTCGGCCTGAGCACGTGTGAACGTGGCTAGTTGTGAGGCTTGCTGGTTTAAATGAGTCAATCCCATGGAAATTTCCTCGGAGATGTGAAATTCCGTCGTTTCTGATCTGTCACGTATTATGTCGGGTTCGTGGCATGCCGTCGAGTAAGGCGGATTTGGCCGGAAAGTCCGTTTTTTTGAAATCGGAACGAACATCGAAGACAGATCCGATCGTTCGTAGTTGCAGGCCACCCGAGTGAAGTGAAATTGACCAAATCGGCTGTCTGAGACGTCAGGATGTGGAATTGACCTGGCATTATGGGTAGTTTTTGTGCAGTTGTTGGAATTTGCTGCCCGGTGCGTCTCCATTGAGCGTGGCCCTTGCGGCCCTGGTGATACCTGTCCGTAGCGGTCGTGTTCCGTCGTTTCCTGTCAGATGCAGGGTCCGAAAGCGTGCTCAGGACGATTCTTAGATTGTTTGTTTCAAACCGCAGGTCCCGCTGCCGAGTCCTGCCACGCCCATTGTCGGTGGAAGAATCACTCGAACTGCGTCAGGTGCTCAGCGCTGTAACGATTCAGCTGGCGGTGCATAAAGATACCACTATTTATGAATCCGGTATCGGCAATCTTTCCAACGGTAGTGGTCAGTATGTGGTGACGGGAGGGGAAGCCAGTGACGAGCAGGCTCGTCGTGGTTTGGTTGCCTTCGACCTTTCGTCGTCAGATATTCCGCAGGGCGCCGTTGTGATCGATGCCTCCCTGACACTGAATCTGGCGTTTTCCTACGGCGCTGCGTCAGGTGTTGATCTGTTTCGAGTGACTCGAGACTGGGGTGAAGCGGGTTCTGATGCCGATGCGAATGAGCTGGATGGCGCTCCGGCTCTGCAGTTTGATGCTACCTGGCTTTTTCGATTTTACGACGGTGCTGCATGGACTAATGCGGGCGGTGATTTTGTCCCCGGCACTTCAGCGTCGGTGAGCGTGACAGATGTGGGCGCGTATGAGTGGAACGGTGAAGGGCTGATTCGTGACGTTCAGCACTGGCTGGATAACCCTTCCGAGAACTTTGGATGGATACTGCTGGCTGCTTCCGATCAGCCAGGCAGCGTTAAGGGGTTCGAAAGCGGCGAGTCTCCTGTTTCCGTTCTGCGTCCGATGCTGGAGATCACTTATGAGACCCCTCTTCTGCCAACATTAGTAACGGGTCGCAGCTGGAACGATGCGAACGGCGACGGACTTCGTACGCCGCTGGCTGTGCAGGATCTGCGGCTGACTTTTCATCAGGGGCGTTCACTCTTTAATGCTTACGGCGGCCGTGAATACTGGTATTTATCGGACGCCAATCGGTCCTGGTATTACCTGACCGAATCGGGTGAGCTGACTCGCTGGAGTGGCACACCCCGGCAGCTGACCGGAGTCAGAGTTGAGTCCCTGGATGCTCGCTTTTACTATCATCCTGAAAAACTGCTCGAAACCTCAGCGGCGCCAGAACCTTACCTGAACGGGACGGTGTTTGAACTGTTGAACTCCGACGGAGCTGTGGTCGCGACAACTCAATCCGGAGACATGGACCTGAATGACGATGGATTCATCAGTCCGGAAACCGAACGCGGATGGTATCAGTTTGAAGTGACGACTGCGGGGCGATATCGTGTTCGCGCAGTGCCTGATTCAGGGGTCGCAGAAAGTGCCACATTGAAGTCCTCAGGGGCGGCCGAGGTCTGGCAGCTGAAGGAAACCCGCGGGCTGAAATTTCAGACATCCTGGTATGAGAATGTCGGATTTCGTGGCGAACGGTGGCTGAAGGCCACCACAGGATGGGTGTTTATTACTCCCGCCGGCGATGTGTATCAGTGGAGTGGCCGCTCCGGAACAAAATCCAGGCCGGTGACCGGGACATGGATCACCAGTCTTGGTCAGGCCTATTACATGGATCCGTCGCTGATTTTGCTGGCAGCGGATCCGGCATTGCAGATTACTGATCAGGCCTCTGCAGCCAGCGGGAATTTCGGTTTTTACGAGCCGGCAAAGATCAATGGTCGCACATGGAACGATCTGAACGGAGATGGTGTTCGAAGTCCTGACGCCTTCAGCACTGTTCGCCAGATCAGTCGGCCGATCAACGGCCCGACGGGAAATTTTACATGGTTTGAAGTCACTGGTGGTGACGCTTTCACTCCCGCCGAGAATCTCTACTTTTATGTTTCCGGTACTCAGCTGTTTCAGTGGAACCAGAATACGGGTGCGTCCAGTGTGTTTTCGCAGGTTTGGGGAGGCGGGACAGGGTCGCCGGCCGCGTTGCTTCAGTCTGCCTTTGCCACCGAAACATGGCTGAACGGAGTTGGCCTGGAACTGCTCGATCATCGGGGTTATGTGGTTGCCGAGACGCTTTCGTCAAACGTGGATCTGGACAACAATCAGCAGATCAGTCCGGCAACAGAAAGTGGCTGGTATTCATTTGCCGGCCTGATACCCGGCACGTACTCGATCCGGATGGTCAGTCGATCCGGATGGCTGGCCAGTTCTCCTGCAGCGAATCCAGCTTTGCAGGAATTGAGCCGCACTTTGCAGAACGAACGGGGATTTAAGGCAGCCTCAACGGACTGGTACAATTTTGGCGGGCGACAGGAACGCTGGTTTCAGGACCGTCAGAATCAGTGGCACTTCATCCTTCCGGATGGCACAATCATTCTGTGGGACAAATCCAGTGGCGGAAACAGCGGAGTTGCCCGAGGCAGTCAGGTCGCGCGTCTTTCTGGCAGCTTCTACGTGAATACCACCCTGCTCTTCAGTCCTCAGCAGCCTGTTGTGTCGCTGAGCAGTGGAGACAGTCAGAGCGGACTGAACTTTGGAACGCTGAAAGTCGTGGACAGCATATTCAGCAGCCTTGAAGCCGACCTTCTGCTGCCCTGATTCAGTATTTCTGTCCGCAATTTCCCCTCCCCTCCCCTCCCGCGGAGCGCAGCGGAGTGGGAGGGGTCGGCCGTCAGGCCGGGGGAGGGCCTCGCCGCGTGTTGCCCTCAACGCCGTCCCAATAACACGCTCGCCCCTCCGTTCCCCCGGCCCCCTCCCGATCTTGCTATCGCTCGATCGACCTCCCCCAGCTTCGCTGGGAGAGGAGGTTTTAAATCCCTCCCCTCCCCACAAAACCCTCCCCTCCCGCGGAGCGAAGCGGAGTGGGAGGGGTCGGCCGAAGGCCGGGGGAGGGCCTCGCCGCGTATTGCACAGAACGCCGTGCCAACAACACCCGCAACCCGCCTTTCACGATCCCCCTCCCGATCTCGCCCCCTCTCGATCGACCCGGTGAAAAAAAAGCCCGACACTCGGTGGCGAATGTCGGGCCGTATGGTTTCATCTGCAGAAGTAAAGAACGGATTACTTGCCTTTCGGCTGAACCTGAGCCTGGGGCTGAGCCTGAAGGAGCTCGAGGTAATCCGTGGTGATATTCACCAGTTCACGGTTGTAGAAGTCATTCTTGAAGATGTCTTCCTTGCTGTCCGCGTTGCCTGCCTTTTTGATGACTTCTTCTTCTTCCTTCTGTTCCTGCTTTATGGCTTCTTCTTCCGCTTTCATGACGTTTTCATTAAGAGGAACGGTCTTGTCATTCTTGCGTTCCAGATAACGAGCGATCAGGCGGTTGATTCGTCCAAAATCTTTGTCTGCGGCCACTCGAGCTTCGCTGTTTCTTGCCAGAGTGGCAACCATGGCATCATTGACAAGCGAGGCAAATGGAGCGTAGCTTGCTCGGGTAATGCGATCGAAAGCGAGTGCATTTTCAAGTGAATCTTCGCCAATGTCACGATGATTCAGCAGTGACGGCAGCACGATGTCGGAAAGAACGCCCTTCGTCTGAGTACTGTCACCATTGACTCGATAGAACTTGCTGATCGTCAGTTTCAGTGCTCCGCGTTCCTTAGCGAACAGTGAGCTGAGTCGACCGGCAGCAACATTCTCGACGTTTTGAACCGTTCCCTTGCCATGAGTGGTCGCATCACCGACAACGATACCGCGGCGGTAATCCTTCATCGCTCCGGCGAAGATCTCTGATGCGGATGCAGACAGGCGATTGCAAACGACAACTATGGGTTTACGCCAATACATTTCCTGATCTTCGTCTTCATAAGGAGTCACAGCATTCTCTGGTTCCTTAACCTGAACGACCGGACCTTTCGGGATGAACAGTCCTGACACTTCAATTGCTTCCAGAAGTGCACCGCCGCCATTCCATCGAAGGTCAATAATCAGAATATCGACATTCTGCTGGCGGAATATTTCGAGCTGCTTTTTGACATCCCGACTGGTGCTCTTGAAATCACCACCAACAGAAGCCCCGCGAAAGTCGCGATAAAATGATGGGATGTTCAGGATACCGACTTTGGCTCTTTTGCCTTCAATCCATTCAGAAGACTCAATGACCTTGCCTTTGACTTCATCGTCTTCAATCTTGACAGTCGAACGGGTCAGTTCGATTTCTTCAATGCTTCCCGATTCCTTCAGCAGCTGCAGCTTGACTTTGGTACCCTCAGGTCCGCGGATTTTGTCGACCACTTTGGTCAGTTTCATTTCGACCACATCAACAAAGGGACTAACGGCATCGGCGGAAACTCCGATGATCTTGTCACCCTTTATCAGACGCCCATCTGCTGCTGCGGCACCGCCATCAATGACATCTTCGACTACGGTATAGCCTTCATCATACTTCAGACGGGCGCCAATGCCTTCCAGCTTCAGTTCCATCTGGATACGGAAGTCATTCAGAGTCTTGGGAGACATGTAGCTGGAGTGCGGGTCAAGGCAATGCGTCATGGAAGACAGATAAAGCTCCAGAATCTCATGAGGCTCTGTCTGTTCCATGAAAATTCGATTGGTGTGATATCGTTTATGCAGGCGTTTACGAGCTTCTGACAGGTCGTTTTTGGCCGTTTCACCTGGCTTCAGTTCCGATGTGTCCATTTTCAGCAGAAGGAGGTCGTACTTAATTCGTTTTCGCCAGCGTTCGTCCAGTTCTGCCTCGTTCTCTGCCCAGGCGACTTCTTTGGGATCCCGAATCATCGTTTCGTCAACGGTAAAGTCATGTTCGGCATCGATCTGAGCGCCGATTTTTTCTTCCCGCTGAGCCATACGGGTTTGAAAGCGTTCGAACACCTGATTGGCAAAGTCGATATTCCCGGCGAGAATCTGATCATCCAGTGAGGTCTTTTGTTTTTCGAATTCGTCAATGTCTGACTTTAAAAAATAGACCTTCTGGGAGTCCCAGGTTTCGATGAATCGAGTCAGCAGTTTGGCCGAGAGGGTATCATCAATCGGAGGATGATTAATATGACGGGCCGACACCATGGTGGCAACCAGTTGAGCAGTTTTGCCATCATCTTCCGTCAGTACGGCTTTATTTTTTGCCGCTTCCTGAGCAAATGCATTCTGAGCAAACACCGTTCCGGCTGCCAGTAGCAATGCCGCCAAAGCGAACGAAGATTTGCCGGAAATCAGCTTTGCTTTCATGCCCATCATTCCCTTCCACAGAGATTCGCTGAAACATCAACAGGAAAATGGCTGACTGCGAAACAGGTCCGCCAACCGTCTATCCTAGACCACCCGTTATATCCAGGGCAAGACGACTCAACCGTAATAATGCTTGAAAATTCCGATCCCCGGTACATTGGAGCCTGGAAACTTCAGGGATTTTGCGTTTCCCTGATTCAAATCCGCACGGCGTCCCAACTTCACCGGAGTCCAGGATTCATGGAAACCCGGCATCGCAGCCAGGATTCGTTTTACTTTTGTTGACAGTTGCCTTGCAAAGGTCAAGCCGGAATGGCATTGTCAAAAAATTGTTTTCGCTGGCGGGGAAATTCAACGGGGCAATGGGAGGGCCGGCCGAACTGGCCGCAAAGTCAACGTGCGAAGAATCCGTTCGGCTGCGTCGCCAAATGTCGCCTCATCCGATTTGGCATGGGAAAAAATGATGTGAAACTGCTCGCCTCCCGAATGTGTACAAAGATAGTAGTCCCAGAGAATTGTTTTTGCTGTAGTTTCACTGATCGCACGCACAAGGTGAAAACGCCAGCCGTTTTGTTCGGGAATGACCTTCGTATCTGCGATTACGGCCTGTCGCGTCGCCAGCGCCATCTGAACTTCATCGCGAAATTTTGCATCCGGAGTAAATTCACCCGGCGGAAGTTTGGCGGCGGGGATGATATTACACTGACCGATCAGACTTCCGTTGTGCAGCATTCGCAGCATCACCAGCTGGGAAGTCTCGTGGAAAAGATGCCACTCCCGGCCGTGCAGCAGCAACAGTCGCCATGGCGTAGGCAGGGTTAGCAGAAGACTGCTTTCCGCTGGCAGTGTTTCCGGAAGTTCATCCGGAAGATCTGCCTCCTGGGCAAGTGGAGCCTGTGACCACTGAACGTCGGCTGTGACGTCAAGCCCGGGACTGACGGTCCCTGGTGAACGTTTCTCCCGGAGTGTACTTTTCAGCGACGTGATGACACGGGTCATTCGATTCACGGTGAGCTGACCATCCAGCGACACACTGGACGCTGAACCATTGACCGCGCCTTCGGCTTTTCCATCGAATCGAATGATGGCTGTGGAATCTGTCAGTTCGGCGAGATGGCAGGTAACGGACTGACTCACCGCAGCCTCCATACCGACCAGCCGGGGAACGACCCAGCTCTCAGCATTCCATTTTTCATCGTTCGAGCCAAGTGTTCGGGCTGGCAGCAATCCTGCGGCCACCAGCGGATCGAAAGGCAGCTGAAGCAAATCAACCTGTTGACGTGAAAGGTGGACATCAGTGCTGAGATGCATCAAAGTTGTATCGGTACCATACACCTGCAGCAGGCGATGTGACTGCGGCAGCTGAACCTTTGTTCGATGATCAGGCCCCACCAGCGTATCAACCGCTGCGGTTTGAAACCTTCGATAAGCTCGAAGAGAAAAAGGTCCCGTCAGCTGAGATCGAAACTGTCGCTGATCAAAGTCGAATTCCGCATCGGACGACACTTTCAGCTCGGTGGTTCCATCATCTGCCGGAGTGATGATTTTTCCTCGAATCGCCACGGTATAGTGAATTTTGGCTGTGCGATCATCAGCAATTGCTGCATGCAGATCAACGTCGGCCGCGGCTGCGGTCTGAATGCCGGCCAGATTGTTGCCAGCGAGCGGGCCGCTGAAAAACCAGGTCAGAAGCAGCATAGCGACCCTGAAACCGGAAAACCTCACATTTGATCGCCGGGGATCCCTGCCCGGTAATGGACTGGTGCAGTTGGACCACAGGCAGACGGCTTCGAAATCAAATTGTTTCTCTGCGCCTGTTGTGTATACACTTTGCGGGGTTCCATTCATCTGGCGGAAGACTCCCTTCGCTCGTCCTGATCCGGGAAATTATCGGGAAAGACCTGACGGACTGAGTGTGACGCGATCCGGTTGGCGAAGTCAAGGTGGACTGCTGATTTCATTGTGGGGCTGACTTCCAGCCTTTTCATTTCATAAATCCCGTGTTTCCTGAAACAATAGCGGGCAGATCAAAACGTAATCGTCTGCTGTTTGAAGTTTGCCAGCTTTTTTGGGTTCAGGTTGATTCATGTCTTCTGGTTTCAGTTATGACTTTGACGTGGTTGTCGTCGGCGCCGGACATGCGGGGACAGAAGCAGCGCTGGCTGCTGCCCGTATGGGAGCGCGTACCGCACTTCTGACAATGAATTGCGACACCGTCGGGCAGATGAGCTGTAATCCGGCGATTGGGGGAGTGGCGAAGGGACAAATCGTTCGTGAAATCGATGCACTTGGCGGCGAAATGGGTCGAGTCATTGATGCAACTGGCATCCATTTTCGGATGCTGAATTCCGGCAAGGGCCCTGCAATGCACAGCCCTCGGGCTCAGGCTGATAAAAAGGCGTATCAGTTTGAGATGAAGCATCGTGTTGAGCTTCAGGAAAACCTCAGTCTTCGTCAGGAAACAGTGGAAGCCATTGAAACGGAGCATGGCAAAGTCACCGGAATTCGCGTGTCAGGTGATGCTGTTTACCGGGCAGGAGCCGTGGTGCTCACGACCGGCACCTTCCTGAAAGCCATCATGCATACGGGTGAGGCAAAGGCGGAAGGTGGTCGAGCGGGAGATAAGGCGGCTCATGGTGTTTCCGGTTCGCTGAAAGCACTTGGCATTGAGCTGCGGAGGTTTAAAACAGGTACCCCTGCCCGTTTGAACGGTCGGACGATCGACTTTTCCCGCTGTGAACCTCAGCCCGGTGATCAGAATCCACAGCCGTTCTCCTATATGACGGATCGAATTGCTCAGACTCAGATTTCCTGCTACCTGACATCCACCACACCGGAAATGCATCGGATCATTCGAGCCAATCTTCATCGAGCACCAATGTATTCCGGGCAGATCCAGTCGACCGGACCGCGATACTGCCCGTCGATTGAAGACAAAGTTGTGCGTTTTGCAGAAAAGGAAACACATCAGATCTTTCTTGAACCGGAAGGCAGAAATACGCAGGAAGTTTACTGCAACGGCATTTCAACCAGCCTGCCTCGTGATGTTCAGGATCAGATCATTCGGCTGATTCCAGGATGTGAACGTGCAGAGATCACGCGATATGGCTATGCGGTGGAATACGACTTTGCTCCACCCACTCAGCTGCATCCGACTTTGGAAACCCGTGCTGTCGAGGGGCTGTATTTTGCCGGCCAGATCAATGGAACGACGGGTTACGAGGAAGCGGCTGGCCAGGGACTGCTGGCGGGAATCAATGCTGCTTTAAAGCTGCAAAGTCGCGGTCCGCTTGTGCTGGATCGCAGTAACGCCTATCTGGGTGTGCTGATTGACGACCTCGTCACAAAAGGCGTGGATGAGCCCTACCGCATGTTCACATCTCGTGCGGAATATCGATTGCTGCTGCGACAGGACAATGCCGACCGCCGACTGACTCCTCTGGGCATTCAGCTGGGTTGTGTGACAGCAGAACGTGCAGAGCGATTTCGGGAGTATGAGCGGGAAATCCAGCGAGGCCAGGAGGCACTTCTGAAATATCGTTCGCAGGGCCAGTCACTTGAGGAATGGCTGCGACGTCCTCATGAAGGCTGGGAGCAGCTTTACACCATCTTTCCGCAGCTTGAAGAACTGAAACTGTCCGAACGAGCGCGAGAACAGCTGAAAATTGAAACTCAGTATGCCGGGTACATTCGTCGGCAGGAGTCGGAGATCGCGCGGCTGCAAAAGGTTGAGTCGGTGCGAATTCCGGACACCTTTGATTTTCTTAAAGTCACCCAGCTGCGTCATGAGGCCCGTGAGAAGTTGACAAGACTTCGACCGACAACGGTTGGTCAGGCGAGTCGGGTGAGCGGAATTACGCCAGCGGATATCGCCGTGCTGATGTTCTATCTGAATTAAAAGTAAGCGTTTTTTTCGCGATTTTTTCGCAGATCTGAGGCCGCTCAACCCCCACAGCCTCCCACAATCGCCAGTTCGCCGTCCGTAATTCAGGCAAATTGCGCAAGAAAACTGCCGTTGACGGTCTTTGGCGAATAGATACAATCGGACGAGTTGAGGAGTGGCAGAGTTGAGGGAACGTCAAGAACTCGAAGCGATTCAGGAACTTGCGTTGACATCAGGTTTGCCCAAATCATCGATTCTGCTGAATGGGATTTCGGGAGCAGTGGGGCAGAATTGGACAGGAACGAAGTTGACCTGATTGAAGTAGACCTGATCAAAGTGAAATGGTGCGGAGACAGAGTTTAGTTTCCGCAGGATTTCGGCGCCTAACAGCGTGTTGAGAAGAGTAAACTCAGTTTAAGCGATTCTGGTGATTCATTGGCCAGTCGTGATGGACGAGGATCTTTTTTTAGCAACCTTCCAAGCGTCACGGACGGCGTCCGGCAAGCTGTCGGACGATGAATTGTCGCAACCCTGCGGCTCATCGCTTTTCCACAGAACGGATTGTGTTACATGAAGACAGTGTTCACGACGGGTGAAGCGGCCAAAATCTGCAAAGTGAGTCAGCAGACGATTATTCGCTGCTTTGACTCCGGACAGCTGAAAGGTTTCCGCGTCCCGGGTTCCCGTTTTCGTCGCATTCCTCGCGACGTTCTCTACAAGTTTATGAAAGAGAACGGGATTCCAACGGACGCACTGGAGAGTGGTCGCCGCAAGGCCCTGATTGTTGACGACGACGAAGAGCTGGTGGAACTGATCACCGACGCGCTCGAAGCAGATGGTCGTTTTGAGGTACGAACGGCCAACAATGGTTTCGACGCGGGGATGATGGTGAAAGAGTACCATCCGGATATCATCGTGCTGGATGTGATGCTTCCGGATATCAATGGGAAGGAAGTCTGCCAGCGAGTACGAAGTGATTCCACTCTGGATGATGTTCGGATTATCTGCATCAGCGGTATGGTTGAGCAGCACCGGATTCAGGATCTGAGAGCGGCCGGCGCCAACCATTTTCTGCAAAAGCCGTTCGAAGTTGATGATCTGATTGAAAATATCTGTCGACTGCTGGATATCGAGCAGCTGACGGCCTGAGTGTAATGTGGCAGCGGTTGTTCTGAGACAACCGCTGTTTTCACTGACGATCTTCCTGAGACCCGTGGTGCCGTTGACGAATCCCTCCTCGCTGAACAACAATGATCCGTTCCTTTATCAGTTGCTTGCAGCACTGGTAGCGGGGACGGGCCATGACGCTGCCTGTTGTCTGATCGCGGAGTGCTGGGTGCGGATCGGTGATATTGCTGCGCTCACTCTGATCAGCCCGGCAACTCCAGCGGTGTTGCAGATCACTCGCTGTTCCCGTGAGCAAAAGCGTGCTGACGAGAAGCGTGCTGACGAGAAGCGTACAGGGAGCAGGCGGCCTGAAAATCCTGAAGGTGCAGTCAGAAGTTCCGGTGGGATCGGTGTCACGGTTCAGCAGACTCAGGTGGTGGAGTCTTACGCTTCGATCATGGATGCTGAGGCCGTATTGCAGATTGCTCCGGTTGATTCGCAGCATTCCGAACGGCAGGTGTTGCTGTGGCCCGACCTGCTGACAGCGGTGGTGGTCGAAGAGTCATCTCCGGCGTCGGACGATACGCCCGATCGAAATACTCGTACGAAGTTGCTGGAGCAGATCAGTCGAACTCTGATTGCACAGGCATCAGACCATCCGATCATATTCCCGCGAGCGGTCCAGCTGGAAGCGATGGCGGAGTTTGCCGCCGGTGCCGGACATGAAATCAACAATCCGCTTGCAAGTATCATCGGACAAACTCAGCTGCTGCTCAGAAGTGAACCGGGCATCGATCGTCGGCAGGCTCTGGAAACGATTGGTGCTCAGGCATGGCGGATTCGTGATATGATTGGCAACGCGATGCTCTTTGCCCGTCCTCCTGTCCCACAAATCACGTCACTGGATCTGATTGCGGTTTGCCGTGAAGCGGTGGAGAAGACATCGGCGAATCACGTGGTTGGCGATGTGATCGTGGAATTTCGAAGCCCGCAGTCTCAATTATTCGCTGAAGCAGACAAATCGCAGATGTTCACTCTGATCAGCCAGCTGGTGAGGAATGCGATTGAGGCAATGCTGATCAGCGAATCGAATGGAACCGTGTCGGTGGTGCTGAAATCGAGCCGACGACGGCACGCGGCCGAACTGATTGTCAGCGACTCAGGTCCGGGAGTCGAAGATCCGATCGTTCGTAAGCACATGTTCGATCCGTTTTATTCCGGTCGGCAGGCGGGGCGAGGTCTGGGATTTGGACTCAGCCTTTGTGCACAGATCGTTCGTCAGCATCATGGACTGTTGCTGCACTATCCTCCGGCGGGGCGTGGAGCAGAATTTCATGTGGCTCTTCCGCTGAGGCATGAGATACCTGCTGGCACGGCGTGAGCATCCAATGTCAGCGACTCCGTGATTCTGTCCCGACGCCGTCCGCAGAACTCCATCGAATACTTAAATTTGTAATGAAATTCTTTTGGAAGTTCATGAGGTCTTTGCAGGTGCATGTTTGGAACTCGCTGGTTGTTGAGGTGACGGATCAGTATGATTTTGTGCTACTGCTGCATCTCGCCTCAGGTTGCAGCTCGCCTCAGGGAGTGGGCAGCTGTAAAACGGGGAGAATCGGTCACTGGTGAATAAGGTCCTGAGTGATACGAGTCAGGTCGCACCATTGGTGGCAGTACTGGTGACACTATAAAAACGAAGAGCTAAGTGTGTCTGTGACCTCAAATTCGGTGGCCTCGTCTGGTAAGCCTGTTCCTGTGGAGATGGCCGATCCGGACAATCGACGAGGACGGATACTGCGACTGGCTGCAGTCGTCAGCAGTCTGTTGCTGATGGTTCCATTGTGGTCAGCCGGTCCGCTGGCACTGGATGAGCATGGATCGTACTGGATTATTGATTCAGATTTGCCCGGCAGTTCGCTGCAGCGCAGTCTGAACTATGCCGCGATTCCGCCTTTATCGGGATGGATGCAGCAAATCTCGCTGACCATCCTTGGCAAGTCAGAATTTGCTTTCCGAATTCCATCAGCGTTTTGTGCCGTAATGGCTGTACTGGTGATTTTTGAAGTGGGCAGAATTGCCGGAGGCAGTCTTTGTGGAGGCCTTGCGGCGCTGTTGCTTGCATGGCATTGCGAAGCCATGGATGAAGTCCGAATCGCTCGATGTTACGGGCTTGTCCTGCTGATGTCTTCTCTGCTGTTGTACGCCACACTGAGCTGGCTGAATTCACTGAACTCGGTCTGGCGGGGAATCGTATGGGGCGTGGTCGCGGGCGGACTGCTCTGGACTCACTATACTTCGGTGTTTTTGGTTGTTTTTTGTGGACTGGCACTGTTGGTGAGCTGCTTTGCCCGGGATCTGCGTTCGCGTCCCCGCCCGAAGGGCATGCTGACCGGGATCGGGGTGGGAATTGCTCTTAGTCTTCCGCTCGTGCCATCCGTATTGCGATTGCAGGAATGGAGTGAATTCTTAAATTTTTCACCAGCCAGTCCGTCGCTGCTCAGCTCGTTTGGATCGTTCTGGTGGGCAGGATTACCGGCGGGAATGATGGTATGTCTGATCGTCGGTCGAAAGACAGGCAGTGCCTTTCGTTTCAGGCGGCGGGAACTGTTTCTGATGGCCGCCTGTTCGTTGCTTCCAATTGCCATTCTTGCTTTTCTGGCGGCAGGTCCGTCATCAAGCCTGGCAAATCCTCGTTACCGGGTGGCATTCGCCCCTGCCGGTGTCTGCATGGCCGCTCTGATACTGACATCGCTGAGGGACCGGCGGGGTGCCATATCGGGTGCGGCTGTTCTGCTGGTGGTGTCGTGGGGTCTGTCACCGCTGTATCCGTGGCAGCTGGGACGTCTTGGGCAACCGACGGACACGGACTGGTATCATTTGAATCGATATCTGGCGGAGCATTCCGTTGAGGGGGAACCGATTTTTGTTCAGGGCGGGCTGGCTGAAGCGGGACTGTTCAGCAACTATGCTGATGATCGGCTGTTTATGGAGTATGTGGCCTGTCGGGTGAGTCGATTTTATCTGGAGGCTTCGCATCCCCGCTATGCTCTGCCGATTTTCTGGAGCCCTGCAACAAGAACCAGTGGATTTCTTCGGGAGCTGATTGGAGGCTGGCAGGAGCCCAACCGTCGATTCTGGGTGGCCTGTGCGACCGACACTGATCTGAATCGGGATTCATTGCCGCATGTGCAGCAGATCGCTGGCGATTCCGGATTTTCCGTAATCGATCAGCAGACATGGCCGCATGCCGTGCTGATCTGTTATCAGCGAAATGTCGATTCGAACTCTGTAATTCCTGAATTACCAGGGCAAAGTGACACCATGCGAGGGCAGTCGGGGAAAGATTCTGAATGAACCAGCCATCCGGCGATTCCTGCGAACAGTCTTATCTTCTTTATACTCAGCCGGTTGAGCGGGCCGAAAAATCGCCAGCTGCTGGAAAAGCGGTTAAAGAGTATCCGGGGGCTGACAGCAGGGGCGAAGTTGACACGGATCCCTGTGAGGTCTGTGGATCAAAGCGTGCCCGCGTGCTCTATACGCTTCCTGGCACTCGATTTCTGACTGTTCAGTGCACTCATTGCCAGCTGGGATCACTGTGGCCGAAACCGGAACTGCAGGAATTGATCGGGTTCTATCCGGAACATTATTATGGCAATGATGGCAGGAAATTTTCGTTGATCGTCGAATGGCTTGTCAGGGTAGTCGGTGCGAGACATTCGCGCTTCTTTGCCGGTTTGATGCCAAAAGAAGGTCGTGTTCTGGATGTGGGCTGCGGTCGTGGGATCACCCTCCACGCACTGATGCGCATGGGATTTCAAACTTATGGTTTCGAAGTCAGCTCGGCGGCGGTCGAAGGCGTCGACAGTGGAATTCAGATTCGCGTGGGAGAGTCATTGCAGGACGCTGCGTTTCCCGATGACTTCTTCGACGAAGTGATGTTGTGGCATGTACTCGAACACATCCCTGCGCCGGCTGCCACCATGGCGGAAGTTTGCCGGATTCTGAAACCCGGTGGTGTCGTGATTGTTGCGGTTCCGAATTTTTCAAGCTGGCAGGCTCGCTGGTGCGGCCCGTCCTGGTTTCACCTCGATCCGCCCAGACACCTTTATCATTTCCCACTGAGAGGTCTAAAGCGGCTGCTCGAGAACGCAGGATTTCAGTGTCAGTCGGAACATCACTTCAGCCTGCGTCAGAATCCATTTGGATGGATTCAAAGCATACTGAATTTGTGTCCGTGGCTGCCTCGCAATGGACTTTACGCTGTGCTGCACCGGCTGGGAAATCGACGTCCGCCCTTTACGCTGGCGATTCGGCTTCAGCTGTGGGCGTTGTGTGGGCTTCTGGCCCCGATTTCCCTTGTGCTGAGTGTGATTGCCGCAATTTGTCGACAGGGAGCAACCGTCCATGTTGTCGCCCGTCGACCCAGGACAGAATCTCCTTCTGACGCCCGTCGGACAGTCATCCGATCCTGATGAATCCCGATTTCGGGAAGAATCGCTAGAAAAATTCCTGCCGATTCAGACGGTTCAGATCGGACCCTCTTTTCCGGTAAAGGCGTTCGAATTGCAGCAATCCTGCCTGCCAGACGGGACTCGTGTTGTCTTACTGCAACAACCAGCCGGGAATTTGCCGACTTTCCCTTTCGTCGACGGCAGACGTGATTAACAATTTGTGTTTTACGGACGGTAAAATAGAAAACTCTGAGAGCTTTTAACGATGAGCCAGCCGCGTTTGCAGGGCATTTTTACTCCCAACCTTGTTCCTTATCTGCCAAATGGCGACATCAATGAGGGCGAGTTGCGTCGTTATGTTGACTGGCTGATTGAACGGGGGGTACATGGTTTGTATCCCAACGGTTCAACCGGCGAGTTTACTCGATTTACGCCTGAGGAGCGTCGACGCATTCTGGCGATTATCGCCGATCAGGTAAAAGGTCGGGTTCCCATTCTGGCGGGTGCCGCGGAAGCGAATGTCAAAGAGACACTTGCAGCCTGTGAATACTACGCATCGCTCGGAATCAGGGCCGTCGCGATTGTGGCCCCTTTTTACTACAAGCTGAGCCCGGCTTCGGTGTACGCCTATTTTCGTGAGATTGGTCGAAATACGCCAATCGACGTGACTTTGTACAATATTCCGATGTTTGCCAGTCCGATCGATGTTCCCACGATTCGACGGCTGTCAGAAGAGTGTGAACGTATTGTGGCCATCAAGGATTCGTCAGGTGACATTCCTCACATGATTCGAATGATTCAGGCGGTCAAGCCGAATCGTCCTGAATTCGCGTTTCTGACCGGCTGGGATGCTGCGCTGATGCCGATGTTGCTGGCGGGCTGTGACGGCGGTACAAACGCCAGCTCGGGCGTAGTTCCGGAGCTGACTCGAAAACTGTACGATCTGACCACAACTTATCAGATTGATGCGGCTCGAAACGTTCAGTACGACCTGATTCGTCTGTTTGACACCATGATTTATTCGGCCGAGTTTCCGGAGGGATTCCGTGCGG
The DNA here is from genome assembly GCA_022843805.1 of Fuerstiella sp. GTDB lineage: Bacteria > Planctomycetota > Planctomycetia > Planctomycetales > Planctomycetaceae > F1-80-MAGs062. Next base: position 29,111 of record JALHMY010000010.1, read on the forward strand.
CGGTGCAGCTGCGCGGATTCAATATGGGTCGGGGACGCCAGCCGCTCTCTGACGAACAGAACACCGATCTGTCGACACTCAGCCGCGAACTGCAGTGCATGCTTTCTGCACATGGTTATACCGACCAGCCGGTGGGTGGTTGCCCGATTGACAAGTCTGTCACGTCAGCTGATGCCGCGGAAGTGTCGGCGATCGTGCAGCAGGTGGTTGCCGAGCTGAAGGGTCGGGGACTGCTGTAAGACCTGACGTCGATTCAAAGTCCGGAAGAGTTCTGGAGACTGGTCTTAAGTGGCCTCTGATTGCTCAGACTCAGCATGACAGGTGCTGGAACAGGGACCGTGCAGGCAAGTGAAATCTGCCGGTCCTTTTATGACAGCGCCGAGTGTGCTACTGTGCTGCGACGTTTTGCGAAGTCAAAAAGTCAGTAGTGCAGAGGTATCGAGTGAGCGGACTTGACGAACAGCCGGAAGTTCTGGAGTTATGGCTGCAGGCGGCGGCTGAAGCAGCTCGGATTGGCGGCCGCATATTGCAGGAATGGATGGGGCGATTTTCCGTCAGGGAAAAGAGCCGGGCGAATCTGGTGACCGAAGCGGATGAGGCGTCACAAGCCGCGATTGTCAGTTACCTGTCAGGCCGATTTCCCGATTACGGATTCCTTGGCGAAGAGAATCTGAGTCAGCGTCGAACACCACAGGACGCGTTCTGGATCATTGATCCTCTGGACGGTACGACAAACTACGTTCATGGATTCCCTTACTACGCAGTATCCATTGCGCTGTATTGGCAGGAGAAGCTCCAGGTTGGCGTGATTTTTGATCCAACTCGGGATGAAATGTTTTCTGCGTCCGCCGGGCGCGGCGCATTTCTGAATGGACAGCGTCTGACAACCAGTGGTGAGACGGAAGTTGGTCGGGCAATGGCGATGGCCAGCCTGCCGATTGCTCCGGATCCCGAGAATCCGGCGGTGCAGCGATTTCTCAGAGCCCTTCCAAAGATGCAGGCCGTTCAGCGAACCGGTTCAGCGGCTCTGAATCTGGCCTATGTGGCGGCGGGAAGGATTGATGCGTTCTGGTCGACAAGTCTGCACGCCTGGGACGTGGCTGCCGGTGTGATCCTGATCCAGGAAGCCGGCGGAACTGTTACAGGCCTTGCAGGCGAACCAGTCGACATTTTCCGTTCAAGTGTGCTGGGCGCCAGCAGTCATCCCCTTCATCGCGATCTCTGTCGCCTTTTGGGCTGAACACTTCACGCCACTTCTCCAGACGGCAATTAGCGCGTAAACTACCAGCGTGATGTTCGATCGACGTAATCAGGAACCCCTTACGAATGGTGGTTGAGTGTGGGGCGTCAAAGGACACAAAACAAAGCGGTTGCCGCAAGGTATCTGCTGCTGCTGTTAATGGTTGCCTTTCCTGCTGGCGATGCCGTGCCAGCATTGGCACAGCTGGCGCCCGCGTTACAGGATTCAACTCGCAGAAGTGAGCCTGTTCCAGGCAGTAATGTCGTTAACGGAGTCTCCGCAAATGGCGGCAGACCGGTCGCTCAGACGAGCGATGGAAATGCTCAGACCGGAAATGCTGAGACCGGAGAAGGTGAGCTTTTGCTGCGGACGGGCAATGGTGAGCTCGTTCCTTTAGGCGACTTGCTGGGAGTTGATTATCGCAGTGTGGTTGATGAGATGCTGAAGCGAGTGCAGCAGCAGCTGAGTGTGCCGTCGTGGAGATTTTCCCGACTGGAACTGACGGGCGAGGTATCTCGGGATGTGCTGACGCTGGCTGCCGAACTGACGATCAGTGTGGAACGTGATCATGAATGGGTGACGGTACCGGTTGCATTCAGTGATCTGCATATTGACGATATCGCTCATGAGGCGGATTCAGAGCATGGTCGGGCGATTCCGGAGACGTCCGATCCGACGAAGAAGCGATGGCATCTTTATGGGGCGGGAATTCATCGGATTCGGCTGAAACTGATCGGGAAAACGCGGCCTCAGTCCACAGTTGGTCATTCTCTGAACCTCGATCTTCCCAGTGCAACGATTTCACATGCCATGATTCGATTCATGGCTCCGGTGGAATTGAAACTTCCTCCTGAAACGGTTCAGAAGATCACGCAGTCAGATACGGGAGCAACGGCAGTTGAGTTTTGGGGGCTTACTCCCAGCTTCAGTATGAGCTGGGTGGAAGTTGTGCCTCAGGTAACCCGAAAACCGGTGATCCAGGTTCAGAACAACCGCATGAAGCTGGACCTGAATTCGATTCCGGTCACCCTTTCCGGAACTCAGGCAGTTCAGATCAGCGGCAGCCCCGTCAATGAACTGACGATCCTGTTCCCGGCAGGTTTTCAGCTGCTGGAGGTGACTGCTTTGAATCAGGCGGATGATTCAGTGCTGAGTGGTTTTGAGGTGACGTCGGTTCCAACCGGATCGAGTGCGGTTATTCGACTGTCGGGGCCGATGGAAGGAATCCTGAAGCTGAATTTTGAGCTTGAGCTTGTCAATCGAACGTTTCCGCAGGACATCGTGTTCCGAATCCCGGTAGTGCGTGACGCTAATGTTCAGTCCGGGGATCTGGATATTGGAATTCCTCCCGGGTTGCTGATGCAGACTCGCATTGAAGGCGCACAGCGCAAACGAGTTGCGTCGGAGACGGATATCAATGTCCAGGCGACGGCATTTCGGCTGCGTTCTGTGGATTCCGTAGTCGTGCTTCACGTTGAGGAAATTCAGGCGCAGTATGCGGTGTCACCGGAAATGGTGTTTGAACCGGATGCGGAGAACGTGCTGATGACAGTGCGGTTTCCGGTAAATGTCCTTACCGGTTCATTGCTGGATTTGAAAGTGAAGTGGCCCGGTTTCAGCGGAGGCAGCTGGCAGATGCTGCCAGGAACAACTCTTTTGATTTCAGACAAGCAGAGTCTGCCATTGTCACAGGAACAGGATGCTCAGACGCCGGACTCCTTTAAGCTGACATTTCCGGAGCGTCAGTCGGGACAGTTTCGCGTGGAGTTTAAAGCATTCGCACCCATAACATCGCTGCGTCCTGCGGGAGCAGCGTTGATTTGCCCGAGTGTTGAATCGCGTGAAAGTGAACCGATCATTGTGACGACGATCGAATCCGATACCTATTCACTGCAGCCGATCAACGCGGAAACTTCGCGGCCTTTGCAAACGGCCCCGTTTCAGAGTGCAGCGATTGCCGAGGCGGCATCACGAAACCGAAATGCTCAGGCATGGCTGCACAATCAGCCGGAGGAACCACTGAGCCTGGATTTGATTCGGCAGGCACCTTCCGTAACGACGGCGATGGTTGTCGGTCTGATTCCGCGGGAGGCGGGAATTGAAGTTCACGAAGACATTACGTTTCAGATTGAGCATAGTGAATTGTCCGCGCTGGGCTTTATCGTTCCAGAGGGTGTGCAGCCTTCGGTTTCGATGGCTGGCGAAACGGAACGGCTGCGGGCTACCATGGATTCAACGACCAGCTGGAGTTTCCGGCTCCCGACGTCCCGGAGGGGCACGGTACGGGTCTCAGTTGATTATCTCTGGCAGGTCGACCGGAAAGACACTGACGACGATCTGACTCTGGAACTGCCTTTGGTGCTTCCTCAGCCGCAAACCTCGGAAATGACTCGCTGCGAAGTTGGCACCAGTGTCACTTCCGGGCTGCGAGTGAAGGATGAACAGAACTGGAGTCCAGTTTTCTCTGATCGGTTTGAGGCGGCATGGCTTATCGAAGGCCCTGCGTCGTCAGTTCCGGTGCGATGGCAGAGGTCCGTTTCTCTGAATTCGGGCGGTTCACCCATTTTTCTGATTAGTCGTACAAGACTGACGGTTTCGGAAGTCTCTACGACCACAGTGGCGGTTTTTGAGAACGGCGGAAAGCAGTTCAGTTTCGTTTTGCCTGAAAACGTGAAGCCGGTATCGATTCTGGTGAATGGTCGAACATTGAAGGATACCGGAGGAAAGATTTATCGGGCTGCGGCTGGGCCATTTGTGCGATGGCAGGTATCACTGGGAGACAGCGATGCGAAGTCGTCTGCTCCTGCGGTGATCCCGGTGTCCGGTGGTGTCGTGCAGAATACGTCCCCGGCCGAGTCAGATCCTTCCGGTCTGGCAGTGATCGTGGAAATTCAGTGCCGTGAGAGAATTGAACGAACATCTTCACTTTTTGAACGAGCTGTTTTTCATCGACCTGTCTTTGAACAGACAGGGTTGCCGGCGCCTTCGATCTGGATGTTCGAATCACAGAATGAATTTCGAACGATCAGTCGCAGCCGGGTGCAGACATCTTTGTCGGGTGTGCAGCAGTTGTGGATGTCGGCTGGCTCGCGGGCATCGGAGATAGAGTCAAAGGTGGCCGCTATATTAACGCCTTACCCGGCATCGCTGCAGTCGCGGCTGCGAGATAAGATCGATGACTGGACATCGATCGAGCACCGTCAGGATCTTTTCTTTTCAATGAGTGACGCCGGACCATTGTCGGTTTATCTGATTCCTGGTGTCTCGCTGCTGCTTGTGAGTGCCGGAGTTTGTGCTGCATTCTTTGGAGTTATGTGTCTGCTTCGACTGCCATCACTGGCTGTCCCTTTGCTGTTCATTGTTGCTGCGGTTCCAGCCATGTATCTGGTAATACCGGAGTGGACGATACTGTTAAGCCCGTATGCCGGCGTGGGTATCGTTTTGGGAATAGTTTCCCTGACTTTTCAGAGGATGGGAACGGTTCGACTGCGGTTTCCGGGACGCGGACGTGCCGGGGAAATGCTGACGATTTTTGGATATACCGGATTTTTGTCGGGGACATCGTCAGTGGTGCAGTCTGACGCGGATGGTCCTGCTGTTACAGAGTCATCAGCCCTGTCAGCTCGATAAAGCCCTGCACCGCATTGAGTTTCAGACTGCTGAGAGTGCGAATCACTCGCCGCCCGGAAAATTCATGTACGCTGCCCTCTTAATACTGTCGACATTTTTTCAGACATCTGTTGTTCAGACGTCGGCTGGCGAAAACCTTCCGGCTTCCGGCGGCCAGATGGTCGTTCCCGCACGTCTTATGGAAGGCGTGCCCGCAGGAGACAGTGCTTCACGTCTGCAGGTTAGAGAAGTCGACCTTGACCAGCTTCGATCTCTGCTGACTCCGGGCAGTTACATTCCAATGCCATACGACTTGCTCGGATCACTTGCAGAGGCAGTGGAACAGGACCCACTCCCTGCCGGTGTATCCGATCCTCCTCGTATTCGCCACGTTCGTTATCAGGCCGTTCTGGTTGAAAATCGGTTGCAGGATGGCAGCCTGGAAATGGATCTGGAATCTCAGAATGTTACTCGGCAAAGCGAACCGCTGCTACTGGGTCGTACCAGTCTTCAGCAGCTTCGGATTTTGGATGGCGACGGAGAAGCAACCATTGGGGCGGATCGACAGCGACGATTATTTCTGCTCAATCCGGATACAGCTCGCAGGTGGAAAGGCACATGGTCTGCAGAAGGCATGGTGACGGGTGACTTTGTAACGTTTCGCCTGGATTTGCCTCCGGCGATAACAAGCCAGTTCACTGTGGTTACACCGGCACTCGTTCAGGTCAGCAGTTCGAATGGGCTGGTTCTGAGCCCACAGCAGGAAGGTGAACTGCTGCGGTGGAGAATTTTTCCAAATGTGGCCAGTCGCGTGACGCTGACCTGTCGAACTCGCCGTATTGCTGCCGCTGGCACCGTCTTTTCACTTGCGGATGTCTCTTCGGTACATGCGGTGGCCGGTGATTCACTGTCGTCTCGCTGGACGATGAGTCTGCCCGCTGAGTTGCAGGGACGAAACGTATTCGTGGTTGACGTTCCCACAACAGCACGAATTATTGATGTTCTGATGAATGAGAACCAGCCGCTGGAATGGTCTTCCGCGCAGCATGGTGATGTTCAGCAGCTGCGCCTCGTACTGCCACCGGTATCAAGTCCGACCGCTATTTCGATTCTTGCCGTATCCGTCTGGCCGCAGTCCGACGTACTTTCCATACCAATTCTGACGCCGCGTACATGGGAACGTCGTGGTACACCGGACTCGGGACCAATTCTTTTGCCGGCGTCACAGATACGTCTGACGGTTCCTCCGGGAATTGATCTGGATGGATGGACGCTGAAGGGAATTCAGGAACGTGATGTGATCGCAGGGCCGGATAATTCACGGACTTTTCAGCTGGTACGGTACGGTCCCGATGCTTCCGCTGAGGCTCGTTTTTCCACCAGTCAGGCGCGTCTGCTGAGCTCCATTGTGACAGTACTGGACGCTTCAGGAAGACTTGCGAATGCTCGTTGTTTTATCAGTGTTCGATGTGAGGAATCGGCAGTCGTTGAGCTTGCCTGGCCGGTATCTGCCGGATGGGACGTGATCGCTGCCCGATATACGTCGAGTGGTCGGTCGCTGTTTTTCGAGTTTTCGGAATCGGATTCGGTTCAGGGTGAAGCAAAATTGCTGGTTCATCTGCCAGAAACTCTTGAACCTCAGTCAAGTCGCATCATCGATATTCAGTTCCAGCAGTCAGAATGGCCGCAGGGAACACGTGCGCGACTGCCACTGCGACTGACCCCGGCACCCGCTGAACCCGCACAGCGTGAATTACTGATCGTTTCTCCGGGAGCCCAGCAGTCTTCAACCTCCGGCAGACTGTGGCGCAATCGCGGACGTGTACTCCCGCAGGAAACCGTGAAGCAGCAGTATCCATGGATTCCGGAGATGATTTCCCTTGCAAACAGCGTGGTTTATGAATTGTCCCCTGATGAGAATTTGGGAAGTGAGGGTGGCGAAGAGTCGAATTTGGAGTCGTCTGACGAGTTCGATGAGCAGACCTCCGGCCCTGTTGTGACCTATCAGGCCAGCAGGGAAAAGGAGATCGTTCGTGAATCTGCCGTATTCGTGATTCCCGCGAGGAATATCACCAGCGAAGTGCTGGAATTTCAAATCGGAACTGAGAATTCGACAGACAGCGATTCCCTTTCGACTGAGGTCATGGCCGGTCTGATGAAGTGGACCGTCAATAGTCAGCCTGTCATTGCCACTCGCATCGAGTCTCAGCCACAGAATCCTGACGTACAGCGATGGGTGATTCCCATCACACGGCTTCCGGATCCGGATTCGGATGTCACGATCTCGTTTGAAACGCAGCGGTCAACAGGGGAGTCGTTTCTGGCCATGCTGCCGTTCCCCCAGGGAGCGGGCGTGCCGACCGGACATCTGGAGCTTGTTCAGCCGTCCGTCGGCGCTATGGTGGTCGACGGCCTTACCGAAATGTCGCCGTCTCGCGGGGATGGCTCCGCGAGCACCGGTCAAAGTCGCTATTTTCGTCTCCCCGAAGCTCCCGCAGATCTGAGAATCCGAATTGAGCGAATCCAGACACTGAGACAGGGGGAAGTCATTGATACTCATGTGTTTCATCTGATCGAAGACCGAGATACGACGATTGTGCATGATGTGATGGCGATTGCCCGCCTTCGTCGACCCGGAAATCGGGTAACCATTCCTCTGTCACTTCCCAAAGATGTTCAGCCCGTGGCATTTGTTGATGGAAGTCGGGTTCAGTTAATCAGCAGTGCGGACCAGTTGTTGCTGCCGCTTCCCACAAAACAGGACGAATGTCATGTGATCCTGCTTTGGAGACAGGAGATTGGAAAACATTCGCTGATGACGACGGAAGTGCCGCTGTCGACACTTTTTCAGCCTGAGAATCAGGCCGAACAAAGCACTCACCATCTTTTGGTTGCTTCTGACCTGGAGCTGCTGAGTCCGGGGGTCACGTGGGCGGCCACTGTTCATGTGGATGCTATGGAGATGCTGCCGGAGAATCGATCCTACACAGCTCCGCTGGTCAGTACGGAAGGATCGACGATGATGACCGTAATGACCGCCCCTCGAGGTTTTCTTGCCCGCTGGGAACTGGCATCTTCAACCGGCTGGCAGCATAGAACACTGGCCACCTCCAGTCTCGAAGCGACGACAATCAGTGTGCGAGTCAGTTCGCTCAGCATTCGGCGAGCACTTCAGTATGCTGCCATCCTGGTATCGCTGACAGCCTGCAGCGTGCTGTTACCGCTGATCACCCGATTTCGACGACCGCTGGCCGTCTTTCTGCTGCTTCTGGCTGGCAGTCGTCTGCTTATTTCATCAGTTGCTGCTGATGCTCTCATCTGCGGGACATTCTGGGGGCTCTGTGGAGGTTTCATTCTGTCATTTGTCTTTTGTTGGCGTCCGCTTCCCCGGCCATCGCTGAAACCGGTTTCGGCCATCGTCGTCAGTAGCCTGCTGATGTTTTCGTCGGCGGTCAGCGGCCAGGAAAAAACGGCTCAGCCAGTCAATCGGTCGGAGCCTTTGTCCGTGACCTCCTTCAAACCGCAGGCTTCCGATGGTACTCCTGAGATACCGCAGGTACTGGTCCTGAAAAACGGAGACCTCAAACCGGACCTGATTCATGTTCATGACAGTCTTTACAGGAAGTGGAAATCGCTTCAGCAAAACGTTTCATCAAGTCCTCAGGTGGTTGTGACCAGACAAAGTGTGCGCATCAGGGCGGACTCCATCGCTTCGGTCGAGGCAGAGTTGCTGATGGATGTTGCTGTAGCCACAAGTGATCGGACAAGCGTTCTGGAAATTCCATTGAATGGAACCCGCCTGGTGGAATGTTCAATTGATGGGGAGGTGGTGCTGCCGATCGCGGGCGACAATGATTCTGTACTCATCCCGATTCCGGGGGTTGTGCTTGTTCCGTTTCATAAACTGAGTGTCGATGAAGGAACTGACTTGCCGATGACAGCCGGTATCATGGAGCCGGGACCATCACTGAGCTGGGATATCCATAAAATCGAGTGTCGGCTTCGACCACTGGTTGTCCGACAGGCGAATGCCATGCAGTTTCGGCTGCCGGCTTTGCCATGCCCGTCAACAACTCTTTCTGTGGACAGCGAGAGTTCGTTTGTCAGACGAGCGTTTGTCAGAACGGGTTCCGGAGTTTTACAGTGGTCTCCTTCGGATGGACTCGTACCGCTGAGCAGTATTCAGCTGGCAGATGGGCTGGAAGTACGACTGTTTTCGGATGAACAGCAGCCTGAGCCTGGCAATATCCCCGGAATTCAGGTGCTCGCATTGTGTGAAATGTCGTCCGGTCAGCAACTCCTGACGTGTGTTTGTCAGTTTAGTCAATGGAATCCTCTGGTTCACAATATCCGCATCCGGATACCGGAGGGATATCGGCTGATTACCGTATCGAGCAGCAGTGTGGCCGAATTATTCTGGTCAGTGCGCGATGGGACAGCCGACCTGCAGCTGAATGATCTGAACACAGACAGCTTTGAAGTTGAAATGAAACTGCTTTGCGAAGCACCGGTGGAACCTCAGCAACATCGGGTAAAAATGGCAGAACTTGGCCTCGTCGCCGGTTGTCGTCGATCTGAAAATGCGTGGGTGGCTGTCCGAACGACGCCGGAGTTTTCCATCCAGCCAGTGGGCAATGATGTTCGATCCGGGATCCCTGCTTCAGAAGTGCCCGCTGTTTTCGCCGGGTGGCTCCGTCGATCGGATGCCGTGTTTCTGGTTCCGTCGAATTCTCCTGAGCTTACGTTGCACCTGGTACCAAGGACGTCGTACAGCGAAGTCCGGGTGGCTACGGCCGTGGAGTGTGAAGAGGGCTGGATAGACTGGACTTACACGGCAGACATCGAAACGGCCGTTTTGAATCGGTTTCGCCATCAGATGATTGTTGATCCTTCCATTGAGATAACCGATGTTCAGGTGTTTGCGGGTGAAGCGAATCGCCTGGACAAGCGATATCGACGAGGTGATCGGCTGACGATTTTGCTGAAGGAAGGGACAATCGGTTTGTATCGTCTGATTGTCCGCGGACGTCAGATGATCCCTCAGGATGAGTCCGAAATTCGATTGCGCTGCCCACAGCTGCCGGACGTGCAGATTCTGGAGTCGTCGCTGACGATCGTTGATAACAGTCAGTCGGGATTCATACTTGCCGATACAGGCAAGGCGGTGCCGGACCGGCGTCTGCCGCCTAATCAGATTCTGACTCCCGGACTATCCATGCGTTTCCAGATAATTGACGAAGAAGATCCGATTGTGCTGCAGCGCAGAAGCCTTTCGGCGAGAGATGCATCACTTGCCGTGATTCGCCATGAGGATCGCGCGATGGTGCTTCTGCAGATTCACGATTTTCCGGCAGCTGCCGATGCTGACAGGATGCTGTTCTCTTCGGATGTCGTTTTCCTGGAACCACCCCGTATCCTGCTGAATGGGCAGCAGAGAAACACAGTTCGTACTGGAAATGAGTTTCGCTGGATTGAAGCGGAGTCGCCCGAAAACGGCACGCTGCTGACGGCGTGCTGGACAGTTCCGCTGAGAGCCGACATGGTGGACAGTGAAAACCAGCTTGTCCCCCTGCCCCGATTTTCCTTCGATCTGAAATGGAAGCAATCCGTTGTATCGGAGACTCTGTCGCTCTCTGAAGAAACAGATCAGAGCTCTCAGGAGGCCTTGAAGTCGTTCTCGCCTCTGACTGAGCCGGATGTTCCTGCCCCATCCGAAAGCGGTCGTACGGCCGGCCGTTTCGAATGGGTTTCAAAAGCGCTGGAGAAGCTGGAAATCGAAGATGTGCCATCCAGCGTCTCGTGGCGTTCAATGGAGTTGTCGCCAGCCTCGGGACCGGCGAATGCGGTTCTTCCGGGGGCTCTTCCCGAGCCCGTCCCGGAGCCCGCCGCGCGATCTACCCCTGTGATCGTTGCCGATACAATGCTTCTGGTTTCACCACACCAGTCGGCTGTCGCGGAGACAACATTGTTCGTGTTTGCACCTCAGGCTGGCACGCGCGTCACGTTGCAGATTCCCAGAGAAACAATTGTGACGCATGTGGAGACCGACCGACCAGTTCGATGGGACACCGCAAGTCGGAATCGTCTTACGCTTGATCCAAAAGAGCCGATGACAACGATACGCCTGCGTTGGCTCAGTGAACGCGCCACCGGGTCCATGTTTGTGACAAAGCTTAAATTCTCTCCCCCTCTGCCTGACAGTCCTGGACTGCACCATCTGATCACAGTGCGGGCTGCCGATGGTGGCGCCTCTTATCTGCAGAGGCCCTCAGCAAGTATGAACCGTGAAAAATTTCGCCAGAGGCTGTTTGAATGCCTGCAGGAAGGGTTTCGGCAACTGTCGGCAAGTAAGGTGAATGGAGAGCTTTCTGAACTCGTGAACATTGACGACTCTTCCGGGAAAACACTCAATACGTCCGGGGATCCCGATGCCAGTCATCTTGTGGAGGAACGCGTGCAGGAAATTATGAATCGCCTTTCACAGTCCCATCAGAGTTTCCTTGTGTCGGCCCGGCCGGAAGCAGCGAAGGATGAAGATTCTGCCGAGGGTCTTGCTTCCGGACCCGGAACGTGGCGAATATATGCCGGTCCGTTCAGTTCCGCGGCCGCGGAAACAGTATCTGCTGATGTATCCGGGGCTGTATCAGTGATGATTCGTCGGATTCCGCCATTTTCTACAGTGCTGGCCAGTGTTGTCGCGATCGCGATCGCCCTTGTCTCGTTTGTCGGCAGAAATGAATCCGGTTCCCTGACTGACATCTCTGAGCCTGCAGTAGCTGAAGATCTTAGCGGCAGTGCTCTGTCCGCCACACGAGTGCAGTCTCAGGAGCAGCTGGCCTCGAATTCTGCCTCAGGTGATTCCCGGCAATAGTCCCAAACGGTCTGTTTGCCGGTATTCCTGGTTTGCTTTTTGCCGGTTCCAGTATTGAATAAAAGAATCGCCATTCGCCGCAATCTATAAGCTCTTTCCCTGATGCCGTGCAGAACCGTGTTCAACTATGTCAGTGATTTGTACAAAAAATCTGAGTCGCCAGTATGGCGGTCGACGGGGAATACAGGATGTTAATCTGCAAATCGGGGAGGGTGAGATTTTCGGTTTTCTCGGGCCGAATGGTGCGGGTAAAACGACGACAATCCGGCTCCTCCTTGGTTTCCTGAAACCCGGTTCAGGATCCGCTGCGATTTTTCAGCGGGATTGCTGGTCAGACAGTCCTGAGATTAAACAGTACACGGGCTATGTTCCCGGAGATGTGCGGCTTTACCCATGGCTCACGACTCGCAAGGCCCTTCGTATTGTCGGAAAGATCCGAAATCAGGACTTGATGCCGGAGGGTGGCCGTCTCGCTGAACGATTTCGACTTGAGCTCGATCTGCCTGTTCGAAAGATGTCCCGCGGCAATCGTCAAAAAGTTGCGATCGTACTGGCTCTGGCTCATCGCCCCCGTCTTGCCATTCTTGACGAGCCCACGTCCGGTCTGGATCCGTTAATGCAGGATACTTTGTGTCAGTGCCTGAGGGAAATGGCGAACGAAGGGCGGACGGTGGTTTTTTCCAGCCACACACTCAGTGAGGTGGAAAGTCTTTGTGATCGAGTCTGCATGATTCGCGACGGACGAATCGTTGTTGATGAAAGTCTCGAGTCACTGAAGAAGCGAGCGCCTCGGCAAATCTCTGTGATGCTTCCGGATTCCGCAGCCGCGGCTTCGATTTCGTGGCCTGACTTTATGAAGGTGAAACAAATCCGCGGATCGTTTTGCCACCTGGAAATGGTTGGACCTTCACCCGATTTTCTTCGATGGGCAGCCACTCAGGATTTCAGAGATGTCACCATCGGACTTCCCAGCCTCGATGTGCTCTTCAGAGAGTTCTACGACCTGTCACCCTCTGCGGAGTCTGAATAGTGCGAGGCCTGCTGACAAAAATCTTTGTTGAGGTACGGTGGCCTGTGCTGCTGTTTGGTCTGGGAATGTCTCTGATCATGGGACTCCTAACCATGCTGCTGCCCAAAGTTCTGGGGGACATTCATCGCCTCTTCGAACGTATGTCATTCATCAAGCCGCTGATTACCGCCCTGCTTGGTGTGGATCCCGGCGAACGAATGACGGCGGGCATGTCACAGGCCTTTCTCTGGGTTCATCCAACGGTCCTGACGCTGATGTGGGTACATGAAGTGATGTTCTGCACTCGAGTTCCCGCGGGTGAAGTGGATCGCGGCACAATTGACTTTCTGCTGAGCCTGCCGGTGTCCCGGTGGAAGGTTTTTATGGCTGAAACGATCGGCTGGCTTTGTTCCGGTCTGTTTATACTTGTCAGCGGGTTCAGCGGCCATCTGCTTGCTTCCGTTTTCGTCCGTCCGGAAATGCGGCCAGCAATGCTGACAACCTTTTATGTGATGACCAATCTGTTCGCTGTCTATCTGGCTGTGGGAGGATTTGCATTCCTCATTTCGGCCTGCAGTGACCGCCGCGGCAGAGCAACCGGTGTGGTCTTCGCTGTTCTGCTGGCATCGTTCTTACTCAATTTTCTTGCGCAGTTCTGGGATCCGTTTACAGCCACGACTCCGACTTCCAGCGTGTTTCCCGGGATACCTGGTTCAGCAGATGCACTCCCTGAGGCGGCAGTGAATCCTCTGCCTGGGTTTATGAGAGACGGTTTGGCTGATACGGCGAGTTCCTCAGGGCAGATCTCTGTTCCTCAGAAAACAGGATTCAGCCTGGCCACGATCAGTGTGATGGATTATTACCGCCCGGCAATCATCATTCAGTCCGGAAAATTTCCGGCGGCAGATGTCGGACTCTTACTTGCCATTGCTGTCGTCACATGGACTCTTGCCGGCATCATTTTCCGTCGCCGCAGCATCTGTACTGTATAGCAGCTTTGCAGCACAGTCCCGGAGACGAAGTTGAGTGCCGAACGATCGGCTGAATCCGATTTGCCGAACACGCTGGTTTGGCTGTAACACCGGTCTACAGTTTTGACTTGTGCGGCAGGAGTTTGAGCTCGCGTTCGCCCGGAAAAACTGCCGGTTACGGATTGACGAAGCTCAAGGACTCCGTCCATAATACCGCCAGAAAAATACATTTGGCGGTATTATGGACGACATTAAATCAGCTCAATCGGCTATCAGGCGTGCAGAATCTGTCTTCCAGCGGAAAGGCGGGCTGCTGCGCATGTCGGACGCAGTTCGGGCGGGAGTCCACCGCGATACGCTCCGAGTGATGGTTGAGCGAGGAGATCTGGAGAAACTCAGCCGAGGACTTTACCGTCTCATCGATTCACCAACGCCAATGTATCCGGATCTGGCGGCGGTTGCTGTCAAGGTTCCTGACGGGGTCATCTGTCTTATCTCAGCACTGGCCTACCACGAACTGACAACGCAGATTCCGCATGAGGTTTATCTGGCGATTGACCGCAACAGCGAGCCACCCCGAATGGACTTCCCGCCAGTCCGCACATTTCGGTTCAGCGGTACGGCTTTTGCGGAAGGAGTTGAGCGGCACAAAGTCAACTCAGTGACACTGCGAGTGTACTCGCGAGAAAAAACGATTGCCGACTGCTTCAAGTTCCGGAGCAAGGTGGGTCTCGACACGTGTGTTGAGGCACTGCGACGGTATCGGGAGTCGCGTGGATTCAATCCTGATGTTCTGCTTCGATACGCTGCGATCTGTCGCGTGAAACAGGTGATGCGTCCGTACATTGAGGCCGTGTTATGACGGAACGGAAGATTACGAATCTCCCCGCATCGATCCGGCAACGACTGCTCCAGTTCGCGCCGTGCTGAAATGCTGCGATATAGCTAATTCCTTCAGGGGCAGATTTTCACCCGCAAATTCGTGGCGGTTTTGACCGCGCGATGACAGTGACCGCCTCGGGGACGAATGCCTTCAGACTTTACACCTTTGGTGCTGCCGTTGCGACGCCTGATTCGCTGGAAGAAATGTCCTGGCGGACCTGTCTGACGCGAGTACTGCTGCGCCGCCTGAACCAGCATGGTCCGCGCGGTCGAGTTGCCGTGTAGTCCCGGGCCTTGAAAACGGCCAGTCCGGAGCTGCGTGGCGATGAGCAGATTCGCAGAAAAAGCCGGAGAACACGGCAGCAAGCCGATCAGGCCGATAAAAAAGCGTCGGCGTGTACGAGGCCACGAGGAGTCTTAACAACACTCAAGGCCAGCAGCAGCGAATACACGGTGGCGACGAGATTCCTCATGATGCATGCCACCGCGGACTACAGAGCGACGACTCTCTTCACTCCAGACTGGCCCCGACCGGCAACGCCGTGAAGGATTTCTGTCAGCAAATACGGTGACCTCTCTGGTGGCCAGATGATGTCCGTTTTCCAACCCCGACAGGGGTTTCACAACAAAGCCTGGGGTCGCCGTGAACACGGCGCACCCCAGGAAAAACACAGGAAAATGCGATTGAACCCCAACGGGGTTCCACAACACGATGAACGATCGATCACAGCCTTGTGGAACCCTTTCAGGGTTCGGGGCGAACGAACATCACGAACCTGGGGTGTGCCGCTTCGCGTCGACCCCAGGCTTTGTTGTGAAACCCGTTCCGGGTTAAATCGCAATGTTTTCACTCAAAAAAATCCTTCACGGCGTTGCCCGACCGGCCTCGTGCCGGTTGAGCCCAGGTTTGGAAACTACAGCGGCGAAACCTAAAACCTGCGTCACCCTATCCCCGCCCGCGATGTTCGTGGCAATGCTCCGCGGGAGGCTCCTCCTGTGCCGCAGGCGAACAGACTCGAGTGCGTCAACGGTTGCCAGGTCGTCTGAAATATAGCAGGAAAATCACCGTAACTAACCCCAGCGATAGCGCTGGAATCCAAAAACGCCTGGCCCAGCCACGAAGACGGCCTATTGCACCAGGGTGGTATACTTCACCATAGTCACACAGTCGTTCGATCGTATCTCCGCTCACCAGGTAGGCCACTCGCCGCTCTTCATCCAGGACGAGGTCGCCGTCCTTCAGGCCCAGCGCCCGATAGCCGAAATCATCGCTCACCGGCACATTAACTGAAGATTCGCCCAGCGATGCTTCGATCTGTGTAGTAGGCAGTTTCGACGCACCGTTTCCATAGACGATATGAGAACAGTGATTGGGAAGGTAGACCCCTTCGTACTGCTGCCACGAAGTCGCTATTACGGATACAGGGCCGTTGTCAGCTGACAACATCGAGCTTGCGACCACGTTGTATCCTGCTTGTGGAGAAAACACCCAGTACGCAGCAATTTGTCCAGTTCCAGGATTACCTGGGAGTGGAAACTTCAGCCGATACCAGAGACCACTGTCACCGCGTGATGTTTCGACAATCAGAGCATCAAAGGGAGATCCGGGGTCGGCCAGACGGGAGGCATACAACTCAAATTGCTCCCAAACTGTCTGTTCTCCGTTGGCATTAAAGAACAGTCTTGGATCCAGTAAACTACCAAAACCGCCCTCTTGTCGCGCATCCTCCGGAGACTCTCGGAGAGCAGATGGCTTCTGCGTTGCCTGAGGCCACCCCGAGACCACCGAACGCGTCGATGGCGCGTCTTTGTACCCAAAGCGGATGTAGTCATCGGGAGCGACCACCGAGCGATAATCGGCAGGACGAACATCCGGTATCTCTACTAATTCATACTTATCCGTGGTAAATGTGGCAAACTTTGTTGAGTCCATCTCTCGGAACACCCTGTCTTCCTCAAAGTCGATAGAGAATCGGAACTTGATTGTCGTCTCTGCCATCAAGTCTTTCGAGCAGTTATCAGGAAGGCGGGGCTTGAAACGTGCCACAAACTTCTCACTCCAATAATCTCTCCGTTGCACTTCATATTCACCTTTCCATGTGCGTATCTTTTCAGCGTTGTCTTTCACTTGTGTGCCTATGAATCGCAATATCTCCGGGCGTTCGGACGCTGCTACCGCTGTCCAGTCCTGGCCTTCGTGCGTTGGGTCCGAAATGTCCTGGAACTGACCCTTGTCTGCACGGAGTGACGTGGGCTCGAACGCAATCGTGACGACGATAAGCAGGAGCGGGCTCAAGAGACAACTTCGTTTCATGGCGACAGTCTTTCTCTAACGGATGCCCTGAGCCTCTTGCGATGCTAAAGGCACCAGGCCGTTGGTGGATGTGTTGCTGCAGTGGGAAACATTCTGCAATTTAGGCGAACACTTATTGCATCAGGCAACAGATCTTTTCGAAAATACGAGGCTCACGACAAGGACTTAGAGGTTACCACACGTCTATCTCACGGAAAGAGCCAGGAAACTCACGGAAGGAGCCACGGACGTCTAAGGGTAAGTAACGGTCGAAGCCACCGCAAGTGCAGCACAAGTCGAAGAGCCTTCCTTCGCAGCATGATAAGCGTAGACGATTCGACACACGGAATCTTAAGCGTAGAAAGACGGTGAAGGCGAAGTTGCCGCTCACCGGGAAGATGGCCATTCTGGTGACGTCGATGGCTGGCGTGCCGGATGCTCGGATGGCATTCCGACTTTCCATCATCATGGCGGGCATGATGGTGGCCGATGACCGTCGAGTTGCCGCGGCATGGTTTTCTGCTGCCGGAGTAAAGGGCCAGCTGGGAATGATTTTTCTGGAATCGGAACGTGTGACTGCTGGCCTTTGTTTTGATTGGCTTTGTTGGTTGTTTGGGGATCACTTGCGGCGCGTGATCGGCTCGGCGGGAGCCTCGCCCTCCCGGGTCTTCAGCGTGCCGTAGCCACGACGGCCACGTGGTATGTCAGTTGTGTGAAGCTATCCACGATGGCTCTTGTGCTGTCGCCGCTTCGCGGCTGAACGTATAGGGATGCATCGGCCTGCGGGCTGACGCCCGCAGCTACATGGTGTCGCGGCTTCGCCGCTGGGAATCGCAGCAAAGCGATGCCCGGTTGCGTCGTGATGAAGTCGACGGATTTCGTGACGAAGCCATAAAACAATTGAATCCCGATAGGACGTGGAGATTCAATCGCGAAGCGATGACAGCATGTAGCCGTGGGCGTCAGCCCACGGATTGATTGTGCGACAAATCGGGGAGCCGTGGAACGGCGGCAGCGGGAACCGCCTGTCGCGTCTTCACCGATGTGGCCGACTGACGCATCCAGGGAGTCAGCCCAACGCTGTGAATCGCTTTTTTTGAGTGAAAACAGTGCGATTCAACCCGGAACGGGTTTCACAACAAAGCCTGGGGTCGACGTGAAGCGGCGCACCCCAGGTTCGTGATGTTCGGTCGCTCCGAACTCCGAACCCTGAAAGGGTTCCACAAAGCAACGATCGATCGATAATCGAGCTGTCGAACCCCGTTGGGGTTCAATCGCATTTTCCTGTTCTTTTCCTGGGGTACGCCGTGTTCACGGCGTCCCCAGGCTTTGTTATGCAACCCATGTCGGGGTTGGAAAACGGACATCGTGTGAACACCAGAGAGGCCGCCATGTTTACTGCTGGAAATACTTCACAGCGCTGACCAGCCCCGGATCGCTGTCGGCCGCATCACGCGACTCCTGTTCAGGCAGCGTTACGTCGAGGATACCCGAAGGGAACTCCGCGTGGCGCAATGGCGTTCAGTGCGGCAGTCCACAGCAGGCTGTGGACTGGCAAGCGGCAGCAGGCTGCCGCAGTCCAGGGGACATGGAGCAGACCCTTTTTCTCTGTTTATTCCTGACGGGGCTTGCTGATGACGTTGGCCGAGGTGATTGTGGCGGGCGGATTGGGGACATCCCGCTGGTCCGTTGGCAGGTTTCCGATCGTGCGGACTACGTTCATACTGGCTTCATCGGCCGTTCGTCCGAACGCTGTATACTTCCCGTCCAGATGACGGTGGGTTCCAAGGCAGATAAAGAACTGGGATCCCGCAGAATTGGGATCGTCTGTTCGGGCCATGGAAAGAACGCCCGCCACATGTGGAGTCTTGTTGAATTCCGCCTTGATTGTGTAGCCTGGACCGCCCGTCCCCTTGCCTTCCGGACAGCCACCCTGAATCATGAAACCTTCGATAACGCGGTGAAAGCGGACTCCGTTGTAGAATCCGATCTTCGTCAGGCCAATCATGTTTGCACAATGTCCCGGTGCATCATCAGGCAGCAGATCAAGCAGAATTCGTCCGTGGTTCGTGTTCAGTTCAATCTGATAATCATTGGCCACAAAATCAATGTCTTTAAGCGCGGCCGTGACTTCGGGCTGGCGATTACTGGGCATCCTGAGCATCCGATAATAAGAGAGAAACGAGTGATCAGCGAAACATGGCGAATTCTGCGACGAAACGCAAGAAAGTTCGTCCGTACAAATTACCGAAATTTATTTCTCTGAAGAGTTCTTTCCTGAGGGACTTGTCGTCCGGAATCGCATGGACAAAAACTCCCATTCGGGATTCTGTCGTTCACAGTGCTGTGCTTCCCAGTCGGACAAAAAGAGCACGGCCTGCTGATTGTACTGATCAGTGACCAGACGGCTTGAGGACAGCAGCTGCAATTCGGATTTGCAGCCTGGCTTTGGAATAACCCAGCGTGCCACCTTATAGTTCAGCCATCGTACTTCTGTTTCCGTGTCGTATTCGGACTGAAGACGAAACTTGACGACGTCGAACTGCAGCTCACCGACGGCCGCCATGATGTTCTGCCGCTGAGCGGTTTGTGGACTGTTGAATAGCTGAATGGCGCCCTCTTCCATTAGCTGAGAGAGTCCCCGTTCGAACTGCTTTCGCCTGGATGTGTCCGTGCAGATCATCGTGGCAAAAAACTCGGGGGAAAACTGCGGCAGTGATTCAAAATTGACGGGCGGCCCTTCGCAGATCGTATCACCGAGGTGAAATTCTCCGGGGTTTACCAGACCAATAATGTCGCCGGGATACGCTTCCTCCATCGTTTCTCTGTCCTGACCGAACAGTTTATGGGCACGTCGCAGTTTGATCTTTCGTCCTGTTCGAGGATGAAAAACTTCCATTTCCCGTCGGAACTTTCCTGAGCAGACTCGCACGAACGCCACTCGATCCCGATGCCGCGGGTCAAGGTTGGCCTGAATCTTAAAAACAAATCCGGAGAACTCGGGACGCGTTGATGGAATGATTCCCACATCGCTGTTGCGATCCCGCGGTGGTGGGCACAGTTTCAAAAATCCTTTCAGAAACTGTTCAACACCATAGTTGGTGAGCGCGCTGCCAAAGAAGACGGGTGAAATCTCGCCGTTCAGGAAACGATCCCGTTCGTACGTGGCCCCCGCCGAACCCACTAGTTCCACTTCTTCCTGCGCCTGAGCCAAAATGCCCTGAGGCATGTCCGCATCCTGAATCTCATCCAGCGGCACGGAACGGAACCCCAGTCGGTGCAGGTTGTCTCGTTCCTCAAACAGATCGGCGATTCGAGTTTCCAGATTAATAACACCTCTGAACTCAAATCCGGTCCCCAGCGGCCAGTTAACCGGCACAGGAACAATACCCAGTCTGTTTTCAATGTCGGCCAGTACGTTGAGTGTTTCTTTTCCTGGTCTGTCGACCTTGTTGACGAAGGTGAGTACCGGAATTTTGCGAATGCGGCAGACGTTGAAAAGCTTTTCCGTCTGGCTCTCCACACCATTGGCAAGGTCAATCACCATCACTGCGCAGTCGGCAGCGACAAGCGTACGGTAGGTGTCCTCGCTGAAGTCGTGGTGCCCCGGAGTATCCAGAAGATTGACCTGACAATTGTCATATTCAAAAGTCAGTACAGTCGAGCTGACTGAAATTCCTCGCTGCTTTTCCAGTGCCATCCAGTCGGAGGTGGCTGACTTCTGAGTCTTTCGTCCCCGAACGGCTCCGGCGACTTCAATACAGCCTCCGTAAAGCAGCAACTTTTCCGTCAGCGTTGTCTTACCGGCATCGGGGTGCGAAATAATGGCAAATGTTCGTCGTCGAGCAGCCTCGCGAGCGACTTCAGGATCAGAAACAATAGCGGTACTGGCACTCATCGATTTGACTTGGAACTGCAGAAAGAGGACAGAAACACGAAAAATGGAATGAACGGTCCCCAATTCGGCCGGATCCACTCAATCTCATGCTGAGTGATACGCGGACAGCCCGAGAAACACAACCAGCGGGCAGATGAGACAGCCTGCAAGGGAAAAATCACCCTCCCAGGCGTTCTCACAAGGAAATGGCGTTAGTGTTCTTAGACGCTGTCAGATAATAAGTGTCGCCTTTTGCTCCGCAAAAGAACGCTTTTTCGCGGAGCGAAAAGCGACTATGGCGGAAACTTATTGTTTTCCAGGTTCCTTGTCGACGAAACATCTCAATGGTTTATATCGACCGTTGTCCGTCAGTCACCTTTTTTCCTGGGCCAGAGCAGTGCCAGTGCGACAAATCCGGCCACGGGAGCGAGCCCCACCATCAGGAGGCCCAGGTCGTAGCTTTTTTGCTCCTGAATGTAAGTTCCCAAATGCGCCTGAAACGAACCGGTGATAACCCAGCCTACCGCAGCCAGTGCGCCGGAAAATGTTCCCATGTGCTTTGTGGACAATTCCTGAATCAGTGAATAGTAGAACGGATGCAGTCCCAGAATTCCGGCACCTGCCACATACAACAGGAAAATCATCAGCTTGCCGCTACCCACAAAGGGAACCAGAGCCCCACAGCCGGTCAGAAGTACGAAAAGGAAAAAACCGAAGACTCTGGCCCCGTGAACGGTCCATCCTCGCGCTGCCAGCTGGGCAACCAGCACTCCCGAAAAGAAACACCCAACATCTGACGCGATAAAGTAGCCGGACATGGCGCCACGAGTTGCCAGTTTCGAATACCCGTGAAAGTCCTGCAAAAACAGAGCCAGCCACGCTCGAAGAAACTGCCAGCTGATTGTCAGCGTTGTGACAATGATCACCAGCGTGATCAGCTTGCGAATCAGCACCGAACGCGGTTCAGATGCCTTCAGTGCAGCTTCCGCTGAGTGTGAACTGTCTGAACCGGGATCAGTTCGCGGCAACCGCAGAGGTTGTCTGCCGATCAGCATAAACCAGAGCGGCACCCAGAAGAGCCCGGCAACGCCAATCGACCAGAACGAGAATTCCCATGTCTGCCCTGCACGCTCAGCCGCTTCCACGTACAGCGGCACAATAATTGCGCCAATGGAAGCACCGCTTTGCAGGATGCCGTTTCCCAGGGTTCGCTGCTTCGCTACGAGAACAGCTCGTACGGTCAGCAAGGCACATGGCCAGTGACCAGCTTCACACAGTCCCAGAACAATACGGCAGATCAGCAGCCAGTGATAAACGCCGGTGCCGGGTTCATCCCCCGGCTTTTCCAGAAGTTTGGTGACCCACTCCTGTCCGGCCATTGAAGTGGCAATTCCGGCAACTGACCAGCCGGTGAGTACTGCGGGATACAGAATTCGCGGCCCATACCGATCGGCGAGCCAGCCAAACAGCAGGCCTCCCAGAGCGAACGAATAACTGAAGTACTTTTCAATAGTACCAATTCGTGACTCATTTAAATTCAGCTCTGTTTTGAGCGTTGGCAGAGTGACCGCCAGTGCCTGCCGGTCCATATAATTCAGGAGCGTTGCCACAAGCAGCACAAAACAGATGGCCCACGGCCACATCGGTCCATGTTCATGCAATGCAGGTTCCGGCAATGCCAGCGCCGAGGTCGGCGTCGGTTCAGTGGGTTTAAACGGATTGCTGCTGTCGGAATGCTGTTCGCTCACAGGTCCCAGCCAATCCCGTCCCAGCCGGCAATGCGTTCCAGAAACTCCGTGACACCGGTGGCAAATACACCGAACAATGCTTCACCCTTTGTCGCCGTTGCGACAGAAGCACTGCCGATGTGGCCAGGCTCGCTGCGATCACCCATCGTCCAGCCCCGATATCCGGGAGATGCACCCGTTCCAAAGGGAATATCCGGAACCAGGTCCAGATCTCCCACAACCAGTTCAGGGCGGAGGGCCAGCATCATTGATGTTTCCCACTCGCACGCGTGTCCCATCTGCTGCTGGTGCAGGCCAGCGATTTCGTCGCACGGTTTCGCCGAATCCCAGTACGTGAGCGCGGCCAGCATCAGGTCTTTTCGGTCACGATACTTCTGCCTCAGTTCAAACAGGGCCTGCTGGGATGGCGTTGTGTTGCCGCCATGCCCGTTAATGAATACCAGTCTTCGAAATCCATGAGCGAGGAAATTTTCGCAGAGATCCTGCAGAAGATTCAGATAATTGCGAGGTGATGCTGATAAGGTTCCCGGCATATCCAGATGGTGATGAGAGTTCCCCAGCCATTGCAAAGGTGCAAAGAGGACTTTCGAAGCGATTGGACGCTGCTGCACGCGACGCATGATCTCTCCCAGCAGCAGGCTGTCCGTAAACAGCGGCATATGACGACCGTGCTGCTCAAGCGCGGCAATCGGGAAAACAATCGGAGTGTTGCGGTCCAGAGCATCAACCTGGGGCCACGTCATTTCAAACAGATTCATGGGCGGGTTCTTTAGGCTGGGCAGAAAAGAAAGCGGGTGTCGATCTGTTGTATAAAACCTGATCAGACCGCGGAGGACCTGACATTCGAGTCAAATCTTTCTGGTCTTCTCTTCGGATAACTGACCAAATGGTCTGCCTTGAATGCTAAGCAATTTCGAATGCAATTGCGACGAAGCCAACAACCTGCCGCCAAAATATCTGTTCCGAATTTCGGCCGAATTTTCCGCGCAGTCCCGTTTTTATGATTGGACTGCTGTAGAAATTCCACGTCGTCTATGGGCTGATCTGTAATCTGCCGGGGAAGAAATCGATGGCTGATCTCACGAATCCGACTGCGATCCGGATCAAGGGAATCCTGTTCCTGCTGCTCGGCACAATCGCGTCAGCATTGCTGCTTCTCAAGGCCCCGGACATTTCGATCGCAATCCTGCACGGTGTTTCAATTTGGGCCTTTTGCCGCTTTTACTACTTTGCTTTTTACGTCATTCAGCATTATGTGGATTCCTCGTATCGCTTCGCCGGTCTGTTTTCCTTCATGCGTTATGCAGTTGCAAAAAAAAGTTGTCGCCAGGAATCGGTTTCACATTCGCCATAGTCGGGCGCCCTCCCCCGGACAGACGCTACTCATCCCGCTGTGTACGATCCTGCAGTCACTGATCACGATGCCTGTATCGATAAATTTCACAGTAGCAGGCAAACAGATCGTCTTTGACTCCCATCGTGCTGATCAGATCCAGCGGCAGTCCTGCCGTCAGATTTGTGTCGATCGCAGCCCGGCTGACCACCAGATAATCGCAGCGAAAATCTTCGAGTCGCAGATAGTTTTTGTTACCGGTTGCCAGAAGCACGTTCCGGTTTTTCACAACAAAATCAAAAACGAATTGTGTATCCACCGCGACGACCGCTTTTTCCGGGAGAGAATCCATCAGTCTTTTGGCAAATACAGGGGCGTTGTAGTCAGGATTGTTTCGCTGTCGGATGAGTACAGCAACGGTCCGCAATCCTGATCCTGGAACCATACTCAGCACCAGCAGCAGACCAATGGCTGCCACGGCTGTTCGACGCATCAGCACCGGCCTCCATCGGGAAGATAACCTGATGATACGCCCTGTCAGCTCATCGACAAACATCCCTGTTGGCACAAACATGAACGCAGCCGAATATCCCCAATACCCGAATACCGGATGATGCGGACCAATGATGACACACATCAGATAAATGGATGACCATGCCAGCAGACAGACAGTCAGCCCCGTCCGATTTCCTCTGCGGAAAGTTAAGGCCGTCATCACCACCAGCGGGACGAATGTCAGAAGTGACTGCCACGGTCCAATATGCGCAATCATGCCATCCGGTATCAGCCAGTGATAACGGATGGATTCCCAGGGAAACAGGATGCGTTCCGATAAACTGCCTCCTGCACCGCTCAGAAACTGATTGGAAAACTGAACACGAAATGCTTCGGGTTCTCGCAAAATCAGTGGCAGCCAGAGGCCGGCCACCAAAATGGAAATCATCGCCAGCAACAGAGGCAGTCGGACCCGGTTCCAGCCGGTTGACGCAAGACCCACCCAGAAGGCCATTTGAATTGCGTACACGATGGCAAATGGATGAGTAAGTCCACCCAGTCCGATGCAGATTCCGGCGCCGACGAGCCAACCGTAACGACGAACCTGCGTCCAGCGAAAGATCATCACAATTCCGGAAACTCCGAATGCCGAACACAGCATGTCGGGCCTGGCGCTCGTCGCGGGAAAAAGAAACCAGCGAGATAATGAGAACAACAGTATTGCCCAGACCGCGGCCCTGTATCGTCCTGTCGCAGCCACTGTCAGGTGATACACCAGCATCAGGACCACAACACCGGCGACTGCAGATGCAAGTCTGCCGGTACCATAAACATCCGGCAGAAACGCGTAAAACAGAGCCTGGAAATAGAAATACGCAGGAGGCTCAGAATACAGCTCTTTATCTGCCTTAAAGAAGATGGATTCAAGATGACGCGCCGGCAGATGGGGCATTTTGGGAGAACCGTGGCGAAGGACTTCAAGCCCCGGAATCGCATAACAGTCTTCGTCCTGCCCGCCGGGCTGCAGATACATTACCGGCAGCCGCAGCAGCAGGAAACCAGCACAGACGAAGGCCAGCAGGTACACCGACATCCTGCCGGAAATATCCGGCAGGATCTGCTGGCCTGACACTTCCTGTAAGCTGGCTTCACCCGCCATAACAACATCCTTTGGACTGAATGACGAACACGGTTTACCTTTTGACGATCGTCTCTGATTTCTGTCTGGTAGTCAGTTTACAGTTGGACTTCTGCGGTTTTCTTTTCTGACCAGCTGGCCGCAGGCGGCCGAGATGTCGGCCCCAAGAGAATACCGAATGGTGACTTTTAGCCCGGCGGCCTTCAGAGTTGCGGAAAAGGCCCTGATTGCCTCCGGCTCGCTTCCTTCGAGGTGTGGGGCGTCCTCAATCGGGTTGAATGGAATCAGATTGATGTGAACGCTGAGCCCCTGGACCCATTCGGCAAGTTCCTGAGCCTGATGGATTCGATCGTTGCGGTTCTTCAGCATCAGATATTCAATCATCAAAGGAGCATTTTGTAAGCGATTCACTTCTGCAATCGCATGTTTCAAATCTGGTAACGAATACCTTGAGGCCAGGGGAATAATGGCCTTGCGAATTTCCGGATCAACACTGTGCAGACTAAGCGCCTGCCTGACCTGAGGAAACCGATTCGCAAATCGTATCATGGCTTTCGGAATGCCAACCGTCGATACCAGCAGACTGGCTGGAGATCGATTAAACTGACGCACATCAGTCAGCGTTTCGATGACTTCAGCCAGGTTTCGCTCGTTGTGAAATGGTTCACCCATTCCCATAAAGACGATATTGTGCAGTTGCCTTCGTTCGCTGGTCAGAATCTGACCAGCCTGCAGGACCTGGTCGAGTATCTGAGAGGCGGACAGGTTTTGAGCGATTCCCATATGACCTGTCGCACAGAATTCGCACGCTGCCGCACAGCCAATCTGACTGGAAACACACAGTGTTGTTCGGCCTGATGCAATTCGCAGTATGACGGATTCGATCAGCATACCGGCATCCGTTCGAAACAGCAGCTTTGTCGCCCCATCGAGGTCTGAATCAATCCGCTGATACAGTTCGAGGCAGTGCAGGACGAGTTGCGGAGCGTATGGGAAATCAGCGATGACGACCTCGTCGGACAGAAACTGTTTCAACAGCCGATTGCGCAGTCGACGAATCGAGTTATGATCCAGTGACCGTTCTTTCCTGAATTCATCCAAAGCGGATGCATTATAGATACTTGTCATATTACACATTCGTCCGTGTGTTCGGATCGGAAGGTGTTCCATAGCCGCCGCCCCCTGGCGTTTCAATCCGCAGACGAGTTCCGGCCGTCACAATTTCACTGAATGCCCCGCCGATATCCGTAAATTCTGTATCGGTCGGCCGCTGAAGCAGATTCAGCCCTGGCTGGCCGCATTCCCCGCCTTCAATTCCCCACGGCCGGAGCGTACGGCGCTGTGACAGGATGCTGAGCTTCACGTCCTGCAGAAACTCAATTTCCCGTATAATCCCGTGCCCTCCCCGATGGCGCCCTGCTCCGCCCGAATCGGGACGAATACCGAACCGGTGCAGTCTTACCGGATAACGCTGCTCCAGAATTTCCGGATCAGTCAGCCGGGTATTCGTCATGTGTGTGTGTACCGCATCCGCTCCCTGAGCGGATGACGTTGCTCCAGCGCCGCCCCCAATCGTTTCGTAGTAACCAAACGTCTCGTTTCCAAACGTCAGGTTATTCATTGTGCCCTGACTTGCGGCAGCCATTCCGAGGGCACCGAACAGAACGTCCACAATTCGCTGAGATGTTTCCACATTTCCACCCACGATCGCGGGTGTGGATTCAGGAGAATCTCCTTCCGGGGGATTAAGCAGTCCACTGGGAATGATTAACCTGATCGGAGCAAGAACTCCGGCGTTCAATGGAACATTCTGCTTCAAAAAGCATCGCAATGTGTACAGCACGGCAGCCGTTGTGATGGCGCGATTGGCATTCAGATTACCCGGATGCGTGCCGCCGGTCCCCGTGAAATCGATCGTTGCTTCGCTGCCGCTGCGAGTGATTTTAACGACGACGGGTGTGCCGTCATCCAGAGCATCTTCAAACGACCACTGAGTATCGGGAAGTCTCTCCAGAACAGTTTTCATTCGTTGTGAGGAAGCCAGCAGGATCTGCTTCATATAGTGCAGAACCGTGGAAGCAGAGTGACGTTGTACCTGCTCCTGCAGCAGTCGGACGCCGCACGCATTGGCCGCGACCTGTGCCGCAAGGTCAGCCATGTTGTCTGCAACAGAACGACTGGGAAAAGGACCGGACAGGAGCAGCCGGGTGATTTCGTCCTCTCGGGATTCTCCTGCTGCGACCAGTTTCTGACTTCGAATCAGAACGCCTTCCTCTGCCAGACACCGCGAAAAAGGTGGCATACTGCCCGGTACAATGCCTCCAATTTCCGCATGATGAGCTCGACTGGCCACATAGAATTCAGGTCGCTCGTGCGAAGATTCTGCGACAAACACCGGAGTGACGACAGTGACATCCGGCAGGTGAGAACCACCACGGAACGGATCGTTGGTGACATACACGTCGCCGGACCTCATATCCCGATGATCATGCATAATGGATCGCACCGTTTCACTCATCGCTCCCAGATGCACTGGAACATGGGGAGCATTCACGACGAGCTGTCCGTCTGAATCAAACACTGCGCAGCTGAAATCCAGTCGCTCTCGTACGTTTGTGGAGATTGCAGTCCTGCGAAGCATTTCTCCCATCTGCTCGGCAATTGAAGTGAACTGATTGCCAAAGACTTCCAGAAGTACAGGATCCGGCGTATTATCCACCGGGCTCGTCAGCCCGTCCGGATTTCGGATATCGGTTTCGGACCATATTGTTTGCAGCAGAAGACTGCCATTGTCTGTCAGCTGAGCAGACCAGCCGGGTTCCACACAGATCGTCGATGCCGGTTCGCAGACGATCGCCGGGCCTGTAACTGGTAATCCCGCTTTGAGGTTCTGCCAGGAATAGACTGGTGTCTGATGATGCCCATCGTGAAACCAGGTGACGGCTATCCGTTCCACCGGCGTCGTTGTTTCTGGCTGGTCGTCATGATTCGAACGTTGCGGATTAAGTTCGCGCTGATTCGGCGATTCGGAAAACACGGCAGGCCGGTCTGCTGGCCAGGATGGACCGACTGGCATGGCCTGCGAATCGGTGGGCAGGTTTCGTCCAATGGCCTCAGCCGTCACACTCGCAATTTCCACCGAACGTTTTGGACGCAGATATCCGAACTGCTGACGATGCCGCTCTTCAAACGCATCACGCAGCGATTTCACAGAACTTCCGGTGACGGACAGGCCGGATTCGGTACCCGCATAACGCAGTTCGAAGGTGAACCGAACAGGCAGGATTGCTTCCGGGAACAAACCCTGCTGGCTCAGTTCATTCCGAGTCTCTGAAGCCATTCGATTGAGGTCGGGTTGCAGGGCCGCAAGCGTCTCTTCTGTGAGAGTTTGCAGCACACTGATCTGGCGAATCGCGCGGATGTCAGCCTGACCCATTCCCCATGCACTCAGAATCCCCGCGAAGGGATGGATCAGCACGCTTCGAATGCCAAGACTGCCCGCGACGCTGCAGGCATGCTGCCCACCGGCGCCTCCAAAACTGACAAGCACGTAATCCAAAGGATCGTAGCCTTTGGCGATGGAGACCCTGCGAATGGCGTGCACCATATTGTCGTCGGCGATGCGAATCAGCCCGGCAGCAAGTTGATGCAGGGTCATGGTTTCCTCACATGCCCCGTGTTCCAGCATGGTCTGACGCAGTTCAGCCAGCCGCTCGTCCACTGCCTTCACATCCAGTGCAAAGGGGAAATGATCGGGCAGAATGCGACCGAGGAACAGATTCAGATCGCTGATCGTGAGTGGACCACCGCGTCCATAACATGCGGGGCCCGGGTCGGCTCCGGCACTTTGCGGTCCCACAAACAATCGCGTGCCATCAAAGCCGCAGATGCTGCCGCCACCAGCTGCGACAGTTTCTATGGCGAGCACTGGCGTCATAATCCGAACACCCGCCTTTGTTGTTTCCTGTTCGTACTCAAACCGGCCGTCGAAACGGGCGACATCTGTGCTGGTGCCTCCCATGTCAAATCCGATCGCCCGCTGAAAACCTTCCTGTTCGGCAGCGGCCGAGAAGCCCACAATTCCTCCGGCCGGGCCCGATAAGACGCAGTCTCGTCCCCGGAACTGATGGCTGTCAATCAGTCCCCCCGACGATGTCATCACCTGAATCACACTGTCCGGAAGATGCTGGCGAAGAGCATTCAGATAGTCTCGAAGAACCGGATTAAGGTACGCATCGAGCAGCGTTGTGTCACATCGCGGGACAAACCGAATCAGAGGGGAAACCTCCGAGGAACGGCTGATTTCGTCAAAACCTGCACTTAGCGTGATTGCTTCGATCAGGCGTTCGTGGCAGTCGTTGCGAAAGGCATTCATCAGACAGATCGCCACGGAAGCAAACCCGTCACGGCGCAGCGAAACCAGCCTGTCATGCAGAGTTTTACTCGCAGTCTGCGTTACTTCAGAAGCCGCCTCGTGCGAATTCAATTGATCCATCACGGAGTCATAACAGGATTCCGTATCGAGGGGTTTCAGAACGAGGCCGCTCGCATCGATTCTTTCCGTAACTTCGATCACCTGTTCGAAAAGAGGAACAGGCTTAACAATGTTCAGGGCAAACAGTTCGGGCCGCGACTGATTTCCGATCAGCGGTACATCCGCAAATCCACGGGTCGTGATGAGCACCGTTCGTGCACCGGTGCGGGTCAGCAGAGCATTGGTACCGCGAGTGGTCCCAAAGCGCAGACGTACTGACGGACACGGCATGTTCGGTTCCAGCCTCATGAGCCAGCGGATTGCCAGGACAGGAGCAGGGATTCCACAGTCCAGCTGATAGCGTCTGCCGGCGAACTCCACAGATCCGGTGAACTGTTTCCCTTCAGGTGACGTGATGGTTTTGTGGGTCAGTGTCAAACAGCCGGTGCGGCAGTCGAACTGGTGGACACGGGCTGAGCAGACAGGTTGTCCGCCGTCATTCAGTACAGTGATGAGCGAGCCCACCCAAAAGTTCTCCGGATCGTTGGTTCGAGCCGGATCGATGATGCACAGCGTCGTCGATTCTTCATTTGCCCTGCCAGTCACGACACCCGAGCTGAGTGTTTTATGCTGTAACAGGTTTCCCTGTGGGTCGATGGCGATGCAATCTGTAAACGTACCACCCACATCAAGCCAGAACTGCCATTTCACTGTTTTTTCCGTGTGCAGATGAGAAAGCCGCTGGGTTCATTCAACGTTATTGTGGGGAGCGGCTGACCCCTCTGCAGCTGTAGACGACGCAGCTTTTTCGGTTTTTTCGGTTTCGGCAACTGCTCAGGGTGTAATTGCTGGAATCCTGGCAGGTAAATCCTCCCAAAGTAGCCGTCGCTCTCCGAGCGACGAACTGCGATTCGCGTCATTGCTTTTAGGCGATCGGCAAGATAAGGATTTACCGAAGAGAAAACTCGTTTAACCCGTGGCCGAAAGGCCAGTCCCGGACAAGCACCTGACAGTCCATTTTTCCCGGAAAGACCATTGATTCGGATGTTTTGGAAGCAGAACGCCCGGCTGGCGTCAGGAAATGGCAGGATCCGGAACCGACTGAATCGTCAAATCGATGCTTGTTTTGTATAGTAGAATTGATTGTCGTACGCCCACGTATCTTCTGAGTGCTTTCAGAAGAAGGACGGAAATACGTCACAAACAGTGGTAAAGAATCAGATTCAGCTGTGAAAATGAGTTGTTGGTTTGTGCACAAAGGTCATAAAACGTGTCCGGAATTATTTTTCAGCGCAAGTCGATTTTGATTGTTGAAGATGAGCAGATTATTCGGGAAACCCTGGCCGAGTTCCTTCAGGGTGAAGGTTACGAAGTTCGTGCGACCGGAACCGTAACCGAAGCACTCAACATCGCCCGGGAACGGGATTACGATGTTGCCATTTGCGACGTTCAGCTGCCCGACGGTGATGGTGTCAAGCTGCTGCGACAACTGCATCGCATCAATCCGGGAATTTTTGTGCTGGTGATTTCTGCCTACGCAACGGTCGAAAATGCGGTCGAAGCATTCACTGCCGGCGCTTTTGACTATCTCGTAAAACCTGTCCGTTTCGAAGAACTCACGAATCGCCTGCAGCGCCTGTTTAAGTTTCAGGACCTGTACGGTGAAAATCAGCGGCTGCGTAAAGATCTCGCCCGAAGCGCGGGCTTTGATCAGATTGTTGGTTCCAGCGCAATGCTGCAGAACACTCTGAGAACCATTCGTAAAGTGGCGGCAACAAATTCCAACGTGTTACTGGTCGGTGAGACGGGAACCGGAAAAGAACTGTTTGCCCGGGAAATTCATCTGGCTGGTCCGAATAAGGATGAAAAGTTTTTTGCCATCAGCTGTGGGACTCGACCGGTAGAAATGCTGGAGTCGCAGCTGTTCGGCGTGGAAAATGGACAGCCCGGTGTCTTTCGCACCGCTGGAACCGGCACTGTTTTCCTGGACGAGATTGCTCAGCTGCCACCTGGTACACAGTCAGAGCTGCTGCGTGCCATTGAGTATCAGCAGGTCATGCCTGTCGGCGGAACTGAAGCCGTGAAAGTGCATGCTCGAATTATCGCCGCAACGTCGCGTGATCTCAATCACGAAGTCGCTGAAGGCAATTTTCAGGAAGATCTGTTTTATCGGCTGGACGGGGTCAAGATTCGCATTCCACCTCTTCGCGAACGACTGGACGATATCCCGGAACTCGTCGAGTATTTCATTACGCGACATCGGGATGCGATGGGTAAACGCGTGACCGGTGCCACCAGTGACACCATTCGTACGCTGATGGCCGCACACTGGAAAGGTAACGTTCGACAGCTGGACAATGCGATTGAACGGGCTGTCATGATGTGTGAGGGAGAAGAAATTCAGCCATCTGATCTTCCTCCGGATCTGCTCGGTATGGGCTCATCCCTGCCTGATACCGATGATCTGCGGTCTGCACTGCGTCACTATGAACGGCTGCACATTACGCGGGTGCTGAAGCAGTGTCCGGACAAAAAAGAGGCGGCTCGCAGGCTCAAACTGGGGCTCTCCAGTTTGTAT
Source organism: Fuerstiella sp. (assembly GCA_022843805.1). GTDB lineage: Bacteria > Planctomycetota > Planctomycetia > Planctomycetales > Planctomycetaceae > F1-80-MAGs062. The sequence continues at coordinate 61,629 of JALHMY010000010.1, forward strand.
CGCAAGATCGAAGAACTAAAAATCGAACTGTAGTGTGCTCCTGCTGAACTCCTCTCATTTAAAACAGACGTCATCATCGTGAATATTGAAGAAATCAAAAGGTGTATTCCTCACCGTGATCCGTTTTTGTGGCTGGATGAAGTCACTGAAATCAGTGACCGTCACATTGTTGCAAAGAAGTTTCTGTCGGCCGATCTGCCGGTATTTCAGGGACATTATCCCGGGTTTCCGGTTTTTCCCGGTGTGCTGCAGTGCGAAGCCTGTTTTCAGGCGTCCGCCGTTCTGATCTCTCGAATTGTGGAAACGGCAGAGGGCGAAGTGCCTGTGGTGACTCGTCTGAGTAACACGCAGTTTCGCCGAATGATTCGACCGGATGAAACCATCGAACTTCACGTCGAGCTGACTGAGCGACTTGGCAAAGCCTTCTATCTTAAGGGAAAGGTGATGGTCGACGGAAAGGTCACAGCCCGACTGGAATTCGTCTGTACTGCAACCGCCGTCGGGGCGGAAACATCGGTCGGCTGATATTCGCGTCGGGCTCGCAGAATCTCCTGGATGTCAAATCGTTCAATGATCGCACAGTGTGGTCGCTTGTCAGCATCAGGCACTGTGCTGCGCTGTCACAGCCGTCATATTGTACGGTTCTGCCCGAAATGAAGTACGCGACCCAGGACGAAGCGAATGAAACAGCAATGCAAAAAAAAGGTGGAGAAACAATGGCATCGTCCGTATTGGACACTCAGGCAGTCATTGCTCGACGAGTTCTTCAGAACGATCAGCGGCTGGACCTCAGAAATTATAAGCGTTCATCAGTGTTCATTAGCGGTTTAAACAACGATTCCGATCCTCGCACTTCGTTTCGCGAAGAACCCAATTTATCTGCCTCATAATTTTTCTGCCAACCTGCGTCTGCCCGCTCAAACGGCAGAACAGTGGCTCAAGATTCCTGTGAAACTCGCTTCGACCGTTGCAGCGCGAATGATGTGCACGCCGGCGAACCGAAAGAGCGTTGGTGAGATTCATCCGTGATATCCGCGGTTCATTTTTAACCACAGATAACACAGATGAAACGCAGGAATTTCTGATGTGTGTCGCCGGGACGCAGACGCATTTCGATCTTTGGCAGAAAGATTTTTTGGGCAGAAAAATTTGGGGAGCCCGGAAGAGCAGTTTGGCAGATGGCATCGCCGAACCTCCCGCATTCGTCTGCGATTCATTTTTCTGCCCTGAAATTTTTCTGCCAAATTCGACTTCCGGAAGTGGGTAACAAACGGCTCAGCGCCCATTACGGTGTGCCCACGTCACGCATAAGACATCCGTGCGATTCATCTGTGTTCTCTGTGCTATCTGTGGTTAAAAAGGTTCTGCACGCAATCAAGTGCGCGACCCAGGCAGAAGCGAATGAAACAGCGAGGGATCTCCATGGCCGGACCTTAGCGTCAGGCAAACAGGGAACCGGGAGAAGCCATGAGTTTCAACCGCTGATGAACGCTCATGAACGCTGATCAATGCAAAAAAGTTGGAGAAACAATGGCATCGTCCGTATTGGACACTCAGGCAGTCATTGCTCGACGAGGTCTTCGGGACGAGCAGCGGATGGAACTTAGAAACCATTAGCGTTCATGAGTGTTCATTAGCGGTCCACCGGAACAAAGATTGGGCAGAAAAATTTCAGGACAGAAAGATGAATCGCAAAAAGAGTGAGAGATGGGCGGCGAGTTCACCTGACAATGCCTGGTCACACCGTTCTTCCATTCCGTTCAAATTTTTCTGCCAAAGAAATGTTTCTGCCGAAAATTGTCCGCTCGCCCACACAGCGGAACATGGCTCTCCATTCCTGCAAGACCTGAGATGGCCGTGAGAAATGCTGTTGCGGTTCAATCAACCTGTGACTGATGCCCGTCTTACCGCTCGGCGGCTTACTGCTCCGCGATGGTTTCTTCCCAGTCATCCGTTCGAAATGGGGAAGCGGGAAGGTCGGCCGAGTTGCAGAGACTGACCTGGGGATTACTGGCCCAGGCATAGCGAACGCTGGCGGGTTCCGGAATTGCATCATGCCATACGATCACCTTGTCGCCTTCGATACGGACATTAGCCCATTCGAATTTTTTATCGGGTCCGGCAATGGCGAAGCCTTTGGGGCTGTCACCACGGAATCTAAGCCCGCTTCCGGTATGGTCAAAAGTTAGTATCAGTCGGTTTTCTTCCTTCGTGGCTGAACGAAAAACTGGTCCCATAGCGATCAGGTCTTTGCCGTAGACCGATGCAAGTGCCCATTGAGCGAGTCGGCTGCCAACGTCCTGTTTATTCCGGGGGTGAATATCATGCTCTTCACCCAGATCAATGGTTACGGCCATACCGGAATTCGGGATGTCCAATGCTTTTCTCATTCCATCCTGAACGAGCACCCAGCCGGAGGTTTCGCACGGCTTTGCCTGAGGTGATCGAAAATTGGGCAATTGAACCCAGGCAAAGGGAAAGTCGCCCTGCCCCCAGCGCTGTCGCCAGTCGGCCACCAGTGTTCTCAGCTGAGTTTCGTAAAGATGGGCAAAGCCTCTTCCTGCGGAATTCTCGCCCTGATACCAGACAGCCCCTCGAATCGTGTATCCAATGATCGGATGGATTTTTCCATTGAACAGGTTGGATGGGTAGTTGCGGTCGCGGGATGGCTGAACGGGTGGCTGCGGGCGTCGCGGTACTTTGACGCCCTTCTCCTCGGCTGACAGCTTTTGTTTTTCCCATGCCGCCAGAAGCCGCGTGTAATTTTCTTTGGCATTCTCCGGGTTATATTCTTCGTTTGCCTTTTCCCACGCTTTCAGCCTTGGTTCGAGTTCCGGGACTGCCGCCTGTGCCGACATACTGGTCCACGATTCAATGGACGTTCCGCCCACGGAAGAGTTAACGAGGCCGATTGGAACGCCCAGCTCCTGGTGTAGTCGACGCCCAAAAAAGTAAGCAGTTGCAGAAAAAGTCGATACGGTGTTGGGATGGCATACCGACCAGCCACCTTCGCACTGCAGCTGAGGCTCCGTTGCATGACTCGATTTGATCGTAAACATTCGAATGGCAGGATGGTCAGCCTGAGAAATCTCAGTTTCTGCCTCCCGAACTCCATTGACAGACATCGCCATGTTTGACTGTCCGGAACAGAGCCAGACTTCGCCAATCATGACATCCTCAAAGGCAACTTCTGACGAGCCATCGGTAATGACAATTCGGTGAGGCCCACTGGCTGACATCGCGGGCAGCATCATTGTCCAGCGACCGTCATCACCGGCTTTGCCTGTGTGTTTCTGGTCGCCGACCGTGACCCCCACATCACTTCCTGGCGAAGCCATCCCCCACATTCTGATTGGCTGATCCCGCTGCAACACCATCGAGTTGCCGAAAATACAGGGCAGTTTGACCTCGGCAACAGCCGCTGAGCAGCAGGCGACAAACAGCGCGCAGCATGCTGCCAGAGAGGATACTCGCATGGCCGATACTCACATTCAGAAGGGAAAGAACGAGGCATCCCGGAAGGAGTCAGCAGAGCATGCGGGCAAAAATCGAGACGTTGCCGTGCTTCCGTCCAGCGGGAATACCAATCAACAGACAGGTGATGTCGATTATGCCGCCAACTTTCGCGAACGGCAAACCCATTCGACTGCTGTTCGGCAAAATTCATGCCATTCTAACACTGTGAAGGAACCAATCGCCGTGGAATCGCAATTACTCACACGAAACCCCTCCCCTCGAACCTCCCCTCCCGCGCAGCGCACCGAAGTGGGAGGGGTCGGCCGCCAGGCCGGGGGAGGGCTCGCCGCGTGTTGCACTCAACGCCGTACCTTTAACACCCGCAACCCGCGGTTCACCAGCCCCCTCCCGATCTTGCTATCGCTCGATCGACCTCCCCCAGCTTCGCTGGGAGAGGAGGTTTTATTTACCTCCCCTCCCGCGCAGCGCAGCGAAGTGGGAGGGGTCGGCCGTCAGGCCGGGGGAGGGCCCGCCGCGTGTTGCACTCAACGCCGTCCCAATAACACGCGGAACGCTCCGTTCCCCGGCCCCCTCCCGATCTCGCTGTCGCTCGCTCGACCTCCCCCGGCTTCGCCTGGGGAGGAGGTTTTAGAGACCTCCCCCAGCTTCGCTGGGGGAGGAGGTTTCAATAACCTCCCCTCCCGCGGAGCGCAGCGAAGTGGGAGGGGTCGGCCGAAGGCCGGGGGAGGGCTCGCCGCGTGTTGCACTCAACGACGTTCCAATTTTACCCTTTCCCGCGATTGCCGCGGCCCGCTCCCGGCACGAGCACGAGAGAAGAAGTCGAGACGGTACCGTCGATCCCGATCACACTCTCAGGGCTGCGGTTCCGATGACTTGATGTGGCGATCAGCGAAGTTCATGAATTGTTCCCAGTCATAGCTGTTGATGTCATGCCCTCCTGTGCGGATGTGGTATCCCGTGTCCTGGTGAACCGGGTGATTAGCAGCCGGCATTTCCTGGCTGGGCATGCCCTTCTTTTCGAAGAGTTCGTAAACGGGATTCGCATACCATACGGACAGGAATTCCCCCCGAGGATCAGCCCAGCGATCTTCTTCTGCACTTGCAACATACACGGGGCGGGGAGCAGCCAGCGCAATCAGCATATGATGATCCACTGGAAGATTATCTTCGTTGTTGTTGTAGTCACGGTGTCGAAGACAGAACCAGTGCGGAAATGCGGTATTGATACGACTCACAGTTTCTCCAAAGCGCCGTCGACTCAGTGCCGCTCCTCCGCAGCCGGAATTATTGGAGATTACCAGTGCAAATCGCTGATCCATGGCACCGGCCCACAGCGATGTTTTTCCGAGCCGTGAATGTCCGATCACAGCCACTTTAGAAGCATCCACGAGCGGATCTGTTTCAAGGACATCCAGTGCACGGCTCAATCCCCATGCCCATGCACTGATCGACCCACCGCTGTCCGGTGAGCGTTCGCTGCTTCCTGGAAAAAGCTGATGGATGCCGTTTTTGAAACCATCATCAAAGTCGGGGTCAATGTCGCCGTAATAGATTGTGGCCACTCCGTAGCCACGATCAATAATCATCGACAGAGGCCATCGTCCTGAGGAGTTCCCCCGGGATTTTTCAGTTGCCTGATTGTTGGCAATTCCTTCTTCTTTGTTGTTTCGAACCCACGACGTGGTGATATGAATTGTCGGATCGGCTTCAACCGTGTGATTCCCATTGAAGTTCAGACCCAGAAAAGCGGGTACAGGTCCCGTGGCATTGAGTGGCGTGTAGACCAGCATGTCCATCTGAGGGCCGTTGTCATCGTCAGAAAAGAATACGGTGATCTCACGACGCACTGCTTTTCCATCCACGGCCGATCGATTTTCTGAACGCACTCGGGTTCGCAGCTTGCTGATTGATGGCGGCAGCGTGCCAAAGACATGTTTTTCGAAGAGCCCGATGATCTCCGGGCGTCGAATTTTCACCCAGTCATCCGCCGTCTGAATCATTTTGCCATCGGCACTCTTCAGAAGTTCAGGCAAAGTGAACTGTGGCACTTTTGATTCATCGTAGTTGGCCTCCTGAGCCAACCCCGTGATTGTCATGATCGTCAGCCCCAGGAAAGCCAGCGAGCGGATTCCGGAAAGGTACCGCGTGAACAAGTACTGGTGGAGGTGTTTTGTATCGGGCCGGTTAACGAAAACGGCATTGTTTGAACGTGAGCAGCAAATGGCCATGTCCATTCTCCATAAATCTTTGTTCTGTTACTGCAGGAGACTGGCAGCTAAACAATCCGGAAGTCTGTCGTCAAGGGGCGGACGAAAAATCGTGCCATATGGCCTGTCGTGTGTCAGAGTGATGATGATGGTGTCCGGACCATTGGGCGTTACGACGTTGCACAGGGTGTTCTGTGTCCAGCTTTCCATCGGATGCAGTTCAAAAACGTTGCGGGGCGGAGTACATTATTGCCAGTCCATGTTTTCGGAGGCGTTCGGAAATCCTGTCGTTGGAGAGTTCGATCCATGCTTTCTCGCCGTCAGTTCATGCAATCGTCTGCTGTTGTTACGGGAGGTGCTATGATCTCCACTGTTGTTTCAGGCAGCATGACAGCCGAGCCGCGCAAGCGGCTGTTTACGATGGATCTTCGTTGCGGATCCATTGGGGTGGGAGCAGATTTTCCTGCGGCCGTTGCACTGGCTCAGAAGTATGGTTTCGAATCCGTCAACATTGAGCCTGGGGAACTGTCAAAGCTTTCGGAGTCAAAGCGGCGCGAAATGCCAGCCATGCTGAAGGAAAAAGGACTGGTGTGGGGCGCAGCTGGCCTGCCGGTGGAATTCCGAAAAGATGAAGAGAGTTTTCAGCGGGACCTGAAGCAGCTGCCGGATCTTGCAAAAGCGATGCAGGATGCTGGCATAACGCGAGTTGGAACATGGCTCATGCCCGTGCATGCTCAGCTGACTTACATGGCCAACTTTCGGCAGCATGCTCGCCGACTGAGAGAATGCTGTCGAATTCTTGGTGATCATGGTCAGCGATTTGGAATGGAGTATGTCGGGCCGAAAACGCTTTGGGCCTCATCAAGGCACAGTTTTGTCCATACGATGTCGGAAACCAAAGACTTGATTGCGGAAATTGGTCTTAAGAATGTGGGGTTTGTGCTCGACAGCTGGCACTGGTATACGGCACATGAAACGATTGAAGATCTCAGAACACTGACCAATGACGACATTATTGCCTGTGATTTGAATGATGCGCCGGCGGGTATTGAAGTCGATCAGCAGATTGACAGTAAGCGTGAGCTTCCCTGTGCGACAGGAGTTATCGATCTGGCTGCCTTTCTGAAGACACTTGTCGAAATCGGCTATGATGGACCAATTCGAGCCGAACCATTCAATGCACCACTCAACGCACTGGATGATGATGCAGCGGTCGCGGCGACATCAGCTGCGATGAAAAAAGCGTTTGCGCTCGTCGAGTAAGGACTCCCGTTTGTTTTTTTCGGGAGGGCGAGGCTCCTGCCGAGCCGAGGATTGCCCGGCTCAGCAGGAGCTTCGCCCTCCCATTTGGATTGCACGGCTCAGCAGGAGCTTCGCCCTCCCGTATGTTGCGGTTTTCACCTGCCGGTCGCCTAAAGCCCTGTTTGCGACCCATTCTGGCTGCAATTGCATCCGCCAGGCAGTTCAATAAACTGCCCGGCTAATTCATTCTCGTGCCAGTGTTCGGCAGTGAGGGTGTTCGTGCCTTTGTAAACAGATGAAAATACTGACAAATGCCTCGTTACGACGCGAAACCGATTGAAGCCCGCTGGCAGCAGTACTGGGAAACTCACCAGACATTTCGAACAGAAGGGCCGGTTCCGGGAAAAGAAAAACTGTACGTTCTGGATATGTTTCCTTATCCATCCGGAAGCGGGCTGCACGTTGGGCATCCGGAAGGATATACGGCCACCGACATTGTGTGCCGATATGCTCGGATGAAAGGCAAAAATGTGCTGCATCCGATGGGCTGGGATGCGTTCGGACTGCCCGCCGAAGAGCATGCTGTCAAGACCGGCACGCATCCGCGAATTACGACCGAACAGAACATTGATACGTTTCGACGTCAGCTGAAAATGCTGGGCTTCAGTTACGACTGGAGCCGGGAACTGTCCACCACTGATCCAGCCTATTATCGCTGGACCCAGTGGATTTTCCTGCAAATCTTCGAAACCTGGTATGATGCGACTCATGAATGGACTGGCCCGGATGGTGTGCATCGCAGGGGTAAAGGCAGGCCGATCGCCGAACTGCCCATTCCGCCTGATGTTGCAGCTCAGGGAACTGAAGCCATTCGCCGTTATCAGGATCGCCATCGACTGGCCTATGTTTCTGAAGCACCTGTTAACTGGTGCCCTGCCCTTGGTACGGTTCTGGCGAACGAAGAAATTATTGACGGCCGAAGTGAACGCGGCAGCCATCCGGTCGTCCGGCTTCCCCTGAAGCAATGGATGCTGCGAATTACAGCCTATGCGGATCGACTTGCTGAAGAACTGGAAGACCTCAAATGGCCGGAATCCATCAAGTACATGCAGCGCAACTGGATTGGTCGCAGCAGCGGAGCTGAGGTGGATTTCTCGGTACAGGTTGATTCTTCGGTGGAGAAACAGCTGAAGGATTGGCAGGGAAAGCGGGCATCTCTGGGCTTCCCTGCCGAACCGGAACCCGGTGTCATTCGCATTTATACGACTCGGCCTGACACTCTGTTCGGTGTCACATACATGGTGCTGGCTCCGGAGCATCCATTGGTCAGTTCGATTACGACGGACAGCCAGCGGTCACAGGTGGAAGACTATATTCGACGGTCGTCACTCAAGAGTGATCTGGATCGGACCGATCTGGCGAAGGAAAAGTCGGGTGTATTCACCGGAGGTTATGCGATCAATCCGGTGAATGGACAGAGCGTGCCGATCTGGATCGCCGATTATGTGCTGATCAGCTACGGCACCGGAGCCATTATGGCCGTTCCGGGGCATGATGAACGCGACTACGCATTCGCAAAGGCATTTGATATTCCCATTGTGCAGGTTGTTGCTCCGGTACCCGGCGACAAGAGTTCGATTGCTGCCGATCTCGAGAACTCCGCATATACCGAACTGGGTATTGCAGTGAACTCGGGCGCCTACGATGGAATGAAGACTGACGAGTTCAAAGCAAAAATCACACGTGATTTGACCGAGTCCGGACTGGGGCGTGAAGCCGTGAATTATCGGTTGCGCGACTGGTTGTTCAGCAGGCAGCGCTATTGGGGCGAACCTTTTCCGATCTGGCATGAACTGGATGATCAGGGAAATCCGACCGGGCTGATGCGAACCGATGCGATTGATTCACTTCCGGTTTTGCATCCGCATATGGAAGACTTCAAGCCGACGGGAACACCCGAACCGATGCTGGCGAAAGCCACTCCCGAATGGCTCTTTCGGACCGACAGCGATGGCGTGAAGCTGAAACGGGAAACCAACAGCATGCCTCAGTGGGCTGGCAGCTGCTGGTATTATCTTCGCTTCTGCGACAATCTGAATTCTGAATGTTTTATCGACCCGGAAAAGGAAAAGTACTGGCTGCCGGTCGATCTTTACATCGGAGGAGCGGAACATGCCGTGCTGCATCTGCTCTATTCACGATTCTGGCATAAAGTGCTTTTTGATCGGGGATATCTGAGTCATTCGGAGCCATTTCAGAAGCTTGTGAATCAGGGAATGATTCTGGGAGAAAATGGCGAGAAGATGTCGAAGTCTCGCGGGAACGTCATCAATCCGGATGACATCGTTCGCGAGTATGGCGCGGACTCGCTGCGGCTGTATGAAATGTTTATGGGGCCGCTGGAACAGGTTAAGCCATGGCAGAGCACGGGCGTTGAAGGAGTGTATCGTTTCCTCGGCCGGGTGTGGCGACTGATGATCGATGAGCGAGCAGAAACGATGACGCTGCTGGAGAGCGTTGTTGATGCTGAGCCGACCACTGAGCAGCTTCGTGTCCTGCATAAGACGATCAAAGCGGTAACCGATGACATTGATCGTCTTGCCTTTAATACAGCGATCAGCCGCATGATGGAATTTACCAACTTCATGTCAGGGCAGGAGCTTCGGTCGCGTTCAGTGCTTGAGCAGTTCATCAGACTGCTGAGCCCGTTTGCTCCTCATATTTCCGAAGAGCTCTGGCATGTGCTTGGGCATGAGGAAACTCTGGCGTGGGAACCATGGCCGCAGTATGACCCTGCCCTGCTTATCGAGGATACTGTTGAAGTTCCCGTTCAGATCAATGGCAAGGTCCGTTCACGAATTGTGGTGTCAGCCACATGTGATGCGGCAGAATTGCAGGCGGCTGCTCAGGCCGATGACGTGGTCCAAAAGAATCTGGAAGGCAAGTCGATTGTCAAGGTCGTGTCCGTGCCCGGCCGCATGGTGAACTTTGTGGTCAGATAATCTTTATTGTCAAAGAATACAGTGTCGACGCGGCCGCCATCCGGTCAATTTTTGCCCGGAAATTTTTCTGCCCATTCTTTGGGTGTGAATCGATTTACGGTTGTTGTTCGGAACGAAAAAACCTCATCCAGGCTGATGCCTGCACTTTGGGCCATGGTGCTGTTTTCCAGGGCATTGGCCGACAAAGAATGAGGTTTTGGGCAGCAATGCGAAAATTGTAAGTCGTTTCTGGACATCCGTTTAAGTGGTCGAAATGCCATGCCTCAGCTGCGGTGGGAATGCGATTTGCTGAGCGTGCGTTCAGTTTGTGCAGGCGAAACACAAATTTTTCGAATAGGCATTTAGGAGCACAGGTGATGTTGTTGAGAGAATTCCGGCCCTCATTCGGCCGGGCGCACATTCGCGCGGCTGCAGGCGCTTTTTTGATGATGCTGGGCGGCAGTCTGTATGGGGACGAACCATCCGTTCCTGCACATCTGTCGGGCACGGTGGATACAGGTTCCACAGCGTGGTTGCTGGTGAGCGCCGTGCTGGTCTGTTTCATGATGCCGGGACTGGCATTATTTTATGGGGGTATGGTCCGGGCGAAGAACCTGTTGAATATGTTCATGTGTGTGATGGTGTGCATACCGATCGTAACCATTCAATGGGTTGTTTGTGGTTACAGTCTGACGTTTGCCGGCACATCTGCGATCACCGCTGGTGGCGGTCAGGATGCCGAAGGAGGGACGACTCCCAAAGTCAGTTTTCTCGGCTGGGATTCATCGCTCGTGATGCTGAAGGGATTTTCGAGTGCTGATCCGGCGAGTCCCGAGTATTACGGGAAGATTGTTACCAGTGGTGATACGACGGGGTCGGCCGCCACTGGCGTACCAGAGCTGATGTTTTCGATGTTTCAGATGATGTTTGCGATTATCACGCCGGCCCTGATTGTGGGGGCAATTGCTGAACGCGTGAAATTCAGTGCCTGGTGCCTGTTTGTGGTGCTGTGGGCGACTCTGGTTTATGACCCTGTGGCTCACTGGGTCTGGAACGTAAACGGATGGCTGTTTCAGAAGGGTGTTCTGGACTTTGCCGGTGGCACCGTGGTGCATGTTCTGGCCGGTGCTTCTGCTCTGGCACTTATACTTATCCTTCCGAAGCGTCATGGATATCCGACGGCCCCATTTCTTCCGCACAGCATTGGATGGACGCTGATGGGCGCCGGATTTCTTATGGTGGGCTGGTTTGGGTTCAACGCGGGCTCAGCGGTTGCCGTTGGTAAAGACTTTCTGCCGGTCTCAGGCGTGGTTGCGGTGATGGCGTTTGCCACCACGGCCATTGCAGGCGGCGCGGCTGCCGGATCATGGATGCTGGCGGAATGGATTCACGTTGGGAAGCCCACTGCACTGGGAGTAGCATCGGGAATGGTGGCTGGCCTGGTTGTGATCACTCCCTGTGCGGGTCACGTCAGTCCGGGAAGTGCTCTGCTGATTGGCCTGCTTGGCGGAGTTGTCTGTTTCCTGGGTGTTCAGATGAAACAATTCTGGAAATACGATGACTCGCTGGACGTGGTGGGTGTTCACGGAGTCGGTGGTGCCCTGGGCGCGGTACTCGTAGGCTGGTTTGCTGTTCGTCCGGCAGTGGGCGGTATGGATCAGGTGATGCTGCAGCTTCAGGGAATCGGAATTGCCACAGTTTATGGATTTGTGGTCACGGCCGTGCTGGGACTAATCATCCACAGGACCATTGGCTTCACGGTGACCGAGCGGCAGGAAGACGAAGGCCTGGACGTAACCGAGCACAATGAGACGGCCTATCGACTGCAATAGAACCGTCTGAAACAGGTCCCACTGACACTCGACACGTCGACAGCCCGGCCCAAAAAAGGCCGGGCTGTTCTGCGTAAATCTTCTGCGTGCAGCTGATGCCTTCAGCTTCCCATAAGTTTTTCAATCGCTTTGTAAGTTCCCCATACGCCGGCGATAAGCAGTCCCAGAGAGGAAATTGTCAGGCAAATATCCCACAGCAGGCCGGGGCGCAGTCGCCGGTCTGTAACCTTGTACCGAAAGAAGATGGAACTTAATCCAAGGACCGGCAGCATGATGGCCTGCATCAGTCCGGAGATGACGATCAGCAGCACGGGAGTTGTCTGGAACAAAAGGAACGCCACAACACACAGCAGCGGAAGAATTGTGGATAATGCTCGAACCAGTCGCTTTCTCTGTCGAGAATCCGAATCAGGATTGCTCAGGCCGATAACTCCCACGAAGTCCGCAATCATGCGAGCATTTCCGGCGTTGGCGACCAGGTAAGTCGAATACAGCACCGCGAATGCACCTGCCAGGAAGAGCCATTTGGCATACAATCCAAACACTGGTACATAGCTTTGGGCAAGCGTGCTGACCACTCGCATGTCTTCCGGTACACGACCATCACGATGCAGTACGGATGCTCCCATGAAGTAAAAGGCGGCAGTGGCCAGCGTGTAAATGATCATGGAAGCGAACGCATCGAACTTCATAACCTTAAACCAGCCCCAGGCTCGGTCAAGCCATGCTTGCGACTGTTCTCGCGGCCCGGCGGATCGGGCATAGCCTTTTTCCAGACACCAGTACGGATAGCTGATGAGCTCTGTCGCACCCACTCCGATAATCCCGAAGGAAGCAAGTGCTGTCAGCAGGGCGCCCTGGGCGTCGGGCAGACCAAAGCTGAATCCCTTCAAAATCTCTTCGGGGGACAACGCATACGCTTCTGATGACTGCAGTGCAAAAACATTACCAATGGTGATCAGCGTGAAGGAAACCACCAGGAATACAGATGCTCGTTCAATAACTCCATATCGTCCATAAAACAGAAGCGCGGCCGTAATCAGTCCGAATACGATGACCCAGACGCGATCGTCGGATGTGGGAGGGTCGACAAGAGGTTTTCCGGATTCGTCGATCAGCTTTTTGTTCTGCATCGCCAGATCGACAATCTTTGTACCGCGATCACCGAGTGCGGAAAGATCTTTTTCGATCCATGCCATGCGACGTTCTGTTCGCAGTTTTTCTGAGTCTGGCAGATCGGCCGGGGTGCCCGATTTTTTCCATGCCACAAATTCATTAATGTCTTTGGTGGAAGGAGTCAGCACGGCGTCGCGATAGTCGCCGGATAATGGAAAAGCAATGGCCATTGCCTGGCCGACGCCCCCGACGATTCCGCCGAGTTGTCCGATGGTGGCCAGCATCATGACGGCCCACATCATTACGACCCAGTTGATTCCTCCAACGCGAGGTCCGGGCACATGATTCAGCGATGTGAGAGTCGTTTCGCCATGGCTGATCGTAAAGCGACCCAGTTCCAGCTGTACGAAGACTTTGACGAGGCAGCCAAGAATAATCAGCCACAAAAGGGAGATACCGGCTTCCGCGCCTGTCTTGGTGGTCATGATCAGTTCGCCGGAGCCCACAATATTGGCGGCAATGATCAGTCCGGGACCAATTTGCTTCACGATATCCAGCAGTTTTCGTGGCGGGTCGACGATGGATTCCGTCGAGCGTCGGTCGATGATTGCGGCAGACTGCGAAGATTCGGCAACAATTGGCTCGGACATGGGGCTGCTTTGTGGATGGCGTTCAATGAAGATGCGGTTGCCCGGAAGGATTTCGAAAGAATTACGTCCGGGATTAGTGGTGAAACTCTGTAACAGCCACCTAATTTACCAATACTGAAACATCGCGGGAAACCTAAATGGCCGATCGCTGGCAGTGTGAAGCAGAATCACACTGCATGGTGTCAGGCTGCACTCGGTGAGTATTTCCGTCTGTTTGAAGACAAAAACATCGGGACAGACCTCAGAACTTCGAAAACAATGAGTTTCCGCCATAGTCGCCTTTCGCTCCGCGAAAGAGCGGTCTTTTGCGGAGCAAAAGGCGACAGTTATTGTTTGACAGCGACTTATCTGGCCGCCCGAAGTCGTTCTCTGACGCGGGATTCCGTCAATCCACTCTCGACTGAACCGCAGGCTGTAACGTAACATACAGGACTTTTTCGAACGACTCTGCCTGCGCCCGATTGTCCATCCTTCTCACAGTATTTGACACTCATGGATTCGAAGTTCATTCGCAATTTCAGCATTATTGCCCACATTGACCACGGCAAAAGCACCCTGGCAGATCAGTTACTGCTGAAAAGCGGCACCATTACGGAGCGAGAGTTTCGCGAGCAGATACTGGACGATCTGGATATCGAACGTTCTCGCGGAATTACCGTGAAAGCTCGTTCGGTCACCATCAACTACAAGCTGAACGGACAAAACTACGAGCTCAACCTGATTGATACTCCTGGCCATGTGGACTTCCATTACGAGGTGAACCGCAGTCTTGCCGCCTGCGAAGGTGCGTTGCTGGTCGTTGACGCATTTCAGGGCGTTCAGGCTCAGACAGTGGCTAACGCCTATGCGGCCATCAATGTGAATCTGGAAATCATTCCGGTGGTCAACAAGATAGACCTTCCGGTCATCCGCGTGGATGAAGTGCTGGAGGAGGTTGAGAATGTCCTGGGGCTGGACGCTTCCGATGCTCTTCGCGTCAGTGCCAAGACTGGCATGAATATTGAAACGGTGTTTGAAGCGATCATTAAACGTATTCCTCCGCCTGCCGGTAATCCCAATGCTCCTTTGAAAGCACTGGTTTTTGATTCGAAATATGACAACTACAGGGGTGTGGTGACGTACATCCGAATTGTGGACGGCAGCGTGAAGCCGGGTGACAAGATTAAATTTATGCGGGCTGGAATTTCCAGCGATGTTCTGGAAGTTGGCCAGTTCCGACCGGAAATGCGTGCCTGTGGCGGTCTGGGTACCGGTCAGGTGGGCTATCTGCTGACCGGTATTAAGGATTTGAGCCTTGTGACCGTTGGCGATACAGTCACCATGGCGGTTGGCGGCACGGACCAGCCATTGCCTGGTTATCTGAAGCCCAAGCAGATGGTCTTCTGCGGAATGTACCCCATCGATGCGACTGGCTTCGAAACGTTGCGCGAAGAACTGCAAAAGCTGTCAATGAATGACAGCAGTTTTTCATTCGTCCCTGAAACAAGTGATGCTCTGGGATTTGGATTCCGCTGTGGCTTTCTGGGTCTGCTGCATATGGAGATTGTGCAGCAGCGTCTGGAAGGCGAACAGGACATGGATCTGATCCAGACGGCTCCCAACGTCACCTATGAAATTCTGACGCGGGATGGGCAGGTTCGCACAATCGACAATCCGCAGGATGTACCCGATGCCGGAGTGATTGAGGAGTTTCGGGAGCCCATCGCCCATGTCAGCTTCATTGTTCCCTCGGAAAATGTGGGAACGATTATGCAGCTGTGTCAGGATCGCCGCGGGATATTTAAGAATACGGAATTTCTCGGGCCTCAGCGCGCTCAGATCCATTACGAACTGCCGCTCAGTGAAATCGTCTACGATATGTATGACAAACTGAAGAGCGTTACGCGTGGCTATGGAACAATGGACTATGAAGTGATCGGGTTTCTGGCGGCTGACCTGGTCAAGATGGACATTCTGGTTAAAGGTGTGCGTGTGGATGCGTTGTCGACGATCGTGCATCGGTCCACTGCCGAACGCCGCGGACGATCACTGGTGAAACGGCTGAAGAACGAAATTTCAAAGCATCAGTTCGAAATCGCAATCCAGGCTGCTATCGGTTCACGAGTCATTGCGAGAGAAACAATCTCGGCACTTCGAAAGAATGTGACGTCCAAGTGTTACGGTGGGGACATTACCCGTAAACGAAAGCTGCTTCAGAAGCAAAAAGAAGGTAAAAAACGAATGAAGCAGTTTGGGGAAGTGGAAATTCCTCAGAAGGCATTTCTCACCGTGCTCGAAAGCAATCGGGAAGATGGCTGAGTATTCAGCAAATGGGAGGGCGAAGCTCCTGCTGAGCTGAGAAAAGCAAATGGGAGGGCGAAGCTCCTGCTGAGCCGAGGAAAGCAAATGGGAGGGCAAAGCTCCTGCTGAGCCGAGGAAAGCAAATGGGAGGGCGAAGCTCCTGCTGAGCCGAAGAGAGGCTCGGCGGGAGCCTCGCCCTCCCGATAAAAACGAATTCGCCGCTCGCTTTAACGGAATTGCCTCATATTTAAATCGTTGAACCATCTTCAAAATATGGAGCTGTCCCGGTAGGATTGCCCAAATACTTAGTGGGAAATCAATTCAATCGTGACGAACCGATCAGAAATCAACACCGTACGTTCTTTGTCAGTTCCCAGATACCTGCAGTTGATGAACGTCTGAAATGCTCGCTCAACTGATTCCTACATCCGGCGGTTCACCGATTACCCTGATCAAAGCGATCACAGTTGTCGGGCGCAGCTCAAAGCTCTGTGACCTGATTATTGATCACACCAGCATTTCCAAGATCCACTGTATTCTGGTCAAGACCGACGGACTTATTTACCTGCGTGATCTGGGCAGCACCAACGGTACTCGAGTCAATGGACAGCGTGTCATCCGGGGCGCTTTGCTCCCGGGAGATCAGCTTTCATTTTCCAGCATTAGCTACAAAATCTTCCTCGGCCCTGACCCGAAGGGCATTGTCGCTGAAGCTGGCGATCAGACGCAAATGATGCCATCCATTTCGGACGATCAGCTGAGTGCAACAGAAATGGGTGATGCGGACTTTAGCGAATAAAGTAGCCGTCACTCTCCGAGTGACGAACTGCGATTCCCCGCGAGTCGCCTGCTGCCCGGTACCCGCGGAGTAATCCAGTTGCCACAGACATGCGGGAACTTTCCATCCCGTCGTCGCTGCTCTCACAGCGACTGATCCCGTCTGTCTGATTGCATCTATTTCAGGTTCTGGAGAAATGCCATCAGGTCACCCAGCTCCTGAGGTGTCAGTAAAGTTGCCATGCCGTTTGGCATTGGAGACACGCTGGAGGGAAGGATTTGTTCAAGTTCCGATCGGGCGATATGACTTTTCTTTTCGGCATCGATCCCGATCACAATTTCGTCACGACTTTCGCTGATCACAATCCCGGCAACAGTGCGTCCATCCTTGAGTTCAGCGACGACCGGTTCATATCCACGTACGATGCTGACGCTTGGATAGACAACCGCTTCCAGCAAATCGCGGTGATTGCGTACCTTGCCGATATTGGAAAGGTCAGGCCCAAGCCGACCGCCACCATAGCCCAGTTTGTGGCAATTAATGCAGGCCGCTTTTTTGCCCATAAAGACTTCATGGCCTCTGCGGATGTCGCCCGCAGGCAGTTCCTTCAGCAGTTGTTCCAGATGAGCGGCCTGTTGTTCGGCGCTGGCGTTCAGTACCGTCAGCAGAGGTTTGCCGGCGTCCTGAACCGACATAGGATATTTCGCCAGAAGAGGTTTCACCAGGTCCGTTCGCAGTCCTCGGAGGCCATCGGATTCCTGCAAAACACTGACAAGCTGCAGGCCAACCGGTTCTGTTTGGTCACGTTCGAATACCGGCAACAGTTTGGGGAGTTCCAAAGGCCCAACCTTCTTCATCGCTCCCAGCAGGGTCATGCGCTGTTCTGAAGTCAGGCTGGAGGCTCCCAGAACGGTTGCTGCTGTCGTACGTTCTGACATCGGCTGTTCCGGGCTGAGGGAATTCATCAGCAGGCCAAACAGGGCCGGGGTCAGGGATTGTGCCGGTCCGGCCGCCAGGATTGCATCCAGCCGAATGGCGCTGGAGAGGTCTTCACGTTCAGCAAGTTTCAGCAGCGCAGCCGCCAGTGCCGGATGTCCGCCTTTCGGCAGAGTCCATTGCCGACAGGCATTGACAGCAGCCGGAGCCAGTGTCTGACTGGACCCCGGAAGAACTTCGGCCATCGCATCCAGCCATGCCGGCGGTGTCGTTGAAAGTCCGGCACGAGCCATTGCTTTAACCGTGACCAGCTGAGCAGATTGCTGATCAGCGACCTTTAGCTGCGTGAGAAGCAGCTGCTGGATTTCCGGAGCTCGCGACAGGTTTGCCAGCAGCGTGGTCAGCTGTTCGCGGCCGTCTTCTGTCAGCTTTTCTGCATCAACAAGCCTTTGCTGGAAGAAAGTCGCCAGCGGACTTCCCCAGTCGGCATGATGACCCACGATCCAGACTGCAGTGGCATTCAGAATTGCGTCCGAGGCCTTCATGAGTGGAATGACCTGATCGGCGGTCAGGCCGGAGTCAGAGATCTGATCCAATGCAACCAGTGCAGCCCGGCGAGTCTTCACGGACGTTGCCTGCAGTCCGCTGGCGATCGCTTTGCCGTCGCCCGTCTCAATCAGGGCGTAAATCAGGGCGTGTTCCCGGATGCGGATTGCCGCGTCGGAAGGGGCTCCGGAAGTATCGGGGGTATAGTCCGGCAGAGCTGCGCACGCATTCAGGATCGCCGAGACGGATGACGAGTCGCCAATGCGGCCGAGCGCTTCAGCAGCCGCTCGGGCAACACCGGCCTCTGCTGAACCAATCAGCTGAACTAACTGTGGCAGAGCTTCTTTGTCTCGCCAGAGAGCTGCTGTATGTACAGCCGCCTGTCGGGTTGTCAGATCGGAATCCTGGAACGCATGCCGAACCGCTGCTCGGGCATTGGCATGATCAATGGCTGCCAGCGTCCAGACTGCTCGTCGACGCACGACTGCCGAAGAGTGCTTTGTCACGCATTCCGACAACGGTGCCACGGCCGCTGCGCCGATATTTCGCAGCGTCTGAGTCGCTCGTCTCTGGACGAACAGGCGAGAATCCGCAAGAAGTTTTGTCAGCTGAGCAGGCGTCTGAGCATCCCAGGCGATCATGCGTCCGAGCGGATCAGTCGTCGCTTGAGTGCCCTTTCGACGAACTCGATAGACCGCGCCCAGAACATCGGGCTTCGCAAGTTGTGACGTCGGACAGCACACTTTGTACCAGCCGCCTGTATCAACCACCAGCAGGCTGCCATCGGCATCCTCAAAGACGTCGGTCGGATGAAAGTCGGGATGATCGCAGGCAATAAAATCAGTGTCCTGAGTCGTGTAGGTGGGCCCGTCGGGAATAAGATCGTGTCGCACGACCTTGTGCAGATTGAAATAACAGGCAAACAGTGACTGTTCAGCACCGCCGCCGAACAGTGCTTCACTGCCGGCAATCAATCCGCAGGGGGCAGCAGCGCTCTGATGGTTCAGGACAGGCATGACTTCGCCCGTCATTTGATGAGCGTAAATTGAGTCGTGTTTCTTGCCGTAAACTCCTCCATAAATTGCATGGATCAGGCCATCCCGGCGACCGGCTTCCGGGAACTGGAAGAACGTGCAGCTCAGAAATCGCTCGCCGTTCGCAAGGAATGCCACATTCACGGGATTATCCATGCCACCCGTCAGTACCGGTTCGATTCCCGTTCCATCCGTCTTCGCACGAAAAATGTGAGAAGCGCGAGTCACAAAAGGCTTGCCGGTTGGAAGCGTATAAGACTGTTCCGCAAAGGCGCCTTTGCACCAGTACATCTGACCGTCATGTCCGAGATAAGGGCCATGCAGGTCATTTCCGCAACCCGTGAGAGTTTTACCGTTGAACCAGACCTCTCGTTTATCGGCGACTCCGTCATCGTCTGTGTCCGTCAGCTTCCAGATTTCAGGCGGTGCTGCGACGTATAGCGAACCCTGAAACCACTGGCATCCTTCCGGGAACATCATGCGATCAGCAAACAGAGTGCTGCGGTCGTACACTCCATCGTCGTTCGTATCTTCCAGTCGACGAATGCTGTGTGGCTTTAGTTCCAGCTGCTGTTCGGCTCGTTCAGACATCCCGCCGGAATCTGTAACATACAGCCGACCTTTTTCATCTCGCGAAACGGCAATCGGCCGCTCGACCAGTTCTGGAATCGTGACCTTTTGTACCTCATATCCTTCGGCCACCCGAATGGTTTTCGATCCGAATACGAATTCTTCGGCGACGGCGCGTTTTTCGAATGAAAGTGGCGCTGTGCAAAATATGCCGAAGGCGAGCAGATAACCGGGCAGTGAAAAGGACTGCAGGGGGGCAGGTCGCATCACCAGATCCTTTGTATCAGAAACCGTTGGGTAAGGATGGCGTGTGAAAATGACAATCTGAGGAACCACACACGTTAATAAGTTTTTCGTTCCAGCGAAACTGTGTTGAGCTCGCTGCAGGCCGGGTTCCTGCCGGTTTTCTCCGTCCTTCAGTTTCTTTCTGCGCAGGCTGCCGTGAATTGGCATGTGACGATGAAATTGCCGGGTGCGGTGAAGAATTTTTGGGCAGTGACGCGTTTGTTATCGCGAAATTCAATTATTCTGCCGTATGAGGGATGGTACAGGTGGTGAGTTGTCATGTCGGGAGGATTGCCGGATGTTCAGGATTCAGTGTGATTCACAGAGCGGTTTCTTGTGCTGCCCCGCTGCCCGATCAGTGCTGCTTGTCTCTCTGGTTTCCCTGACGGTTCTCAGCGGCTGTCGCGAATCTGCTCAGAAGGACAACGCTGCCACCGGGGGAGGCAACACGGTTGATGTGGGGGCCGACCTCACCAGAGAACAGCTGCTCACAGCGATCCGCCTGAAGAACCTGGCGATTGGACATTTGGAAAACAAGGAATGGGTGGAAGCGGAAGCGACATTGAAGCAGTTGAGCGAACTGTTGCCGACCGATCGGCTGGCTCTGAGAAATCGTGCAATCGGGCTGTCACTTTCGATTCTCGATCCGGATCCTCACTACAATCGTTCAAAGGATCCGGACGGGTATTCTGTTGGCCTCGCTGCCGCAAGAGGGGCCGTTGAACAGTTGGTTCAGGTCTTTCCGGATGAACAGAGTCTTGCGGATCTGCTTGCGGGAAAACTGTTTGTCATCAATGACTCCCCGGAGAAATCTGAGATTCAGGAAGGTGTTGCCCGACTGAAGTCGGCCGCGGTGTCCAGCGGTGATCGCGCGGACTATTGGTTCGCTGTGGCTGTCGCCATGGATGGTCACCGGGCATTTGGAGACGGTACAGAGCTTCTCGAGGTGCTCAGGAGATGTTCGGAACTGCAGCCTGACAATCTCTTTGTCCTGCAGCGACGACTTGAGAAGCTGGCGATGGCCTTGAATTCCAATGTCCCGGAGGTCAGGAAGCTCGGAGCGGAATTGCCCGAACTGATGAAAGCTGCGATTCCTATGATTTCCCCTCTCAATGACGTTGTTCTGAAGCAGCATCGCATCAATCTGGTGGATACGATCAATTCAGCGATCGGTAAATATAACGGCACCAATGCGGCCATTCTTTTTCCGTCGGCGATGGCGGTCAAGGGATTGATTCTGCCGGAGACTGCTACCCAGATTGACAGGCGTCGCATTGACCGCAATCTGCTGGAATACCTGCTTCTGGAATTTGATGAGACATTTATGGCTCGCGTCGAGGCTGCCGGGTTAAAGCCTGCACCAGCGGAACTCGTTGTGAAAGGCTTTCAGAAAACCTCGTTGCTTTCCGAATTGAAAGCCATCACTGTCGTCGACAGCCTCGATATGAATCTGGATGGGTTCGATGACCTGATTGTACTGTCAGAGGGGAGGATCAGGGTTTATAGCCGGGGAGCATCTTCTTCGGGTGACTGGCAGCTGCTGATGGAGACGCCAGCCGATGCTGGTCTGCTGGAATCATTCCTGCTGGTGGATGTGGATCGCGACTTTGATCGTGCGCTTTCAGACCTGAAGACGCCAGCACTTCTTCAGGACCGGGACGGCGACCGCAAAACGGTAACGGATCCGGCTCAGAAGAATCGCTGGTACGACACCGACCCTGATCTGGTCGCGTGGAGCGGGCGGGCCGTGACGGTTTATCGTAATCAGGCGGCCGCTGATGGAACGCGATTGTTTGAGATTCAGGCAAAGCTTGATGCTCCCGCGGATGTACATCAGATCGTGGCGGCGGACCTTGAAGCCGACGGAGATCTTGATCTGATTGCTGCCACAAGCTCCGGCATGGCCCTTTGGAAGAATCTGGATGGCACTCAGTTTGAGCTGATTACCGAGGGTCTTTCACTTCCGGATTATCCTGTCGCAGGGCTCGCTATCGGAGACTGGAATCGTGATGTTGCAATGGACATTGTCGGTGTTTCCGCTGCGGGAAAGGCGGGTACTCTTCAGAACATGCTGCATGGTCGCTTTCGCTGGCTGACGGACACGGACGGTCTGAGTGATATTCCTTCAGCAAGCGTGATTCGGATTGGTGACTTCGATGCTAACCTGAGCTGGGACGCGGTTACGGGCGGTCCTTCCGGAGTTCATTTGCAAATGACTCAGACCGCCGTCACGGGCGGCATGAGTGTTCTGAAGGCACAGAAGCTGTCCGATCGCCCGGTATCGGCTCTGCAGCTGTCGGACTTTGACAATGACGGAGTAACCGACATTCTGGCGGCAGGTGAATCCGGTGTCATCCTTTTAAGAGGCAAGCCAGGGGGCACGTTCGAAGATGTTTCCTCACTGCTGCCGGATGATGTGAAAAACAGCAGCGTGGCCCGTCTTTCGGTCATGGACTATGACGATGACGGCGATGAAGATCCGCTGCTTGTGTCAGCCGATGGTACGCTTCACGTGTTACTGAACGATGGAGGCAACACCAATCACTGGCTGGACGTTGTTGCACGAGCCGTCGCTCAGGACGAACAGTTTAAGTCACAGCGAGTCAACATGCATGCCATCGGCGGTGTGATGGAAATGCGGGCCGGAACCGCATTTCAGGCTCACATCATCGACCGACCCCGACTGCGACTGGGGCTCGGCAAATCCACTGGCGCGGATGTTATTCGGATCATCTGGACTGACGGAGTTCCTCAGGACATTGTCACCCCTGAACTGCTGAGGTCTCGAATTGGTATTCTCGCACCTCAGATTCTGAAAGGCTCCTGCCCTTATATTTACACCTGGAACGGTGAAAAGTTTGAATTCTTCAGTGACTGTCTCTGGGCCGCTCCGATTGGCCTGGTTCAGGCAAATGGCGACCTTGCGCCGACACGCGAATGGGAAAATCTGCTCATACCAGGCAGTCAGCTGGCCCCTCGAAATGGCCGCTATGTACTTCAGTTTACCGAAGAACTGTGGGAGGCCGCCTATTTTGATGAGGTGCGCCTGGCGGCGATCGACCATCCGGCAGATGTCTCAGTCTTCACGAATGAAAAAGTTGGCTCACCTGAAATGGCGGCTCACCGAATCCATACTGTTCGCGATCGAAGACTTCCAAAGTCGGTTGTTGACAGCCGGGGAACCGATTTATTGCCCGGTCTGATGTCACAGGATGGAAATTATATACAGGCCTTTGAGGGACGTAAGATTCAGGGCCTGACAGATCCGTGGTCGATGGAGTTCGATCCGGGTCTCGATGAAAAGCCGACCAGTCTGCGACTGGTGCTGATCGGCTGGGTATTTCCAACAGACACCTCACTGAATGTGGCGATTCAGCAGAATGCTCAGCTGGCCCCCCCTGCTCCACCGTCGATTGAAGTGAAGGACTCGTCGGGTCAGTGGACCATGGTCAAACCGTTCATCGGATTTCCGAGCGGTAAGACCAAAGCCATGGTCGTGGATTTATCGGATGCATTCCTGACGAATGATTTTCGGTTTCGTCTGTCGTCCAGTATGGAACTGTACTGGGATGCTGCATTCTTTATTGTTGATGAAGCGGATGCGCAGACCAGCGTTCATGATTGCGATCTGAAGGCGGCTGACCTGCATTTTCGGGGATTTTCGAGGCGAGTATATGCGGACAATGCGTTGTTCCGAAACGGGCATGCGCCCGAAGGGTACGATTACGATTCCGTAACAACCGCACCTCGATGGCCGGCAATGATGGGCCGATTTACCCGATATGGACATGCGACGGAGCTGCTTCAGGCACAGGATGACCGAATGGTTGTGATGGGGCCGGGAGATGAACTGACTGTGGAATTTGAGGTTCCTCGCGAGGCGATCCCTGAAGGCTGGGTTCGGGATTTTGTGCTGTACAATGTTGGCTGGGATAAGGATGCGGACCTGAATACTGTGTATGGTCAGTCGTCAGAACCCTTCCCTTCCAGATCAATGACACGATACCCATTTTCAGAAGGTGAAATGGAAGTTCCTTCGCCCGAGCATTTGCAGTATCTGGATGAGTGGCAGACTCGATTCTATCAGCCCGGAAATTTCTGGAGTGTGATTCGCGACGCCGCCGACATTCAGCGTGAATCAAATTAATTCGTCGATGCAAGGTATCGTGCATCCGCCCACGTAGGCGAGTCTCTCCGAGACTCGCAACGAGCGCTTCAGCCGGTTTCACCACTGGCTTGAGCTGGAGACGGAGGATGTTCGAGTCTCTCCGAGACTCGCGCTCAATCGCGGCTGCCCGGTTCTCTCCGGGATGCCGGGGCCTTCGAGTCTCGGCAGCGCGCGACATCTCGGAGAATACCACGCATTTCGAAGAGTTCCTGGGATCCGCGACCAGAAAGGCAACGCTGTGAAGCTTCCGTTCCCCCTGATCCGAGGATGACAAGCTATTGGCAGAAAAATTTCAGGACAGAAAAATCAATCGCAAAGGAATTGAAGAGGACCACTGGACGTCTTCCCTTCACCTCCTCAATTGTTCCGCATCCGCTCTTCGTCCTATATCTGTTGTCGATTGGCGTCTCCGCGATATGTCACGGGTACTCAATCATGACAATGAGATTACCCCGATTTGGCATGATCATCAGTGCGATTTTCATTCTATTCATGAATCTGACTTTTGGGATCTTTCAATTGTTTTTTTTGAATCCGGACATCGAGCCTGAGTGCGGCGGAGTTTCGTCAGCTTGGGATGTCCATGGCCGGGCAGGTCTGTGATTTCAGCGTATACCGGCCGGCTGACACCGGCCGCTCGCCAAAACGTCATGGGATTTGGCGAGCGGGATGCGTCAGCTTCCCGGTTTGCGTTCCGGGATATCCGTTTTCTTGCGCTCGAACCGTGGGACGACTTGCGATTGATATTGCCGCATAATCGTACCGGCCGGCTGACACCGGCCGCTAGCCGAAACGCATTGGGATTTGGCGAGCGGGATGCGTCAGCTTCCCGGTCTGCGATTTCCTGCCGCAGACTGTTCCGAACACGGGATTGCATCCAGTCCAAGCCGAGTCCGCATCGCATTGGCTTGATGACAGTCCAGATGGTAAATTCGGATCGAATATCCAGCATGTCCCACGGGAGTTTCATCCAAAAACAACGCCGGATATTGACTCCCATTGCTGACATCGCTGCCCGAGACGAGTCGCTGGCGCTGGAAGCCGCGGAGGATACTGGCGCTGAGTGCATACCAGCCGGGTTCCGGACCGTTTTGTGGAATGGGCTGTGAATGAATTTCAAATTGTTCAGGATCCGACACATTCAGGCAAAACACGTAGAGTGGTGTGGCATCCTGATGGCTTGATACCCAGTCCTTCAGAAACAGCATGTCCTGGCCCCAGTCAAAACTTGCCCGTATGAGATGCGAGTCTCCATTACTCGGCCCACCAGCCGCTTCGTTGAAATACGACAAACTGTGAGGATACACATACAGGCTGCTCAAAGTTGTCCAGCCTGTCAAAACCCATAACACCATGTTCCGCACTCGCCCGCCCTGCTGAGCCCACACAGTCGTGCGACCGACCCACACAAAGATAAATGGCAGCATTGGCAGCAAATATCTTAGCAGCTTGATCGTCGTTACGCTGCTGACAAATACCAGCACCGTCAACGCGGGCAGCCAAAACACAAGTGCCGTCCACCAGCCGTCAGTGAATCTGATTCCCGGCAGTTCCGTAGCCTCAGTCTGGTGCGCTGCAAAGTTTTCAGGGCGGGAAAGTTCTCTGGTTGCGGCGGGCAGGGTCTTTGTCGTAAGCCAATCCCATATAGCCAGCAACAGGATAAGCCAGGTTCCAAGTGGCATTTTGACCAGCAGGCCGTACACATAGAAGTACCAGACATTGGTATCAAAGAACTCGCCATGCACATAGGTTTCAATCGGGGCCAGTCGAAGATGATCGGCGATCGCATCAATGCCAAAAATATACTGCTGAGGCAATGGAATCGGAATTTCTCGTGGCCACGAGCCTGCTCCAGATTCCGGGTGCTTCGGATCGACGGCGAACTGCTGAAGTCCTGGACTTTGAAACTGAAATGTGCCCCAGGGCTGCAATGTCCCCTGAAATGCATACCCCAGATTGATGACGTAAATCATCAACAGACACATGACTATGATCTGCGAGGGAAACGGCCACCGCACTGGTCGAGGCGATGCAAATCGACGGGCGATCCACAACAACAGAAAGAGCGGCGGCAGAATCACCCAGATATACTTTGCCAGCAGAGCGGCTCCGAGGGCAACCCCGCTGATTACGGAATTACCCATCGTCGGTTTCCGCATCCACAGCCAGAATGCCCGAGCCGACGTAATGCCCAGCGATGTTGCACACAGATCTCCGGTAATCAACGCTCCGTGAGCAAGTATCAGTGGATCAAAACACCACAAAACGAGTGCGAGTAACCCGCCCCGGCGGCCATAAAGCTCGCGGCTCCATGAATAACAGATCCAGCCGCCAAGCACAGAAAATGGAATGAGGGCCAGTCGGCCCAGAAATACGTACGTGAGAAGTTCCTTTGGATCAAGAACCTTGTCCAGATAAACCTCCTGTGAATGGGACCGCGCGAAAAGCAATACCGGAGCCGCAGCGATCAGATCATTCAACGGTGGATTCCCGGGATTCTTCCGGAAGTCGAGAGTCCTCCAGTGATAATATCCGGCACTCAGCCGTTCCCGTTCGCCAAAGACCGGCGAATGCCATACCGCATTACCGATCAGTCCCAGCACATGAATACAAAGGAGGACTATTGGAAGTCCTGAAAAACCCGTGACCTTCCATCTCAGAAAACTCGCTCTTCCGCAAGTGAGTGAGCCAGCGATGGTACATTCTCCCGGAGGCTCAGCACCGATGGTCGACATGGCCTTACACATCTGATGCCTAAAGATTCATATGGAATTCAATGATCATTGAAGACTCCGTACTTCCTGCAGTGCCGGCCATGAACCGACATGGCGGGTATTCGAAACGGATGGCTTAGGATCGACTCAAAAATAACAGTTGTCATTCAACTCCGCGCCAGTGAAATTGCACAGCCAGGAAAGCAAGTACAAGAATCGGAGCTGAAATACATGCACAGGCGATTGTCCTGTTACTCACGATTCGAACGCCTCCGCCAAATCAGCCACGACAACAAAACCGCAAAAACAATCACGTTACACGCGACTAGCCAAAGGCGGGAAGTCGATTGTCCTTCGGGCACAACCTCCTTGGTAATTGTCTCCGTGAATACCTGGCCTGCGGCAAGAGTCGGCGTGGGATTTCTAATATCAAAAATCCGCCGACCCGCACCGTTTGCTTCAACTTCTGTTCCGATCACCATGGTGTCTGCTTTTAACTCGATCTGAAAGTCTTCGGGACGCGGTGGCTCTTGCCCCAGATCCAGCGACCTCCATTCCTTCACGTAATACGGGTCAGATTTTCCGGTGCACAGAACTGCGACAACTCGGGAAGCGATCATATGGGATCCACATTTGACGAATTCGGTCGAACGACCTTCCTCCACGACGAAATCGTCCGTGTTTTCGAAATGAGTCCTTCGCAATACGCGAACCAAAACCGGAACCGAAGGCTCCGTCCACCATTCCGTAACATACTTTGTAGAAAGCTTCCCGTATGGCTGGACGATCTCTTCGGTGTTTACTTCAAGGAACACTCGGGACTCAGAAATTTCAGAGACCTGATAATCCTCGTCGCGTGGAGTCGGAAATGGTTCACTCGGCAGACCGACAAACGAACCGCCATTCGGGTTTAGAGGAGAGATCATTGATTCCCCTCGAGTGAATGCTGTTCTATTCGGAGATGGCTGCATCTTAGACCGGAGTTCAAGATTTGCCTGATTTGCCATATTCTTCCAGCCAGGGCGATAGGTAAATTCCAGCGCAATACTGCTCACCTCGTCATATCCGAGTCCCCGCACTCGCACTTGTCCTCCACTCAGTTTCGTTACTCCCTCAGGCGAACTTTCGGGCACGACTTCCTGCCCGCTGGCATC
Organism: Fuerstiella sp.; assembly: GCA_022843805.1. Taxonomy (GTDB): domain Bacteria; phylum Planctomycetota; class Planctomycetia; order Planctomycetales; family Planctomycetaceae; genus F1-80-MAGs062. The sequence continues at coordinate 89,599 of JALHMY010000010.1, forward strand.
TGACGCCCCGGAGATCCTCGGCCCTTTGCTATCGTCGAACGAATGCCGAAGGTACTGCCCATCCCTGCAGAAGCGACCGGAACCAACGCTTAGAAAGTGAACGGGAATATCGTTAGAAAATGCTGCTTCAACGTCCGTTACCGACCATTCCCGAAGGGTATACGTACAACGAAATTGTGATTCATTCGCAACTTGCTCGTATGCTGCGCGAAGTGCCTGAACAGTTGCGGCATCGCCGCGAGAGGGATTAGTATGGAAAAACACTATGAGAATTGTGAGGAAATAAAGCATGCAGCACGACTCAGGGGGTTTCGTTGTCATTGCCCAGTAGCCTTGGGCTTCAACAACCTGAACACGAGGTAGCCGAAGAAGACGACAATCAAAACTCCGTTAGTATAGAAAAACAAAGAAGAGTAATGTTGTCTTTCTGGTATTTCAGTTTGTGTGGTGGGTTCAAAGAAAAATCCGCTCCCAAAGTCGTCGATACTCAAGTGTTCGAGTGACAATAGGCGGTGCCCGTTATTCTCCGCGGGAATTGCCCCTGGCGAAACGCCGTACATCCGAGCATCAGCGGGTACAACCAGCTTCATATCATCAGGATCCGGGCTCGATTCTCCTAAATCCGTGGTATCAAATACGTCTATCGATGTTCTGTCTGCGCCAGCTCTGCTTAATAAAATAACTCTGCTCGCGATTTTACAACCATCAATTGTCTCGAATCTCAGATACAGTGTTCGACTGTGTGCAACAGTCTTCTTTTCTGCACCATGTTGCTCAATATGCGAGAAAACTTCTTTAACGTAAGGAAGATCTGATTCGGTGCCCAGCAGAACCTCACTGGCATAAGTATGTGACCCATCATCGCTATACTCCTTTACGAGAATTGTGTCAGAACTCACCGGAACGGTGGAGCTATCAACCTGTCCTTCATCAAAAGGTAATCGGAGGACCCTTTCTGCAAATCCGCTTAGATCAAGAGAAATAGGAGTTGACCAAAAGAGATGTTTGCGGGCCACGTCGAAGCTCTTCGAACCATCCAGCAGTAATCTTTCAGCACGTACGGTGTTACCGTGTTTTCGCCCCCCGGCGTCTGTTCCTGGTAGCTCATATTGAACCGCCTTTTCTCGATCGCTGATCTGGGTCACGGGCAAGTTCGTAAAGGCAAGCTGTCCATCTGCAAGTTTAAAATCACCGCTGGCGGTTTGAAATGGTCTATCAAAGTTGATCGAAAATTTGATATCTTCGCCCAGCTTCATGAGTGAGCCGTGACCGATTCGAGGCAGGTCCAAATCTATATGGGGGTCACTGGACTCCCATTGCATTTGAGCCAGGTCCTCAACACTGAAGCCGGTCACGACTCCACGAAAGTAAGTATACGTACACTTAAAGTTGGCCGCCTCAAACCAGGCCTTAAGTCCTTGCTGGAGAACCGGAATGTCCTCGTCCCCCGGGCTCGGTGGATTCCACAACAGCATTGAAGCAAGCACGGAAAACGTTGTGACAGAGAGCCTGCCGAAAAGCGATGCCAGAACCTGCATTAGTCGTTACCTCCGCATTGACTGAAAATCGGCGACTCCATTTTTATCTCAACTTCTATAAGTGGCGTCTTAAGCAATTGGCAGTCCCTTTTGCGTTGACAGTCAATTTACAAGTCTCCAGCGCCTATAACTAAACGTTCTTTTGACCCGGCGGGATGTGAACGAATTTGCGGGAATGCTCTTGCCAGGGGCCCAGGGAGGCCAACGGGCGGGCTGTAAATGTTTGTATACTCGCGTTGGTGTCGAGATCCTAAAAATGGGGCGCCGATTGTCAATGACCACTTTCCAGAAAAAGCGAAGAGAGCGTGAAAATTGAAGAATTGGAAAGCACCCGAGAATGCGAAGTATCATGTCAGCGTAAAGAAGTTTTTACCGCAATGTTTCAACAAGTCCTGCACGCTCAAGAGGCTCCATTTCCGGGTTTTTGACTCCAGCCGCGACTGTGAATCCGGCCCATGCTGCCCATGCGATTCCGGCCCAACGCGCCAGCCGTTTCCATAGCCAGGGCCAGCGGCCTTGTTATTACCCACAAAATCGCGGTGTTTGACATGGATTTGCGGAGCGAAGGCTGATCGGCGAACGGCAGCTCGGATCGAGCCACTGATTGGTCTGATCAGCGTCGTGGGCGTTCGTCTGCTGTCACTGAAAACCATTTCTCGCCACGAACCGGGAGGAAAGGCGAAATACGACGTGAGCCCAAAGACACGCAAGTGATTGCGCTAGAGTAATTTGCCCGTTGATTGTGGCATTGTGTTTCCGGGCCGAAGGTCCGGAAGGTGAAAGCCCAGGGCAACGCCCTGGGAACGTGGATCATAGACGATGAAAGCCCCAACGGGGCGGAATGGTTGCGTTGTTCATTAGTCCCTTTCAGGGCTTTCGTCATTGTTGTGTGCAATTCCTGGGGCGTTGCCCCAGGCTTTCACCCTGAGCCCCGTTGGGGCAGGTTGCAATGATTCATCCATTGAAACTCATTAGACGTTAATGGCCTGTGGGATCAATCCTGGCGTTTGGAGTCTGGCCCCCAGGCAATGACCAAACCAACATTCAATTCGTCCTCTGTCCGCTTCACGACACGTCGCTGCTATTCTCGTTCACCGTTTCCACAAGTTACGCTGAACCAATACTCTATTTTGTCAGCCACCATGCTGCGGCTGCGGCGATCAGGCTTAAGACAACGATTGCCACGATGGCCGTCTGAATTCGCTGTCGCTGCTGTTCGGCCTGAGCGATGTTGATCAGTCTCAGACCCTGCTTGCCACCGAACGTCAGTTTGCTCCCGTGCGGGACCGGACCGAAAGAAGCCACCCGGCCATTCAGATAAGTTGGCTGGGTCATTGACTGCTGCTTCAGCTGCCAGACGTTACCGTCCCATTCCAGCCAGCAGTGAACCCGGTCGACTCCTGGTGCATCGATAATGATATCAGCGGTCGGGTCAGTTCCCACACTGGTACGCGACTTGGTCAGGGGTTGGCGGGCTGACTGGCCAAGAACCTGAATTCGCCAGCCTGAAGGAGCTGGTCCGCGAGCAACCCGGCTGCCGCCCTGTGTGCTGGCTCGTCCTGTCGGCGCTTCTGCACGAAGAGGTTCACCGGAGCTTTGATGAACGACCGGAGTTTCCGTCTGGCCGAATGTGTCAGTCGTGGATGAGAAGTGATGTTCTTTGGAACGCAGCCACCCGGAGGTGGAAGTAATTGATGAACGCTGGTTCGTTGCCGATTTTTTTGCAGTGTTCTCGGCCTTGGCCTTTGCCTGTTTTGCGCGAAGAGTGATCAGTTCGCGGAAGTCAAACGCGACGGGCAGCCGTACCGCGTGTTCTCGCAGAGCCGCGGCAGCATCGGCGGCCGTTTGAAATCTCCGGGCGGGATCCTTTTCCATCATGCGGGCCACAATGGCGCCGACTTCCGGTGGAATCTCCGGCCGAATTTCGCAGACGGTGCGACATTTTTTGGAGCGATGCGCCTCCAGTTTTGCCTTATTGGTTTTCTCCGGGAATGGCAGCCGGGCTGTTAATGCCACATACAGAGTTGCTCCGAGACTGTAAATATCCGCGCGAGCATCGACATTGCGACTGTCAATCGTTTGCTCGGGTGCAATGAAGTCAGGAGTTCCCAGGCAGTCATGTCCGAAGAGCATTGAAAGCGAAAATTCTTCGTCTTCCACGTCATCCATCAGGGCAAGACCAAAGTCCAGAATATGAGCGACGCCCGTGTGTTCAATCAGAAAGTTGGCCGGTTTAATGTCGCGATGAATAATCCCGATATCATGCGCGGCCTGCAGAGCTTCAGCGGCCTGCAGAGCAATGTCACAGGCGGTGGGAAAACTGACAGGTCCGTTCAATGCCACAAGTTCGTGCAGGCTGATTCCGCGGACCAGTTCCATCACTAAAAAATGAACGGCACCGGTGGTCCCTGTCCTCAGCGTTTGAATGATGTTCGGATGATGCAGTTTCATGCCGGCCGTGGCTTCCAGCTTTAACCTTGCCAGCATGCCTGCGTCGAGGGAATGGTCGGCGGCCAGCACTTTGAGAGCCACTTTTTTCTGTTCGACGGGATCTTCTGCGATAAACACACAACCCATCCCGCCAAATCCCAGCACTTCCCGGATTCGGTAGCGGTCAATCACCAGGCCTCGATAGCGGCCTTCCAGCAGTCTTTCCGCCTGAAAGGGTGTCAGGAGGCGCTCACGCACCATCTGCCGGGCAGCCTGCTCAGCAGTGGAATCTTCGGCAAGATTCAGTTTTTGGGCAATTCGATCCGCCTGCGCGGCTGTGACCAGCCCGCTTTTCGCCAGCAGTGTAAAGAATTCAGGAGCTGCGGCTGGAACCTGCATAGATCTTCTCTGTCAGACGAAATTCCTTAGTGCACAATGTATGCCACAAAACCGGAGGCGGATCAGAAAATGGCAGTCTGATCTCCGAAAGCCTAACAATAAACTCCAATCAGGTGAATTGTTATCAGGTTGGAATTTTAGTGGGTGGAATTTCCTGGGGGCCCTGACGTATCCTCCCATTTACCTCTGCTGCCTGAGAATTGTTGTTGAAAGACACAGGCAGTCCACTTTTATTCTATTGAAACTCGTCACTGACGTTCTTCCGTATCATGCTGCAGACGACTGTCGAACCGCAATTTCCACCGACGGCAACTGCCATGGATCCTCGCCAGCGCTATCAGGCCCGCGTGACGGAGCTGCAGTCGGCCGCGTCAAAACTGCAGTCATCCGAACGTCGGTTTGTACGGTTTCGAGTGGCTGTCTTTCTGATTGCAGTATTTCTGGGAAGCATCTGTATTGGCGATCGAAATGTTTCCTGGCTGTGGATGCTGCTGCCGGGCACTGCATTTTTGGTTCTGCTTCCACTGCACTCGGGCTGTATTCGCAGTTTGCGGCGTTGCGAAGCGGCAATTGCGTTTCATCAGGGATGCCTGCAGAGGCTGGATAATTCCTGGAAACACAGGCCTGTGGATGGAGCTCGTTACGGCGATCCGGCACATCCGTGGGTTGCTGATCTGGACATCTTTGGGCCGGGCTCTTTGTTTCAGCTGATGACCGAATGCCGCACTGGTCCCGGTCATGATCGCCTCGCAGGCTGGATGAAAACCACGCCGGAGCTGAAAGAGATTCTGACTCGCCAGCAGCGTTCTGAAGCCCTGAAGCCTGAACTGGAACTTCGTGAAATGCTGGCCCTGGTTCCAGGGAATGTCGACTGGAAAGTTGCCGAACAACTATTGACCCAGTGGGTCAGGTCTCCGGCTCAGCGAATTCCTCAGTGGATTCTCTGGGCATCCGCGGCTCTGGGAATCCTGGCCATACCGCTGCTTGCGGCGGTTCTGCTGGGAGCGATTCCGGTCAGTCTGTTATTGTTGCCCATGATTTTACAGGGACCGCTGATGCTGCTGACAAGGCAACAGATTCAGCAGGTCTTTTCCTCAATGGATTCAGCAGATCACGCACTGCATCAGTTTGCTGAAGTGCTTGTGCTGTTTGAAAATCATCCGTTTCTGGATCCTTCACTGCGGGACCTTCAGAACGAGTTTATGGGGCATGGAGAGGCCGCATCTGTTGCCATCCGTCGGCTGAGCTCCATGACTCGCTGGTTGAATCATTCTTTGCGAAATCAATTCTTTTCGCCGATTGCCTGGATGTGTGGGCTGCTGGTGCTGCTGACGGATCGACTGGAACGCTGGCGAGCTGAACACGGACACGATGTGGAACGCTGGCTGTCTTCCACAGCGGAATTTGAAGCTCTGTTGTCTGTCGCCGCCTTTCGTTTCGAGCGAACTGGTTACTGCAATCCCCTGGTTACCACAGAAATGGTCCTGTTCGACGCTCAGCAGATCGGACATCCTCTGTTGCCGTCGGAAGGCTGTATTCGCAATAACGTTCGGCTGACAACAGAGGTTCCGCTGATTCTGATCAGCGGGTCGAATATGTCGGGCAAGAGTACGCTGCTGAGGTCCGTCGGAACGAATCTTGTTCTGGTGTTTTGCGGAGCTGTTGTGAATGCTGCTCAGCTGACAACCTTTCCGTTTCAGATGGGCACGGCCATGAGAATCAGTGACTCCCTTCAGGAGGGCCGTTCACTGTTTTACAGTGTCGTTCAGCGGCTTAAGTCCGTTGTTGATCTCACTTTACAGCCGCGTACGGTGCTCTTCCTTTTGGACGAAATTCTGAATGGCACAAATTCTCACGATCGGCGCCGGGGAGCAGAAGCCGTGATTCGTTCTCTGGTTGACCGACATGCGCTGGGGATGGTGACAACCCACGATCTGGCGCTGACTCAAATCGTCGATTCCATGGATGGGCGAGCCATTAATCAGCATTTCGAAGACACTGTGCAGGATGGAAAGATGACATTCGACTATCAGCTTCGCGACGGCGTTGTTCAGCGAAGCAATGCCCTGGAGCTGATGCGGATGCTTGGTCTGGATGTCTGAATTCGATTTAGTGCCCGTCACCGTGACGAATCACTCACGGTCGACAGATTCCTGTCAAAGAACGCGACTGATCTGACTGTTGAGTGACCTGCCGTTAAGTTGAACTAACCGATTTAAAATAGTATCTGCCATGCATTCACGAACTCGTCGAACACCCGAACAGCTTCGCAGTTATCGATACCTTGGACCAGACGACCTGCGTTCATTCGGACACAGGTCCCGTCAGAAGCAGTCCGGTTTTAATACGGAAGAATTTGCAGGAAAGCCGGTCATCGGCATTCTGAATACATGGAACGATCTGATCAGTTGTCATGCTCACTTTAAGCAGCGTGTCGAAGACATCAAACGGGGTGTCTGGCAGGCGGGCGGGTTTCCCGTTGAAATCCCCGTGATGGGTCTCAGCGAGACCTTCATGAAACCCACCTCGATGTACTACCGCAACTTCCTCGCCATGGAAGCGGAAGAAGTATTGCGGACCTATCCGATTGATGCGGCTGTGCTGATGAGCGGCTGTGACAAAACCACTCCCGCCCTGCTGATGGGTGCGCAGAGTGCAAATGTGCCGGCTATCGTCATGCCGGGTGGGCCAATGAATCGAACCAGCTGGCGAGGGGAGCAGCTGGCGAGCGGCAGCGATGTCTGGAAGTTCTGGGCCGAACGCGGGGCTGGCCGAATGTCGTGCGATGCCTGGTGTCAGCTGGAGGATCATATTGCTGCCTCGCCCGGCCATTGTATGACAATGGGGACTGCCAGCACGATGACCGCACTCGCCGAGGTGCTGGGAATGGCCCTGCCCGGGTCATCTTCAATGCCTGCCACTCATTCCGGTCATGCTCGAATGGCGTCATCCACAGGACGGCAGGCGGTGGATCTGGCATGGTACAACATCAGGCCGTCGGAAATCATGACGGAAGCAGCATTCAGGAACGCGATCACAGTCCTCATGGCGATTGGGGGATCCACGAATGCGATTGTGCATTTGATGGCCATGGCCGGCCGTACCGGGACTCCGCTGACTCTGGCCCAATTCGATCAGATTTCTGCTCGTACACCTGTACTCGCCAATTTGCGGCCTACCGGCAAATATGTGATGGCCGATTTCTTTGAGGCTGGCGGTCTGCAGGCTCTGCTCGCACAGATTCCCGATTTGCTCGACCTGACAGCCCTGAATGTCGCGGGTACCAGTCTTGGTGACGCGATTAAAGACGCAGAAATCTTTGATACGGATGTCATTCGTACGCGGGAAGCTCCCGTATGTGCCACGGGCAGTCTCGCTGTACTTCGAGGCAACCTTTGTCCGGCGGGAGCTGTGATTAAGCCGGCGGCTGCTGAAGCGAATCTGCTGAAGCATCGAGGTCCTGCGATTGTGTTCAGGGATTATCCGGATCTGAAGGCCCGGATCGATGATCCATCACTGGGGCTGACACCCGGACATGTGATCGTGCTTCAGAATGCTGGTCCGCTGGGTGCTCCCGGAATTCCGGAATGGGGAATGTTGCCGATCCCGAAGTATTTGCTGCAGCAGGGTGTTCGGGATATGGTGCGAATCAGCGATGCGCGAATGAGTGGCACGAGCTACGGGGCCTGCGTTCTGCATGTTTCGCCTGAATCGTTTGTGGGGGGGCCGCTGGCGTTTGTTCGCGACGGTGATTTGATCTGCCTTGATGTCGCACAGCGGACGCTCACTCTGGAAATCTCTGATGCGGAAATGGACCAGCGAAAGGCAGATTGGAAGGCGCCTGATGCGAAATTCAGTCGAGGATACGGAAAACTGTACTTTGACCAGACGACTCAGGCTCACGAAGGGTGTGATTTTCGTTTTCTCCACGCCGATGGAAGCGTGGATCCGGAGCCCGGGATTTATTGATCCGTACTGCGATTCAGGCCGGTCGGAAAAATCCCTCGTTTTTCTGTAGAATGTGGCCTCTGCGATGGGTTCGCAGAAACGAGGCCTGTTGGTATTCTCTGTCACTTCATGGTTCCGGATGTCAGGCAAGTCTGAAATTCTTCATTTCCTCCTAAGAACTCACCATGCAAACAACTCCTTTTCGTCCCGAGCAGTTTCGATCGTCGGTTCTTGCCGTTCCACCTTTGGCACGTGATGCTGGTGAGCAGGTCTGTGCGAAAGAAAATGCCCGACTGATCCGGCATATCGAAGACGGTGGAGTTTCGATGCTGCTGTATGGCGGAAACGCGAATCTCTATCATGTGCGGCTGACGGAGTTTGCCGGACTGCTGGAAATCCTGCAGACGGCGGCAGCGCCCGATACGCTTGTCATTCCGTCTGTTGGTCCGTCATACGGTTTGATGATGGATCAGGCAGACATTTTGCGGGAAACGAAGTTTCCCACAGTGATGGTGTTGCCGACAAAGGCTGTGATGACGGAAGCCGGGTTGATGACAGGGTTTCGCCGTTTTGTGGAGGCCATCAACCGCCCGGCTGTTCTTTATATCAAGGAAGAAGGCTACATCAGTCCTGAAGGCGCGGCGGAGCTGGTGAAGGACGGGCTGGTGTCGTTCATCAAGTACGCAATTGTGCGGAAGGAGACTTCTCAGGACGAGTTTCTTGAGCGACTGGTGACGATGGTGGATCCAAAGCTGATTTGCAGCGGCATTGGCGAGCAGCCGGCAATGGTGCATCTGACACAGTTTCGGCTCAATGGCTACACATCGGGGTGTGTATGTGTAAATCCGGGTTTATCTCAGCGGATGCTGAAGGCAATTTGTGATAAGGATTACGATACTGCTGAAGCAATTCGAAAGGTGTTTCTGCCACTTGAAGATCTGCGGAATGAGATCAATCCGATTCGAGTGCTGCATGAAGCTGTTGCCTTGAGCGGCATCGCAGAAACAGGCCGTCATTATCCTCTGTTGTCCGGGATTTCCGATACCGCAGCCGCTCGGGTGAGGGCCGCGGCAGTACAGTTAAAGTCATTTCGCTGGGCGAATTCGTAAGCCGTATTTTGAAAAACAGTGATTTTCCTGGTGGCAAAGTCTTTATAACAGGAACAGATGAACCTGCGTTTGGGTGTAATGTGTCGAAGTTTCAGTGAAGCTGTCGGCAGTCTTGTAAAGCCCGGGAACAGTGACTAACATTCGCCCCGCCGTTCAACCAGGCAGGGAAAATCGAAGTTTCGGTTCACCCGGCATGAGGCAAGCTGGCACGAGGCAACTCGCCAAGAGGGAACGTGCTAGCAGGTAAATGGTTAGGGCAGATAGCTCAGTTGGTAGAGCACAGGACTGAAAATCCTGGTGTCGGGGGTTCGATTCCCCCTCTGCCCAGTCGAGAAAACAAAGGGTTTCCGAAAAAATCGGGAACCCTTTGTTCGTTAAATACCGCCATTCATACCGCCATTCTCATTCTTCGGCGGTATCAGACTCCACTGGCTGGAACAGACTTGCCGTTGCCGCTGTCACCTTTCCCATACCGCTCCTGGTCGCATGTGCGTAGATTTTTGATGTCACGACGGAACTGGCATGACCGAGCAACTCGGAAACATTGTTGATCGGAATTCCACTTTCCAGAAGTAGCGTCGCTGTCGTGTGTCGCATCTCGTGCCAAACGAGAACGGGAACCCCTGCCTTTTGGCATAGTGGCTTGAAGGTCCGGCTGACCAGATTGTTCCGGTTGATGATGTTCCCGGCATGATTGACAAAAACCAGCTTGTCGCCTGATGTCAGGTGTCCGTCCATCATCATTCGGCCGCGATGTTTATCCAGTGCGTCTATCACGTAAGGTGGGACGATGATTGACCGATTGCCGGCATCAGTCTTCGGGACTTCACCGATAACTGCCCTGCCTTTGTTGTCCGTCAATGTTCTGGAAATCTGAATCTCGTTTTTCGTTCAGTCGATGTCTGACCAGTACAGGGCCAGTGATTCGCCCTGCCGCATCCCGGTAAACATGGCCAGTGCGAACAGTGCAAACCAGCGATGTCCGGCTACATGTTTCAGGAACGCCTGCGATTGTTGGGCAGTCCGGATAGTTCGCTTTGCTTTTGTCAAACGCGGTTTGTCTGACCTGGAACACGGATTGAAGTCTGTCAAATCTCTTTTGACCGCATCATTGAACGATTTATTGAGTACAGCAAAAATCTTCTGCTGACTGCTGGGGGATGATCCACTTCCAGCAGCAGTGCTGATTACGCTGTCGATGTGCAATCCAGTCAGTTGCTGTAACTTCACTTTGCCGATCAGACGGCGTCTCGTAGAGCAACTGGTCCCGTTCGGTGCACGCGTCTCATTCAGTGGGAATGTCCTGTGTCAGATCTTCCTGACTACTTTCCGAGACTCCGATACGCGCAAGATTGGTCTCAGAGTACAGACTTCGCTCTGATGGAATCTTGCAGAAATTTATTCCCTGAGAACTGCAAAGTGGGATGAACGAATCGTCGACATGCGCAATGCCGATTCGCTGCGGGACCTCGAGCGATATGATCAGATCTCCAAGTTTGGCACATGCCTTGCAGCTGATAACTTTCCCATTCGCCCTCAAATCGCGATAAGCCTTAACAACGTCCAGCGATTCGCAAGATTCCGATTCGAGTACATTTTTGAGGCGTTTGGACTTCTCAAGAAATGTAGAAACCGGGCAGTCTTCAACCACAGTAGAAAATTCTTCATAAAACGCATGAAGGTCTGTTAGCAGGGTGTTGAAGTCCACTTCAAGCTGCATCGCCCCAATGCTGCACTGCGAAGAATTGTTTATTCGTGAGCTGAATTGTTCGTCAAACTCCAGAAGCCAGTGAACAGCAGTTCGCCCAATCTCCTCCGCTGCATCCTCCGGACTACTCATCGCTGCACGGTTACGCATAAAATCCGCAAGCGTCGCAACGGTCGCTTTCACGTCACGGATCCCAAAGTCTTGCTCAAGGTGGTAAAGTGCATCTGATACCGAATCAAACTGTTTGATTCGAATGGCAACGCGAATCTGACTTCGAACAAATCTTCGAATACTTTCCATTCTCACATACACAGAAGTATAGAGATCGCTGTCGCCCACTCGTTCTGTGAACGCCTCAGCCTGCAATGGCGGCACCCGACCCATAGCCGGGCGAACTGCCGAAGTATCAACCAAGAATTTCTTTCGCTTCTTACCAGCCAAGTCATTCACTTTCAAACAGTGAACTCACGTCCAATTCCGGCATTCGGAACACCGCACACTGTTTCAAGAGCGTACGACATCGCTTTACCTCTGCCATTTCCACAAATTCCGACGTTTTCAAGGGTTCTAAGGCGTCGAGAATCGCATTGCGAACAATTCCGTCTCGCAATCGCATCCATCGACCGTCGATGATCGCGTCGCGAATCATTCGTAATATCTCTCGACTATTCCCTTCGCGCTGCACACCGCTGAGTTTTCGCAGGAACTCAACAATGAATTCATGAATTGGAAACGTGCAAATTTCAAAATCATCACGGCATTGTTGCTGCTCCAGTGCCTTTATCTTTGCCTGGAGAATTCCAATTGATCGCCTTCTTACTGTGGCCATGTACTCTTCACTCGGAACGTTGTTTGTTCTGGCGACTTCAGCAGTAACAAGAACACGTGTCGCCGATTTTGAGGGAGGTACACGGATTTCGTCTTCGTATTTTGAAAACGTGCCGCCAACTCCTTGTTCAAGTAGAATCGGTACGCTAACCGTGAACATTTCCACCGCAGTCGATGTCGCAGCAATTTCAACAGCCATTCTGAAAAACTTTCAAGGCTTTGGGTTTGGGACCGCACGAAGAAAACTTACACATTCCGAAACGATTGCATCAGCTTCACGTTCCACGGCATCAATTTCCGTTTCCAATTTGGATGGATGGAACCCCTTCGATTTAACAAGCAAATACACCTCAAGGCACTCTCGCTCAACAGAACGTCGAAATCCATCCACCGTGGTTCTGAGTTCGAGTTCTGAATTGAACACTGCCAGATTTGGCACTGCGTTAACCTTGTCGACGGCCTGCTTCTTCGTAAGTGGTCCAATCGCCACATGAATCGAGCGATTCCGATTGTTGATCTCCAATACAGCTCGACCATCATCTGACTCCAACAGACTTTTGGGCAAGTTTTCTTTTAGCGGCAAAAAACTGCCAAACATTAACTCGGCCATTTCCGTATGTGTCATTTTTGTGTCGAGGAAACAGAAGACCTGAAACTCTAATTCGAGGTTTACTTCAATCTTGAAATCATGGAGCACCTGCGAAAAGAATTTCAGAACTTTTGGCTTCTGTTTTGTCCATTCATTGTACCCCAATGATTGCGACTGCACTGATCGGTAATCGACGTGAAAAAAAAATGGGACTTCCTTACTTCGAAAAAGTATGTGCTGTCCGTTCGACTGCCATTCCGGGAACTGGGTAATGGAAAGGTATTTCTCAGCCCCATTTGCAATGACCTGCAGGAATCGAATGTTGGGATCAAATGAAAGCCGTGCAATGACGACGATGTGTTGACTTCGCTCACTTAGCACTTGAAACCTCTTCGCAACCAATACACGACGCATTGCGGCGTGCAAATCAGGATTCTCGACCGCCCCGAAAACGTCGGCTCGGTAATGGTCTCCCAGCCAGCCACCGACGTTTGACGGGATCCCAAATATACTACAATCAGCAAATGACCCAATGATATCGCGTAAGGATTTTTCCTGCCTCCCGTGGCAGAAAAAAGTGAAAAATACCGGAGAGACGTGAAAACTCAGACCAAAAACAAATCCGCAAGGTCTCATTCGAGACAATGCGCCCCCAACTGAATTTGGCTGGGGGAAGAGGGCGAACTCCGCAATTCGGCGTGGCTGTTACTGTCGAAATCTCATCGCCGGAGTTTCCGTCCCGTGGGTACGAAACTAAAAAACATGCTGGTGGCCGCATCGATTCCCAACTCATCCATTGGGAATGGGCAGAGTTTTTCAGTCGGGATTCCTTCGCGATTGTTGCTCATTGTTCGGTTCAACGACAAATGACGTGCGCGTCACTCAGACACAAATCGTTCGATCGCTTTTCGGATCCTGCAGACATCATGCAGACCGCCATACTTCCGAAGTGCGTCTCTGCATTCCATCAGCGCAATCCATGTAACCAAATCCAATTCCGGCGCGTCCAAACTCGAATCGAGGCGGTTTGCAGCATCCAGGGTCAGTGATTGAATTCGTTCGGCACGTCCCATGGTTTCAGTTTCCGCATGCTGAACCGAGGCAGGCTTTCGGCCGCGTCAACTGGCTTTTGATCACTTCGAGTGCTAACACAATTTCAGCCGCTCGCAACGCGAATTTCGGATTGTCACTGGCCAGTAGTCTTTCCAGTGTGGCAATGACGCGATGGTGAAATTCGGGCTGCATAGGCCATGGTTCTTCAGGCACGTTGTTTTATCTCCAGCAGCGCGAAAAGTTGCACCTGCCCCCTTTAAAATTCATCGGCCTGCACTGGATGGTCCGGCTTGCCGACTACCCTGTCAAGCAGAAGGTTGGCCGCCTGGACATCACCGGATTCCGTCGCTTCTCGCAGGGAATCTTCAATCTGTTCCTGCAGAATCTGTAGAAGTTCGTCGCCTTCGTCGGGCGAACGCAAGTAATGAGGCTCTGATACAAATCCTCGTTTAGGCAAATCAGCGGTCATCGGTTAGCTGCAGAACAAGTGGCGACTCTGTAATCACCTTCGCGTCGATTTGCGTTTTTCCCTTTTCAATAGTCACTCTGTAACGGTCGATCTGCACGGATTCGGGTACCTGCAGTTCGAAAATTCCCTGTGCGTCTGTTGTTGTATCTCCGTAGTTGCGGTTCTTAGCGAGGGCCGTAATGCTCACGTCGGCGAGCGGTTGGTTGTCGGCATTCAGCAGACGCCCAGTCCGCTTCAGATTCTGGACCAACTGCAGCGGTGGCAGATCAAAATGATCAACATTGTCGGGGACATTGATGGGGCGAAGCCAGCCACCCAGGTCGTCAGTCCAGTCGGCGAATTTATCCGGACGACTGATGAGATGCTGACGAACTGGTCCCGCAAGTACATCGACTTCGAAGCGTCCATCGGCGTCAGTAAGGATTCGTTCGCTTTGCCAGAACGAACCGTAGGAGATGTGCACCAACCCGCCGACGACGGGCTGGGAATCCGTTTTGGTCTGAACTCGTCCTCGTACACGAACGGTCGCTTCACAGGGAATCTCCACTGTGGTCGTAACTCCGGCATAGATCTGCAGTTTTGAAGGAATGCGAGGCCGGAGCATGAGCGCGTGATTGATTGACCCTTGCCTCAGCCAAATCTCTCCCTCGGAGAATGCGGGGACCGCGAATCGACCTTCTCGATCGGTTTCGACAACGGCGATGCCAGAGATATGTGCTCCCCGATAGTTATCCTGTTCTACATAAAACTTCACATTCCTGATAGCCTCCGGATTGTCTGAAATCAAGCGTCCTTCAAGGCGACCGGTCGGCTGCAGCGTGATGGTTCGGATTGCAGGTTCCTCAGCGGAATCCTTCAGACGCAATTGCTGAGTTCCGTAGCCCTCCGCTTCAACCTGTACCCTGTAAAAACCATCGCGCCCCATCGCAGGCAGCAGTGCACGACCGTTTTCGTCCGTTGTCGTCCCAACGATCTTCCGCAACGGCTCCGGAATAATATCGTAACTGCGTGCCAGAAAATGCCACGGCTCCACGCGAGCATTTGGCACTGCCTTTCCTGCCGTCGTTTTCACGACGAAGCCAGTGTCTGAAGCTGGTTTCAACGCAAAATCCACGGGCTTCCCTGATACGCGTTTAATCTGAGGATAGGCGGATGCGGCTGCAATCTGTCGCCCTTCGGCATAGCACCAGATCGTCCAGGTGGGAATCAACACTGCGGGTCGCATCGCGTTCGCAGGAATTCGCAGTGAGTAGTTTCCAGCGCTGTCCGTCGTGGTGACCATGCAATCATCGTCGATCGGCGTCAATGGAAGCCATAATTTCGCGCCAGCAAGTCCTGTGTCCGTGCCGTCAGTAACGCGTCCCGTGACAATGACATCGGCCTTCGGATTAATATCCGAAGCAACCGATTCTTTTGTCGGCTTCGTGTCGTCCACATCAGGGTTAACTGGAGTCGCGGAAGTTGTCGGTTCCGTGTTTTTGTCTGGCACTACCGGCTCGCTGCTTTCGGGGCCAATGTTTAACGTCACCGTTTTACCGGATTCCACAGACACTCGAACGCGTTTGATAACTTCATTGCTCAGGCCGGAATCTTTTTCACGAGTGAAGGGACCGTAAATCATGAGTTCATACGTACCGGGCGGTACATCTCGAATTTCATAGCCGCCGTCCGCAGCGAGAGGCAGACTTCGATGAGAATGGAAGTTTCCTCTGTGAGCTGGCTGTTTCACCAGGTCTACCATGCTGACCTCCGGAAACATCGTGGGATCGATTGCACCGCGCACGATACCGGCTGTAATGACCTGTACGGACAACGTCGCACGCTGTTCTGGTTGCAGCTCGCTGATTCCGGCGAGCCGATCCTGTGAGATCTCACTACCCCACCAGAGCAGCTCGATGTCTTTTCCGGGACGAACCTGCGAAAACTCAAACCGGCCTTCACCATCCGTGGTGGCTGAGAGAAACTGTGACACGATGTCGGTATCCCTGACTTGCCCGGATTTGATCATTTCCCAGTTGAACGGGAAGTCCCCCCGTGGGAACGGTCTTCTCTGCGATGTGACAATCAGTCTGAGTTCAGCATTCGGTACGGGTTTTGCCGACTCATTCAGCAATTGCCCGCCCACTGCAAAGAATGCGGAATTGTCGATCCGAACGAGACGAAACTCGACGACTTTCGAATTCTCGACGGACGTGGCCACCATGCGACGCACCACTCTGCGTTCATAGTTCGCGGCTTCGACACTGACTTGCACGGCCTTACCCTGCGACAGATCGCCCATACGGAACGTTCCATCCGGCACGGCAAATGTCTCTCCGCCAAAAACTCGTGGTCCGGAGAGTGATCCTCTGGGATCTGCAGGCTCTCGATCTGGCGAGTGCGTGATGTGAACGATGAACGGAGAGATCGGTTCTCCCGTTTCGTCGTCTACGACCTTGCCTCGCAATACACCTTCTTCAAGCATCGTCACGATGACATCATCTTTGCCATCAAGGGGAATTCGTTTGTTCTCTATCGGAGAGTAACCAGATTTTCGGAAGCCGAACGGCATTTCGTCACTCAGTGAGTCAAACGAGAATTTTCCCGTTTCATCGCTTCTCGTGGTCTGGTTCAATCCGAGGACACCGCCAGACGGTACATCAGCGACGATCCACACCCCGCTGAGAGGCTGGCCTTTTTCATTGACGACTTTTCCGGAAACCGAATGACCAGGTTTAAGTGTAATCGCAATTGTTTCGGGCTTCTCTTTTGTCCCCGGCGTGAAACGGAGTTGCTGTGGAGCGTAGCCTTTGGCCTTAACAGTGAGTTGATGACCATCATATCGTCGAAAGACATGATCCAGACGAAACAGGCCTTTGGCGTCAGTTGTTGTGGTTCGAACATCATCGGAAGAATTTCCCTGATTACCAACCACCGCTCCGACAACTGGAGATCCCGCAGAATCGACGACGGTCCCCTGAATTGAACCGCCATCCGGTCGTTGAATCAGTGTCAGATCCTGCGTATGACTTTCGTCAGCGGCAACAGAGATGACCACGTCCTTCTGCAGGCGCTGGTAGTCCTCTTTGGAAACATGTAAACGAAGGCTGCCAATGGGCAGGTATTCAAAATGGTACTCGCCCTTTTCATTGGTCACCATGTATTCGATCTGTTCGCCACGCATCCCGGACGGAAAAACACTGACGCCAGCCCCTGGAAGGATTTCCCCTGCTTCGTTACGAACGATCCCGGACAGTTCAGCACCGGATTCCAGATTTGCGGTAACTTCCACCGTTTCTGATCCGGACAGATTTACGGCGTGAACTTGTTCAGCATAACCTTTCGCCTGCACCTCGATCGTCCACGTTTCGGCCGTCAATCCACGAATCGTCACCTGGCCCCTCGCGTCCGTCAGGTAGTCACGCTCTATGTCGGTCCACGTCAGGCGCACTCTGGCACCCGGAATTGGCTGGCTGGTGTCCGCAGAACGGGCCGTGACCTTCATCGCGGGCACTCTCTGCAATTTCAGGACGATGGTCTTCTGGCCAGGCTCCGCAAAGTCGCCTTTGTATCGCTCAATTCGTGATGAGAGATTCTTATCGCAGACATAAGCTGCGAGGCGATGCTTGCCTTCATCAAATTCGTCAAAGCGAAACTCACCCTGCTCATTCGTTCTGGTGGTCGTTGTCTTGTAACGGGTATTCTCTGTCCATGTCAGCATCCGCACTTCGGCATCCGGGACCGGCGAATCATCTGCCATAACGACCCGTCCGGTGATGGGCTGCTGTTCAGTTTTCTGAGTCAGACCAGTTGGGGCGGTCACCGCCGGTTCAGCCGCCTTCCCGGTAGCGTTGACTTCTTGTGTTGCTGCAACTGCAGCGGCAGGACTGAGTCCCGCCGTAATCATCGCTGCTGAGGCAATGACGCTGAACAGCACAGCAGATAGCAGCGAGCTGAGTCGGCTACTGAGTGGACGCTTTGAGTCCAGAATACGACTGACACGAAGCTCCACAAAGGCCGTTTTTGCCATCCCGATTCCGGTCGGTTGGTAGCGTTGAGCCCCGGTGGCCAGCCGCGAGGCCATCTCAACCAGAATCTGAGCGTAGGTCGTTCGTTGCCCGGTTGTCCGAATGACTTCATCATCACAGGCCTGTTCCGCTAATTCTGTGATGTTTCCTCGGAGGAGCCACGACAAAGGATGAAACCAGTACAGAGCCGTATTGCATGTCGCAATGAATGCAACCCACGTGTCTCCTCTTCGTATGTGTTCCGCCTCATGGGCCAAAGCGGTCTGAAGGACCGTCTTATCCCATGTCTTCCAATCCGTCGGCAGGATAATCATGGGACGCCAAAGTCCCAGCGTTACGGGAACCAGTAGATCGTCGGACTCGACAATCCCTGCTGATGCACCCGGCACTGCAAGGTCGCGCGGGAGAACCACAGGACGAGATCTTCGAACCAGATACTTACATTGAATGAATCCAATGATCATGCGGACCAAAAGCAGTAAGGCTCCCAGTGCGTAAATAACGGTGACCGCGAGCAGAAGAGGCGAACTGCGGACGGGCGTCGTCAGGTTGAGCTCAACGGGATTCACGGCTGGAACGACAGGCAATGCAACGTCCACTGCTCCAGCCTGCATGTCACCTGCGGAATCGTCGAATACCGATGTAGCCACCACTTCAGGAGGCCCGATTTGTCCGACAGCGGAATCAGGCGAACTATTCAGAGCGAGTGTTGTCGCGGGGTTTTCGAAAGATCTGTCTTCGATCGAAGTTTTGGACGGAACCGCTGGGGAGGAATATGAAATAAAGCCAGCAGGCAAAGTAACCGCCGGGACGACGGAGACCATGGCGGGCATCAGCAGCATGCAGAATGATACCAGCGACCAGACACGATGCCGGACCGTAACACTGCGGACTCGGGACAGCACCAGTATGCCCAATACTGCGGTCGCGAGGAGCGTCGCTTTAACGCTGACATCCAGGAGCAGGGCCAAAGCCGAATCGACTACAGAACTCTCGAATTCGAACAGATTCATTTCAGTTTCCCTTTCGACGAGCTGGTGTCCTGGATGCTTCGCCCTCAGCTTTTTGCCGCTCTTCGGCAATGCGTTTTCCCAATTCCTGAAGCTTCTCGGGCGACACGACTTCGCGATTCACCAATCCTACGATCAGTGACTCAATCGACCCATTGCAGAATCGCTCCATGATCGATCGAACAGCATCAGCTGCCGCGTTATTGGAGGCCACAGTGGGCGAATAAATGAACGTGCGGCCTTCGACCCGGTGCTTCACATAGCCCTTCGCTTCCAGTCGCCGAAGGATGGTACGTACGGTGGAATCCTTGATGGGCTGAGTGGCTTCGATCTGCATGCGAGCAGTCTCAGCTGTTAATTCAGAGTGTTCCCAGACAATGTTCATGACCCGGTTTTCCAGATCACTCAGTCCGGGTTTTGGGGGACGTGCCATATCACCCTTTGCGTTACAAGGTGTAGTGTTACAGAAGTTAATGTTACGCAGTGTAACGTTACCGCGTTCGCTGTCAACGCTGAAATGCCAGTCAGCCGGGAAAGCTCACCTGACAACGGCAATTGAAGAAGAACGTCGGACCATCCCCGCCAACCGAGAACAGGGTCGACGACTTCGCAGGGAACATGAAAAAGCCGTTTCCGCGGCTAAAGAAGTTCTGAATCTGTTGCTGGCCATGAAGGAACAACGGCACATTTCACTGGCGGAATTAGAAAGTCGAACAGCTTTCGATTGCCGTCACAGGGAATGAATGCGACCAGGCGAGACGAGATTGGCGATGAATTTGACCCCTGGCTGAATCAGTTGCAGTTCTATGGGACAGGACTGAAAGATGGTCGCGTCTTTCTCCTTGTTGAGCCCCGTTTTCGTACAGGGGACTTGTACCCCAAAAATTGACGCTCATGTTGGGCATAAATCGGGACCCGGATTACTCCGGGCTCTCCCACACCACCCGGCGTGCTGGTCCGCACCGGGCGGTTCGTTTCCTCGCAGTGAGCCTCTGCCAGATTGTTAATTGACGACGACGGATGTGGTCACTATTTACGTGAATCCAAAGGAACTACGATCATTTGAATACAGACAGGACGACGCGGACTCCGGATATGAAAATATTCGCAGCGGATGTCAGTGCGAGGGAATAACGGTCGTAGACTGTGAATGCCGGACGCAATGCACGAGATTCAGACACAGCCGAGTATGGATTCATGACCGATGTAGACAGCGAAACCCAGTTCGACGCCTTTATCAGCTATAGTCGCACTGATAAGTTGTTCGCGAAGCGGCTGCGACGACGCATCTCTCGCTATCGACCCCCGCGCCGAACGGGATTGTCGTCGCGCAAGCTCAAAGTGTTTCTGGAGGTGGAGCAGCTGAATGTTGGGGGGAGGCTCCCCGAAAGACTGGCCAAAAACATTCGAGCCAGTCGACACCTGATTTTGTTGTGCTCACCATCGTCTGCCGCCTCCTCATGGGTCGAACAGGAAGTTCGGACGTTCCTTTCCCATCGAGGTGACGAGTCGGTCCTTCCGATTCTGTGCCGTGGTGACGCAAACATAAGTTTCCCCCCTTCCCTTGCCACGATCCAGCCGCTCTACCTGGATTTTCGTGACATTGCCTGGTGGCGCATCGGAAAGTTCAGGCTGGAATCGCTGCGTATTATCGCGGAATTGCTGGAGGTCAACTACGATCGCCTGCGGCAGGAAGATCAAACGCGGGCGCGCCAGCGAACCTGGTTACTGGCAATGACGAGTGTCCTGATTGGAACGTTCGTCGCCGCAGCGTTTGTCGCCCGTGATGTTCCGATTCAGAGTTGGGTAGAGATACCGCAGCCTGCGTCGCATTTCGAGGATCCGCTTGAGCCGATCAGGGAAGTGGCGATTTCGTCGTATCTGAAGTCAGCGGAAGGTGAACCGGTAGTTCTTTATCGCGGTATCAACGCAACTTACGTGCGTGTGGAAGATAACGCGGAAGGCGGGTTCCAGTATGATCATCTGCTGGAATCTGAAAAACCTGGTGATGGCCTTCCGGATCTGAATGCGAGGTTTCGCGAGCTTGTGAAAATCAGTCCCGAAGTGCGTGACTCTTTTGTCCTGCTGGGGACTCAGACGATTTCGCCTGTCTACCGTGCGGATACATTTCGTGGCGTCATGCGTATGTACGGATATTTCAATAGTTCGAATCAGGAAATCTCATGGTATCGAGATGCAGAATTCACTCAACAAACTGAACATGGACCACCAAAATTCATCCGCCTTCCCCCGGAGCGATGTGCCCCGTGGCAACTCAGTCCATGGCCGAGGAAACCGCTGCTCGAAGGCGGCATCAACATTGCGGAATCTGTAAAGATGGAGGTTGCCGGACGATTGTTGTCCACGCCACTGTCTCTCGATGTTTACTGGTATGAAGCAGACGAAGGTGTCGCCGAGGCAAATGCGATCAAACTGGCAGAATGCATTTTTACTAACGCAGACAGAGAAAAACTTCGCGTCTTTGCAGACGGCGATGAAACACTTGCAGACTTCGAACACGATCGGTATTTCTGGGACGAGCTGGCGACTTCAGCAGGATGGCGAACCTGGCAATCACCTCGAACTCAGTCGTTCGACCTGGGGCTGGTTTGCTCGGATGAGTCCAATCGTGAACGTGCGATGTTGAAACTCAGAGAGACGCTCGCCGCGTTTCAGGGTCTCGCCGATGCTGTATTCGAGCAGATCCCCCTTGGTGCAGCTGCGAACGTTTCAGTTTCGTGTCGCTCGATCAATCCAGGCAAGGAAATTGGTGTGGCCGCTCTGACCGTGCATCACAACGTTGAGGACGAATTTGGCGGGACTACCAGCTTGAATCTGCTGTCACTGCCAGATTCGCGTAGTTGGAAGTTGATGACGCTGCCCGGACCGGCGGCTTTGGCGAAAGACGTTTTCGTGATCATGCGAGAATCACAAATGATAGTAGTCGTAACAGAGCAGCAGGGAATCTTTATCAGCATGGATTCCGGTGGACACTGGTTCGATGGAAATTTCGGCGAAGCGCAGTTGCTGTACCGCGATTTACGACTCATTGTCGTTGACGAACAAGCCTATGTGCTTGCGGTGGGGACTGGTGGTGGCGAGACCAGCAACCCATTGTTTCGACTCGAACGCAAATCGTGGCTGGAACGCATTTTGGCCGGGCTGATGATGCGTGTGAAATAGAAAATGAAATCAAACACCAGATTGGAGATCGGCCTGCGAATCGGACCCACTTCGGGTGATAGATCGGCGCGTAAATCGGACCAACCGCATTGGACCCTGCTGGCCGGTCGTTGGGAGGAAGATGCGATTGTGGTGCCCGCCGAGAACGAACTGCATCTCGGCATGGCCGTCGATACGGTCGAGTGCCTGCTCGTCCCGGTCATTCGAAACGTGGGACAATCGTCGTTGATCGAGGTGGCTGCGACGTCATGTCAGCTCGCCGATCAGACTCTCGCTGGAAAACTCGCTGCCGCCGACATGCAGGGTGGGTTAGTCGTCAGATTGACAGTCGAAGTATCTCGTGTCGCGGCGAACCGAAAGACAGGCCGGGAAGAACAATGATTAAGACTCGTACTGAGATTCTGCAGCGTGCCCAGTGTGTGGAGCCGGAAATCTGGCGGCAGCATCTCACCGGCTTTATTGATGCATTCATAATGAAAGATCGGCGAGATCGATGGCGATTTCTGCTGCTCAATCCGTCAGTGAAGACGAGTCGCACGTCGCATAAGTTGTACGATGATTTCGACCGTTCGAAATCATCGGGACTGAAGTATCCCTTTGCATTGCCAACCGCAACCACGGTTGCACGAGGCGTCTATGATGACCTGCAGGGACTCCCAAAGTACCTGACATACGATGAGGCGACCATTGTCGCTCCGAATACAGACGGAATTTATTCATTCATTGCCGGGGAGTTGGCCATGTTCTGGTTTCACGAGGGTGAAGTGTTTCTCTTCGACACACGATCATCGACAAGATAAGGTGTGACTTCTGATGGCGGCCATTTTCGCCAAATACCTACTCCTCCATAGGGCACGCCGTAACGTCATCGCCTGAATCGAAGAGCATCGAATGTTCAACATCGCACAAGCACATGACAAGGTTGCTGCAGTCCTGGGCAGCAGGGTCGGCGTTGACGACGGGATGTCGTTACTCATTGACTACTGCGCCGAGCAGGAACCGTGGCATGGCTGGAATGCCCTGCGCAAACTCGATTTCGACAGCGATCAACAGAATCTGAAACAGTGGCTCCACCAGTTACTCACGCATGAGCCGCCGCCCAATGAAGTGAATGCGTTCTGGTTTGGACTCTTCAATCCGGTCATCAGCGGCAAATCGACCTGTGTGCTTTACCTGGCGGGAACAGAAACGTATGACCGCAATGATGAAGATTTTGAATGGGCATGCGACCCTGCCTGGTTCCCCAGCGAACGCTATGCTGAATCACAGGTTCTTGATGCCATTTACAAGCAGCTCAATACTGCCAGTGATGCTGTGTCGAGTTATGAATATGTTCTGTGCCTCGGATATGCGGGACTTGTTGTCAATCATCTCGCGGCAAACTTGCCGTTGAGCAAATGGCTGGGTGAAAAATCCTCCCGGGCCTTAGCGATCGGATTTGATTCCGGTGTCGGGATACTACCTGGCTCGTTCACGAAACAAGGCTGGAAACCGTATCCACCTTAACGCGCAAAACGAAGCTGGACATTGTGACGCACAGGAATTGCGGGGCCAGTTCGCGTCTCGCTGTACGATGAAAGCGAGGATGTGAGATGGTTATATCTCGGATTCCGTTGTCTGACGTGCTGGTTGTCGTTCCGGCTCCGGGATCAGTGGGGCAGGTATCACTCGAAACTGTCGCATGGGTCAGGAAGACGGTTAAGCATGGCACCAGCAACAAGCCCCGGTCGCGGCGGCGTTAGGAGGTGAGAGGATGGCGGGGCAGCCCGATTTGCAAACTGTTCACCTCGGTAGGTCCTGAGTCGATCCATTTCGGTTCTGATTTACCCGATCGAACACCGGTAGCATTGAACTGACTGTGAAGAACGGGTGTTCTGGCGGAAGATGCTCGACATCTACTTCACCAGCAGCGATTACGATCCCTGGGAAGAAAGCTTCCCCCCGTTCTTCAAAACCGTGCGAAACAGGATGCACTGGGCAGCTCACCGCGACCCGCTATAAGCTACTTCCCTGTGTCTTTTCCGGAGAATTGTCGGTCGCGCAGGAGTACGTTGGATGAGTTGGCTTCTCTTTCTCGACGAAAGCGGGCATGACCACAAGCAAATGCCCTATGAAGTACGAGGTGGGATCGCGTTGCAGGATTCGCAGCTCTGGCCGTTTGTCCAGGCGATGCAGCGATTGGAGCTGGATTGCTTCGGCGGCCAATCGCATTTGTATCGGAAAGAGCTGAAGGGGAGCACACTGCTCGATAAGAAGCGTTTCAAATTCGCTAATCAAGCCCCTCCTATGTCCCCGGAATCGCGGCGCAAACACGCGCGCGGTTTTCTGACAAAGGGGCTGGAGAAGAAGCCACCGACTCGCGATGAGTTTACGGCATACGGTCAAGCGTGCCTGGAAATGGCGCGAGGCACGTTTCAATTGCTCCGAGATCACGGTGCCATTCTGTTCGCATCAGCGATTCCAGCAGTGGTCAGGAAGCCCGACCAGCCGTACATTGAGGAGTTCCTGCGGAAGGATCATGTCTTTCTTCAGGAGCGGTTCTTCTACTTTCTGGAAGCTCAGCGGCAGCACGGCCTGCTGGTGATGGATGAGGTCGAAAAGTCCGCCGATCGGAAGTTCGTTCGCCAGTTGGAAGCCTATTTTACGAGGACAGCAACAGGACGATATCGGACGGCATGGATTGTTCCGACGCCGTTCTTCGTTTCGTCCGATATGACCTATCCGGTGCAGGCGGCGGACTTGTGCATCTACTGCCTGAACTGGGGCTTTCGATTACCGTCACAGGGAATGAATGCCACCAGGCGAGACGAGATTGGCGATGAATTTGGCCCCTGGCTGAATCAGTTGCAGTTCTCTGGAGCAGGACAGAAAGATGGTCGCGTCTTTCCCTGCTGGGGTATCGTCTACGTTCAGAATCCGTATGCACCCGGGAGAACCTGATTAGCAACATCGCATGAAAAAAGAGGCAATGCTTTTGGAACCACCCACAAGGAGCCGTTCCGCAGCCGAGCCTCCTCTCTAAATATCGGCCAGATTTCAGGGAAAGTCAAGCCGGGATTCGACTTCCGGAGCATTTCCCCTGGATCAAATTAACATGCGCCATCAGCGGAACGGGAGTCATTCAGTGAAGTGCTCCTGCTGGGGCGGTTGCATGATGCGATTGCTCGGATCAATCCGAAGTGAAATGTTGTTTGTCAACTTTTGACCATCCCCTTATGAGTTCCTGGTTTCGAATTTGCAATCAATGTTTCAGGAACAGTGCGAGGTATGTGTTCGTCTGAGAATTCAGTGCTTTTTCTCGCTTTGACAAATTGGCTCCGTTTCAGGCCTGGAAATCAATGTGCGGCATTGTCACATCATCTTACCTTTTGGCACACGACACTGTGACGGAACTTACATCCGACTAGTGTCCGTAGCAGAAGTTCTCATGCTGGTCGTCGGCTGATTCAAACCTGAATTCGGCAGATCGCAAAAAAGTCGGACAGAAAGCGTGGTTTTATGCCTTTGGTGGAAAAGAATTTGACAGCGGCCGATACATCCGCGGCTGAATCGTTGCGTTTGCATTCACTCTATAGAGGTAAAGTTCAGACGGCATTGAAATGTCCGGTTCGGTCGTTTGCCGATTTTTCGATCTGGTACACTCCGGGGGTTGCGGCCGCCTGCAGGGCGATTCAGGCAGATAAGAATCAGTCATGGGAGCAAACGAATCGAGCGAATACGATCGCGATCGTTTCGGACGGCACACGCGTACTCGGGCTCGGCGATATTGGCCCGGAAGCCGGAATGCCGGTGATGGAGGGCAAGGCGCTGCTCTTTAAGTATCTGGGAGGTGTTGACACCATTCCGCTTTGTCTGGGAACAAAAGATCCCGAAGAGCTCATTCGAACCGTACAGATACTCGAACCTTCTTTCGGCGGAATTAACCTCGAAGATATCTCACAGCCAAAGTGTTTCCGAGTACTTGAACGCCTGAGATCCACCATGCACATTCCTGTCTGGCACGATGATCAGCAGGGAACGGCCACCGTGACCCAGGCGGCGCTGATGAATGCGCTGACTGTGGTGGGAAAAGAATTATCGAAGGTTCGTATTGCACTGATTGGTATTGGCGCAGCAAATGTTGCCAACTATCGGCTGCTGCTCGCAAGCGGAGTACAGGCAAAAGCAATTGTTGCCTGTGATCGAAAGGGGATTCTGCATACCGGGCGAACTGACATCGAGCAGGATCAGCTGACGTTTCCCGAAAAGTGGACGATCTGTTGTCAATCCAATCCGGACGGATTGACGGGATACATTGAGGAGGCACTCAGAGGAGCGGATGTCTGTATTTCGTTTGCGGCGACGGGGCCCGGAGTCATACGCCCGGAGTGGATCCGGGCAATGAACCGTGATGCCATTGTGTTTGCATGTGCGAACCCGGTACCCGAGATCTGGCCAGCGCAGGCCAGAGAATTTGGCGCTCGAATCGTGGGTACGGGGCGAGGAGATTTTCCGAATCAGGTGAACAATTCGCTGGTCTTCCCAGGTATCTTTCGAGGCGCGTTGGACGTACGAGCGTCCACAATCACCGATGAAATGGCAATCGCGGCAGCTCAGGAACTGGCGCGGGCGGTCGGACCGGAATTGAAGGAAGACAGGATTCTGCCGCGAATGGATGAATGGGAAATTTATCCTCGAATCGCCGTCGCCACCGGCATTCAGGCACAAAAACAGAATGTTGCAGCGCTGCTGTTATCCCGTGAAGAACTGCTCGATCGTGCCACAAAGATGATCCGAAATGCACGTGACACGACTCATCTTCTGATGCGAGAAGGTCTGATTCAGGCAGTTCCTGACCAGTGAATAGGTGAAGGCAGATTGGATCAAATATGAACTCCGATTTAATCGGGAAATACGGATCGCATCTGAGCGGCATTCAAATATCGCGAGAGTTTGTCATCCCTGGTTTTCTTCTGACAGATAATGGCCAAACCACTGACAGGCCAGATCGGCCACAGCTTCCAGAGTTCCCGGTTCCTCAAAAAGATGTGAGGCGCCCGGTACGATTTCGATTCGATGAATTCCCTGAATCCGGAGACCGGCCGCTTCATTCATCTTAATCACCGGTTCATCATCACCGCCGACAATCATCAGCGTGGGGGCGGCGACCTTTGGCAGCGATGTTCCGGCAAGATCCGGGCGTCCTCCGCGTGACACAACAGCCGAGACGATGTCTGGTCGTTCTGCGGCGGCAATCAGGGCAGCGGCAGCTCCCGTACTGGCACCAAACAGCCCGATCTTCATATCCTGCACGGCTGAATTTTTACTCAAACCGTCAACTACGCCGACTAATCGATCTGCCAGCAGTGGGATATTGAAACGCAGCTCGCGAGTCTTCATGTCGACTTTCTCTTCTGAAGCCGTCAGCAGGTCAAACAGCAGCGTGGACAATCCGGAATTGTTCAGTACTTTCGCGACAAACTGATTGCGCGGGCTGTGACGACTACTTCCGCTTCCGTGAGCAAACAGCACAATACCGGACGAACCCCGTGGAATAGCGAGTTCTCCCTGCAGACAGACTTTGCCGATATCGAGAGTTACCTCGACAGTCCGAATGTCGGGGTACTTCATCGGACTTGCTCCTTATGAATGGATGCTGGTTTGGTTAGAGCGTGTTGGCGTGGGGGGCGAATCAGTTTTGGTGATTCGTGTTCGCTGGCCTGAACAACGCGGCACACAGAACAAGTGCAAGAGGTGTTCCGCAGGTACAGAAATCAGGGGGGATTTTCGCATGAATGGAACAGAATTCGCGTGATCAGACATCGTGTAATCAGGAGGCGTGTGGTGACTGACTGCAGCCACGGGATCTTTAGCAAGATCCACTACCTCCAACTCGAACGCTTTATTTTGACGGAGCACCAGGGGCCTTTTCCACGACACAGGAATGCTTCATGTTTCAGGATCGTATCGATGCAGGGAAAAGGCTGGCAAAAGCCCTGGACTTATATGCCGGTCGTTCGGACGTGATTGTGCTTGGACTGCCGCGAGGGGGCGTACCAGTGGCAAACGAAATTGCCCTTCAGCTCGGGGCTGAACTGGACGTTATCATCGTGCGAAAGCTTGGGCATCCGCGGAATCGGGAGCTGGCAATTGGTGCGATAGCCAGCGGTGGCATCTGTGTGCTCAACGAGGAGTTGCCGGTTCCGGATGATATCCTTGACATGGTCAGGCGGAAGGAGCTGGCGGAGCTTCGCAGGCGAGAAACAGCTTACCGGGGAGATCGCCCCTTTCCGAAACTTGCAGATCGTTGTGTGATTCTTGTGGATGACGGGCTGGCAACGGGTTCGACGATGCGATCTGCGGTGAAGGCCGCGAGGCAGAAGAAACCGAAGGAAATCATCGTGGCGGTTCCTGTTGCTCCTGAAGATACAGTGCTGACATTTCAGCAGATCGTGGATCACGTTTTTTGCATCGTCACTTCGAGAGAGTTTTATGCGATCGGCGCATTCTACAAAGACTTTTCTCAAACCAGTGATGAAGACGTGAAAGCCATACTTGACAGTTCATGGCGACGCGGAGATACGCTATGATTTTGCTGCCACTCCCGTCGGTTTTGAATTGTTCAGAGTCAGGATACACCATTGCCAGCGAATCCCCTCCCCGTCTGTGCTTTGCGCTGGTGCTGTGATCCGGCAGCACTGGCTTTCGAAACCACTGAACAGCTGGCCGACATTGAAACCGTGTTTGGCCAGGATCGCGCAGTTGAATCGGTTCGATTCGGAATTGCCATTCGCCATGAAGGGTATAATCTCTTTGCACTGGGACCACAGGGGACAGGCAAGCGAACGGTTGTGGAACATTGTCTTCGGGAGCGGGCTCCTGCCGAGGCAACTCCAACGGACTGGTGTTACGTCAATAACTTTTCTGATTTGCGGCGTCCCATTGCGATTTCCGTTCCCCCCGGTACCGGGGCGCGATTTCGTGATGATGTGGACGAACTGATTGAAGATCTGACGAATGCAATTCCTGCGGCACTGGACAGTGAGGAACATCGTGCGAGGCTGATGGAGATCGAGCACGAGGAACGGGAGGCGGAAGAAACGTCTCTCCAGACGATCTCAGACAAGGCCGAGTCGCAGCAAATTCAGATGCTGCGAACACCGGGTGGGTTTGTTCTTGCACCCGCTCCAAATGGTAAAGTGCTGGAAACCGGTGAATACGATCAGCTGCCGATTGAAGAACAGAAGCGAATCGAAGGCATTGTGGAGGTGCTGCAGAAGGAGCTTCAGGAAGTCGTCGAGCAGATGCCGAGACGTCAGAAACTGTTTCGGGATCGTGTTAAATCGCTTCGGCGAGAAGCATTGCAGCATGCAATTGGACATTTGCTGTCACAGATTAAGGACAAATATCAGGAGTTGCCTCAGGTTCTGAATTATCTGCTGGAAATGGAAAAGGACATCCTCGAACGAGTAAACGATTTTCAGCCTGTGGAAGAAACGCCAGTGTTGCCCGGTGAAGAGCCGCCTGATTTATCCGCCGCACTTGCCGAGTACAGGGTGAATCTGCTGATCGACAACAGTCAGACTCATGGTGCTCCGATTGTCTATGAAGACCACCCGAGTTACCACAACCTGATTGGTCGGGTCGAACAGGAAACGGAGATGGGGGCGCTGACCACAGATTTTTCGCTGATCAAGGCGGGAGCTCTGCATCGTGCAAATGGCGGCTATCTCATTCTGGATGCTCAGCGGTTGCTTGAGCAGCCCTTTGCCTGGGAAGGGCTGAAGCGTGTGATGTATGCCAGATCTGTCCGTATCGAATCGCTGGCGGGTATGATGAGTCTGGTGAGTACTGTGTCGCTGGAACCGGAACCAATCCCGCTGGATGTTAAGGTGATCCTTCTTGGGGATCGGCCGCTCTATTATCTGCTCTATGAAAACGATCCCGACTTTGCCGAACTGTTCAAGGTTTGCGCTGACTTTGATGACGATCTTCGCCGGACCCCGGAAAGCTGTCAGCTGTACAGTCAGTTTGTAGCCACTGTAGCGCGTCGCGAGAAACTGCGCCCGCTGACTCGACATGCGGTCATTCGGGTTCTGGAATACTGTGTTCGCCTGGCTGAGGATTCAGAACGATTTACTCTGCATGTCCGTAACGTTGCTGATATCCTGCGAGAGGCGGACTACTGGGCATCTGTGGACAATCAGTTGCTCATTGATGCGGCGCATGCAGATCAGGCAATCGAGAAGCAGCGGATTCGGTCAGACCGAATTCGCGAACGCAGTCATGAAGAGATACGTCGAGGGACGGTACTGATCGACACAAACGGTGCAAAGGTTGCACAGGTGAATGGGCTTACCGTTCTGCAATTCGCCGACGTTCGATTTGGGCAGCCATGCCGCATCACGGCGACGGCCCGTCCAGGCAGAGGCGATCTGATCAATATTGAACGTGAAGTGGATCTGAGCGGCCCGATTCATTCGAAAGGTGTACTGATTCTTGCCGGCTTTCTCGGGGCCCGATATTCCAGTGAGCAGCCTCTGTCGTTAACAGGCAGCCTTGTCTTTGAACAGTCTTACGGAATTGTCGACGGTGACAGTGCATCCATTGCGGAGACGTGTGCTCTGCTGTCAGCGCTGAGCGGTCTGCCTCTGAAACAGAGTCTTGCCGTCACTGGTTCCATGAATCAGCACGGTGAAGCGCAGCCGATCGGCGGCGTCAACGAAAAGATCGAAGGCTTTTTTCAGGTCTGTCAGGATCGCGGGCTTACAGGAGACCAGGGAGTGCTGATTCCTCTGACAAATGTTCGTCATCTGATGCTGCGACAGGAAGTTGTGCAGGCTGTGGAAGCCGGGACGTTTCGAATCTTTGCGTATTCCTGTATTGACGAAGCTATGGAAATCCTGACCGGGCAGCCTGCGGGTGTTGTCGGCGAACAGGGGCTCTATCCGCCCGAAACTGTCAATGGCCGAGTCGCTGCACGTATGCGCCGCTTCACGGAACTGAGAATGCAGTTTCGCGGCGATTCTGCCTCCGACTTTTCGCCCTGATGATGCTGGAAAAGAGAAATGAAACGATGGCTACGATACTTCTTGCTGTTGATGCCTGCACGCCGTTTGCTGGTTTGCTGAAGACAGCCGTGATGCTGGCGGCTCCGGAGCGAGCAACGCTGCTGGGAATGTTCGTCGAGGACGTCCGACTGTTGCCAGTGGCCGCTTTGCCTTTCACTCGAGAGATCGGCTCTCTCTCGGCCGCCTGTCACCCGCTTACACCTGGCTCGATCGATCGGAGAATCCGAAGTATTGCGGAAGGTATGCGGCGTCAGCTGGCTCTGGCGGCCGATCAGTTGCAGTTGCCGTGGGAATTTCGCATCTGCCCCGGATCGATTACTCAGATTGCTAACGAGACGGACGCGGATGTGGTGGTGCCTGGCTGGAGTGGAGTGGCGACGTTTGGCCGTCGCCGATCGTTACCTTCCATGCCGGAAGCACGACAGCGATTGAAGATTGGGGTCATTGATGATGGTTCTGAATCCGCGTTGCATGCCGTGAGTGCAGCTCGACGGCTTGCTGCCGCGAACAGAATCCCGGAAGTCGTCATTTTTTCCTTAACGTCAACGTCGTCCGGAAATCTGTCAACCGGCTCCGACGTGAATGCGATGTGCACTCAGCACACGACTTCCGAAACGCTCAGTTCGCCGATTACTTTAATGGCGGCCGGTGTTGAGATGCCGGTACAGACTGTTATTTCGACGAAACCTGTCGTTCCGGATCAGCGTTATGCTCTGGCCGACTCCATTGTCCCGGTGGAATCTGTCTCGCAGCTAATACGCGCACTTCGTTCGACTCGCCCTGCTCTGCTGCTGAGCGGTCGCGAGCAGACCTTCATTGACGCCGACAGATTGCGGACGGAGCTATCGATCATCGGATGTCCGTACGCGATAACGAGGTGATACGATGGCTGCCGTC
The DNA here is from genome assembly GCA_022843805.1 of Fuerstiella sp. Taxonomy (GTDB): domain Bacteria; phylum Planctomycetota; class Planctomycetia; order Planctomycetales; family Planctomycetaceae; genus F1-80-MAGs062. Next base: position 121,817 of record JALHMY010000010.1, read on the forward strand.
CGATCTGAAAACGCGGTAAAGTGCCATTTGGGCGAGGCGTTCGCCTGGATTGAGTCAGCTTCCCTTTACGTAACGGATATTCTGATGTGTCGATTATTCGGCTGTTGTTTGCTGTTTTTCGTTGCTGCAGAGCAGGCATCATCAGCGGAAACTGTCCAGCTGCCAGTAACGCAGGACAATTCGATCGTGCTGGTGGATGGTGAATGGAAGGAGAATGCCGGTCAGCAGGGTCGCATTCGTATAAAAGGTAATCAGCATCTTGTGGCGATGTCGTTCGATACTTCAGCCATTACCGGCAGGCGAGTTAAAAAAGCCACACTGGTCTGTGTTCAGGGGGAGAAGACGATTTCCGGAGTCAGCATCTCGACGATTGCCTGTCCCTGGGACGAAAATCGTTCAAACGGTCTGACTGCCGGCGTCGATGGCATCGCTGACTGGGGCTACACGGGAGCAAGGTTTCCGGCTGTTTCCGGCGGGAACGGTTTTACGCTGGTCCATCAGAGCGACTCGAATCTGCAGGACGGGATCTATCACTGGGATGTGCAGCCCGACTTGGTACATGCCATGGCGATTGGGATCGCACATGGACTGGCAATACACGAACATGATGCTGACTATGGGCGCAATCCCACGATTTTCAGTCGCGAACAATCCGGAAAGAAGCCGTATTTACTTGTGGAACTGGACGATAGCGCTGATCCGTTGCCATCAGTCCCCACAAATCTGCAACTTGCAGGCATCGACGGCGAGTCCGCTCGACTGATTCTCACCGCACCGGCGAACGCATTTGCTTTCGAAGTGATGGTCGATGGCTATCCGCTGGGGCGACACAATATTCCCATGGCTTCACCAAACAAGGCTCAGACAATTCTGCTGCGGGATCTTCCTGAATCGTTTACCGCAGGAGAAACACAAGAGGTCAAAGTTGTCGCATTGAACCGCTGTGGCAGGCGTTCTGAACCGGTCACTGTTCGCGGGCCGATTTCCAGAGCTGTTGTGATTGAGAAGCCCGCGGTAACTATCGCATCACAGAAATCGCCGATTGCGGATGTCGGTATTATTCCCGTCACGGATAAATATGACTCTGAAGGAAAGCCAATAGGGAATCTGCCTGACGACTACCGGGTTCACAATTCTGTTTACGATGGTCAGCAGGTTCGTCTGACTGCAGCTGCCGGTGAAGTGATCGGATTTCAGATGTTGCTGAAAGGCAGCGGCGATGCAAAAGTCAGTCTGGCGATGGAGGATGCGAGCGTTCGAACGGACATGTGGCAGGCTCTGTACGTACAGGCGAACGGTCGAAAAATTCCTGATCCGCTTTTACCCCTGCCGCAGAAGATTTCGCTGACGAACGACACAGATCAGGTCGTTGTCACAGACATCTATATTCCGTTTCAGTCCTCACCGGGATTGAAGAAGGGCAGCATTTCAATTTCTGATGGCCGAATGATCCCGTTGGAAGTTGACGTGCTTCCGTTCTCATTGCCGCGGCAGGCGACTTTTTTCTGTGAAATGAATGGTTACGGTCTTCCTGACCATGTTGACGAGTACTATGCACTTCAGCAGATTGCCTATGACCACCGTGTGCACGCCAACATTCTGCATTATTCACATAACACGGCTGCTCCAGGTTCTCGCAAGAGTAACCTCGACATGCGGCTGCGTTCCGGCCGTCGAATGGACAACCGCCGCTACGACGATATTTCGCCGGATGCGACAGCAGCATTCTGGGACGACTTTGCAGAGGCTTTTGGGCCGTACATCGACGGATCTCTGTTCAGGGATGGCCATCGAGGTCCCATTCCGGCTCCAGGATTCTATCTTACCTTTCACGAAAGCTGGCCGCTGAACTGTCGAGCGTACTTTAATGGAAATCCCGACGCTTATCAGGCCTTCAGTGATCAGCCGGAGTATGCACGGACGTGGGTGAACATCATGAGGAGTTTTGCGGAACTGGCTGAAGCCCGACAATGGACTCAGACGGGTTTTCAGGTCTACTTCAACAACAAAGGATCACTTCAGGAAAAAACGAAAGCCCCCTGGATTCTGGATGAGCCATCCAGCTACTGGGACTATCGGGCATTGCAGTTCTATGGTGAGCTGATGGATCGCGGCTGTTCCACAGTTCCCGGAGTGCAGGTCGATTATCGCATCGATATTTCCCGGCCGGAATTTACCCGAGGACAGCTGGCCGCCCGTAATGGCCTTTGGGTTGTTTCGACGTGGGCTTTTCAGCATTATCGCCGACTGGTCACCGATCGAGTGGAGCGTGACGGACTGAACGTCTGGATTTATGGGTCGTCGAATCACGTGCATGAAACCAATCGCAACATTCAGGCATGGGCTCTGGATGCCTTTCAGGACGGAGCCACAGGGATCGTGCCCTGGCAGACCGTCAACAAGACAGGAAGTGCTCTCCGGGAAGCCGATCAGCTGGGACTGTTTATTTTTGATCACGACGCGAGCGGTGCCAGTGTGATCCGACATTCACTGAGACTGAAGGCCTATCGGGAGGCGCAGCAGCTGATCGAGTATCTGCATCTTCTGAAGCAGGTTCGCGGCTGGTCACACAGTCAGATGAAACAGTTTATCGGCCAGTACGTCCAGCTGAATGCTGAAGTCGAAAAGGTTAATGAGGCTGATGCCGGCACGACAAAATACAGCCGGTTTTCTTCCGAAGGTCTGGAATCGCTGCGTCTTGCAGCCGCCAGGCTTCTGCGGCAGCCGTAGGAGCTCCCCCAGCTTTTCTGGGGGAGGCGGTGTTTAAACCCTCCCCTTTACGCACCTCCCCTCCCGCGCAGCGCAGCGAAGTGGGAGGGGTCGGCCGTCAGGCCGGGGGAGGGCTCGCCGCGTGTTGCACTTAACGCCGTCCCAATAACACCCGCGTCGCTCCGTTCACCATCCCCCTCCCGATCTTGCTATCGCTCGATCGACCTCCCCCGGGGCTTCGCCGGGGGAGGAGGTGTTTATAACCTCCCCTCCCGCGCAGCGCAGCGAAGTGGGAGGGGTCGGCCGTCAGGCCGGGGGAGGGCCCGCCGCGCGTTGCACTCAACGCCATCCCAATAACACGCGCACCCCTCCGTTCACCATCCCCCTCCCGATCTCGCTATCGCTCGCTCGACCTCCCCCGGCTTCGCCGGGGGAGGAGGTGTTTATAACCTCCCTTCCCGCGCAGCGCAGCGAAGTGGGAGGGGTCGGCCGCCAGGCCGGGGGAGGGTCCGCCGCGTGTTGCACTCAACGCCGTTCCCATAACACGCGCCTCGCTCCGTTCACCCGCCCCCTCCCGATCTCGCTATCGCTCGCTCGACCTCCCCCAGCTTCGCTGGGGGAGGAGGTGTTTATAACCTCCCCTCCCGCGCAGCGCAGCGAAGTGGGAGGGGTTGGCCGTCAGGCCGGGGGAGGGCCCGCCGCGTGTTGCACTCAACGCCGTCCCAATAACACCCGCGTCGCTCCGTTCACCATCCCCCTCCCGATCTTGCTACCGCTCGCTCGACCTCCCCCAGCTTCGCTGGGGGAGGAGGTGTTTAAACCCTCCCCTCCCGCGCAGCGCAGCGAAGTGGGAGGGGTCGGCCGTCAGGCCGGGGGAGGGCCCGCCGCGTGTTGCACTCAACGCCGTTCCCATAACACGCGCCTCGCTCCGTTCACCCGCCCCCTCCCGATCTCGCTATCGCTCGCTCGACCTCCCCCAGCTTCGCTGGGGGAGGAGGTG
>JALHMY010000011.1 GCA_022843805.1 Fuerstiella sp.
ATTCCGCATAGGGCCGATCAACATGACCGGCCCCTTTGCACCCAGTCCACAAAGCGGAAAAGTTCAACGCACGATCTATGCGTCGGCTAATCGCCAGACGCATAGATCGCAATTTGTTAGGTTCCACTGAGCTTCTTTGCGTCGTACCCCACGATCCGAGATTTGGTTGGTATTTATACGGCGTATTGAAGCTGTCAAGCACGGTCCGCCAATTGAACCCAGTTTCGACCGGATCAACGCATCCGCGAGTTTCGAGGGATGATGTGTCCAAAGTGTTGATCCCTTGGGTTAATGATCCAGTCAATGCAGGAAACTATCTCCGCCAAGCACAAGTTGCATCCTTTGAAGCAGACCGATTGGCAACGGCAGCAAGGCTTCTGGTGGAAGCCCTTGTCGAGCGTCAGATCAATGAAGAGGACCTGACGTGTGCGCAGCAAGCTCTTCAGCAAGGCGATCAAACATTTGATCGAGCAATTCTGTCACGAATCACGGTGGCTGGCATTGATGTCGCTGGGATGCCCGCAGTGTTTCCCAATCTCGATGCGCTTTATGCGGCTATCGACGAATCCAATTGCATGCATCCGAGTAATGGAGTCGCCACATGACCGTTGCTTCGGCGGCAATTGGGACGGTTAGGGATCTGCTCACAAGCGGTGAGTCATCGAGCGGAGCATTATTTGCGCTGACGGAACCGGTACAGTTGGGGCTCTGGAACCACGACACGTCGACCGGCCGCGTTATGGCTCACGCTGGCTTGGTTCAGCTTGCAGCCAAGTTACCGAATACCGAAGAGACAATCGCGGCTGCGTTCGCCTGCCAAGCGGGGCTGCGGTCCGCTTGGATTCAGATTATCGCTGCTCGACTTCGCGAAGCTGGCAAACGCCGCGACGCGGCAGAGTTGTGCCAGGCCATCGACACGCTCGGCGAAGCCAGCCGCCGAATTCGCGACGAACTACCTCATTCCAGTCTGCAAGCGACCGGTCACGCGACACTCGAAACGGGGCTCTTTGGTGCTTCAGCGGAACAAGCGGTCGTCTGGCCGAAGTTGCTCCGTGTGATTGGTGCTACAGCGGAATTAATCGAAGGGCAACGCGGCCAGGCCGTGACTGCGCTGCCAACAGTCGAACCGCTCGATCCCAAGCGGACCTGGTGCAGCGGTCGCCTACTACAAATGCCGGGGGTCGATGGAACCGGGCCTCAAGAGCTGACGTTTGTTCTCATGGGGAACTGCGGGCCATTTTCGGAAGCCGAACAAGTCGGTGGCGACATTGAGTCACAAGCTGTCATGCGGTGGGTGCTGTGTCGCCCCTGGATCATGCTGCTGGCGCAAGTTGTCTTCGTCCAGGAAGCCTGGGAAGCGGAACAAATCTCCGGTCGCCTAACTCTGGAATTGGCCGAGGACCAACTTGCCAATCCGTATGAACCAAGCCGTGTCGACGTCGTGGTCACGACACCGGAGGGTGACGAGATCCTCTGCGGCACTCTGGCTGACCTGGTTCGCCGCGTTTTAGCTCGGCTCGGTGTGACGCTTCTAGCCCGGCCTGAGGACGCGGCACAACTCGACCAGCGGTTGGCCTCCGTTGTGCGTTTGCTCCTGGAAAAGAAGATCTGGCGGTTTGAACCCGGTGCAGGCGGCGGACGTCGCCCCGGATTCGTGGTCGACGACGAGTTCTCGACCAGTTGCTATCGAGCCTTCGGCAGCAAGTATTTTTACCGACTGGGAAGCGTGCTGACCGCCGCGATCCGCTCCACTTGCGAACAATGGGCACGCGACAAACTGAGTGAATCAAGCACGACGCGAGGACGCGAGCTGCCGGACTATGTGGCGGAGCGAGTGACCGGATGAAACCAATCAACACCATGAGCGACGGACGCGCGACACGAAAGCGAGAGACGCTGTGAGCGTGGAAAAGAAAAAACACAAATGGGCTGCCGGCGGCGTATCGGGCTATCCGCTCACGCATCCGATTGTCGGCCAGACGAAGTTCTTCAACCAGTTCCAACACTTCATCCATCTGGTGGACGAAGAGTCAGAAAAGTTCGCGCACGTCTTCGCCATCATCGCCCAGTGGGGTATCGGTAAGTCGCGTCTGGCTTATGAACTGATGAGCCAGATCAACGACACGTCGCCTGGTTGGTATGTGCGGGATGCCGCCAGCAATCTGGCCAAGGCGCAGCTCTTTCACAACGATGCAGACCGAGACCAATACCTCGGCCTTTACATCCGCTACGCTCAAGTGGCGACCGAGTCTCACAACATCGACAACTGGTTCGGCTACGGTCTTTACAAAGCGCTGCTGCCGTTGACCAAGGGTGAATTCGACACATCGATTCAGGGACAGATCGCCAAAGAAGCGTACGACCGACTGCTGGTGCGCGGATTCGACGAAAAGAAACTGGCCGTGGCCCTGGAAGTCTCAGCTAAACATAGTGACGAGAACCTCTACGAAGACGCGACCCTGGTCACAAGGCTCTGCCAGGCGGCGTATGCGTACCTTCAGGAATTCGGCATCAAGTACGTCCTGATCGCACTCGACGAACTGGAAACGGCCGCCGAAGCGGCGACTTACGGACTCGAAGTCGAGGAGATGAAGTATCTCGATGGCCGTGCCATCAAGCTGATTGGCAAGGCGATCAAAGAAGAAGACCCGCGCGGCAAACTGCCGTGGCTCCGGTACGTGGCCCTCTGCTCGCCCGCCATCGGCAACGAACTGCGGGAAATTCGCAGCACCGCTCGACGGTTTGAATTGGTCGAACTGTCGCAGAACGCCTTCGCCGACGTCAGCAGTTTCGTGCAGCTCCTGAAGGACGATGATCGGCTGAGTGAAAGCTACCCGTCCGGCCTGGTGGAAGCAGCGTACGCAATGAGCGGTGGGAACTTCGGTTGGTTCAACGTGGCAATGGCCAACATTGACGGCGTGATCAGTGGCCGCCGTGCGAAGCGGGAACCGACTGACGGCACCGTCGGTAGTTTGTTCGATGAAGCCGTCCGTGTTTCCAGCCGCATGAGCGAGTATGTGCTGGACCACCGGGCCATCGAAGAACTCAACGTGCCTCGCGAGTTTCGCGACACCGCCCGCGAGTTGCTTTACGGGGAATTGCCCGTTCCGCTGAGTCAATGGTCCGACGAGCAACGCACGGCGTTGCTGGCCGGCACGAATGAGTATGGCGAGCCACTCGCGATTCGTTATCACCGGGTCGAATGGTCGGATCAGGACATCAGTCGGGCACTGCGGGCAGGCAAGTTCACTCGCGGCGATGGCGACGAATGGACCCTGAGTGGCGTCGATCAGCCGCTCGACCGCTCTCAGTTGATCGCCAACCTGGCGACCTACTCGATTCACGAGACCAAGGGTGCAGTCCAATCGGGCGGGCGATTTGTCCTGCTGGTGCCGACGAGCGCGGGCGATTTCGTGCAGTTGGTGTCGATGCTGTACCCGCATCCGGCGGCTGAGGATGCTGCGCGGGCGATTTGGCGAGAACTCGTCGGAACCGACGCCGTGCCGGCCGAAACAGCGACGCACATCGGTCCCAGCATCGACATGCTGGGACGGTTGAACCTTCGGTTCCGTCGACAAGGGACGACGTCGCTCATTTTCCGGGAACCCGACCAAAGCGCAGCTCACGAAGCCGCCATGAAGGCATGCAAGGGGCAGAGCGAAGCAGATCGGGCACGACAGATTTTGACCGGGGCCATGCGTTCGCTCGACGAGAACTGGGAATACGACGCCGTCGATGCGGGACTGAAGGGCGACCACGTTGCGATCACGACCAGTCCAGGTGGACGCGGCAAGCCCGGCGGTCTCGTCACGTTTCGAGGCCTTTATCTCCATCCCGATGGAAAGGTGATCTTCGCCTGGGTGCGAAGCGTGCGAGATCTGGAAGAACTCTGCAACAAGGCAACGACGCAGTTTGCGACTCAGGGGCGAATTCCAGTCGTCGCGTTCACTTCGTCACGGCACTTGGTCGAGCAGTTCGCGGAACCGACGTCGCAATTGCTCAAAGATGCCCGCGACTACTTGTTGCTTTACCAGCTTTCATCCCGCGAAGAATACGTCCTGCATCCGATTGGTCTCCCGAAGAAAGAATGCAAGGGATTCCAGATCGTGACGCAGCGGTTCACGACGGCATTCTCCAACCGACTGCAATCACTGCTTCGACCACTTCGTGATTCGATCCACTCCTGGCGACGTGACCTCGACACGCGAGGACGCATCGCCTGGCCAATGCGCGCCAGCGGTGTTCTCAAGGACGAAGACCGCGACAAGCTGTTTCGGGCGTTCCGTTACTTATTCGTCGAGTTGTCAGTTCCCAAGTCGCTCGCCGCCCTCGACGAGAAAAGCGGCGTCAATGTGCAAGAGATCCTGGAGATCCTCGGACGGATGAAGGTCTCGCCGCAAGCCAAGGCGGCTGGTTATCACGACGCCGAGCGATTCGGATTGTTTACGACTCTCGACGAAAATGCCGAGCCCCAATTGCCCGCCTTCTTACACCGGCTCTGCGACTGGCTGGTCTCACGCGGACAGGAATGGTCTTACGGCGCTGCGGAACAGGAATGGTTCTGGGGTTACACCTGGGAAGGGGCCAAGCCCCTCGATGTATTCATTCAATGGATGGCGCTGTTGTGCGAGACTGGATTCGCTCAGGAGAGTTCCGCCGCCACACGGAAGAACGACAAGCGATACCGTCTGGTGAAGCGCAGTGCGATTCGCGGTGCATTGACTGAAGCCAGGAATTGGCTGAACGACGATTACCCGGCAATCGTTGAAAAAATGAAAGCGGTCTTCGGCGAAGGTAAAGTCGTCGACTATTTCGCGTCTCTGACCGCGATCCGACCGGGAACCAAGACTCGTGATGCCAAGCAGCGACTCGATGATGCGGAAGCCAGCCTGAATGGACTGGATGTCGCTGAATCTGCGTGGAAAGACGCGAAACAACCAGCAGAGCACCAGGCCAAATTCATCGAATGTTCTAAGCGGCGGTTGCAATCGCGGCAGAATATCTCTTTTGTCTACCGTGCCGACGGCTATGGCGAACTGCAACACGACGACACCTTGAAGATGCTGAATTTTGAGAATGACCTCGAACCACTCTGGAAGCGGATCGGTCAGGCGAGTCTGTTCGTCGATTTCGCACTCGGTGCCAAGCAACGCATCATCGACCGCGTTGGGCGATTGAGCACGGAACTGCACGACGCCGTGACCGGCGTGAAGGGATTTCCGATCCAGGTCTTCACTCGTTCACTCGCGAAGATCACGAACATTTTGGAAGGTTCCATCGGTACCTCGGAACCGGAAGGCTCCACTCAGAGACTCCAATACACCGCACCGGGAACGCTTGGTCATTCGTTGAAGGAATTGAAGGTTGGCCAGGCCACCGAAAAACTCGGCCAGCTCGCCGACGAAGTGGGTATCCGCCTGGACTCTGATGCGGAAGTCTCATTGGCTGAGATTACGGGAAGCATCGTCCAGAGTTTTCATGATCTGGTGAAGGACTTTCAGCGAGAGCGGCAACGTCTGGACGATCTCGACTCTCGTCTGACCTCACTGAAGGCGGAGCTTGATGATGCTCCAAGTGACTTCACCTATCCTCCGTCACTTCCCGCTCTCGGTGACTTGTTGGCGCGACCGGCTTTGATCGATAGCGCGTTGAGCGAGACACTGGCCGAGGATGTCGAAAGCCTGATTTCCGAGCACGAGCCTTCATCCCGTCTGGGGAACTTCCATCCCCTGATGGCATCGGCCAAAGGTTTGCTGGCCGAACCGAAGAGTGCTCTGGGGAGATTGGCCGGGCAAGTGGCAACGCTGGAGAACTCGGCAACGGGATATCGCCAGGTCTTACTGGATTCGGACGAGTTGAGATCAGTCGAGGGTGCGTTTACGGCACTCCTGCAATCTCAGCGTAAGAATCCCGAAAAATCGCTCGACATGCCTGATCTCAAGCGGGCGGGCAGCCTCAAGTCGGCAAAGGAACTGGTTACGTCACGATGCACGACTTGGCCAGCGAAAGGCGACGTTTTGCTCACGGGTACGGGCGTTACTTTCGACGCATGGGCGGGTCTGGTTAGGGATCTCGCCAATCGACAAAAGCCGACGATGACTAGCCAGCAAATCCAGAGCTTGGTCGATCATGGCTTTATCGAGGTGACTTATCGGCTGGGGGGTGGAGCATGACTCATCGCCCCATTTGGTTGCTGCGATCATTGGCGGCCCACGCTCGCGGGAAGGTGCTTTCAGAAGCAACCGGCGCGATCGGCATCGAATCCTTGCCGAACGAGTTTGGACTTTGCATGGCGTTTGGCTCGGACTTTCAGACGGCTGACATCTCTACTCAGCAAGCATGGGTGAATTGGACGGCACTTTCCGGCCGAACACTCTTGCTCATTCCGCCATTCAACGTGACTGAGTGCAAACAGCCGGTTTCCTGGCGAGCCTTTCGTCCGCAAAAGCCAGAACCTATCGCAGCCGATCATCTCGGCAAGTTGATCGCGAATGAGGTGAGATTTGAAATCGCAGGGACACTTCAAACGGCTGTTGAAGTCATTGGAGAGTGGAAGGGCGGCGGTGTGCATACCGCCTACTATCGCAAGCATCCACACTCGGGGCTGTTCGCGATAACGTGCCTGCCGCTCTGGTCGCTCACGGTTCTCGATCACCGTCGTACTATCCAGGACTGGCTGGAAACACTGGGCAGTCTGGCGGGCGAGTCAGCTCCGACGGTTTCTGTTGAGGAAATGACGACGGAGTTTCGGCCGAATCGTGACCATTTCGCGATGATGCTTCACTTGTGCGAACGCGACTTCGCCAGCACCGATGAAGCGCTGGATCGACTCTCCGAGTCACTGGTATTTGCAATTCCTGAAGCATCAGCCCGGCAATGCCTTGTCTCATTAGAGGAAGCCGGCTTGGTGACCAGCGGCAAACTGACTGACAAAGGACGCGAGATGCTGCTCGGTAGTCCGTATGCCGTCTACGCCACCGCGATTGCGAGGACTCGATAATGGCTAACTCCCCAGACAACTCCCGGTCGCTGGCGCAGTCCTTAGCGGTCCAAACTCAAGTGCATCTTGCCGGCACCGTCGGCCGTATGCTGAAGCAGATTCGTGATCTGGAAAAGGCGGCTCCGCTGTTCGTCGAAGCTGGGTTGGTTCGATCGGTCGATCGTCCAAACCCACTGACCTTGAATGTCGCGGGAATTTCCACCAAGGCGGTGACGCGACGGGTTGCTGGTGGGTTCCTCTATGCAGCGGCTGGTGTCCGCGTCGACCTGAGTGTAGCAAACAACGTTGTCGCAACTCGCGGCGAGGATAGCGTCTGCGAAATCGACGACATCGACTATGAAGACCAGTCCAAGCGGTACCAATTGATTGCAATTCGGCAGGCCTACGAATTGGCGTCGAGGGCAATCAAGTCCGGAGAGCCGTTCGATGTGATTCTCTGCGATTGTCCGCTCTTGCTCAACCGCAGCATGGTTGCTCCCGAGGAAGGGCAACGTTACGCCGCTTTACGAAGCACTTACCAGGCGACGGTTGACGCGATCAGTGCCTTTTGGCGAGAGAATCGAGACCGGTTGTTCCCCTGGAACCGACAAGGGCCGTTGCTCGCTGGTCTGGCGTCCGAACGATTCGGCGCGATTATCCAAATCTCCCAGCAGGACATGCGTACTGAAGAAGGCCGGAGGCATGTTCTCCATGTGGAGGATCTCGCATCTGGCCCATTGCAGCAGCTCGCGGGCGTGCAGGCTGCTATTTCTGGTGTGGGCGAAAGACGATTCATCAACGGAATCCTCGGCAGTTTTACCCGAACAGCCGGATTTCGAATGAATACCCAAACGCCACGCATGGAGCCGCATGAAGTCGCTGGTGGTGGAGTTGTTGGACTGCACTATTGCGCTGGTCCCGGCACTCCGCCGCGTTTGGTGCAGATGATCGGTGATGAACCGGCATGGACGTCTTCGGACCTTGATGAACTCACCGGGCGATTGATGGCCTTGACGGTTGCTGGCGGTAAGGGTGCTTGGCCTATGCCAGTGCAACTCGCTGCTCGTGAGCTGTCGTCGCTGGAAGGCTTCATCGAGCATTACCGCGCCGGCGTCCATGGCGAAATGAAGAAACGAAGCATCGAAGACGTATGGTTGTCCGAACTCGACGACCTCATCTGAACTGAAAGTGAGCTATGAAACATCAAGTTCTGGGTACGCTCGTCGGAAACACCGGAGATCCGACGAAGGTGATGATGGTGATGTCGTCGTCGTTCAGTGCGCGGCGTGGTGAATTCGTCCGTATTAGCCATCAGGAACGGGACAGCGAACCGGCCTGTGATGTACTTGGCAGAATTTCGAGCATCAGCCGAGTTAATGCGTTGTATGACGCCGGCATGGGCAGTTCCCTCACGGAACTGGAATTGATGCCAGGAGCGCGAGTCACCGGCGAAAGCGTCATCGGAAAGATTGAATTGATCGGTTTCAACGACCCGACCACCGGGCAGATTCGCATTCCGCGACGTCCTCTCGACCCAGGGGCGAAGGTCCAGACGGTCGACTACCACTTTTTGAGTGCATTCTACGAGTTCGACGAACAGTCGGGGCTGCATATCGGTAACCTGGTTGGCTACGACCGGGGCGACAATATCGTTCCCGTTTATTTGGACGTCAACAAGCTAGTGACCGAGCACTTGGCGGTGTTGGCCATGACCGGGGCCGGCAAGTCGTACACTGTTGGTCGCATCATCGAGCGATTGGTCGCACTCCATAACGGGACGGTGATTGTCTTCGACCCACACGGTGAATACGGCCGAGCGTTGCTAGGCGGCAAGATTCAGTTCGGCTCGCATGAGTCTGGCATCGATGATCCACGCGATCAGCGATCACTCCCCATGATTCAAGAATCTCTCCGGCGGCTCACCGAGGCTGGTGCAGGCATCATGGTCTACACGCCGCAGAGTCCGGCATTTCGCCACAAGTACGCGGGCAAGAATCGAGAGTTGGCGTTGCAGTTCGACCATTTCGAGATGGACGATATTAGCCAGATTCTTCCGGGCCTGACGGAGCCGCAGCAGCGGGTGCTCGACGTGGCCATTCGATATTGGCGATCCGTCGATGCCACAGAACCTCGCGACATCAATCGGCTGAGACACTTTCTCAGCGATGGTCTTGACGATGTCCGACAATGGGATGAGTTGAGTCAAGCCGAAGCAGCTGCTCTCAACAGCCGCAGTGCTGCGGTGGCGTCCATGAAGCTTTCACGAGTACTTGCCGAAGCACAGGCGTTTTACTCTGCCGCTCTGGCCGAACCAACGAACATCTACGAGATGACGGGACGCCCAAGTGACAGAAACGGCAAACTTGTTGTTATTGATCTGCAAGGCTTGAGTGACACCACGAAACAGATCATCACGGCTCTGATTTCCAGCGAAGTGCTGCAAGCAGCATCCAGCAAATCAGATCCGATTCGACCCTGCATGTTGATTTACGAAGAGGGGCACAACTTCGCGCCGGCAGGACAGGCCGCTGTAAGCCATCGAATTATCCGCAAGATTGCGGGAGAAGGTCGCAAGTTCGGCGTGGGCTTCGCGGTGATCAGTCAGCGTCCATCGAAACTTGATCCCGATGTAACGTCCCAGTGCAACACACTGATCGTTATGCGACTCAAGAACCCCGATGACCAGCGATTCATCGCTCGCACGTCCGACATGGTCAGTCAGGCGGACCTTGACGAACTGCCAAGCCTATCGACTGGCGAGGCCCTGATTTTTGGTCGTTCCATTGCTGCGCCGCTATTGGTGAAGATCGGCACGAAGGCATTAATGCACGGCGGCGAATCGCCCGATGTTCTGCGAGTGTGGGGGAGACCAAATGGCAGTGCCGGCAGTTGAGGCAATCCGAAAAGAGACAAGCGAGTTATCGCTCGCTAAACGACACCTCGGGCTTTGGACCAACCGAGGAGTCGCGGACGCTTCGTGCGCACTCCACAGCATCGGAATGACTTACTGGAACCTCATGGGGACGATGTTTGGATTCGACGCGATCGCAGAAATGCCAGCCCCAGTTGAGGGTGCATACGGGTTTGTCGGCGACGATGTCCGAAACGATTCGGCGTGGTTCTCGCCAAGATCTGAGCATCCGTCAGTCATTGTCGAGTTCGAGAGATATTCGGGGCAATCGGATGAAGGAAAACTGTCCGGAAAGGTGAACAGTCTCCTGTTGGCCCATCATCGCTGGCTGACCGTACCAAAGACCTTGATCCTGGCTTATTGGACAAAGGGGTTGGCAGCGCTGCCCGATCATGATGCCCTGCGTCGAAGGGCGAAACAGGGTTTCGAGACGAGTGCAAAGGAACGCGTAACTGGAGTCTCCGACGCTGCCGTGTTGTTTTTTCAGTTCGTGCTGCAATCGGCGGACGACACGCGATGGCGATTGACGCAGGTGATCGAGCGAGGTGTGCAATGACTGACCGCAATCGCTTCTTCATTCCCCGTGAAGATAAACTGCTTGGTGAGCGATACCAACTTCTCGAACAGCTCGGCGACGGTTCGTATGGCTGGGTATGGCGAGCTGAAAAGCTCGTCACGGGCGACATTGTTGCGCTCAAGATCCCCAAAGAACAGGGAGCCAGCAACGACGAACTCGCTGAAGGGTCTGCTCTCGTAAAGAATAAAGTGTCACATCCCAACGTCGTAAGCATCTACGATATGGGAAGAGTCCCACCGCAACGCGAGTGGTACGTGATCGAGATGGAGTATTTCCCCAGCCAGACGTTGGCACAGCTTCTCGACTCTGGAGATCAGGGATTTGTTTCAAGCTATGCAAGGCTGCTTGGGATTTATGAGCAGGTTCTGACTGGCGTTGCTTACATTCATTCTCTGGGGATGTCACACGGAGACATTAAGCCACAGAACGTGCTCGTCTCAGGCGACCAGGTGAAGATCACTGATTTTGGGTGCAGCATTCTTCCCGAGGACATGTACGCTCGCACGCGCGATAACGGCGGAACAATACTCTATTCCGCGCCGGAAGTTGTCGGTTCGATCCGACGTGGCCGCAGCCGCAGCGAAGTGTTTAGCGCCGACATCTATAGCCTTGGCGTGCTGCTTTATCATCTGGTTACGTCACGCCTGCCGCATGACACGCTCAGTCAGGTCGCTCGCCACTCGCCATTCCCCAGGCCACGCGAAATCAATCGGTCTGTCTGTCCATCGCTAGAACACCTCATCCTTCGCTGCCTGGCACTTGACCCCGCAGATCGATGGCCCACTGTCACGGAGTTACTCGAATCGTTCAAGCAAGCACGGCGTGCCCAGTTGGACTACGTTCCCGAGAGAGCTGTTTCCGTCAAACGCGAGCCAAGTGCGGATTGGTCGAGCGATGTTGTTAGCTTGATCGACAACTCTGACTTTGCCCGGGCTGAAAACATTGCCCGAACTCAATTCGAGTTGTCTGGCGACAAGCACGCCTTCCTGCTGATGGTTTCGTCCGCAGTCCGCGATGGTCGAGTATTCGATGCCAAACGGGAATTCGATGCTCATCCGGAGTTGTTGTCGGAAGCGTCATCGATTCGACGCGATTTGCGAGAGATCGCGTTGAAATGTTTCCTGGAGACTCGTGACATCGAACGAGCACGCAACCTGGTCGAAACGATGGTTGCTGATGACGGTGAGACGCCAAACATTCTTCTCAAACGGGCGTCAATCTTTGGGCTGCAAGCACAGTACCACGAAGCGTCCGAGATTCTCTTGCGGTTGAACCGTGATTTTCCTGGACGTCCTGCGATCCTTCGCCGCCTTGTGGTTGTATTTGAACAACTCCGGGATATCGGAAAGGCCAGTGCCTTTCTGAAGGCGTATGGCCGGGATATCCCGAATGACACGTGGGTTTTGGAGAAGCGCGAGCGATTTGCAGCGTTGGGATTTAGGTAAATGGCTTAGAAATCCGCACTCGCCCGCCCTCATGGGGTTAATTCCGCTTGTCCTCAAGGCAACTCATTCAGGGCTGAAACACAGGGAACAACAAACCAGATGCCGACCACGCTTGAAGTTCTCGACGCTCCTCCTGCAGGATTGTTCTGGTCGGCCCCGCTGGGGCTGGATTCCGATTTTACTGCCGAAGACCCGCTCGCGCTCGATTACCTCGGGCAGCAAGTGGGACTCTGGTTGTTTCAGGGTTTCACGACGCGGACGGGGAGAGCCCAGAATTATGCGGTGGTCCTCTACGGCCTGCACCTCGCCGACAAAGCTGTTCGGAAATACGGCTATCTTGGCGACGACGAGACCCGAACCCGTTTGTTCGAGCGCTGGGAAAGATTCTGGGCGCTCGCCACTCTTGAGTCTCGGAATGGGCAACTCACGCGCGGAGACGAAGACGCCATGCGGGGCGTCCGAGGCGCGGCTCGTGCATGGTTTCCCGGTCCCCGACCGTTGCCGCTCGACTTCCCACTCATCTCACGTCAAAACGAACTAGGCGGACTCGGCGCGTATTTGTCGTCCCTTCGCGACTACGGTCTGGTATTTTCCGGCTCGCTACGCGTGACGCCGGCAGCGATCGCAATTCTTGATGCCTTTTGGTCAGAACAAGGCGAGAGAGAAACGACTCATTTGTATGAGGATTATGCGATTCAGGCACTCGACTTGACGCGGACGAAGATCGACCGAGAAAGCGGACGGCTCACTTTAGCAGGGATCGGGAAAGCGTCCCGACTCTCGTCACTCGTGCAGCGTAATCGCACCAAGCAGCAAACGCGGCTATGGGAGGTTCTGTTTCTCGGCGCGCGTGACGGTTCCACGCAGCCGCTCGCCGACTGCCTTATTGCAGCACATCGTGACGGCATCGACGATCCAGAACCTTTTTTCGAAAAACTGCTCGCAGGACGATGGCGAACCCTTACGCCTGGTGTATCTGCTAAAGTCGAGGTTGCATTGGCATTCGGACGTGTCGCGCGTTTACTCCTCGCCCGCTTCGACCGGGCCTACGGGTACGTCGATCAACATGGCTGGGTCGCGGATTCTAATGCGGTCGCTGATGCATCTTTCCCTCCCGACGAAATGGATGCATTGCGGTCAGCTAGTGCCGAACTCCTGCAAGCAACGGAAAGCGGGCGGTTTCGCAAACTTCAGTTCCACGGATCGGAACTACTCACACTTCTGACCAAACTCTCTCACGCAGGAACTCGTGACTGCTTCGATCAGCTACTGCATTTCCACCGTAGCGTGCAGAGATCCCGTCGCGGCGGCGGGGCATGGTTACGTGAGGAACAGGGGAAAGTTGTGATGCAGGTGGCCGGCTACAGCGGCTACAAAAGCGACGCGGCATTTCCGAGCTTCAAACTCAATGTGGTTCGGCAGCTCCTTGCAGATCTCGGGAGGCTCACGTGAAGATCGCATCCGGACGTGCGCTTGACCGATTGCCGCGGGAAGAGACTTGCCTCGGGGCGGTTTTTACGTCGTACAGTTTTGATCCCGGTTTTTTTGAGGATCACGTACTTCGAGCCGTGTTACGCCTGACCTCCGATCCGGTCGAACAAGGAGCGCGCTATCATGGCGAAGCTCGCAGCGCTCTTCAGGAATCACCCGTCGCCGTAATCGTGGACGCGGGCGAACGCCGCCCCGGCCGGCGGCTTCCCTACGATTTGCTCGAAGTCTCCGACCTTGTTTTCCATCCGAAATCTGCACTGCTGCTCTACAAGGAGCAAGCCTGCCTCATGGTGGGTTCCGGTAACTTGACGTTTTCCGGATACGGTGGGAACACGGAACTCTTTATTTCCCTCGATCTCCAGTACGACACACCTGCGGACGTTTCCCTCCTTCGCGAATTCGACGCGCATCTCAACCGGATTGCTTCCCTTGCACGCCAGAGCGGCACCCAACTCTCGCTATTTCGTCAGGAACTCGCTCGCCGACTCGGTACCGCACCGGACGAATCCGTACTCTCCAAAGTTGCTTTGCTCGACTCGTCGACGGCTCCGATTATTGAGCAGATAGAGGCTCTGCTTCCAAAAGAAGCCGTCATCGAAGGCATCGGGATGCTCGCCCCATTCTACGAACGCGATGATGACTGCGACCTGGATGTGACTTCCGTCTTTGGCGCACTTACACCTCGCGTGTCGGCGTCCGCCGTGTTGGATGTGGGTGTCGCGTGGGAAAATCCTCAAGTATACCCGGATGCGGAAGTCACTCCACTGCAAGTTGGCCTTGGCAAGCTTTGGGCTTGGGCTCAAGACGGTGATACTGGACGTGTTGTGGAATACCTCGTTCCGACTGCCGTCGGCCCAAATACGCTCGGCTATTTCGATCAGCAGGGAAACGGCCGTCGTTGGCCAGTCGAGGAAGCCTTTGTGGCCGTGGAACAACGAAGTCTATGGATGCTGCCCCAGCCGATCGCCTTCGCGCCTCAACAGACGCTCGAAGCGGCGAAGTCCCGATTCGCTGATGTCCGGATTTGGCTGCACCCGGCGACCCGACTGCTCGAAGGCCGACCGGTCCACCGCCCGCTTCACGCCAAGCTCCTGCTCATCAACTTCTCAGCCGGAACATCCCGAGGCACGCTCGTTCTCATTGGATCGGCGAACATGTCGCGCCGCGCACTCCTGCTCAAGGCAGGCCCTGGGCAAGGCAATGCTGAACTCGGGCTCGCCTTTCGCCTCGATGGCGAACGCAATCTCATCGACTTTGTACCAGAATTAGTGTGTGCCGCGTCGTCCGTCCTTGAGTTGAACGAAAGGGAGTTTCCTGAAGTCACTCGCAACTATGCGATGATGATCGAACAGGCGATTCACGATCCGACGGAACGTACCCTTGCGATTGCGTGGGCGAAGGAGGCTCAGGATGTTCCGCGATGGCGTCTGACCTACTGCGGAAACGAGCTTGCCCACTCATCTGCGCCACCAACGCCGTCGCTTCTCGTCAAAGATTTCGTGTTGCAACCCACGTCAGCAGAATTGGTCCTTCACGTAGAGGGACGTGAGTTTCCGGTTCCGATCCTCGTCACTGACCTCATCGCGCTCCCCGCAGTATCAGCCGGTACTGGCATTGGACTTAACGAACTTCTGATGCTTCTTGGACGTCGAATTGGCGCAGAGCGGGCGATCCAGATTGCCGAGCGAAATATGGCAACCGGAGAAGACGCTGATGCGTTGGCTGCATTCTTTGGTGAAGGATTCGGGCCGAACGACGTGTTCCGTGCGTGGTGGGCGGTGGCTGAGGATCTGCGTGATCCTGACCTGTCCGTGTCGGCGTTTCGCCTTCGGCTCGAAGGCGCACTTGGAGTTAGTGCTGCCTGGGCTCGCATGCTCGACACCACGTCGAACGATCAATCGCTGCAGCCATCCGAAGTCTGGTTTTACGGTGCCGAACTCTTGCGTGCATTAGGCGAACTTGAACTGCCACCTGGGGTTGATCGATCCGCGAAGGAGGAAGTCCTCGCGGCATTCACGAAACGTGTCCAATCCGATTTGGGTCGCCTGAACATTGACGACAAAAAACGCCCATGGATGCAAAGAATCCGAGCGTTCTATCGGGAGGCCCACTCATGACTAAGCGAACGCGGGAATGGCTGCGTAGTTTCTTGAACCTGGGCGCTCGCGCCGAGCAAGATGGCATTCCGACTGCCGACGTCGAGCGTCAGGAAGACACTGTGCTTCGGGCGCTCGATATGCTTGATGACCGCCCCGGGATTCTGCTGGCGGATGAGGTCGGGATGGGAAAGACGTACGAGGCACTTGGAATCGCTGCTGTCACGCATCACGAGCGTCGCAGCAGCCACCTCGTTGTCGTGACTCCTGGCCCCGACCTGAACAGCAAATGGTTTGCCGAATTCTCCCGTTTCCGCGAGAGCCACATGTACGACTTTGGCGAAAACGTCGTCGAAGTCCGCCATCTCTCCGAATTTGTAGAAAATGTTCGGCACCATCCGGTCGTCGTTGCCCCAGTCACTATGTTCCAGAGCGGTCGTGGTTCCGGAGCACAGTCGTACCTCTTGTCACTCTACTTCCATTGGAAAGGGCTTCACGGTCACACAGCAAACGCGATCATGGCGAGATTCCGGGACGGCGAGCAGGAACGGATCAATGTGCAAACGGCGAGATTTCTCGACATCTTCAGTCTCGATCAAGTAACTCCACATTTACGTCAGGCCTTTCGCCGTGGGAACGCGGGCGGCGCCGCTGGACTCGACGATCTCTACGAGAAGGGCGGTCTGTCTGCATTTGAGAATCAAGTCCCCGTACGCAACGCACTATATCGAGCGAGGTTTGTGCTGACAGGTCGACTGATGCCGATGATTGATCTTCTCATTGTCGATGAGGCCCACAAGCTTAAGAACCCAGGCTCGCTGCGCACACGGGCTATGCAGGAAGTCTTTTCCCGTAGATTCCGGAAAGCCCTGTTTCTCACGGCCACGCCGTTTCAGCTCGACGTCTGCGAACTTCGGGAAATCTTCTCACTCTTCGGGCGAGCTAAGGGAGCCCCCGATGACTTGGAGCAGCAGGTCGAAGGTTTGTTGGCAAACGTCGCTGACTACCAACAACACTACGAAGATTTCCAGCGAACATGGTCCTCACTCGATCCTATTGTCGCAGGTCGGTTCAGTGAGGCCTACGACCGTGACCCAGCCGCAGCCAACCAACTCGATGAGCCAGCTATTGCCGTAATTCTCCGACAGATTGAATCTCTTCGGGAACTCAAGGAGAAATCCATTGAACCAGGTTTCAGGCAATGGATGATCCGCAGCCTTCGTGAAGATAAGCGGACTTACCGCCGACATCTGCCCAAAGACATCCGCGCAACTGGCGTCGAAGTCCTTCCGTTCCTGATCTACGAGCGATTCATCGCCGAGCTGTTCCGGCGGCACCGGCAGACCCACAAAGCAGCCGTTGAGATCAATATGGTCTCGTCCTATGCAGCCGCTCAACAAGGGACCATTCTCGCCGCCGGCGATGGAATTCCCGTTGAGGCTGAGGTCTATCGAGTGCTCCTCAGGGAAATTCTCGGTGAAATGGAATCCGGGGGACAGGATCACCCAAAACTGCGAGACGCCATCAGCGACGCCCTGGACGCCGCTGATCGGGGTGAGAAGACTCTAATTTTTTGTTCTCGAATTGCGACTCTGGAGCAATTGCGCCGGGAGCTAGACAGTATCTGGGAATGCCGGCTCCTTGAGCGTTGGCGCAAGATTTATCCAGAAGCTCATGCAGAAGAGATCTTCGATACGCGGGAAGAAGACGCCACGCGCCAACGCGGGCGTCATTCTCAACTGCAGGCGAGATTCCACCGGCCACAAGACGCCCTTTATCTCGCGCTACGGGAGTTCCATTGTCGTACTGTAATCCTTGCTGGGACGTGGGCTTTCAATCGGCTTCCCGAGATCTTGATTGAGGCAAACAGCCTTCTTCGGACGGTGCGTGTCGGAAAGACGGCTGCGGAAAGGATTGACTATCAGGTTGCCAAACGGTGCGTCGAGCATGCCGCTGCCGTTTCATGGATGAAAGAGAATCGCGACGGCACGCCTTCGGAATCGCTACGGAACCTCATCGCTCCTGATTACATTCGATTTGGTTTGGACCTTGATGAAGATGAATTCGAAAGCGATTCGATGGGAGATGAAGTCCCACGATGGGACATCTCAGAACGTGTGGCACGAATGGTACTGGGGAACGGGGATTCACTTTGGGAGGCGTTAACGGGATCGCTGGAGAAGCTGTCCCCCAACATGCGAGTCAGGTTAGTAGAGCAGCTGGCACGATACCTTACTTACAAACAGGTGCCGTTTTTGGCAGATCTTCTCGCGGAAGCCCTCGCGGCAGGATTGTCTATGGAACCCGTGGTATCGGCCGTGCTTCTCGAATTCATGCCGAAGTTCTGGCGAACGGACACCGGTCAATTGTGGATGAATATGCTTCGTACATTCTTGGAGTATTTCGTCCAGCGTGACCCCCACCAACAACTCGAGATTCTCGACGGCCCGATTAAGACCGGCGAATTTGCCCGACATACCCGTGATGGCGAAAGCCGCGAGCGGCTTCGTGAGGCATTCAACACGCCGCTTTACCCGATGATCCTGATTGCGAATGAAGTCATGCAGGAGGGATTGGATCTGCATAAGCACTGCCGGCGGATCGTCCATCACGACCTCGTTTGGAACCCCGCCCAGATCGAGCAGCGTATCGGCCGCATCGACCGCCTGGGATCGCTCACGAATCGCCTTCGAAAGGACGGTTCGGACGTGACGCTGGACGTTTTGTATCCGGTCATTCGCGGCACAATTGATGAGCGTCTCTTCCGCACTGTGAAAACTCGGGAGAAATGGCTTGAATTCCTTCTCGGTGCACCGCCGAATTTCGCCGAGTACAACTTCACTGACGAAGAGCCGACTCCCCTTCCCGAGCGGTTAGGTGCCGAACTGTCTATCGATTTGGGTCCAAAATGAAACCGTAAGTTCGATTCCACGAACAAGGCGGATGATTTCTCCCATGCTCAATCCGTTTCACCTGCGAACCTACATCGGGCCGAGAGGAAGCTCTTTCGGCCGAAGAACTCGTCCGGGAAATTGAACAGTTCTACTCCTCCTCCAGTCGGAAATTTTCGAAACATTTCACTCGACGACGATCATCCATGATCTCATGGGCCATCGTCGGAACGTCGGTCTCATTGATTGAGCGGAATTGATTTCGTGTCGTTGCACAAGCGGTTCTGCGGGCTGATCCGAGTTGAATCACCGCTCCCCCACCGAAATTCCTGATCAGAAGCGACAATCCTACCGGAGGTGAAACCCTTTCACCGCACTCTGTCGGCACCATTCCGGAACCTCTCCAATATGGTTGGGAATGGCGTCCTTGGAACCCGCTCCGGCACTATAGTTCTCTGTTCCGTCCAGGGGTGTCGGACAGGTTGCGGAACCCTGCCGCAACAGGCATTTTGGAACCCCACCGGAACCCAGCCGAAGACCTACAATCGGAGAGGTGTCGGAACGGTCTCAAGCCTCGTGGGTCTCCCTCCCCGAGGCGTTCTCAACTTGAACCGCGGGTTCGTGGAGCTAGGTGCATACGCAATCAACAGGTTACGTCGAAAGCCAATCATCGAATTCTTTGCTTGGAATGCACCTTCCACAAGTAAGAAGGAGCGGAACGACCCGGGTAAGCCTAGCCGCGACCCGTTTCGATTGGCCCGTTACTACCAGTCACTCTTGGACACCGACAAGTTCGAGAGCCGCGCAGCGCTCGCTCGTTTTCTAGGTGTGAGCAGAGCCAATGTTACTCAAGTTCTCAATCGCCTTAAAGCTGCGTCGGAGCCGGTGTTAAAAACTCCGAAAGGCTGCCAGGGCACGTCAGACTCCGCAGGATAATGGCGAAAACGCGTGCAACTTAGAACGAGAAGCCACCGTTCATGTCGTTTGAAGAGGTGAGCGAGCTGTGGTCGCGAACGTCACCATCGCGGATCGCCGCAGGAAACGACGCACAAGGGCATCAATATTCGGCAGCGCTTAGGCTTAGTAGCCGATCCAGACTAAGCAGGCAGAGGTGAGATCGCGTGTAGTCGATGATCCCCTGCTGCTTGAGTTCTACTAACACTTCGGAGACGGCTGGCCGGGTCGCCACTACTAACTCGGAGAACTCCTCGTGCGTAAGCCGTATGTCGACGAGATGGCCATGTCCACAGCGTCCACCCGAAAAGCAGAGCAGATCGTAGAGCGCCGTGGCGATACGAGTACGCAGCGGAGAGATCAGCTGCCACTGCAGGCGTCGATCAAGAGCCTGCAATTGCGACGAGAAAGTCTGTAGCATCAAGGCTTCGAAGGCGGGCGACGCTGCTGCTGCATTCTCTAAGTCCTGTCGCGTGACCTGGATCACGCAAGACATCCCGCTGGCGATTGCCTGTTCATTCGGCAGGAAGAAGCCGGGCGTGAAGGGCAGGTCACCAAACATCGCTCCTTTCCCCAGGATCAGGCGAGTCAGCGTTCTGCCGCTGGGATCGACGTAGACCAGCCGTACGTAACCTCGCTTGATGATCCATGTTGTTCCGACCGCTCGACGCAGATAGATGATCGTCTTGGACTTTAGATCACGAGTGATAGCCGAGTTGACTTTACCACAGGCAGTCACAAATGGTGCGGACAGTGCTGAGAATATCTGCATTATGTTGCCCAGAGTATCAAGTCTCTTCTGGAAGTGGTGCTGCACAGACATTCGCAAACGGTTCAGATGTCGGAACCGAGAGAACGTCCGCGTCGGCCACACGTCGGAATGCAGGATATTCGATGAAAACCGAATGCGTTGTCATCTAGGCGACAGAACCGCTTCAGAATCGCCGGTAACATTTCGCCTACCAGCTGGAATGTCCGGTTGGGAGAGATCGGCTGGCACTCGCCAGCATTCTTATTTCCCAGAGCGAGGAAGTCAATGAACATTCGAATGTTGATGGGATTGTCGTGCGCGGTCAGTGTGTGCGCAATGGGCCTGTGGCTGGCGAAGTCTCCCCAGGCGCTGGCGCAAGAGAAGACAGGAGCAAAGACCTGGGTCGAATTCACGGCCGATGGGAAGGTAAAGCAGCCGGTGGGATACCGGAAGTGGGTATTCCTTGGATCGCCTGTCACGCCGAATGACATGAATGGCGGTGAAGCTCCTTTCCCGGAATTCCATAACACGTACATGGACCCGGACAGCTTCGCCCATGTCGAAAAGACGGGCGGGTACCGTGACGGAACCGTGCTCGTCAAGGAACTTGTAGCTGTAGGCTCAAAGGAGGAGTCTAGCGGAAAAGGCTACTTCCAAGGCGAATTTAGTGGTCTCGAAATCTCCGTGAAGGATAGCAAGCGATTTCCAAACGAACCGGGCAACTGGGCCTACTTCTCCTTCGGGCACAAGTATCCCCTGAAGCCTGAAACAGCCAAGAACGGAGCCGCTTCCTGCAACAGCTGTCACGAAAAGAATGCCACGAAATTTGTCTTCTCCGATCTCTATCCAGTGCTCAATGACGTGCTGCAGAAGGCGAAGAAGTAACGAAATCACAACCCAGAATGGCCTCACTGCACCGTCTCGACGCAGTTCTAACCAATCAATGTTGAGCGCGGGTCAGTGGAACTTTCCTACTCGCAAACACCAACATATCGCGACCAAATGTGGAGTAACCTTGCATGATCTTCCCGCTACCGTCTCAGTTCCTGTTTCGACTCGCCGTCTGTGCTTTATCGTTAGTAGTACACTCAGTTGCTACTCTGCATGCCGAAGAGGGACGTTATCTCTACATCCAGGCGAACGACATTCGTGAAGGGCGAAACGCTGTGTTGGGCTACGTTCGGCACGACAACGGAACACTCTCGCCGCTGCCAGGAAATCCGTACTACACGGCTGGAACTGGAGTGAACAACGATACTCATGGAAAGCTGGGACCTCATGACAACGATACACCGCTAGTTGTAAGTCAGAATGGTAAATATCTGTTCTCAGTGAACACCCACAGCAACACGATTGCCGCGTTTACGATTCACGATGACGGCTCATTGAAACACGTGAAAGGATCGCCATTTTCGTCATACGGGGTTGCTCCAAACAGCTTGTCTGTCAGTGGCCGTACATTGCTGGTCTCTAACCGTAATGAAGACTATCACCAGATCGAAGAACTGCGTGGTAAGGCGAAGGCCAGCTATGTGTCGTTCGTCATTGAGGAAGATGGCTCGCTGCATAAGGTATCGAAGATTGAGGTTGAAGGGTCACAGAAGCCGACTCAGATCCATGTATCACAGACGGATCCGGCGATCGCGTTCGGATGTGACTTTCAGGTCGATGTCGACTTCGATGGCGATAACAAACGTTCGTTTCTCGCAGGACTCAAGCCGAGCGTACAGGGGCAGTTGCATGTCTTTAAGGTTGGTCAGGGGAGTCTCCTGACAGAGAAGGCCCGCCTGCAACTCCCGGAAACTAACGCCACCTACAAATACAAAGGGATGGATGGCGTCCCCTCAATGCCTCTCGGAATCTGGACGCACCCCAAACAACCGCTGCTCTACGTGGGCTTCGTCACCAGGAACGAAGTCGGTGTATACCGCTTCACCGCGGAGGGTGAGCTGCACTTCAAGGGGTCTGTCGCTAACAGCGGTCAAGACATCTGCTGGGTGCTGCCCAACAAAGCAGGAACGCGGCTGTATACCGTCAACAATCTGCCTCGGCCGGAGCTTGGGCAAAAGGCCGCGACGGTTACAACGTACGATATCTCCGGCGAACACGCGGAAAAGCCAGTGGAGATCGGAGTGCTTGAGCTGCCAAAGCCTGGTGAGTCATTCAAGAACAACCGCAACTTTGAGCAGCCTGGCAGTACGGCCTTTCAGTGCAACTTGAACCCGGAAGAGACGAGCCTGTATGTCATGTGTCAGCGCATCAATCAGACTGACGAGAACAAGAGCGAGGAAGGAAACATCCTTCACAGCCTAAAGATCGATCAGAATGGACTTCCTTCGATAAGTCATTCGCGACATCTGGGACCTGACGGAATCTATTTCCGATCCCGTCCGCAGGGCATTGTGACCATCAACAAGTAACATTCCTAGGGTCCGGATTCGCGACCCAAGTCTTAAGGCCTCAATTCTTACGTACCTCAGGAGTGTTGCTATGAAAGAATCCAGCGATCGTGAACCGCGTCAAACTAAATCTTGGCTTGTGCGAATAGGCATCATTGCTATCGCCCTTGCTGCTGTCTCAAGCGCTTGGACCATCAGGGAGCTTTGTGCTCAGCAATCCAAGCCCAAGGTGTTCTCGAAGTACGTCGATGCATCGGGGGGCATCTCGTTGCCTGGCGACTTCGAGACGGAGTTCGTTCACCTAGGGACGGTGTCAGTCGCTCCAAAACCGGATCAGCCAGTCAACGAGTTGCACGGCACCTACACCCGTCCGGAGGATCTGGCCGCATTTCGAAAAGATGGCAAGTTCCCCGATGGCGCGGTGTTAGTCAAAGAGGTCCGCTCGACCAGCAACTCGAAGCTCACTACAGGAGAGGCGGCCTACGGTGCGGACATCAAAGTCTGGTTCGTGATGATCAAGGATTCGAAGGGGCGGTTTCCAGAGAACGAACTCTGGGGCGACGGCTGGGGATGGGGCTTGTTTGAAGGAAACGATCGGACCAAGCAGGTTGCCGACAGCTACACAACAGACTGCCGATCGTGTCACGTACCTGCGAAGAAGCAGGATTGGATCTACACGCAGTGCTATCCGGCATTGAGAGCTAAGGCGAAAGTCGCGGAATAATCCATGCACTAGACGATTTATGCCAAGCTGAATGCCCACGTCACCCAATTCACTGTTGCTGTGATTCAGTACCCTTGTCAGGGACGCTTGCCGGTCACGTCTCGTGCATTGCAACTGCGGTGTATTTCGACGCGGCGGCACATATTGAACATAGCTGGAAAAAAAAGCGGGGAAAGATTCGGCGACAATCAACACCGCGCACCCGGCGGCCGTCCGACGCATCGACGGAGAAATCCGCCCCGCGGGCCGCGACGTGGACGAAGTCAAAGTCGGGAAAAAGAACGCCCAAGATCGTCTGCCCAAGATCGGGAGGGGCGTTGCGGACTCATACCGCGGGGATATCTGGCGTTCCAGTTCCCGGCTCGACCACTGCTCGGTAGTCGCCATGCGGAGGTAGAACTCGCGCTCCTCGGCCCGCTTCGACTTGGCCAGGATGAGTAGATTGTGGGTCCAGGGCAATTGTCGCAGCAGTGCTGCGACTTTTTCGTCTCCCCCGTAGGTCTCATAGAACTGCCGCATCCGGAAGAGGTTGGCGCGGGTATATCCTCGCAGGCCGGGATGCGTTCGGGCGATGTGGACCGCCAGTTGCTCGACCACGCCTTCGCCCCAGGCCGCCGATTCAATCTTGCGGCTGATGTACTCGCCGATGCTCCAGTAAAGCTCGATCAGCGTCGTGTTGACGGCGGCGACGGCGCGTGTCCGTGCGGCGTCGATCAACCCAAGGACTTCATCGAAGTCGGCTGGCGACGGTAGATTCGTGACGGCTTGCCGGGCAATGCCCTGCTTCGTGCCCTTCTTGGGTGCTTTGCTCATGCTGGCTCCTTGGCCTGGGCCAGCAGTTTATCTAGGTCGTAGTTGACGCTGGTCGCCTTGAAGTCCGGCTCCTTCTCGAAGGGGGTGCGGCAGTACCGAACCACGGTCGTGTCCTGGTCGATGACGACGATGGCCAGGATGAACTCGTGGGGCTTGTTGAGGCCGGTGAGGATTTCGTTCTTGGTGATGGTGAGGGTCTTCGCTCCCTTGCCCCGCCCTTTCACTTCGATGAACCGGAGCAGCCCCGTGCCGGTGATGGCCGATTCGATGTCGTAGCCAAGATTCTGGTCGCTCACGTCTCGCGGGGCGTAACCCAGCTTCCGCTCTGCTGCCATTACCGCTTCCATCGCCATTAGCTCGGATCGTTCGGTGTCGATGGCAAACATCGGCAGCGTGGTGTCCGACGTACCGCCAAGCCTTCGCAGAAGTCCCACGGGAACGATCATCGCCCCGCCGAGAATAACCGGTGGTAATGCCGAGAGCTTGCGCTCCTGCTCAAGTTCCATCAGTCGCTTTTGAAGTCGGCCAGTGAGGTCATCGGCCCGTTGCCGGGCCAGCCCGGAATTGAGCTTCGCATTAGTTTTGCCAGCCAGTTCCTGATCCTTGAGTTGTGCGGCGCGGTGATCCCAGTAATTGATTTCCTTGGTGAGGCGGTCCTGCACCGCCGCTTTGGTCTTTTCGATCCCTTCTTCTTTGCGTTTGCGTAGTTCGTCCAAGTGATGTGGAACAAGGTGAATGGCAGCATGTTCCATCGCCAGCGTTTCCAAATCCTGGCGAAGCCAGTTCGGTGCGTCGAACTTCGCTAGGGCAATGGCTTCCGCCTCGGTCATAGGCCGGTAGTCCAGATACGGTGCCGGTCCCGCATTCTTCGCTTCGCCGGTCGGCCCGACTTCGACGAACTGCATCCGCTTGGATACAACGCGCCGGTTCCCGGCTCGGTCGGTGCGGGCGTCCTGAATGGCATGTTCCAGATAGAGCAGCGATCTGGGCTGGTCGCCTTCGTCAGTGTCATCAACCAGAATGGCACCGCGTTTCAAGAGGTCTCTGTGCCGCTCGATAACAAGGTCGAGTGTTGCATCAAGTAGCGGATGCCCTGGGCAGACGAAAGCCGCGAGGGTCTTGCCCGGAATGCTGATAAGCGTCTTGTCGAAGGTGATCCGCTCGTAACGCTGCAAGACGGCTTGGCCCCGGCCAATCTCCCGGTCGCGGTTGCGGACAACGGCAGGCACATGCTTGATCTCATAGCGGTTTGGTTCCCGCTCGTGGATCGTTCCGCCGAGCAGCTTGAAGGCTTCCAGGAAGAACGCGGCGATAAAGTGCGGTTGCAGCCTCCGGGCGTCGGCGCGTTCCATCTCCTCGCGGATTTGCCGGACACGGGTAACGTCCATCGAGTCGTGCGTGAGCGCCCGCCCCTCAACAAGTTCCCGCAGGTGTTCGCGGTCGAGAGCTTGATCGACGACCTGGAACAGGCGGGCCTTCACTTCGGCTTTGTCGCCGTAGCGGATGGCTTCAAGCAGGAGTTCCCGAAGCGGGCGATCCTCGAAGGTCAGTTGGCCCAGCACGTCGAATACCTGGCCCCCCAGGGCCTTTCGCTCTTCATCCAGTTTCTCAAGCAGCCGGTGATAGACTTCGCCCTCGCGGGTATCCTTGGCGACGAGGTTCCACAGGTGACAGACTTCCGTCTGCCCGATGCGGTGAATGCGGCCGAAACGTTGTTCCAGGCGATTCGGATTCCAGGGTAGATCGTAGTTCACCATCAGGTGGGCACGTTGCAGATTGATGCCTTCCCCGGCGGCGTCGGTCGCAACCAAGATTTCGACTTCCTTGTCGTGCTTGAACGATTCCTCGGCCTTGCGTCGTTCCTCTCGCCCCACTCCACCATGAATGATGACGACGGCTTCCGGTCGCCCGAGCAATGCCCGAATCCTCTCGGTGAGGTAATTCAGCGTGTCGCGATGCTCCGAGAAGATGACAAGCTTGCGGCGATGCCCGTCGGCCCCGAACATCTCGGTGTTGTTCTGGAGTAGCCGTGAAAGCTCGTCCCATTTGCGGTCGGTGCCGGATTGCCGGACGCGAAGCGCGGTCCGCACCAGTCCCGTCAACTGGTCGATTTCGGCGCGAAGCTCGGTGATGGTGCGGGCTGCGGATGCCTGATCAACGACCTTTTCCTCGGTATCTTCAAGCTCGGCGTCCGGTGCGTCGTCGAGGTCTTCGATGTCGTCAGCGGACAGTGCCGGAAGGCCGACATTCAAATCGAGGCCGATGTCCGCTCCCCGCTTCAGCAATTGCTCCTCGCGAAGCCGCTTTTCAAGGCGTTCACGTCGGCGCTTCAAGGATTGGTAAATCGCCTCGGGCGACGATGCCAAGCGGCGTTGCAAGATGGTGAGGGCGAAGCCGACTGTTCCCTTTCGACCTTCGTTTTCAAGGGCCTCGGCTCGGTTGAACTCCTCGCGGACGTAGTCGGTGACTTCCTTGTAGAGTTCGGCTTCCCCGTCCGAAAGGGCGTAGTTGACCGTGTATGCCCTCCGCTCTGGGAAGAGCGGCGTACCGTCGAACTTGAGTAGCTGTTCCTTGACCAGCCGACGCATCATGTCGCCTGAGTCGGAAACGTGAACCCCGTCGCGGAATTTGCCCTCGAAGCGGTCGCCATCAAGCAAGGCCATGAATAGCTGGAAGTCCGCCTCCTTGCCGTTGTGTGGCGTGGCGGTCAGCAGCAGGAAGTGCCGGGTCAAGGTTGAGAGCAACTGGCCGAGACGGTAGCGCTTCGTGTACTTGACCTCGTTGCCGAAATACGTGGCGCTCAGCTTGTGGGCTTCGTCGCAGACGATCAGATCCCAGTCGGTCTGCTGGATTTTGGCCTGAGCATCTTCGTTCCTGCTCAATGTGTCGAGGCGGCAAATGGCAAGGTTAACTTCGTTGAACCAGTTGCCGGTTCTGGCGGCTTCTAGTGCATCGTTGGTCATGATCTCGAACGGCAAGTGGAACTTGCTGTCGAGTTCGTCCTGCCACTGCTCGACGAGATTGCCGGGGCAAACGATGAGGCATCGCTGAAGGTCGCCACGGGCGACCAGCTCGCGGATGAAAAGGCCGGTCATGATCGTCTTGCCTGCACCCGGATCGTCCGCCAGCAGGAACCGGAGCGGTTGCCGGGAAAGCATCTCGCTGTACACAGCGGTGATTTGGTGCGGCAGCGGCTCAACGAGCGACGTGTGAACGGCGAGCAACGGATCGAACAGGTAGGCAAGGCGAATGCGGTTCGCTTCGGAAAGCAGCCGGAACAACGCACTATCGCCGTCGAAGCTCCAGGGTCGGCCCGCCTCTACGATTTCAAGCGTCGGTTCGCGGTCGCGGTAAAGCAACTCGTTGCCGAGTCGCCCGTTGCTGTCCTTGTAGGTGACTTCGATGGCAACGGTCCCGATCCAGCGCACGTCGCTGATCGTGACAAGGCCCTCCGGGAGGATGCCTCTCACTGCCGCGCCGCGTGTGATCGATTCAAGTGTCGCCATGTGCTCGCCCGTTTGGAATTCCAATACCCTTGCTAGTTGCCGTTTCTCATGGGAGAAGTCAATCGTCTTCATCCTCGTCGTCATCTTCCAGGTCTTCCTCTGTGAAGAGAACGGTCAAGGTCTTTCCGTAGCTGCCCAGCCCGACCACATCTTCGTTGACTTCAACCTGCGGCGCTCCGTCAAACCAATCGTCCAGGAAGCATGTTCCTTCTTCTTGCCGTGCCTCTTCGATGTTTGATGGGTCACCGTTGAAATCCAGCGTCGTGCCGCTCGGCAGTGGATCGCCTTTCTTGATCCAGGTGATGCCATCAAGGTCGCGGATGCGATCCGACATGAAGCAATAGTCGATGTGCTGTCCGCTGCTCACGATGACGGCAACCGCCTCGTCGGTGAACTGGGTGAACCGGATGGCCGTCGATGTAATCGAAGTCTTGCATTGCTTCGCCAGCTTCTCGATTGCCGAAAACCCGGTGCCCGCGCTGTCTACGGCCTTGCGGAACAAAATGTCTGGCATGAGCAAGGCACCTGCGAAACAGTCAGCCTGTCGCTCCAAGGGATCGCCGGAGATGAAACCGCTCTTAGACTCGTGGAGCCCGTCGCCGTTCGGGAACAGCTTCTCGGGGTGGCCGGGCAAGAAGTAATGGCCAAGTTCATGCGCCACCGTGAATCGCATGAAGCCTTCGTTCTGAATGTGCTGGGCATACCGGATTCCGAAGACATTCCCGACGCGCAGCAGAAACCCGGAAACGCCCGGTTTGCTTGATTGCTTTGCCTCGACATGGATGTCGTGCTTCTTCGCGATTTCAAAGGGACAGATCGGGAACGCGGTAAAACCGCAGTCTTTCACGACCTGCACGGCTGCGTGCTCGGCCTCCGCGCGAGCGAGTTTGTCTGACATGGCCTATTTATCCTCCTGGCGGAGGCGGTTCTTTTCCGCCAGCATGGCGGCGAACTTGGCAAGGTCGTCCTGGTCTTCGGCCGTCATCTTCTCAAAGTTGCGGAAGAGCTTTTCGGCAACCGGCCCAGCGGTCGTCGGCACCGTTTCGCGGCCAAGCAAGAAGTCGATGGTGACGGCCAAGGCGTCGGCGAGTTTCTTCAAGTTATCAAACGACGGGGCGCGCCTTCCCGACTCGAAATGCGAAATCGCGGAAGGCTGAAACCCCGTCCTTGCCGCCAGGTCGGCTTGGTTCATCCGCTTCTCTTCGCGGATGCGACGTAAGCGATCTCCAAATGATTCTGGCATGTTCCTCTTGACTCCAATGTGACGACTCCGTAAACTTTTACATGACGGCCAGCAGGCCGTTTTTGTTGGCCTGCTAGTTGACGAGTCCGTCACATTGTACGTGACACAACCTGTTTTGCAAGGAGAAAGAAGCAATGAGCAAAGAGCATGAACCGACGGTGGCTGAGCTGGCCGAGAAGGTCGAACATCTGGAGGAACTCGTTGAGGACCTCCTGGAAGTGGTCGAAATCGAGGAATGGGGCAAGCGCAACGAGTGCCCGCCCCGGGCGCGGTCCTACATCATCCGCATCGACAAGGTGAAATACACCGTCCATGTGGCCCACATGACCGGTCGGGAACTTCTCAAACTTGCGGGCAAGGTGCCGCCGGAGAAGTTTTCGATTTCCCAGAAGATGCACGGGGGACATGTGAAGTCCATCGGCCTTGACGATGTGGTCGACTTCACCTGCCCAGGCGTCGAGCGGTTCATGACGCTTCCCCTCGACCAGACGGAGGGTTGATTCATGCGGCGTGCGTTTCAACTGCCCGAGGAGGACTTGGAATTCCTCGAAGCCCTTGGGCGGCCCTGGGAAACCGTCAAGGACGGGGACGCGCACTGGCTGGTTGTCCAGAACTGGCCAGTGCCTCCCGGTTACAACCATTCGTCTGCATGGGCGGGGTTGATCCTTCCAGCGTCGTACCCCGATAGCCAGATCGACATGGTTTACTTTTACCCGCAGCTTGCCCTTACCAGCGGCAAGGGCATCAACAACCTCACGCCCCGCCAGTTCGATGGCAAGGAATGGCAGCAATGGTCGCGGCACCGCACAGGGGAGAATCCCTGGCGGCCCGATCTCGACAACATCGCCACCCATTTCCATCTCGTCGACCATTGGCTGCTGCGCGAACTTCCAAAGGTGGCAGCATGAAGATTTCCCTGCGGCTTTCCGGCAAGCATTACCTTGAACTCCGTTCGCATCTTTTCCCGCCTGACGGCAAGGAGGCGGTCGCGGTTATTCTCTGCGGGCGTCTCGCAGGCGAAGGCCAGCATGTGCTTTGTTCGCATCAGGTCATCCCGATTCCCTATGAAGCCTGCACCGAGAGAACACCGCTTCGGGTATCGTGGCCAACTTCGCTATTGCTCCCGCACATGCCGGTGGCCATGCGGCGCGGGCTGGCCGTGGTCAAAATTCACAGCCACCGGGGTGATTGGCGTTTCTTCTCGGAGGTCGATGATGCCTCCGACCGCAGTCTGTTTGCTTCCGTGTATGGTTGGTTCGATGGCGAACGGCCCCATGCAAGCTGCGTGATGTTGCCCGACGGCGAAGTCTTCGGACGGTGCGTTTCTGGACACGGCCAGTTTGACCCATTGCATTCCGTGGCCGTGGCGGGTGACGATTTTCTCTTCTGGCCGAAAGCATCATCGACACCGTTACCCGGCTTCACCCAACGGCACTCACAGATTTTCGGGCAAGGCACCACGGCTCGGCTGCGGCAACTTTCCGCCGCCGTCATCGGTTGCTCGGGTACCGGTAGCCCCCTCATCGAGCAGTTGGTACGACTGGGGATTGCGCGGATTGTCCTCGTTGATCCCGACGTTGTGGAGGAAAAGAACCTCAACCGAATCCTGCATGCCACGATGGATGACGTAAAGGCCAAGCGACCGAAGGTCGAAGTCATGCGCCGCGCTATCCTGGAGACCGGTCTGGAATGTGACGTAGTGCCCGTGCAACGCAACCTTGTGGATAAGGAAGTGGTACGGCTGGTTGCCGGGTGCGATGTCGTCTTTGGCTGCATGGATGGTGCTGAAGGACGCAACCTGCTTAACCGGCTCGCGGCCTTTTATTGCCTTCCGTATATAGATGTCGGCGTTCGGCTGGAGGCGGACGGCGTTGGCGGTGTCTCGCAGGTCTGCGGTGGAGCCCAATATCTCCAGCCGGGAGGTTCCAGCCTGATAAGCCGAGGCGTTATCACGCCCGATGAAATAGAGGCGGAAGCCCTTCGCCGGACAAATCCCGCGGAGTACGAACAGCGGCTCAAGGTCGGCTACATCCGTGGAATCCGGGAGGAACGCCCGGCGGTGATCAGCGTCAACATGTTCTTCGCCAGTCTTGCTGTGAACGAGTTTCTGGCTCGGTTGCATCCATTCCGCGATGACCCAAACAGCGACTACGCCTGGACCTCCATCAGCCTGACGCAGATGCAAACCTACCCGAAGCCGGACGGGGTCGCCTGTGCGCGTTTGGCGAAACACGTTGGGCGTGGCGATATGACGCCGTTGCTCAATATGCCCATCCTGAGCGATAGTGAGGCGTCATGATGCGGTTCATCATTCGGCAATGGAGCAAATTCGCGGGCTGGTGTTCCGCCAAATGGTCGGCCTGGCGATCGCCGTCTTACCGTACCGTTCGGGTCGAGGAACTGCCCGAGCATCCGGTAAAGCGAATCCTCTACATCATGGGGGAGGGGGAACATATGTGGTCCGTCGCCATGATATGCCCATGTGGCTGCGGTGAGGTTTTGCAGATGGGTCTGCTTGCCGATGCGCGGCCGCGTTGGACGGTCAGCGTTGATGCCAAGGGTATCCCGACACTCTCGCCGTCGGTGTGGCGGCAGGTCGGATGCAAGAGCCATTTCTTCCTGATCCGTGGCCAAATTCAATGGTGTGGCTGATTTGCCCCCAGCCTTGCGTGCAACGCATTTTTTGCTGGTGGGTTTCATTCACCGTCGCCGTCGGAGTGTTTCGTCGCGGGGGTTCACAAGCCCCGCGCCCCCGCGACGAAATGCGACAGAGGCAGAGGTGATGCCTTCCCCACCATTCACCAGAGCCAGAGGTGGATTCCGAGCGGGGGTTTTGTTTTTTCAGTTTGTCAGAATGGGAGTAGGGTGCCGTCACCCGAATTCAGCTCAAGATTGGCTCACGGCCTTTGTGTTGCCGTTCAATTGCAAGTCGTTCCTGGAACGTCATCGGTTTCGCGGATGATTCCTGTGTCGCTCCTGTCTGCCCGTTCGCGTGGACGGACGGCTTGGAGTGTTCAGTTGCTATCGGGCTATTGGACTTCGATGGCCCTGAAGTATTCCTACTCGAAGCTATGCCCCCCGGAATCGCCGACGTGCCAGAGTCAGAAGCCGATCCCGTCAGCCTGCGGATGCGGGCGGTGATGGGTTCCTCGGCGGTAGAGTGTTTCTGCCGGGTACGCTGCGGCGTGGCTTCGATGCTGTTGGCAGCCTTGAGTGACTTGATTTTCTCGGCAAGCTCAGAAGCACTTGGCCCCTCCGCTTTGTCCGGCTGATTCCCAGTGTTGGCCGAGAGCCCCGCTTTGAGCTGGTCGCGCAGGCTGGTCAGTTCCGCAAGATAGGCATCGTGCGTGAAGGGCTTGCCCAGTCGTGCCTGATAGTCGCGAAGCTGGGATTCGGCGATGGTAAGGTCTTGCCGCACTCGAACAGATTCGGAGCCGTAGGCGTTGGCGAGGCGCTCCAGATTATTCAGGACGGCACGCGGCCCCTGATGTTCGCGTGATAGACTCGATTGGCGAGTGACCGCACCTTCAAGGTACACGTCGGGCGGAAACTGGGGATTGAGAACAATCCCGAATCGCAGGCCCCGATAGATTCCAAGGGGCACGCGGGTCGTCTCGCGTACGCTCAGGGGCAAGGTATCGAGCTTGCCGCCGAGAATGGCGGGCAAGTCCTCGCGTGGCCAGGTGCGATTGCCGACAGTGATCGGGTCGTCTGCATGAGCGTCGGCGGTGGCATGATCGGTCGTGAGGTTCGTCAAGCGACCGGATAGGCCCGCAATCATGGCCGGTAAATCGCGAACACTGCGGCGGGCGACGTATTGTTCGTCGAGATGGTTCTTCTTCAGCAAGGTAAGC
Organism: Fuerstiella sp.; assembly: GCA_022843805.1. Classification (GTDB taxonomy): domain Bacteria; phylum Planctomycetota; class Planctomycetia; order Planctomycetales; family Planctomycetaceae; genus F1-80-MAGs062. The sequence goes on from JALHMY010000011.1 coordinate 32,635, forward strand.
CGTTGCAGTTCGGCGTCAGCCTCGGCGAGCGTCAAAACTGCCGGGTTGCCCGATGCAATCGCCTTCACCTCGGCGTAGGAGAGTTCCTGACCGCCAATGTCCTCGGCGCGGCGCGCGGCGTTGTCGCCGGTGATGACCTGCCCGATAAACCTCGCCTTGGTTTCGAGTGCCTGCCACATGTAGGCGTCGAATGACCCTTCGGTGACATAGCGGTAAATGGCGACCTCTGCGTTTTCGTTCCCCTGGCGGAGAATCCGGCCATCGCGTTGCTCGACTTCCGCTGGCTTCCAGGGAGCGTCGAGGTGATGCAGGGCCACAAGGCGTTTCTGGACGTTGGTGCCGGTGCCCATCTTCTGCGTGCTGCCGATCAGTACCCGCACGGAACCGTTGCGAACCTTCTCGAAGAGTGCCTGTTTCTTGGCGTCGGATTCGGCGTCGCCGATGGCGGCGATCTGCTCGGCCGGAACACCGGCGGCGATTAGTTTGTCGATAATTTCACTGTAGGGCGAATACCCCCACGGGGTACGGTTCACACCCATGTCGGCGAAGATCATTTGCGTGCCGCGTGTCGCGGCGGATTTCATCCAAACGTCCACGACGTTCTCAACGAGGCGGTTGACCTTCGATTCCGGGAAATCGGGCGCTGTGGCCGAAAGCATCCGGGCATCGGTCGCCAGCTTGCGACCATCGGTGGTGATGGACAATGCATTATCGACGCGGGGGTCCACCTTTTGCGACCGCAGGCGTTCGTAGCGTTCCACGAGTTCCTGCTGGAGATCCTGCTGCTCGTCGGACATCGGGCAGGCAACGACGGTGGGCTTTCCGCCTTGCAGGCGGGGTCGCGGCAGGTTCAGCATCTCGGCGGTCTGCACGTCCGAGAAGGCTCGGAACATTTGTTGGAGTTCGGGCAGGTTGGTGAAGCGGGCAAACCGGCTGCGCGGACGCAGGCCAGCGCCGTCGGGTGAGATTTCCATCGTATCGACGACTTCGCCGAAGGTGGCTGCCCAGGCGTCGAAATGTTCAAGCCCCCGGCTCTTGAGTCCCTCTGGGTCGAGGAAACGCTGCATCGTGTACATCTCGACCATCGTATTGCTGATCGGCGTGCCGGTGGCGAACGTCACCCCGTGCCCGGCGTGCTGCTCGTCGAGGTAACGGGCTTTCATGTACACGTCGAATGCCCGCTCACTGCCGCCGGTCTGGATGCCTGCGACCCGCTCCATCTTGGTCGGCGTCTCCAGGTTCTTGAAATAATGGGCTTCGTCGATGAAGACGTGATCGACCCCAAGTTCATCGAATACCAGCCCGTCATCCTTCTTCTTCTCGGCGAGCAGGTTCTTGAGGCGTTCCGCCCGCGCCGCCTTTTGCTTCTCGATAGTCTTGATGAGATTACGGTTGGCTCCCCTGGCACCCGCGTGCTCGCGCAGCAACTCGTCATATTCGGCGATCTGCTCAAGGAGGAATTTCTCCTGATAGTCCTGTGACATGCCGATCCGCTCGAAGCTGCTATGCGTCACGATGATGCCGTCCCATTCGCCGCTGGCGATTTTGGCGGTCAGAAATTTGCGGCGGTCCTTCGTCAGGTCTTCCTTCGCGGCGACGAGTAGCTTTGCATTGGGATAAAGCTGCATGAACTCGCGGGAGAATTGCTCCAGCAGGTGGTTGGGGACAACGAACATAGGCTTCTTGATAAGACCGGCTTGCTTCATCTTCATGCCGGTCGCGGCCATCGTGAAGGTCTTGCCCGCGCCGACGGTGTGGGCCAGCAGCGTGTTGCCGGAACTCATGCCGCGCCAGACGGCATCGTTCTGGTGGGGCCGAAGCGTAAGAGATTGATTCATCCCCGGAAAATCGAGGTGCGAACCGTCGAACAGGCGGGGACGCAAGTTGTTGTAAGTGTCGTTGTAGATCCGCACGAGGCGCTCGGTGCGGTCGGGATCGGAGAACACCCACGAACGAAAACGCTCCTTGATGAGCTTCTGCTTCTCCCTCGCGGCCATCGTATCTTCCTGGTTGACGACCCGCTCCTCGCGGTCGCCGTGGTCGATGGTGTCATAGATCGTCGGCGACTTCATGTTGAGGGCCAGGTCGAGCAGCCAGGTGCCGTTGGCTCGCGGCGTGCCGTATTCGGACGTAGCCGCCACGGACGCCTTGGCCGCGTAGTCGGCATCGAGGCTCCAGACGGCATCTTTTTTCAGGTGGGCGACGGGGACCGCAGAGGGATCGACGTGGAATAATGCGGCTGCAAACGCATTGATGTCGCGTTCAGGTATCCACGGTGCGCCGAGATTGGCGTCGATGTCGCCGGGCAGCACGTCTTCCGGCTGCACTTGACGTAGGGCACTGACATTGCGGGCATATTCGGGGCCAGCCCGCTCGGCGGTCACGAGCTTGTCGCGGACGTTGCCGGAAAGGTACGCATCGGCGGTCTGCCAGCTCTTCGATTCAGGGTCATGAAAGATCAGGTCGCCCAACTCTTCGATAACTTGCGCTTCGGGCTTGCCGTAAAGGGTGGCGATATACGGTAGGTCCACCGTGCCGCGTTGGTTCAGGGAAACGAGCAACCCTTCCTCGGCGCTTCTCACCTGGGTAACGGGCGGCGTTTTGCCGACCACGTCCTTGACCATGATCGCGGCTTTGGTCGCCTTGCCCGTCACTTCGTCGTAATCCTCCAGGGACATGACGAGCATTGCGTCCGGGTCTTCCTTGAATTTCACAAGGTTGGGCATCCGGCGGATAATGTTGCCGTCGGAGGTTTCACCGAACGTCGTTTTGTTGATCGGGCCGTAAGTGGCGACAAACTGGTCATAAGCCCGGTTAAGATCACCCCTCGCGTCGCGGCGGTTGGTCTCAGGCCAGCCTTCGTTCTGGGATTGCAGCACGCGGCGGGCACGGTCACGCAGGCCAACGAGTGCCGAGAGGCGTCTGCCGACGAGCGATCCATCGGACCTCAGCGTTGTGCCGCCATAAACCACAGGCACCCCTTGTCCGCCTTGCGACTGGTACACAATCCGGTCATCGCCGACGAAGAAGCTGCTTTCGTCGATGTGTCGCTGCGGCGGCGGTGGGACAAAGGCCGGTGCCGTTTCCGCTTCGATAGCCGTTGCCTGCATCGCCTCGAATTTCGGAAGTCGTTCAATGGCTTGCCGGAGTTGTCCGGCTAAGTCGCCGTTGCTTTTGACGCTGAATCCTTCGCCTCCATAGAGCGTGTCTTTGCGGGACCATTCTCCAAGGACCATCTCGGGATGGTTCAGGAAGTAGCGGTTGACAGTCACCTCTGCGCCATCGACCGTAAGCGGGGCAACGCCAAACCAATCGTTGTCAACATGATTGGCTGGCACTCCCGGTGCCCGCTTGCGAAGAAACACGATGTCGGTCACCACGGCGGTTCCCTCCCGCTTGAACGCATCGGACGGTAAGCGAATGGCTCCCACAAAGTCCGCCTCACCTGCGAGGTACTCGCGGATCGCGGCGTTCTGTTTGTCGAGGGTGAAGTGGGTGGTCACCAGTGCCATCACTCCACCCGGCTTCAGGGCGTCGATGGATTTGGCGAAGAAGTAATCATGCAGGGAGAGTTTCTGGCCCCGGTAGTCGAGCTTTAGGTCGGCGAACGGCACGTTGCCGACCACAGCATCAATTCGATTTTCAGGCAAGCGTGTGTCGCGGAAGTTTTCGATGCGGATGTCCTGGCCGGGGTGGATCGCTTTCGCAATCCGCCCCGAGATGGAATCCATTTCCACGCCGATGAATCGCGCTCCCGTATGGCCATGCCCCATGAAATTGCCGGTGCCACATCCCGGTTCCAGAATGGTCGCGTTCGCGGGCACGCCTAAACGGGCGATGGCATCGTGAATCGTCGTGATGACGGTCGGCGACGTATAGAAGGCGTTGAAGGTCGTGCGCTTCGCGCTGTCGTATTCGTCTGGGGTCAGGAGTGACTTGAGTTCCTGCCCCAGTGCCTGCCAGCTTGCGTCCTTGAATCGGCCGCTGACGGGTTCGGGAAAGATGGAGAGGGCTACGGCACCAAAGCCGCCGAAACGGGCAAGCACCTGTTTTTCCTCGGGAGTCGCGAGCCGCTTTTCTTGCTCGATGGCTTTCAGAGTGCGGATGGCGGCGATGATGTCCCGCGCTTTTGCCTTTTCGCCGCTGGCGATGGTTCCAGTGATCGCGGGTGCGGACTGTGCCGGAGTATTTGGCTCCGTGGTCGCGGCGATTGGGCCGGTCGTGATTTGCGGCGGACTTGCCTCTCTGATGCTGTCTGCTGGCGCGTGCGATGGACCTGTCGCGGGTTCGTCAGGGATAGCGTCGAAGAGGCTGCGCTGGCCGCGTGAGCGGTTCAGTTGATCGACGTGCGACCCACGAGATATGCCATTGCGTTGTCGAGGGTCGGAAGTTCCCCGTCGTCCTGTGGAGACAAGGAGAGCAAACGATTTTCCATTTCCTTGAGGGCCAGTTCCAGGGCCTGGCTGTTGATCTGGCTCGGGTCGCTGTCCGGCTTCGCTTGGGAGAGGGTTTGTTTCCAGCCTTCGTGGTTGTCCTTCAGTTGCTGGGCGCAGACCTCCAGTGTCGGCAGCAACCGCCGCGTTATCCGTAGCAGGTCGTAAAACTCCGTCTGCTGTTTCAGCAGTTCCAGAACGATGGTCTTGTATTGCATTTGTGTCTCCTTCAGTTGGATAAGATACCTGTTTTTGCGGTTCAGGTGAATCGACCGGATTCAGTGGAAATAGAGAGGGTTGTTGCCAGAAGGGCGGTTTCTTCTTCATAGTCGGGAACGCGAAACGGTGAGGCGTTCCCGATCAATCGGCGGACTCAAGGGGTGCGGTTGGCCCTTAGTCGTAAGCGAATCCCATCTGCCTTGCTGTACATCCCGTGGCGATTGAACTGTTTGGTCAATGCGGGGTTTGCTTGGCATGGCTCACCTCGACCGGCCACGCCCTGGGTCACGATCAGACCCGAACGCCTCTTTCAAGACCTGGCTCGCAGCGAGTCCAGTCATCAGGATCATGGAACCTAGAGCGACATATTGCAAAATCATCGCGACGCGCTCGTCGGAGCAGTTTTTCGACATCATCTGGGCCTGCGGGCCGAGGTCATGAAAGAACATTGTGGGAGGTACGGTCATGGGACGCCGATCTCAGCGAGGGTTCAGAACGGGACTTCCTGCCCGGATTCGATCCCCTTGTCCTGCCGGATCATTTGGCGGACTTCCTGATAGAGCCGTTCGGCTTCAATCCGGGTGGTGCGAGCGGATTCGGCCCGGATGGGATGAACCCACACTTTATCCCTGGGGTTCCAGCGAAACTGAGAATCCTTCAGCTTGTCGATCACTTCCTGGCTGGGCTTCTCGTCGAACTTGATCGCCATGAGCCGGTCCTGACGGCTCTCGAACAGCCGGACGCCGGCGGCGTAGTCGCTGGCGATGCCAAAGGGATCGGGTGCAGTGATCCGGCTATTGCGTTCACCAAGGCGTTCGACAAAGGTCGGTTTTTGCTCGCTTGGCTGTTCCGTGACCGGTTCGGCAACGGCGGTGTTTGTGGTGGTTTCGGCTTCGGTGGTGGGTTGGTCTGGTGTGCGTTTACGCGGCATAGAATCCTCCGTGATGTGATGAGGGTCAATCCTTAACCCTTATTAAGGATACTATCACGGTTCAACACGCTGCGCAATAGGCTGAGTGCGGGTTACAGCCTCCTGACGTGGTTGGGAGCCGCAGTTGTCAAGGCTTGCACACAATAATGCGCGCGCGAGGCCGCAGAATTCCTTTGATTTCTGATGATCGCGGCGAGACGGCTGTGGTTGCGGAGCGGGAGTAGATTTCAGGGAATGCGACAAATGGCTTTTACGCGCGATGTTGATGTCTCGGCCAGGGCGAGGTAGCCGACAGGTCGGTTTGCCCCTCCTGCCCCTGTTCCCGTTCGATTTTGGGTTACGACGACGCTTTGGGTCTCGGACGCTTTCCTGAATGCCCCTCAAAACTGATTGCTTCATAGCACTGCGGTGTGTGAACCATCGAAGGGTGGCGTGCAAGGTGGGAAACGCCTTTGGAATAAATGCTCATCGCTTAATCAATTCGATTGGAGGATCAGCGAACGCCCTCGTATTGAAGGGCGAATCCACGCACCACCTCCGCCAGCGTGCTGGGTCGCGCTGCGGCGGTGCGAAGATAAGCTTGATATTTATGTATAAGAAAGGGGAACCCCTTAACCGTTTGAAATTCCTGAATCCGAAACGACAACTTCTGACGGTGTACCGTCAAGATCGGTCGGCTGACCGACAAAAACGGCTTGCGATTCTGTCGGTACTGTGCCAAGGTCGTGACAGTAAAACGACAACTTCGGAGCAGAAAATGACGGATGATCGACAGAATCCAGAGATGATAGGCAATCTGATCGCCACCAAACGAGGGTTTCCCATCTACCGGACGAATCCCAGCGTTCCAGCAACCTCCGGTCTCCCCACGCGCACGAGGCGGATCAATGTGCCGGGAGGCAAGGGCGCGGTCATCATGGACAACAGCACCGGCGAACTCAAAGGACTCGGCGGGATGGGCTTTTGGTGGGAAGAGGAAGTCGATACCACGCGCTTCGTCAAGATGTTTCTCGATGGCATCAAGCAAGCAGCCGGACTTTCCAAGACTGGGATTCAGGTGTTTGAGCTGATCTACAAGGAAATGCGGATGAATCCCGGCAAGGACGAAATCAAGCTGAACCAGTACGTGGCCCGCGACTATGGCATCAGCGACCGCACCTATCAACGCGGCGTCCGCGAACTGCTCGAAAAGGAATTTCTCTACCGCAGCCCGAGCGACGGCGTGTTCTTCGTCAACATCCGGTTCATGTTCAACGGCGACCGCCTGGCCTTCGTGAAAACGTACCACCTCAAGGACACGGCGCGGCAACAGGAATTACCGCTTCTTGACGCACCGTCGTAATTGCTGAAAGTTACAGAATCGTGTTTCTGCATTAGTTGTTCGCGGCGTCCTCTCTTGTCGATTTGTCTTGGTGCTCTTCTCCGAAATACGTTTCAAGAAGCTCCCGCACCACGTCGGCCATTTTCTCGCCCTTCAAAGCACACTGGCTTTTGACACGTTGATGCAACGACAGTGGAATGTCGATGGTCAGCCGCTTCATCGGCTCAGTTGATTGGGAACGAACTGACGGTTCAGGATGGTCGGATACCCATTCGTCGGGCGTTGTCGGTGATGTCTTCGCGGTGGGCTTACTGCCGATGGAGACCTTTTTCATGCGGTGAACTCCAGAATTTCATCGACGAGTGCGAGCAGTTCCCTTCCGGCCGGATGTTCCGGGGCCGTCTCGAACACGGTCTGACCCTGGGCGGCGGATTCCGCGAAGGCGATTCGCTGGCAGATGGCTGCTTTCAAGACAGGGATCGGATAATCGGCCAGAGCCTCAACCACGTCGCGGCCAAGTGCCGTATTTACGATTTTGCGATTGATCGTAAATGCAGATTTCAGGTTAGGCTTGAACACGGTCGCTTCTCGCATCAAGTCGATGATTTCTTTTGCCGCCCAAACGTCATAAGGCGATGGTTGCACCGGCACGAGCACGAGGTCGCTGGCCATGATGGCGGATCGGGCCACGTCGTAAACGCGAGGCGGACCGTCAATGATGACCACGTCATATCCGATGGCCAAGGCTGGGAGTTCTTTATGAATTGATGCTCGGGGAAGCCCGGCCACGGGGAAAAGTGGTTCACCGCTTCGAGCGGCCGCCCAATCGAGAGCTGATCCCTGTGGGTCGGCATCGACCAGTAGCACTCGCTTATGGCGACGCGAGAGTGCGTCGGCGACGTGAATGGCGAGCGTGGTCTTGCCCACTCCTCCTTTTTGGTTCAGAAAACTAACGATCATCGATACCTGCCAGAAATGCGATTTTGCGGAATTGCGATTCAACGGGTATCACCTTTTCCGCAATTGGTCAAACACGGATTTGCGATAGTACGGCGAGACGTGTTTGCGGAAATACGGAAATGCGATTCGCGCGGCTGGCGGGCAGTCTGGCATGGCGTCTTCCCGGCAGTTTCCCCGGGAAACCCGGCCTATGCAGAGCATAGGGAAGACGCCTGTCAATTTTAGTTTGCTTGGAAGCTCTCGGAATCACTGAGTTTCCATGTCATGGGAAGTCAGTGTTGGCTGGAGGTTTTATCTTGTGGCGAAGGGGCGTGAGCCTTGCTGGGAGCAGAATCTCCAGCAAGGCAACCCACCGTCCGCCAGGTACGGCGGTCACGGGAGTGACGAGGGATAATGCAGCCGAGCCACACGGCTTCGCCCGGCTCGTAATCGACATGCGTTGTCGCCGCGATGCCCGAACGGGCGCGGCGTGCCGGGACGCTCGGTCGGAGTCGTCTGTGCGTCCGATCGGAGAGTTGATTTTAGTGATTCCCCCTTACGCGAAACGCGAATAGCGTTTTTCGGCGGAAGGGGGGCGAAAGCCCAAAGGTGAAAGGGGGGAGCGGAGTCAAGGACGTTCGGTGCGGAGGGGCACCCGGTCTGCACAAGCGAGGTTTTGGGAGCGCGGAAGATCGGGGAGGGGCCGTGCCGAACGCCGTAGGGAATCCTTGACGCTGCGGGGGATGCGCCCCCGGACCGACTCGCCCGAAGTGCCTTCGATTGCATCCGTCGATGACTTGGGATTGCCCGGTAATGCCGAGCTTCGAGCGGCTAGACTTCTTCGGGCGCGTTTACTTGTTGGCACGTTTGGCGAGCGTTCTTTTCCGCAAGGGCTTCCTCGTAGTAGCGGAAAGCAAGTCGGCGAGTTGCCTCCTGGTCCGGTTCTCCGCCACAAGCGATGGCGAGTTCGACAAAGGCAGCAAAGGCACAACCGTGGAACAGGTCATCGAGGATGTCGTCGTCTGTGGTGCTCATCGAGTGAACCGGCCAGAACTAGAGGTTGATGACCTGGAAATCGTCGAAGGTGCTCGATCCCTCTTCTCCCAGCAGTTTGCGGATTTGAGTCGGAGTCGGTCGAGCCGCGAAGTACCAGTCTGATTGGTAATCGTCGCCGCCAGCAGCGGGGTGAATCCAGGCGCTGACACGCACCTTCATGCCTTTGACCTTCATGCGTCGGTCACGATTGGCAAGTCGCCGGTTCTCGGCTTCCGTGAACTTGGCAAGCTCCGCATCCAGATCCCCGACGTAACAGGATTCGCATAGCCCTCCCCTAGTCGTTTCAACCGTTGAGGGATCGAAAGCCGGTTCCGAACAGCGGCTGCACTGCGTGGCCTGGATGGCCGACAGCAGGCGGGCAACATCCGCATCCGTGGCGGTCTGCACCGTTAGGGCACGATCAACAGCATACGCGACACCCAGGGACTCCCCGGTGTGCCGTCTCAGTGTGACCGTCACCTGAAGCGGATACCCAGGATACATGAACACACAGGGCGATACCTCGCCCTCCAGCCTGATGCCGTCTTCCAGATCGTGAAGGTAGATATTATTGCGGCGGATTGCTCCGTAGTTCGCTGTTTTCATCATAGCAAGACTCCTTTCCAAGGTTGTTAGCGCTCGAACACCATGCAAACATCGTGCAAACCGGGAATGAAGCTGCTCCGGTACACCTTCTTCGAGCTGCTGGCCCCGTGGCTAAAGCGGATGATGTCGGTACAGCACTGCCGCAAACCGGCGTCGAAGGCAAGCCGTTTCGTGTGCCAGGTGAGAGGCACGAAGCCCTCTTCCCGGTCGGAATAGTCGCCCATGAGGACTGCCAGCTTGCCGCCAGGCTTCAGGGCTCGGGCAGAATTGCGGATGAACTGTCGGTATCGCTGGAGGAAATGGTCCAGAGTCGGCGAACGCGACAGGTCGCGGGGATCATCAGCGTAGAGTTTCTGACGCCAGTACGCAGGGTGGGACCAGATGAAGTCGAAGGTCTCCTCCATCGAGAAGTCGTTGGGGTCGCAGGCGTCAAAGCCCTGATGGATGTCCCACGAGAAACAGGCCAGGCCGAGTTCATCGCAGACATCAAGGCAAGTGCCCGATCCAGCCATTGGGTCACAAATCAGGGTCGGCTGGAAATACAGCAGCAGATCCTTGATGAGGTTCCCGCCACAGTTGCCGGGATAACTGCGGTCGCCATAATCGCCCGCACGGTTGTAGTGGTAAAGGCTCGTCAGTCCGGGGACGGGGCTGGCGTTTCGGGGTGCAAGTGGCAGCCGTGCATAGACGGGTCGGTCACGCTCCTCTGTTCGAGGCGCGACCCGTTTCACGCGGCTGGCATAAAAAGGATTGGCAGTGTGGGTTGTGTAGGTCATGGGTTCATTCTCCTTTCGTCTTGTTGGTCGTCATTGAGTTCGTTGATGTAGTGGCGGCAGGCCATTGCAAGAGAGATGTGAAAATCCTCGCCGTTGGCATCGGCCCAATGCTGGGCGTCGGTCAGCAGATCGACAAGGATTTCCTGCGGATTGCCGGTGCCGTAAGTCTCGGTGGCTTTCTCGAAGGTTTTGGCGCGACGTGCGTTTTCCATAGCGACCTCCTATTCGTATGGCTCGTGTGGGATCAGAACCTCGATATCGGCGTCCTCGGGAAACGGGACGGTACTGATGAGGTAGCCAATGCGGTTGACAAGGTGGTAACCGCTGATGACGTACTGGCTGTCGTCGTCGCCGTCGACCAGCGTCCAGATATTGCGTGGATTCTGGGCACGGACGAAGTCGAGTTCCTCGCCGTAAGTTTCAAAGAGGCAGCCGGGGCCGTCGTCGAATGCCCAACTCGCGTTGGGGTCGATGTGATTGGTGACGAGCGGATACTGCTTGTCGAAATCGTCTTCGGTCATCTTGGTCATGGGATCATTCTCCTTCTGTGGTGCAAGTTGGTGTTGAAGGCGTAAAGCTGAGCCGGTCTTTCAGGAATTCCACTTGCTCGGTGGAAAAAGATGGGGAGTCGCTATCCATCACCGCGTCAAGAATGCTGACCAGCTTGCGGTCAAACTGATGGCTAAGTGACGCGCTTTTGTCTTTAGCTCCTGCGTCATAGGCGGCATTCAGTGCCGCTTGAACCGCCCAGACGCTGACATCGTGGAAGTCGAGGCCGTCCGAGTTCTGGCATTTAAGTGTCGGAATGTGAAGATGCTCTCGGGCGATCTGTTCGAGTTGGTGTTTGACATTAGACATGTAGGAATCCTTTCCCCTGGGTTAAATGTGGGCGTCAAGAATGATGATGTGGTGGCCCGAATACTTGCTGAGGAGGAGCTTCGCTTCGGACAGATAGTCGTCGTTCTCGGTGAGCATGATGCCCCACCATCCCATCTCGCCGTGTTCATGCCATTGCCCATCGGGCGTGATGATCGCGTGGGGAATCCTGCCTCGCTCCAGCACTTCTTCGGTCGTCGCAATGTTGTCGGATACGGCTTCACGGCTTGTTTCGCGGCCATTGATCCAGCCATCCCAGCGGCCACCGATCACGTACCAGTCCCATTTGCTTTCAGGGTTGTAGGTCGATATCGGATCGCCATCCTCGTCAAAGTGCTTGTGATACTCGACGTAGTCCTTGTACTTTTCCTCCGGCGTTGTGACGCGGAGCCGTTCAAGGTGTTCCTGACACTTTTCCAGGTGATAGTCTTCGTCTCGCCGCTGGATGATCCGCTCGTAACGGGCGATGTCACGGATGAGATCAGCCTGGGCCTCCTCAATCGAATAGCTGACGTAAGGCTCGACTTCCTCGTTTTCGTCGTAAGGGGCCATCTGGTCCGCAATGAACGACTCGATGTTGGGAAGCTCGTGGTTTGGCACGATGATGCCGACGGTGAAATGCGTCATGTCCGCCTCCCTACTGAAACGTGGACATGAAGCTGCTGAGGTCGTGGAATTCGCGTTCCAGTTCCTCAAAGCCGTCGTCAAATTCGGGGTCGCACCCGGCGGAGAGTTCCTCGGCCAGTTCGAGGAGGCGAGCGTCAATGGCGATGCGGTCGGTGTACTGCATAAGCTGAATCCTTTCAGGCTGTGGGCGGGCGCCGAAGCACCCGCCCGGTTGATTAGTCTTTCTTTTCAGTGGCGACGCGAAGGGTGATCCGGCCATCGAGCGGCACACAGTCGAGCTGGATGTTGAATCCCTTGCCGTCGGCGTGTGGCCATACGCTTCCGATCCGCGTCCAGAAGCCTTTCTGCCCGTCGCGGTCGCGTACCTGATAGGCGATGTGGGTTGGGGATTTCGAGTTGTTGCCTTCATTTGGTTTGGTGTCAGACATGGTTGGCCTCCTTCTTTGTGTTTCCGGCCACGCCCATCGCGGCCTGATGGCACAGCACACAAAGCCGCCGAATTCCGGGGCACTTGCGCATCGCGACAAGCGAAAGACGGAGGGTCCGCATCGCGGAAACCGTCTTGGCAGCTTGCGCGACCCGGTGGCGGCTTTAGCTTGCCCATCAGAAAGGCCGTGGGGAGTGCTGGCACAAACTGGGGAGAGCGGCCAGTCCATACCGAACCACGAATGGTCCTCGTGATCCGCTGCTCAGGAGATAGCCAGAATCCCCGCGACGCCGAAAGCGTCCGATGCGGGAGAAAGCGGTGTCATACTTGCGGCACAAATGTTCCAAGAGGTCGATGGGTCGCGGTGGCCGGGACACCGAGTGAGACGGTAGAAAATCACAGCCGGTGCGATGCCCAAGTGTCCGACAAGCGAGGGCCAAGGATCGGCTGAAAAAACACCCCGGAGGATCATCAGCGAATGCACCAGTGGGTGACGTTTCGGTGGCGCGGCGGTGATATTTGGAAAATGTGGTGCTCTGCAAACCGAGACTGACCGCGGCTTCCAGATGATGCGTTAACGAAGGGTTAACGAATGTGTGATAGCCTAAAATTAGGCATGATCCGAATCACACAACAGGATAGTGCCAAGTCCGCCAAGAGCTACTACGCCACGGCGGACTATTACAGCGAAGGCCAGGAACTTGTCGGCTCCTGGGGCGGAAAGGGTGCCGCTCGGCTCGGGCTGGAAGGCACGGTAGACAAATTCTCATTTGAACGCCTTTGCGACAACCTCAATCCAAAGACCGGAGAACCGCTGACGCCGCGAACGCGGTCCGAGCGGACTGTCGGTTACGACTTCACGTTCTCAGTGCCAAAGTCCGTATCGCTTCTGTATGCGATGAGTGGCGACCAAGGCATCATGGATGCGTTCCGCAGCGCCGTCGATGAGACGATGCGCGAGATGGAAGCGGAGATGCAGACCCGCATCCGACTGGGCCGTCAGGACTTGAACCGCACCACGGGCAATATGACTTGGGCGGAATTCATCCACACCACGTCCCGGCCAGTGGATGGCGTCCCCGACCCACAGTTGCACGCACATGTCTTCGTGTTCAACACGACCTTCGACGAAGAGGAAAAGCGATGGAAGGCCGGACAGTTCCGGGAACTCAAGCGGGATGCCCCGTACTTCCAGGCGGCGTTTCGCGTGCGGCTGGCCAATAAACTTCAGGATCAAGGCTTCGGCGTTGAACGCAAACGCGACGACTTTGAGATCAGCGGGATACAGGCCGATGTGCTGGGACGCTTCTCACGGCGTACCGCCCTGATCGAGAAATTGGCCGGGGAGAAGGGGATCACCGATCCCAACCGCAAGGCCGAACTCGGGGCCGAGACCCGCGAAAAGAAAGGCAAAGCCTTGAGTTGGGACGCCTTACGCAAGGAATGGGACAAGCGGCTTAGCGAGCCGGAGCGTGAGGTCTTGGCGGCGGTACACCGTCGCGAGCGGCCGGTTGCCAGGAAATCGCGTGGTGAAGCAGCCTCAGTCGATTATGCCCTTGAGCATAGCTTCGTGCGTGACGCGGTCGTGCCGGAACGCAAACTGCTTACCGAAGCCCTGAAGCGTGGGCTGGGCGCTGTGACGGTCGATGCCGTGACGCGGGAAGTGCAGGAACGCCCCCTGATCCGAAGCAAGGTCGATGGGCGCAGGCTGGCGACCACGAAGGAGATGGTGGCCCTGGAATCACGGATGATTGACTTCGCACGCCTCGGGCGTGGGCGATGCCGTCCGCTCGGCGATCCTGACCGGCCATGCTCCCGCGACTGGTTTAACGAAAGGCAGAAAGCGGCGGTCGCCCATGTCCTCGGCTCGCGGGACCGGGTGATGATTATTCGCGGTGTCGCCGGAACGGGCAAAACAACACTGGAACAGGAAATCGGCGAAGCATTGGCCGAGGCCGGTAAGCCCGTGGTTGCACTGGCCCAATCGGTAAAAGCCAGCCGGGAAGTGCTGCGCGACGAAGCAGGATTTGCGACGGCGGATACGGTGGCGCGGTTCCTGAAGGACAAGGAGATGCAGGAGTCGGCGAGGGATGGCGTCATCCTCGTGGATGAGGCCAGTCAACTCGGCACGCGGGATATGAACCGAGTGTTCGATGTCGCGGAAGGAGTCGGGGCACGGGTGATACTGGTTGGTGATCGCCGCCAGCATCGGAGCGTCACGGCGGGCGAACCGCTCAAACTCCTGGAGGAAAGGGCGGGACTGCGTATCGCGCAAGTCACCACAATCCTGCGGCAGAAGGGAGAATACAAGAAGGTGGCAGATGCGTTGAGCGAGGGGCGGACCGGGCCTGCCTTCGAGCAGCTTGAAAAGTTGGGATGGATCAAACAAGTTCCCGATGCGGACCGCTACAAGGAACTGGCTGCCGCCTATCTTTCTGCCGCCGCTGAAACGAAGAAAGACGGAAAGCCGAAGACCGCCCTTGTCGTCTCTCCCACGCACGCCGAATCGGCCAAGATCACTGAGGCAATTCGCGCTGGCCTGAAAGAAGAAGGCAAGTTCGACGATGAACGTCTCGTCCAGGTCTGGACTCCGACTCGCCTGACCGACGCCCAGAAAACGGACGCTACTCAATATGAACCGGGCGACCTGCTCCAGTTTCACCAGAATGCACCCGGCCACACCAAGGGATCGCGCATGATCGTGGGTGAGGGGGCCAAACCCCCGACCGAGCTTGCGAATCGGTTCGAGGCATACCGGCCAATGCAGTTGGCCCTTGCCGCAGGCGACCGCATTCGCGTGACGGCGGGTGGCAAGACCAAGGACGGCAAGCACCGACTGAGCAACGGGTCGCTCCTGACCGTTCAGGGATTCAACAAGCGTGGCGACATTATCGTCGATCACGGTTGGATCATAGACCGGGATTTTGGACACCTCAGCCACGGGTATGTGGTGACAAGCCATGCCAGCCAGGGCGTTACCGTGGATAAGGTGTTCGTCGGCGTGTCCAGCGAATCGTTCCCAGCGACGTACCAGCGGACTGCGTATGTGGCGCTGACACGCGGGCGGGAACTGGCGCAGATTTACACGGACGATAAGCACGAGCTTCTCGCGGTTGCCTGCCGGACGGACGAACCCCTGTCGGCGACGGAGCTTTCCGAGGCTCCACGGCAGATTCCACCGTTGCCGGTTGGGATCATGAAGCAGCTGGGCTTTGCCCGTGGCCTTTCCATCTTCAATGGGCGGGACAATTCCAAGCAGCAGGGTATAGGCAACGAACCCATAAATGATCGAGGACTGGATCATGCAGGATGAAACCACTCACAAAGACCGCTTGCAGCGAAACCCGCCCCCGAAGGGACTCAGTGGGATATTGCAGTCCAAAGAGGCGGACACCGAAGGTGTCGAGGCTTCGTGCGGAGCGTTCGGCTATCTGCGCGGAATCCGCGATCAGGCGGCGTCGGTGGAGTTCCGATTGCGGGACGGAAACAGCGTCTGGTTTCCCTACGGCTGGCTGGGAACCTGGAAGTACAACCCTTCTGAGGGCCTGCTGCTAAAATTCTCCGGCGATCTCGTGTACCTCGTCCTCATCAAAGGGAGCAACCTCGACCGGCCGCTCAAGGAAGGGGCGATTAACCTCACCCATGCTGGCTTCCAAAGGCATCGGGTGCTTTGGGTGCGAGAGATGTCCGAAGAGGATATCAGGAATGTGGGAGAGACGGGTCCGACCATCGACAGCATCGAACTGGCGGAGTTCGAGTCGCACGCCGCCCTCAAGGAATGGCTCGGCAAGAAAGCCCCGGCGTTCGTGCCCTGAGTCTGGCGTGGAGCCAAACGCACGTCGCATTTCCCCTTGCTTGTGACGGCTTATTGCATCCAGCGAAAATCTCTTGCGCCACCGCAGCTTCTGTTGCAAACTGGCAACCATCGATCAGCTACGGGGAGTATAGACGGATATGAGCAAGCGGTTGAATTCACGGAAGAATCGAGGAGGGCTGCAATTGGCCGCGCTCGCATGCCTATGGTTTCTGAGCATAACCGCAGAAGCGGCCGCCGACTGGGTGCAATGCGGTGATGGTGACGGATCGTGGGCGTGTAGCGAACAACCGCCACAATGCAATCAAACTCCTGGTCCCATGCCCATTCCTTGCGGCGACTGCTCAGTCGGCACTTGCCAACAGTTCGGATACCAAACGTGCTCCACCCCAGGTTACGGTGGGAGCATCAGCTGTAGAAACCCTGGACCGATTTCGCAAGGCTGCACCTTCAACGGTCAGACGGTCAATAGCGGCAGCAGCATTACGGCATATCAGTCTGCGTCGGTTGCCCAGGGCCAGCAGTGCGTGAGCGAAAGCCGCACCTGCACCAATGGCGCACTCTCCGGCAGCTACGGCAACGCGACCTGCGCGGTGACGACGCCCGAACTGACGCCGATGGCTGCTGCCATCCTCGTCGGATTCGCCCTGCTCATCGGCTGGAAGGTCCGCCAGAACAACGGTCAGTTTACCTGACGCGACTATTGCGTCGTGCCCAGCGATAGAGCAGCGGGAGGGTCATAGCGAACACAGCCGTATAGAGCACGAGACCGGCATTGGAATGGAAAGCATCAATCGTGCTCCATCGTGCGGAAGTATCACCTTCGTGGGCCAGCGTCCATTCTGCGTAGAGGAAGATGCTGGCGATCCGTGCAGCGTTCACGACGAGGACAACAGCAGCGGCAAGTAGGTAAGCGACCCAGAGTCGCTTCAGTTTCCCAAACAAGTGCCAGTCGTAGAGAATGAATACCGAAATCAGGAAGCAGAAGATCGAAAGCCCTTCGAGACCGCTGCATTGCCATGCGATGTTGACCGCAAAGTCTACCGACTGGATGGTCTGTACGAAATTCCCCTGAATTCCATTCGGTCGGATGACTGTGTGGGAGTTCGAGATCAAGACGATCCCACATAACCAAAGCAAGGATTTAACCATTGCCACGGTTGTGCCCGCCGTCCATTGCCAAAGTATTGTGTGGAATGAATAGAAGATGCTTGGGCTGAGACTGGTAACGACTGCGATGCAGACCGCCTTCGGGTTTACAGCACACCACCGTAGGGCTTCGAGCGTCCGTACATACGCGAACATCCCTGCGACGCTTCCAGCGGTCGCAAAAATGGAAGCATGCGTCGTGTTCCACTCCGTCCACTCCAGGTCATGCATAATCCAGGCGGCATAGATAAACGAAGCGACGCTTGCAGCAGCCAGCGGCCAACTCGCCGTCGAACTCACCAATCCCACCCATTCCTTGCAAACGATTCGCAACAACAGAGCCAAAGCAATCGTGACAGCCACCAAAACGTGCAAGGCATGGTTCCAGATCCAACCGGTGCCGTATTCGTTCGCAAGCACCGCAGCGAGAAGCGAGGCCCCGGCGAACGGCAACGCAAGGATTCGCCACGCCACGGGCGATTCCGGTTTCGCGTCAGCCTGCAATCGTTCCTCACGTCCAAGTATGCCTGAGACACTGCCCACTTCCGACGGAACTCTCGTATTTGAGGCGGCTGTTGTCCACCGAAACAAACCAGCAGAGGCCAATCCTGCCATCAACACGAGAGACCAGAAGGGGTATGCAGGCACGAAGTCGATCCCGCACCCGGATTCTTGGCAGGCGACCGTCACGCTCAGTCGGTTGCGGCCGTCCTTGATGTAGCCCGACAGATCGGCGAAGAACGAAGAGCAAAGAAAGGCATCTTCGCTGTCCCAAATCGCACGGTACTCAATCCCGTCGATCCGAACCGCGTCAATGCAACCCTGCTTCGGAACGAGCCAAAGCCTTTCGGAATCCCACGAGCTGTGGACGATTTCGGCGGTGAACGTCTTCTTACCGTTAGTCGTGTTGACGTTTGTCGCATTCGGCAGGTTGACGGACTCGGATTCCCCGGACGGGTCTATGGCTGCATCCCGTAACACCGCAGGTGGAATCACCCACCAGGTAAGTGCCGCCGCAATTACGGCAATACACCCGCGCCAGTCCCAGTATCGGAATGGAGATTTCGTCCTAACGTGATACCCCCGCGAACCCCTCATTGCTATCGAAGCCCCAAACGCTGTGTGGCGTCGATCAACTTGCGAGCGTCGTCGGTCGGCTCCCCTTTCGTTGCGAAGACCAAGGGAATGGTGATGGCAAAGTCAGTTGGAATCACACGGACTCTGCTGTTCGCCGCGCTCCGTTCGACGATTCCCAGCCCGCCGGGAGTTTTCTCGACCGCTGCGACCACATCCTCGAATCCCGAGAAGCTTTTGAGGCCGCGTCGCCAACCACCGCTGATGTGGATATACGCCGGAATCGGTCCGCCAACAATCCGGCGCTCGACCATCAACCGGTCACGGCTATAGAAGCGGATTTCCGGATTGTCACCGACGGCAATAACAGTGACTGGCAAGTCCGCACCTCCAACCGCTGACCAATTGGTTATCCGGCCCGTCAGGAGGTCCTTAATTTGACTCTGCGATAGTGAGGCGACGGAATTGTCAGCTCTCGTTATGAACGCCACGGTCGCCGTCCCGACGCGAAACTCACGCAAGTCGTCATAATTCCCGATGTCGAGATTGCCAACTTCGCGGTTCTCCGATTTCAGATCGTCAATGTTCCCGTAGAGTGCAGCGAGATCGGCGTAGCCATCCTGCAATGCGCGGAGGCCCTGTTTCGTGCCTCCTCCAAGACGGATACGCAAGCTGATTCCGGTCGTCTCCTCAAGTTCCTCTTTATGGTCGTCGAACACTGCCGCACTGGCCGTGCGCGAACCGACTATCCGCAATTCGTTACTCAACGCGGGAGCAATGCCGGTGACCGATACCACGGCGGCGAGTGCCCAAAGGAATGTGGTCTGGTTCAACAAATGATCCTTTTGCCGGTTACGCCAACGGAAAACAGCAATCGCAAATCGTCGCGACTGAACACAAACATTGGCAGCACATCTATATAACACTTCTTTAATGACATGAGTTAGAGAATTGTGTGCTTTTGTCTTGCGCTGTTTCATGACAGTAGTAATCTCCTGATAAGGAGGCCACTTCATGAAGCAACTCAACCCATTCCCATTCAACGACGACGGATCGGCGAAGCGTAACGCCCGAGTCCAACAAGCCAAAGGTGCCTTTACATTACTTGAGGTGGCCGCTGCTCTGGCAGTGGTCGCATTGCTTACAGCGACTACCGCCGAAGCTGCGTTTTCCCTTTTGGAGTTGTGCATTGTCATTATGATGATGGGACTTTTGGGTGGACTTGTTCTTGGACAAATGACTCAGGATAAGCGTATTGCCAGAAACGTCGATACGCAGATGAATCTGGGAAAGATTGAAAAGGCACTGGAACGCTTCGTCAGGCAGAACAACAGGCTGCCACTTCCGGCCGATGGCTCCAAGCCGATGTCCGACTCCGCGTTTGGAGTGGAAGTGGCTGATGCGTCTTTGGCTACGTTCAACGATGGGGTGGACACCGTTGGTGGCGTTGTACCCGTGCGGACGTTGGCGTCCTACGGACTCGTTGATTCGGATATCCTCGATGAATGGAATAACGAGCTGGCGTATGTGGTTTCCAAAAAAGCGACCGAAACGAACGCATTTGTAAATTACGCGGGATCGTTAGCGGGGAGTATCAAAGTTGAAGATGGCAGCGGCGGAATACGCACATCCACCGCACTTGCGCTCGTCATGAGCTATGGGGAGACGGGCCACGGCGCATATCAGACGAGCGGTACAAAGAAAGTGGCTCATATTGTTAATCCCGATGCATTGCAGAACTGTCACTGCAACGCTGACGGGTCGCTGAAGACATTTGACAATACGTTCGTCCTGCATCCGGCAACGATCAGTTACGACGATCCGTTAAACAGGTTTGATCATTCGGGTCGGTTTTTGAATCCTGAGTCTTTCTCGCGGTCAACGGGAACCCTCGCTACACCATCGGCTCCCACGCCGACTCCAGATCCCCCTCCTGATTCTGTTCCGCTTCCGCCACCAACCCCCACACCAACTCCGACTCCAACGCCAACGCCCACACCCGTTCCAACTCCAACGCCAACGCCCACACCCGTTCCAACTCCAACTCCAACGCCCACACCGGCTCCTGCGCCAAGTCCCACACCAACTCCGACTCCGACACCAACCCCGACTCCAACACCTCCACCAGCACCCGCTCCAACGCCGTCACCCACTCCGGTATCGGAATCACCACCAGGGCGATAGGTGCCGGGGTCAATAAGCGAGTAGATAAGCGGGCGACTTGGTGAGCCGGTCACGGCTCCTGATGTAGGTGAGCGTCGTCCGTGGGGCCGCATGTCCGGCGAATTCCTGCAAGTCGATGATGTCCGATCCGCGCTCGCGGGCCGTGTGTTAGGTCGCGGATGTCGCCGACAGGGCGACAGAGTTTCACAATAGTTGACTCAAGGTGTACCTTTCGCCGGAGTTCATCAAACGGCATCCAGGCTTCACTTTATTGGTGACAAAAGGTAGGTGACAGAATAATGTCGCCGGATGGATGGTTCTACTTCCGTCAATCTCGTCGGGTATGCCCGCATTTCTTCCGCCGATCAATCTGAGGATGGACAGGTCGATGCCCTTCGCCGCGCCGGTTCGACCCGGATTGTGGTCGAGAAGGTTTCCGGGGTCGGGGTGCGACCTCTTCTCGATGAGCTGATTGAAAGCCTTGCGTTTGGCGACACGCTCGCGATCACGGAAGTAAGTCGCCTCGGCCGAACCACCTCGGATATTCTCTTGCTGGTCGAAGACCTGCATCGGCGGGGCGTTCACCTCCGCATTCTCAATCTCGGCATCGACACCGGCACGCCAGCCGGAGGTCTCGTACTCACCATGATGGCCGGGCTTGCCAAATTCGAGCGGGAACTTCTGCGAGAACGGCAGCGACGAGGGATCGAAGCTGCGCGACAGCGGGGCAAGCATCTTGGCCGACCTCCGCTGCTCACCGCGAAACATGCTGAGTCGGCCATTCAGCGGCTTCAGACTGAAAGTCTGGCCGCTATCGCGAGCGAATGGCGCGTCTCGGAGAGAACGCTGTCGCGTTCAGTGAAGAAACACGCGGGGGACGGCCCGCCGCCGTTGCGTCCTGGCGGCAAGGGAAAACCAAAGCGTCGCGGCCACATTCACAAGATGGAGTAGAAATCATGGATAACCTTCTTACCGCTTCTTTTGAAGCACACAACACCGACCGGAATCATCATCGCCGTTATGAGATTCGGCTTGGGCGCGATCTGTTCGGCGAATGGACCGTTTCTCTGAACTATGGTCGCACCGGGCGAGGTGGCCAAGAGATTCGGCACACGGGGTCGGACCCGGCTCAGCTTCAGCACGTCATTCGTGAATCCCTTCGGCGACGGCTGTCTGCCCCTGGGCGGATTGGCTGCAAGTACGTGCTAACGGGCATGAACGCCGCTGAAGGCATCGACGGTGCGCACTGGCTGCCTGCCGACCTAATGTCACAGTTCGTACTGACTGACCCTTCGCCTAAACTGGGGTACCGGATGATCTGCGTGAAGTCTCGCGAATGCAGGCGAAAATGACGCGGAGACGCCGTTTTTTGCCTGTTATTTGGCAACTTCGCAAGCACTACGGCCACGGCTTCAAGTATTGAAACTTTCAGAGCAGTGTGACCATTAAGAACTTCGCCAAGCGATTGGAAGCGAAGGGATTTCCAACGTGACGAGGGGCTTTCTCAACCAACCTCAGCACCGTATTAGCTGTCACATCGAGTCATTGATCCTTCCGACGCCGAGAACTTCCAAGCTCTGGGGCCATTCAGGGGATTTTGCGTTTGTTGCGGGCAGACTCGACCCGCTATTCGGATGAAAAGCCTCGCAAAGCCAATTCAAGCCGGATGTTTGGGTTTTCAAACCGGGAAGCCGCGTTTCTCCCTGAGAAAAGTGACGTTTCCTGCGAAAACCGCGAAACACACCGCGAAATCGAGCAAAATACCCCCAGATTCGCCTCCCTTCCCGGTGATGCTTCTGCCTCTGTGCGGAAACTACATCGATTGCGTGAATTCGTACACGCAGCGGGAGAGCTTGAATAACCGCTTTGACCTAAAGCTTTGAACGGGCTCGCAAAATCAAGTCGGCCGTCCGCACGTCATAACGCCCATCCACGTCGCTAGTTCTGCAATGTCCGCAAGAGCCGACAACGGCAAGCTCGCGGACTTTCTGTCGGTCATTGGGCGCTGATGATCTCGGGAAGTGCCAGTGACCTCAATAGAGTTGGGTGTCGGCCGGGACAACGAAAACAGCCTTCGGCACGCGGGTTGCCAAGGGCCGGGCGATTCCAAGCCTCAGTGCGGGGATTGCTCCCGTACTCAACCAGAGGGCCGATGGGGGATCAGCGGAAGATTCGGAAGTGAACTCTTGGCAAACGTGGGGAGAGAAAATCATGGCTCGGCGATACGGCACGATGAAGGCGGGGAAGCTTAAGAAAACGATCAATCACATTCGTGAAGGCATGGGGACGGACGAAGAGTTGCGTCAACTCGGCCGTTCATTCCTCCAGCGTCCCATCCATCCAATCATTTGCCGCGATGACTTCGAGGTTGTCGATGGCAATCGCCGCCTCGCGGGAGTGCTGCTTGAGGCGGGGCCGGACGCCGACGTTCCCGTCTGCATTACCGACGAGTCGTTGGATGAGAGCGCGAAGCTCGAAATCATGATGGCCTCCGCAATTCATACGCGGGGCTTGAGTGCCCACGAGGAGTACTTGGGGGCCAGCCAATGGTTGGAGCGGAACCCCGGTGCCACCGCCGAGCAACTCGGCGACCGCATCGGCAGAAAGCCCGCGATGATGAGCAGAATTCTCTCGCTCGGGCGCTGTGCTCCTGCCGTGAGGGACGCGGCAGCATCGGGTTTGCTCGGCGTCACGGAGTGGAACGCGCTCTCGACGTGCCCCGAAGAAAAACAACTGGAACTACTGGCGGACCGCCTTTCGGGAAAGATCGGCAACCGGGATCAACTCGCGCAGGCCAGCAAGGGCGTTCGCCGTCGCAACGAGCCAACAGTCAAGCTGACACGCATCAAATGCACCTTGCCATCGTCAGGCGTGAGCATCGTGGCCAGTGGTGCGGAGCTGTCGCTGGATGAATTCATCGAATCGCTCGGCGAGGCTCAGAAGGAAGCGAAAAAAGCCCGCGACAACGGCGGCGACATTAAGTCGTTTCAGTCGTTGATGGCAGCCAAGAACAAGAAGCAAAACGAGTGAGCGTCTCGATAACAACGCTCCCAGTGACCGCAGCGTAGGCGGTCGAAAGTCCGAGCAGGTCGGCGACTTGGTCGGCACGGTCTAACTCTAACACTCTTTCAAGAACGGAGTATTTCTATGGACCTCTATACGCTCTTGTTGACTGAACTCCTGTGCTTTTTGTTCCGGAAGAACATCGACAAGAAGTAACCCGCCCACAATTACGTGAGGGCGGTGCGGGCTGGCTTCGCCTGCATGACGCGGGCGGAGCCAGGCACGCAAAAGGCAACCGACTAGCGACAGTCCGGCGCGTATTCCAGGCCGTGGAAATAACTGACCCAAGTATGAAAGTCACTCATCATGCAAAGCCTATTCGGAATCATTCAGTTGATGTTTGTGTGCGGCACGATCCTCGCGGCGACATTCGCGATATTGCTCTCGCTACCAGAAAGCAAGCTGCGCGATTTTCTGATGCCGATCATCGGTTGGTGTGTCGCGATCTTCTGTGGAATTTATTGCCTCTCGCCCATCGACATCGTCCCGGAAGCCGTGCTTGGTCCGTTTGGCCTGATCGACGATCTCGGCGCATTGGTGACCGGCATTGCGGCAGCACGGATGGCGATGAAACAGGCGAAAGAAGAAGGCTAATAGAACCTCATACCTGTGGAAGCAATGCCAAGGAGATTACCCAATGACAATCAACGCACGCAGCATCATGAACCGCATCTACCCAGCCATATACGCATTCTGCCGTGTCATGCTGATCGGGAGTGTGTCGGCGTTCGGCTATGCCATGGCGTCAGCGGTTCTCGATTTCGGCGGACTGGTCATTGTCGCGATCGTAGTCCTCGTGATCGCGGCCGCAACCCGGCGTCGAAGCGAAGCGTTTACCGCGTTCGGTACGGCACGCTGGGCCGACGCCAATGACCTGCGGGCGGCAGGCATGCTCAGCGCCAGCCGTGGGCCGATCCTCGGTCGCGTGATGGACGGAAGCAAACCGTCGTTGCGACAGGCAACGCGGGACCTGTTCGACTGCAATGTGCCGTCGAAGGAAGCGTGCGAACAGTTCCTGGCCTCGGTGCGGTTCGGCCAGAAAGCAAAGCTGAACCCCGTACTGGTCAGGATGCCAAAGGCAGTACATACGGCAGTGTTCGCACCGACGGGCGTCGGTAAAGGCGTGTCGTGCGTCGTCCCGTTCCTGCTGACAACCGACGAGTCGGCGGTTGTCGTCGATTTCAAGGGTGAGAATTTCCGGCTGACGGCCGAGCACCGGCGGCGGGCATTCGGACACCGGATCGTCGTACTCGATCCGTTCCGGATGGTGACGCAGACTCCTGACACATTCAATCCCCTGGAGTTCATTGACCGGGAGTCCCCGACGGCGATTGACGAATGCCGCGACCTGGCGGAAGCGCTGGTGATTCGTACCGGACACGAACATGAAAGACATTGGTCGGACTCAGCCGAGGGATGGATTTCGGCTTTGACCGCCCTCGTTGTTCAGTACGGCGAGCCCAATGACCGGTCCCTGCAAACCGTGCGGACGCTGCTGTCGAGTCCCGACAAGCTCGAACTGGCCATCAAGCTGATGTGTGCATCGGATGTGTGGCAGGGAATGCTGGCCCGAATGGGCAACGATCTCACTCGATTCAAGGATAAGGAGCTGGGATCAGTTATGACAACGACGCAACGATTCTGCCGATTCCTCGACACGCTGGCCATCGCCGATAGCACCAAGACCAGCAGCTTCGATCCGGCAGATTTGCTCAGCGGCAAGATGACCGTGTACTTGATCCTGCCGCCTGAGCACATGCGGGCGCAGTCACCATTGCTCCGGATGTGGATTGGTTCACTGCTTCGAGCGGTCGTGCGCGGTGGGTTGCAGGAACAAACGAAAGTGACTTTCGTGCTCGATGAAGCGGCCAGTCTTGGTCACATGGAAGCGTTGGACGACGCGGTGGATAAATATCGCGGATTCGGAGTGCGAATTTTGTTCATGTGGCAGTCCCTGGGTCAACTCCGGAAATGTTTTCCCGATGGCCAGGATCAGACACTGCTCAGTAACGTCAGTCAAATTTTCTTCGGCATCAATGATCTGCAAACGGCGGAGTATGTCAGCAGCCGGTTGGGCGAGGAAAGCATCTTGCTCCGCAGCGGCGGGACCAGTACGGGCACGTCGCATCAAAGCTCGATGAAAGGCGACAGCAGTTCCAGCTACTCGGCGAATGAGAACGACAACTGGGCACAACATGGCCGCAAACTGTTGAAACCTGAAGAAGTCCTGGCGCTGCCGGAGCGGGTCGCCATCACGTTCACACCCGGAGTGCCGCCGATCTGGACCCGGCTGGTGCGCTACTACGAAGAGTCGCTCGTCCCTCGGCAACCGGGAACGTGGGAGCGATTCAAGGCAACGGCGGATGTCGCACTGTTCTCGGCTGTCCTGCTGTCTGCGGCATTGATGCTCGCGGCGACATGTTCAGGGGTACGTCTTCAGCGGTCGCAGGTGGAACACCTGCCGACCGGATACCGACCATAAGTTCCTCATCACGGAAAGACAGGTGAATCATGGCTGCACGCGACTTCTTCGAGGTCATGAAAGAAACAATCAACGCGATTGCCCCTGGCCTTAAAAACATCGGGCCGGAACTCGGGGCTGAGTTGTCCCGGCTCGGTACGCAAGGAGCGATGGAAATGGCCCAGGCACTCTTCAACGGTGCGGCGTTCACGCCCTATGGACCTGGCCAGTACACGCCAACGCCGGAGATGGACAAAGGCACGCAGGATCACGGCGTCCAGGCAGCGACACCGCAACCCGAACCGGAGCAGGAGCGCGGTGGACGGGAGATGTAGCGACGGAAGATGCGAACGGAACGCAAAGCAGATGGATGCAGGTGTGATTCTTTAACCCCATGAAGGGAGATTTCAACATGTTGCTCGCTAACTGGTTTGCAGACCAATTCTGCGCAGGTCTGGGCTGGATGATGCTGTTCATCGGCACGGCCTGTTACCTCGCGAAGAAGTTCGGCAATGCCCATCCCGAGGTCAAGGATGCGGCAAAGAAGGCCGCGACCTCAAAGGCGATTGACCTGATCGGTCGCCTTCTCAAGTAGTCACCCCGGCGGGCGCGGAGAGCGTTCTCCGCCCCGCCTCTTTTCCCGGAAAGGAACTTTGCGATGGAACTGTTTTTTGTATTTCTCGGCGTCGTGCTTGTCGGTGGACTCATCATGGCCATCGCCAAACGCATTTGGCTTTTCATTTCGTGGCGAGTACTCGGCTTCAAGCCGCGAATCCTGGTCGAAGAGCAGGTGAAGCGGACGGTCGATGAGTGCGCCAGTGCGGCGATGCAGTTGGACACGGTCGCGGCCGCGACACTCGGCATCAAGATGACGGAGGACCAAAAAATCCAACATCTCGCGCAGGTGCAGGAGTACACACGTGCCGTGATCGAGCGGTACATCCACAACGTCATGACCCATGCGTAAGCAGCATTCAGGTTAGCCCGGAAGCAAGAAAGGAGGAGGAGCGATGACTATCGACGAACGTCTGGAGCGTATCGAAGCCGCGCTCCTTCTCCTTTGCGGGCGGCACGAGACGAAAGCTTGGTACTGCGTCCAGGAATTCGCCAGCCTCGTCGGGCGTAAGCCATTCACCTGCCGTGAATGGTGCCGAAGGGGCCGAATTCATGCTGTCAAGAAGCAAAGCGGCAGAGGGGCCTATGCCGCGTATGCGATTTCACACGACGAGTTGGAACGATACCGGCGAGAGGGATTGCTGGCTGAGTTGCGAGACCGTGATGTGCGCCCACCTGGCCTGAAGCCTGGCGAAGGGGGTAGCCCATGAGCCAGAACAAGAAACCGCGCAACGGTTCCCGCAAACCTGACCATGCTCCCGACGGAGTGGCCCCGCGTCGGCGTCGCCGCCTTCCAGACCGGGCGGTGTTGCACCTGGATGACGCGCTCGCTGCGAACGAACATCATCCCCTTGGGAAAGCCGCCCCAGAAGCTCGCACCGCCGGACGGCAAAAGCTCATCGGTTCCGTGCTCGCCCGCCTTGCGCGGGCGGGGATGAGGCGGCGGGCCTGATCGCGTATAATCTCAGCTCAGGCGGGACGGGAGAAATCACTGGCAAAAAAAGTCAATTGAACCGCGTCGGCGGGAAAGCAAGGTGAGGCGATGCGTCGGCAGAACAAACGAACGGAATCCACTCCCCGTCGCATCGCTGGTTACGTCCGCGTGTCATCGCAGCGGCAGGCTACCGAAGGCGACAGCCTCGTTGCCCAGGAGCATGAGATCGAGCAGGAAGTCGAGTTCCGCAAGCGGCGAGAGAACTGGCAAATCGAATCGCTGGAGTTCTACGTCGAGGCGGGCAAGAGCGCCAAGGACCAGAACCGCCCGCAACTGCAACGGCTCAAGCGAGACATCGCGGCGGGTAAAATCGACCTGGTAATCTGCTTCAAGCTCGACCGCATTACACGCAGTCTCAAAGACTTCGTGGACTTGTGGGCATTGTTTGCCGAACACGACGTTGATGTCGTCTCGCTGCGGGAGAAATTCGACACGTCGATGCCCACTGGTGAGGCGATGGTGCAACTCATCATGGTCTTCGCTCAGCTTGAGCGGAAAATGACCGCCGAGCGAACCTTCTCGATCATGCGGGACCGGGCCGACCGTGGCCTCTGGAACGGCGGGCATGTTCTGGGCTACCGCTCGGTTCCGGACGATCCCGGCAAACTCATGATCGACCCAGAAGGGGCGGCCATTGTCCGCCGCATCTTCGATACGTTCGACGAACTCGGCTCGGCTGGTGCGGTGACTCGCGCCCTCAGCGACCTTGGCATCCGCTATCCGACCTTCCGCACGCGGGCGGACAAGCTTCGTGGCGGAAAGCTCTTCACCAAGCAAAAGGTGATCGGCATCCTGCGGAACTCTGTCTATCTCGGCCAGATTCGTTGGGGCGAATCGGTGAAGGACGAATGCCACGAGCCGATCATCCCCCAGCAACAGTTTGACCGGGTGCAGGTCCAGATTGGCAAAACCCTCCAGCGGCGGATGAATCTCAAGAAGTCGAAGGGGCGGGCGTATCTGCTCTCCGGGTTGCTGCGTTGCCCGTGCGGCGCGCACATGGTCGGGGCCTCGGCCCACGGCCGCCTGGGCAAGAATTTCTACTACGTTTGCACACGGCAGAATCATGAAGGCGGCAAGTATTCTTGCCAGTCGTCCCGCATTCCCGCGCTCGCCCTTGAGAACGCGATCATCGGACGGATTGCGGAAATTGGTCGGCTAGTTGAGGCCCGCGACCGGATCGTCCAGGAAGCCCTTTCGTGCCTCGGCGGCGAGGCTGACCGGCTGCGTGATGAGGAAGAGTTGACCCGACGCCGGGTCGCACAAGTCCGCGCCGACATCGGACGGCTGGTCGAAGTGCTCAAGAGCCTCGGGGCGAGGGGACTGACCAGCGTCCAATCTGAATTGGAGCGACTTGAGGCGGAAGAGGGCCAATTGAAGAAGTCGCTCACCGATATAGCCAAGCGGCAGGCTCCCGTCGAGCGGATCGGCGACGAGGCTCGGGCATTCCTGGAAACATGGCAGGATGTCGGAGAACTTCTGGACGCCGCCACTGAAGAGGAGCGGTTGCAGATTCTTCAGCACTACATCGAGGTGATCGAACTCGGCCCTATCGACGCTGAGACCCGCACGGGCAGCTACGCGATGCGGCTGTTCCCGGAAGTGCGTCCCGACAGGGGGTTCGACTTCGACCGGGGAGCAAATCCAGCCCCAATCGACGGAAGTCCTTGCCTGGGAAATAACTACGGGGACGCTGCCGATGATGGCAACGTCCCCGAGCTGTTAACCCCGGACGGTTTGGTTCGCATAACCGTCCAGAAAGCTCCCCGAATCGGACTCGAACTTCCGATCGGCAGGTTAACAGCAGACAGCGTCATCAAGGTTTCCCCGGCGTCCTCTGACGAGGGATCAGCGATTTCCTTGATTTCGTTGTCACGTCGCATCTCCCAGTGGTGATCGACCTTATGCGCACAGGAACAGCAGGCATAATTGCCGAAGGGCACATCCGGCAAGCGAACAGTAGCGTTTCTGCGGACTTTCTGCCTTGTCACAATTGCTGTTTTCCATGAATCGAGTACCGCGTTTTCTGCAAAGGAGTTCACTTTGTACGCCACACAACAACCATCCGGAGTGGACGTCTCGTTGAGTCACACTCGGTCGTGCTTCGGCGAGGACGTCTACAGCCAAGTGACCTATCGCCTGAGAGATGAACCCTGCGTCTCTTTCGCAATCTCTTGCCAGGGTTGGTTCGACTACTCACCGGAACTCGATGTCGCAGTCCGTCTCTTGTCGATCGCAGCGCGCAACAGACCCGTCGACAACGACCGCATGATCTGGGGGCTTCAGAGGGTTTTCGTGACTCCAGCAACGATCGCGTCTGGAACACGGGCCATCAGCGAGTGTATTGGTCTTCTCAAACACTCAGGAATTCCATTCGAGTTTCTGGCTCATATTGAAGGCGAATCGCAGATTATCAGCGAGTACAGCCCCATTGGGGGCAGCTCTCGATGGTCGCGGATTGCCGATGCACTCGCAGACGAAGTCGGTGAGCTGGGCTGACGAGTCAATCCCGCGGAATCGTTTCCGCGTGTTGTGCACCGCGAAAACGAACTAAATTCTCGCAATAAATGCGGCATATAAGGTGATGCCCCTGACATAGCTCTGGGCGGCCCGCCGCGAGCGAACAACAGCCTCGTTTGGATCGGTTTCTGACCGGTCTTTGCGAGGCTGTTTCGTTTTCCGGGCGACGGCTGGCGAGGCAGGCGGGACCGATGGTCGGTCCCGTGCGGGAGTCCACGAAAGCGGAGGAACAACAACGTGTCGCACATTGTGCAGATTCAGACGGAGGTGCGGGACCCAGTCGCCATTCAGGCGGCGTGCGGTCGGCTCAAGTGGCCGGAGCCGGTATTCGGCGAAACGAAGCTCTTCACCAGTTCGGCGGTCGGGTGGGCGGTGCAGTTGCCGGAGTGGCGGTATCCGGTCGTGTGCGATGTCGTCACCGCCAAGATCGCGTTCGACAACTTCGGCGGACGGTGGGGCGAACAGCGGCACCTCGACCGGTTCCTGCAAGGGTACGCGGTGGAGAAGGCTCGGATTGAAGCGAGACGGCGTGGTCACACCGTGACCGAACAAGCGCTCGCGGACGGATCCATCAAACTGACGATTCAGGTAGGAGGTGCGGCTTGAAGAGGATCGAAATCATCATCGCCCCCAACGGTCAGTCTCGTGTCGAAACGAAAGGCTTTGTCGGGAACGAGTGCCGTCAGGCGAGCCGGTTCGTTGAGCAGGCCCTCGGACAGCAGACCGATGAGCAGCTCAAGACGGAGTTCCATCAGTCTGCCACCAATCAGCAACAAATAAAGGAGGGCCCATGACGACTGTCCTTCACCATCAACATGGCTGCGTGTTGCCAACCGTTCCGGTTGGCAATCGTCTTGGTCTTCAGTTGGCAAGTTACCGGCGACGACTGCATCGCGAGAAACGGGCTCTGGCTCACCGAATCGCCCAGTTCCGCCAGGCCTGTTACGGCATCGCTCGGCAGCGCCGAAAGATCGAACGTCTCCAGAAGCAGATCCGACGGCTGGAACCCTAACGAATGGTCACCGCTTCTGACCACAACCCATATTCCTTCCCCCTTCACCATAAGGACCCTGCATGAACCTGACCAATCAATTGGCTGAATATGTCCGCGCGTGCTTCACCGCCATCTGGATCGAAACCCACGAACGACACGAAGCGGCAGCAGCGATCGCGCAGCTCTGCCAACAGGAACAGTGGCGACTCGCCACCTGGAACATCGACCAGGGGTTGCGGGTCGGAAGGGCTGCCGTCGAACAGACGGGCGGTGATCCACTGGCTGCGATCCGCTCGGTCAACGCGCTGGCGACGGCAGATGGGACGGCGTTGCTGGTGCTGGAGAACTTTCACCGGTTCCTTTCATCGGCGGAGATCGTTCAGGCTCTGTCGCAACAGATTCTGGCGGGGAAGCAGAATCGCACGATCGTCGTGATCCTGGCTCCGGTGGTCCAACTGCCGGTCGAACTCGACAAGCTGTTCGTCGTCATCGAACACGATCTGCCGGATCGGATCCAATTGGCTGAGATCGCACGGAGCATTGCCACCGAAACCTCAGAACTGCCGAGCGGCACAGAACTGGAGACGGTCCTGGACGCAGCGGCGGGGCTGACGCGGCTCGAAGCCGAGAACGCGTTCAGTCTGTCGCTAGTTCGGCAGGGACGGATCACGAGTGATGCCGTCTGGGAACTGAAGTCCGGGATGCTGAAGAAGTCGGGCCTGCTGGAACTCCATCGGGGCCAGGACGATTTCAGCAGTCTGGGCGGGCTGTCCTCGCTCAAGAGCTTCTGTAAGCGGGCACTGCTCCAACCAAGTCGGGGGAACCCAGCCAAGCGGGCGCGGGGCGTGCTTCTGCTCTCGCCGCCGGGATGCGGAAAGAGTCAGTTCTGTAAGTCGCTTGGGCGAGAGGTCGGGCGACCTGTCCTGATCCTCGATGTCGGGAGTCTGATGGGTTCGCTCGTCGGTCAGTCGGAGGAGCGCACGCGGCAAGCCTTGAAGATCATCGACGCGATGGCTCCCTGCGTGGCGATGATTGACGAGGTCGAGAAAGCGTTCGCGGGAGTGAATGGCAGCGGGGACTCGGGGGTCACCTCAAGGATGTTCGGAACGTTTCTATCGTGGCTCAACGACCACACGTCCGATGTGTTCGTGGTCTGCACGGCAAACGATGTGTCACGGTTGCCCCCGGAGTTCGGGCGGAGTGAACGCTTCGATGGGATCTTCTTTCTCGACCTGCCCACGCGGGAAGAGAAGGACGCGATCTGGACTATCTATCGCAATCAGTTCGAAATCGACCGGGACCAGCGCCGACCGGAAGATGCCAACTGGACCGGGGCCGAAATCAAAGCCTGTTGCCGGTTGTCGGCCCTGCTCGACGTGCCGCTGGTCCAGGCGGCGCAGAATGTGGTGCCAGTGGCCGCGACGGCGGCGGAGAGTATTGATCGGCTCCGGACCTGGGCCAGCGGGCGCTGCCTGTCGGCTCAGCAGACTGGGCTGTATCAGGCAAAGCCGACTCAAACGGGGGCTGGTTCTCGCCGGAAGGTCAACCGCGACTCGTCGATGAACTGAAACTCTCACCAACGAAGGAGGCCGATGTGCTGACACCGAAGCAGCTGACTGTCCTCCGGGCAGCGTTGCAGTATTTCCAGGACGAGCTGGTGCCGCACGGCCTCGATGCCCTGCGGCCCTATCTGGACGAACCGATTGAAGGGGACATCACCGCGGCGGATGTCCGGCAATTGCAGCAGTTTCTGCGTGACACCGAGATTAGTTATGTAGCGGTGAGTTTGAACCATCCTCGTCAGATGGACTCGACGCTTTACATGTCCCTCGACGCGGCCAGCGCCGCCTGCCGCGAGGAAACATGGCAAGTGGCCGCAGTCCTGATTTCGCCGGTGCGCTGATCAGCGTTGTGTTACAGCCCCTCCATCAGCTCCGACAAGCTGATGCCGAGTGTCCGAGCGATGGCTTCGATGTTCCGCAGGTCCAGATTCCGCTCGCCCCGTTCGATCCCGCCGATGTAGGTGCGATCCAGAGCGCAGGCCGCGGAAAACGTCTCCTGCGAATAGCCCTGCGCCTTCCGCTGTTCGCGGACCCGCTGTCCGAATCGTTCCAGAATGTCCGCCGTGCGTTTTCCCATGCGGACTATTGGAATGTTGACAATGAGTATCGCTCCGGGCGGATCGTCTGGTTCCAACTGCGGGAAGCAGGCTGATGACCATCCGCCTATCTCATTTCCAATCCAACACCACTCACAGGAGTTCCTGATGCCATCACTTGAACCTGAGTCGAGTCCTGAACCTGATCCCATCACCCGTCGGTCTGGTGACAATTCACCCACCAGGCCCCAGCCCCCGGAGATTCGCCCACCTCGTCGCCCTTGGATCGGCTCGGCCCTGATGCTGGCCGGGGGCGTCGGGGTCCTCGTGATCCTGATGCTGGGCTGGGCGGTCACTCGCTGGTGGAATGGTGACGTCCACGCCCTGAACGAAACTCTCCTGTTGTGCGGCTGGGTCGTGTTCGGTCTGATCGTTGTGTTGTCGCTGTTGTGGCTGGGAAACTCCCTCGAACAGCGGTTTCAGCCCGCACACACTCCACAGGCGGAGACCGGCAAGGGATCGAAGTCCGTGGTCAGCCGCGTAATGACGGGAACTGGATTCCTGTTGCTTTTGGGGATCGTCGCCTCGTCCAACCGGTGGCGTGACCAGGGACCACCGGTTCCCTCCAGAACCGACAAGGAGAAACGCATCGTCTGGATGAGTCCCGAGGCATTTCGGGAGCAGCAGCAGCGGCGAGCTGCCACACTCAACTACTGGCAGACAGCCGTGGCGAACCTGCATGGAACTCGCTTTGGTCCACCCACGGAGACTGAGTCGCTGCCTGAGGTGTTTGAGCGGCTGACGCGGGACTTTCGGCAGAAGATTGCGCAGGCGAGAGCGGCTGCGACGACGAACGTCGACCCGGAATTGGTCGCCATGGTCCAACGGCATCTGGAACAAGATGACCGACTGCTCACCGTTCTGGCGCAGCTTCCCCAATTGATGCAAACGTATCAGGTCGGCTGGGGGACAGAGTCCGCCGGGCAGCGGGCTCTTCAATGGCAACAGTTCCAGGCCAGACTCATCGCTCAACCTGAGTTATGGGAGAAACTCCCACCGGAAGCCCGGCAGCTCATCGAAGACGTCGTCGCGCTGGAAGAGCAGCAACAAGTGCAGTTCCGGGAGATCGAGCTGTTGCAGGCGGTCCTACAGGAGCGCTACCGCGGCGTTGCGTTTCCACTGCCATCCCTCGATCCGTAACTCAGCGCTGCAACACGACCATTCTTTCACACGCCGTTCGATCCCGTCATGCCGGGATCGAGCGGCGTTGTTCATTTGATACAGGAGACAATGTGCCAAGCAACCCTTCCTTCCCGCGACAGCTCAAGGATCTTTCCCCGGCTGAATTGCTGGGGTTGGTGACCCAGCTCCAGTTGTTGGTCTATGAGGACGAGGAAGGCGACTGGGATCCCGAGCGCGAGTGTGACTCTGACACCCTCGGCGAGATCAGCAATCTCCTCGAGGCCTACGGCCTGGCCCCCCTATCACCTCATATCCCGCCGTCTTCTCAGGAGACCTGACCATGCCCCTGTCCGCTGGCGATCGCGCCAACTTCGACACGCTTTTGCGAGCCGTTCGCGCCGGCGATGCGGCTCTCATCGCCTGCTCGACGCTCGGCAGCGACGAGCCCGTTTCCGTGATCTGCGCCGTCCAACCCACAGTGGGCGGGGAGATCGAACTCGTCCCGCTGGCACAACTGTTTCGCGGAAACCCTTACGACCTCCTTCAACCCCCTCAGTAGAACAGGATGACTTCGATGACGACTCTTATGGATCAAGTCCCCTCCACGGCGGCATCGGAACGACTCCGTGGCACGATGGCCGCAGTCAGGCTGAGCTTCACGTGGCTTGGCACCCGCAAGTCGCTGACCGTGGAACAGAAGAACCAGGCCGCCGACTCGTTCGGCGCGGAAGGGAAGTTTCTGTCGGCGGGCAAGAAGTTGCTCGACACATCGCACCCCGCGTTCAAGGCCGTGACCGCCATCAAGGGCCGCTGCCAGAGCTACTGGCGAGCGATCTCGCTGCCGTATCCCGAGCCGGGAATTCGCCTGATCCCGCAGCGAGCTATCACTGACTTCGACCAGCAGATCGCGGGATTCCGCGACGAACTGATCGAGGCCGTGGTCGAACTCGATCGGCACTACGGTGACCTCCGCTCGGCAGCCCGTAGGCGGTTGGGTGACCTGTTCGATCCGAGCGACTATCCGGTCTCGTTGATCGGGCTGTTTGGGATCGAGCACGAATACCCGTCCGTCGAACCACCGGACTATCTGCGGCAACTCAACCCGGCCCTCTACGAACAGGAATGCCGCCGCGTGCAGGCCCGCTTTGATGAAGCCGTGCAGCTCGCGGAGCAAGCCTTTCTCGACGAACTGGCCAAGCTCGTGGAACACCTGGGCGAACGCCTGAATGGCGACACGGACGGCAAGCCGAAGGTCTTCCGTGACACGGCGGTCACGAATCTGACCGAGTTCTTCGAGCGGTTCCGTGCCCTGAGCGTCCACTCGAACGACCAGTTGGACGATCTGGTGCAACGTGCCCAACGGCTGATGAACGGCGTCGAGCCACAGCAGCTGCGGGATAACGCTGCGCTCCGGCAACGGGTGGCCACGCAACTGTCGGGCGTGCAGTCGTCGCTCGATGGCCTGATGGTCGACCGGCCCCGCCGCAACATTCTCCGGCGGCCCCGATAGGCAGGGCCACGCCCTGCACCCGGTTCGAGCTGCCGCTCGGAGTATGCAACCCACGCTCCCGTTGATCGCTCGCCGGACACCTTCAATCGAAGCCCCGAGTTTATGGAGAACTCACTATGGACCTGTTGATCGAAACCTCGGGAACGGTCCGCTGTGTGTTCGGGGAACAGATCGACTTGGGCCAACTCGGTCAGTTGTCGATTCGTCGCGGTTCCCATGTCGAACCGACGCCGGATGGCCAATGGACCGCCGATCTCGCGCCAGTCCAAGGCCCGCTGCTGGGACCGTTCCCCACCCGAACCGCGGCGCTCAAAGCTGAGGTGTCCTGGCTTCAGGAACACTGGCTGTTGCCGTCGCGGTAACCGTCTTTCACTGAATCTCTGCCTCGCGCGTGCGGGGCGGTTGTGTTTCACCACGACCGCCCCACCTGGGCGGTCGTCTGTCCCCATTACTGGAGAACAACGATGCCCGTTCGCAATCGCTTTCAATCGGATCTCGACACCGCCGTGGCCGACGCCACAGGCGAAGACCTGCGGACGATCCGTCGGCGCGGCTTCTCGCTGGTCGATCCGCACAACGTGAACTTCGATCCCGAGCCGGATCTGCTGCCGCCGCAGTTCATCGACTGGGATGAGCTGGATCGGTCCCGCAACGAACCCGTTGTCCGTCAGCCGCTGCGCGTCGCGCGGCGGGTGGCCTGACGTGGCCAACGATCAAGAGCGCGATCGCAAACTGGCGGAACTCGAAGCCGCGAGTCACCGCTACGTCGCGTATTGTGGCCTGGTCTGTCTCGTCGGATTCTTCCTGCTGGGCTGGCCCACGCTCATCGCGTGGGGCGGCCTGGCTTGGGGGATGGACCAATTCGTGCAGGCCATGCGCGGCAAGTCTCGTCCAATGAACCACAACATCCGGCGACGGGATCGGCGATCGTGCTGCCGTCGTCACGGTCGTCGTGGCACGTCATCCGAGTGTTGAACCCGTCTGGAAGCCCGCAAGACGCCCCTAGTAATGGGCCACTGGGCGACGAATCTGTCCATGGTGATGGTACGTTTCGGATCCTCAGGACTGAGGAGGACATTTTATTGAGGCTCGACGACGCTCCTCGCGGAGTCCGATGAATTCGACCGGAGGATGCCCCAGCAGCCAAGATCGCTTAAACTTGTAAATACGACAGCCGCCAGCTGTTCATCCCTTTTTACCGTGGACGGCATCGTTTCGGACCGTTTATGAATCTCTGAATCACTCTCGCGGTGTTGTCTCCCATGCTTCGTCGGCCCTTGCATCACCAGGTTTCCCCATGTGGGATTCAACCCATCCAAGTGCCAGCGTCCTGGCAGAACGAAGCGTGCCTAGAGAGAGGTGTTTACTTTGTCATCCCGCTGCAATTGTGGAATCTGATTGTAAGCGCTGTTGGAAGCGATCGCTTCAGTTCCTCCGACCAACGGCGCGAATTGGAAATCGCGCAAGCTGCGGGGGAGAGTACGGGCAACATCGCCATTCGCCTGGGGGCCTTCCTTTCCTATGCGAATTTGTCACCGGTACAGCCGGTCCAATTGACTGCCGACGAAGCGGCATTTTTAGGGAAGACCCCCGCCCAGGCAGCACATCTCGGACAGCAGGCGACCGCACGATTGAATTTGATTCATGGCCCCCGCCGTGGCTACCTGGGTTGGTTGCTCACCAACCCAGCCTTTGTCCAGGAGCACGATCGCCTGCTGCAACAGCATGGACCGTCCCTCGAAGTGCATGGCTTTCCTCAACCGCGAGGGAGTTCCGCCAGAATCCCGGAACACGCATTGGGGAATGAAGTCGATTGGGTCCACGACTGTCGTCAGTTCTACGCGCGCTGGCGACTGCAGTCGCTAGTGCTGCCCGATCTTCCGCTCCCACTTCCTTTTCAGCTTCCAGCCATGGAGGATCCGGCCACTGTATCTCGTCAGGAAGGGGTGGCCACCATGTCGGTTCCCGACATCTACGCTGTCCGCGGTCGCGGTTTGATCGAGGAAACACTGGAAGACGCTCTGCGAGGCCGGGGAGCCCCGTGCCACTTGCAAGGATGGTTCGAGATCGTCCAGCAATCCAGCACGATGGCCAACGTCCTGCCCATGTATGACCGGTGGTTTCGTCTGCAGCATTATTGGCGGCTGCTGCATCGCCGCTATCCCGCAGCCTTGCGACGCAAGAAACGTGCGTTGATCGACGCGTTCGCCTGCTTCCTGGAGGTCAGCATCGACACTCTGAAAGCGGATCTGCGACGGATCACGGGCCGTTTGGGGGCCGGCTGGGAACAGCGATAGGACCCGACTCCGTCGCCCTTAGGATCTCGCAAAAGAGTGGGAGTGCTTACCAGCACTTCCACTCTTTTGCTTTTGGCTGTTCGAGTGAGATGGGTTCCTGTGCTGACCACTGGAACTCCCTGATTTAACTCGAGCAGAGAGATGACGACTTCAAACTCTGACCTGGACGCTCTCACGATCCGAGAGTTCGCCCGGCGCTCCTCACAGTCCGAGAGCACCGTCCGCCGTCGGATTAAAGACGGCTCTTTGAAAGCCTGGCAACCCGGCGGTCCAGGAACCCGATTGCTGATTCCAGTGACCTGCCTCCCCTCAGCTCAGGTGGTAACCGCGCCTGTATCACTTCCCACTCAATCCATCTCTTCACCGACGTCGAAAGCTCCCCAGCGGCTATCGGGACCGACACCACGCTGGAAACGCTTTCGCAAGGTGACGTGAAAACGCTGAAAGGCACAACCTGCCATGCCTAAACCCGCAAAGAATGAAGAAGTCAACGTCCGATTCTTCCGCTGGCGACTTGGCCAGCGGAATGGTGTTTACTTCGCCGATGGCCGCGCCAACCAGCCACCGCTGGGCCGCCAGACGCTCGGGACGCGAGATCGCCGGGAAGCGCTGCAAGAGTTGGTCGATCTCGACCTCACCATGGCCGTCCAGTATGGGCGCGCCGACGCCAGCCTGCTGAAAACCGAATCGCACCAGATCCTGCCCTGGGTCGAGGGACGTCGGCTGTATGAGAACTACGTGAAACGCCCCGTGATCGCTGGGGGAACGCGACCGGCCACCGCCAAACGCTATCGAGCCGTCCTCGATAAGTTCATCCCGTTTGCCGAGGCTCAGGGGCGTCGTACCTGGAACGAACTGAACCGTCAGCTTCTCGACGACTATGCGAGTTGGCTCGATGGAGAATCCTATGCGTATGCGACCGAATACCTGGAGCTGACGACGCTCAAGCAGATTGTGAAGTTCCTGATCACGAACCAGCATCTGCCAAGCACGGTGGCATTCACTTACCCGCTGAAGAAGCCCGACGGCACGGACACCTACTGCTGGACGCCAGAGGAAGTGGCCGCGATCCTCCAGCACTGCCGGACACCGGAACTGGACTGGCTGCGACAGGTCGTCATCGGTCTGGCGGCGACCGGTCTGCGGATCTCGGAGTTGGCGTCGCTACGCTGGTCCGACATCAACCCGGAGAAAACGCTCGTCACTCTGACCGATGAGACCACGAAGAAATCGCGGCGGGGCCAGGAAAGGCGGACCACCAAATCGGGCCGCGATCGGACCTTTCCGATTCAGGAAATGCTGGGTGATGTTCTCCGCACGATGTCCCCGCATCCCGATGGTCGTGTGTTCCACGGCCCACTGGGCGGGAAGATCAAAGCCGACACCGTCCGCCGAATCCTGATCCGGGATGTCCTGACGCCGCTGGCCGCCAGGTTCCCGTCACGAGCGGACGAGCGGGGCTTCATCGACGGACGCCTGCACAGCTTCCGGCACTACTTCTGCTCGAACTGCGCGAACCAGGGGACAAAAGAACGAGTGCTCATGAACTGGCTGGGGCACCGGAACAGTCGGATGGTTCACCGGTACTATCACCTGCACGACGAAGAATCGATCCGCCAGATGCAGCAGGTGAAGTTGTTTTGAGGCAGCAGCCCGTCGTCAGTGGGACGGCGGGCAAATCTCGAGGAGCAGGGAGACAACTCGCCCGAACCACCGTGGAGAATTTCGTGAAGACTGCAAACCTCACTCGCCGTCGCCTCCTGATTGGCACAGTTTCGGCACAGTCGACTGTGCCAATCAGGACTCCTGGTCACAACTCACTGACAAATAATGAGTTGCGGCGACTCCAAGAAATCAAGCGGAGAGGGGGGGATTCGAACCCTCGGTACCGTTGCCGGTACACCGGTTTTCGAGACCGGCACATTCGGCCGCTCTGTCACCTCTCCGGGTGCTTTTCACTGAAGAACGTCTTCTTTCACAGGAAGACCAGCAAGATTCTTTCAATGTTCGCCGAATTTTCTCAAGTTCCAAGTGTATCGCACTTCAACGCGAATTCCAGAGCGACCACTGCGGTTTCCTGATTTCTGAACTGCTGAACGGATCGCAGTCCATCCGGCGGCAAGTTCACACACTTTCGCTTTACATCAGGTTTTTCATTTTAATATTCAGGTAATCGTTGATCAGCCGCTCCGCCAGCAATACGGGCGTCGTGTCCGTGATCAGAATGCCGGCTTCTCGCAAAGAGGCAATCTCATGAGACTGGCCAGTCAGAATCTGGGCTGCCGACGCCGTGTGAAACGCATCAAGATCGGTTTCAGGAATCTGATCGGCCATCTTTCGAAGACCGGCATCCTGCAGCAGTACGCACATCGACAGATATGGGACTGATCGCAGTCTGAGCGTCGCGCCAATTGTCCTCAACTGCAACTCATCCGCCACAAATGTGATCAAGACTACCAGCGCACGTTTTCGCTGCACCGTTGTCAGATATTCGAGTGCGTGAGTGTAATCGGCCGCGTGAGACGACGATTTCAGATCGCAGGTGGAACGGAGGATCTGCTGGATTCCGGCCCGTCCCCGAACAGGTCGGATATAACGT
The DNA here is from genome assembly GCA_022843805.1 of Fuerstiella sp. Classification (GTDB taxonomy): domain Bacteria; phylum Planctomycetota; class Planctomycetia; order Planctomycetales; family Planctomycetaceae; genus F1-80-MAGs062. The sequence continues at coordinate 73,355 of JALHMY010000011.1, forward strand.
TCAATGCGGTTGGAGAATACCAGCAGTGAAACATTGTCTCCCTGACCCAGCGCAATGTAGCTGAGCATAATTGCAGCATTCAGCGCATGATCAAAAAAAGAAACTCCATTACACTCATTGCGCATGAAACGGCCACTATCCACCATCACGACCAGGTTCTGATTTCTCTCAAGACTGAATTCACGGCTCACCAGTGACTGCAGGCGAGATGTCGCCTTCCAGTCGATCTGTCGAAGTTCGTCCCCTGATCGGAATTCCCGAAGTCGTTCAAACTCCCTGCCCTGACCGGGCATGCGAACCACACGAACGCCGATTTCCGACAGACGATTCTTTCTGGCCATCAGCTCGAACCGATGAACAGCGCGGATATCCGGATAGATGCGAATCGCGGTCGGCATGGGTCGAATTTCCTGCCGCACCCAGAGTCCCAGCCGCGTTGCAAAACGCAGGTGCACTGCGACAAGGCTGGATTCACCACGATTGAGTGGCCGCAGTACGTATTTCACCGACACTGTCGCTGATGGCGCCAGCGAAACCGTTTGAGGAAGTCGCTCAACCACGCAATCTTCGCCAGGGTCGTCATGAAGCGTCACAAGCAGTGGAAAATGGCTCCGATTTCGCAGCACAATCATTGCCGGATTGGCAACACCCACGCTGAGTATCTCAGAAACCTCCCGTTCAATACTGATCTCTCCCGGCGAAGGACTGACGCACAGGTCAATCACAGCGGTCAGCAGCAACAGCAGATTCAACAGCAGCGCGACATCGGCGGCCCATGGAAAGATGCCGGAAGTCATCAGCGGCAATACCAGAACCGCCGCAAGTGCAACGAGTCGACGGGATGGGATCATGCCCTGGGAGCCTCGACACTTTCCAGAATGGATCGAATCGCCTCATCGGGCGTCAGCCCTTCAATTTCCGCTTCGGGCCGCAGCCGGAGGCGATGCCGAAGCACCCAAAGTGAAAGTTCCTTAATGTCATCGGGCGTAACAAAGTCCCGACCACGGCAGGCTGCCAGGGTTCGGGCGGCAATCAGCAGATTCACCCCTGCCCGCGGGCCCGGACCAATTGAAACGGACGACCATGTCCGGGCAGCCCCCATGATATCAACGATATATTTTATGATCCCGGGTTCGACAATCACCGAGCGAACAAGTTGCTGAATCACCAGAATATCACCTGCCTGCATGACCGGCTGCAGATCGAAATCGCTGAGCTGCCGAGGGTCTTTCCCAATCGCATAATGCTGCAGAATTTCAGTCTCCTCCGCTGGAGATGGATAATCGGCGAGCAGCTTAAACATAAAGCGGTCGACCTGAGCGTCCGGCAGCGGATAGGTGCCCTCATGTTCAATGGGATTCTGCGTCGCAATGACAAGAAATGGCCGTTCGAGCTGCCAGGTCGTGCCGTCCACACTGACCTGACGCTCCTGCATAACCTCCAGCAGTGCCGCCTGAGTCTTTGGCGGAGATCGGTTAATCTCATCCGTAAGCAACAGATTTGTAAACACCGGCCCCTTATTGAAGTGGAACGTCTGCTGCTTCATATCATAAATACTGTGGCCGGTCAGATCAGACGGCATCAGATCGGGTGTAAACTGAACTCGCCGAAACCCGCACGAAACAGTTTTCGAAAGCACGTTCACAAGCAGCGTCTTCCCGAGTCCCGGAGGACCTTCAATCAGCACGCTGCCTTCTGTAAACAGTGCAATAAGGACCCCTTCAACCAGTTCATGCTGTCCAACGACAACTTTTCCAATCTGGTCAATTGCCGCTTCGAACAATTCTTTTACCTGAATCAGCTGCATGGAAATTCTCTGAAGATATTTACGCAAATTCGGAAATGCGGTACTGGCGTGCGTTCAATTCATAAAGAAACGGGTGAGATTTAACTCCTGAACAGGCGAGCGCGCAGGGATGCCAGCCAGCGGACTGACGCAGCCGCCTCTGACGAAGATACACTGGATGACAGGGAAAGCTTCTCGGCCGTCTCGAGCTGTACGCGAACCTCATCGGAAGGCAGTCCGGTTCGCAGCGCGATCAACTCGTAATCGTCCAGCCCGACAGCACCTCCCAGCCGACGTCTCAGCTGGCTGTTCAGGTAATCCAGATAGGTTCGAACAACGATCCCTCCATCCTTAAGCCGGTACTGAAGATTGCCGGTCGCTCGCGCGCTGTCATTCAAACTGCGACGTTCCCGACGCCTTGCAGGATGCGCCGGGCCGAAGCTGTGAAACCCCATCCATATACACAGCACCGCCAGAACGATCAGTTGCAGAGTTCCGGCCCGAAGCATCGGGCTCAGAAGGACCCCTGTGTCCCGATAAGAAGCGCTGGCATTTAAAAACTCACTGACAACGATCGACGAACCATTCCCATCGTCCGGCCCGGCGGCGTCAGGATCACTGACTGTGGAAAGCTGTGACTCAGTTGAATCTGAATCGTATTCACCTCCGATCGCAGCGTCCGATAATGGAGTAACTTTCGGCAGAGGTTTATCGTGAAGCTCATGAACCAGTCGAATCGCCAGCCTGCGAGACGCCGGAAAAAGCAAACTTCTGTTGGAGAAAATTTCTGCGCCTGAACTTACCATAATCAGCCCGGCACCCAGCCGCCACATCATCACTTCCGACCCTCGCTCTGAAAGTACGAGTGTCTCCTGGTCAAAGCGGAACGAAGGCGTCAGGTCGCACGACGATCGCCATGTTACAGGTTCATTTACAATTCGTCCTGAAACCGTTACCTCGTCTGGCGCATTGACTCGAAGTTCAGGCACTGGCAGCAGATCGGCCTTCGGACTGATTGAAGGACCCGACGGAAATTCCACAAGGGGTTCCGTATCCGACTTATCTGTGTCGTGATCGTCTGTCATTTCGAACAACGCTTCACTCGAAAGTCCACTCCCCGGACGACTCGAATGAATCCCCAGCAGAGGAAGGTTCACGCCGGGCAGATTTTCGTTTACGGCGAACAGTAATCGGCCGCCTCGAGTGACAAACTCATAGAGCCGTTCTTCTTCGACCGCATTGGGAGTCCGATCCGGGGCAATCAGGAGCAACGTGCAATCACCATCGGGCAACAACCTGTTGTCGAGTCGATTGACGTTTTCAAACAGTAAAGAGAGCGTGCGATACAGTCCCAGCTGGCCATCAGTGGAATTGCTGTAAGAGTCTGCAGCCGATCTCTTTTCGCCTGGCAGCCACCATACCTGCAGCACAATCAGAACCACAATTCCGAGTCCCCAGGCGAGATCAGTTCGTGCCAGTTGGCTTTTGTTCGTCACGAAATGCCTCCTGAAAACTCACCAGACACCGATCAAACATATCCCGAGTTGCCGGTCGTCGGCCAAAGAAAATGTATTCAAACGCTGCTGCCACAACTTCAAACGAAGATCGCTTTTCCGACTGACGCCGAATCGCCCGCAGATAGTCTCGATTCGTAAGACCTTTTCGGTAACGAATCAGGCCGGCACGCTCGACCCAGCTCATCGCCCCGAGAAGCAGTTCACGGATCGCAGCAGGATAGTTACCTGCGCCAGCAAACTGAACGGCCCGAGTCTCATACGTTGTCACCGCAATTTCGCCAGGTGGAATTTTCAGCGCGCCCGGATCTCCGCCAAAATCCAGTCGCCCATCAGCTTCACGGCGGCGCCGTCGATCGATGGCTCGAACCGCCATAATGGCCAAAACGAGGGCGATCAGAAGGCTGATTGTCAAAAAAACGGACACCAATACCTGCGAGGGGCCTTCCATACTGACCGGATTACTGCTTTTCGCCGGAGAAACTGCGACAGATGGCGACGAAGCGGGTTGTGCCTCTTCCCCGGAAATTAACTTCAGAAGACGCTGCAGTATCTTTTCTGCGGATGCGAGAATGCTTCCCATGTACGAACCCAGGTCCTCACGCAGTCCTCTGAGGAACCCCTTATCGGCGTCTGATTCGCGAGGATTCTCAAGTATTCGCCGGCGTAATGAGCGGAAAACATGATCGCTCATCACCTGCTCTGTCGCCGCGTCAATTTGTGCATCCGTCAATGCCGAACGAACAGGATTCGATTCTGCTGCCACTTCGACGTTCATCACTTCATCTGAACGGGATGAGGCATCGAAAATCAGACAGGCCGCGAAACAAATGTTGCCTGTGTGGCACAGACCAAAGATGGTCACCATTACAACAGGCCGCAGACACATCAGGACTTTTTGCAGGAAAGTCATTGCAGTTCCTCCAGCCGCTTCGCTTCAACGCGGAACTGCAACTCAAGATCCCAGCATTCATTGCGAATTCTCTGATCGAGGTAACAGAAGAACCAAGCCACGCGAATGATCGGAAACGGCAGCCATAGCGCCATCTGCAGCGATGTCAGAAACAATGGACTATCGAAAAGCACGGACAGTACCTGTGGACTGAAATTATTACGGTCAACGGGTATTACCCGCGGCATTACCGGAGCATGAAACAACAATGCCGCCCCGGTATCAATCAGGAAGAGAAGGCCAGCTGACAAAAACAGCCAGAACAGTATCAGCATGAATGCGCGGGCCAGGTTTCTGCCGTAGCCCCCACCCTTTCCAAGCCAGTTTAGCCGCCCAATCACCTTGTCCGCTTCCTGCTGCTCGAGCAGTACCACTTCCGGAAAGTGCCCGAAGTGGGCAATGATCAGCAATGCGGGAAAAACGAGACAGAACGAAATCAGAACCTGCAGGGTCCTGTAGACCAGTGAAAACAAAAGGAATGCGGCCAGCCTTTGTCTCAGAGAATTCAGCGCTGCGCGAATCGAAATCGGGACTCCGAAGACCTGCGGGCCAACAGCAGCAATCAGTGCGCCGCTGAACAGCGTGGCAAAAAACAGAAAGATCAGCAGTGAAGGCAACAGCATGTCTGTCTTTACTGAGGACAGCCCCCAGACGAGCCCGCACGATGGAATCGCAAACACGGCCAGAATTCGTGCAACAGGCGCAAAGAACTCGCGTACAAAAACAAAGGCCAGATCGATGCAGCCGCCAAGCGAACGCCGCTGCACGAGGACGATGCAGTCCTCAATTCTCATGATCCGGCCTTTCCTCGTCCGAACGAGCAATCTGCAGACTGCTCTCATCACCGGATGGCCGGGCCAGCAGGAGCCATGCCAGGACAATAGCCCAAAGACACATCCCGACAACACATCTGATCCAGCGGGCAACGGGAAGCGGAGAAAAGAAGGCTTCGATTAAAGCTGCCAGCAGGAGCATCATGCCAGCCCCCAGAGCAAGCAGCAGAGATTCACGTGCATGATGCTGAAGTGCCGCCGTTCTTGTCCGGCTGCCCGGACAAAGCACACCATATCCCAGCACAAGGCCTGCAGTGCCCGCTATCACAATCGCGGGCAACTCGAACGCACCGTGAGAAACAATAAATGCAAAGAAATTGCTGGCTGTCTCATCGCGCAGTGAACTAACGAATCCTGCGGTCATCCCGAGACTAATTCCGTTCGATACAAGTATCAGGGCAGAACCGATCCCGCAAAACACACCCAGCGCAAAGGCCTGAAAGGAGATTCCCGCATTGTTCTTCAGATAAAAACCAGCCATCTTTGAACGATCTGAAGCATAGCGTTCGTCAACCACGTTCCAGTGTTGCTCGGAAAAATTCTGTTTCGCACTTTCCAGCGTTTCGTGTCCAGCGACCATTTCCGCAACATCAGGCCTTAGATAAGCGACGACCGCGGATACGACGAGCGGAACGGTGAACAGCGAAAGCGAGAGCAGAAATGCCAGCTTTCGCTTTCTGAGCAGAGCCGGGAAACCTGTAAGAAAAAACCCGGGAAGTACGGAAACAGACCTCGGAGGTGATCGATAAAGGCAATTATGTCCCTGTGCCACAAGATCATTCAGATACTGTTCAAGCTGAGCACCCCACTCACGCGACTGAACAAGCGACAAGTCATAGCAGATTGACCGATAAAGCCGTGACAATGCAAGAACATCCGCACTTCTCCAGTATCGCAGCGGGGTACCCCGCAGATGTTTGATAATCTGCTCATACTGGTACCAGTCGTTTCCCCGCTGCCTGATAAAGCGTTCACGGTTCACTCGGAACGCCCTCCACCGCCCGAGACAGGACCGGGTGTGCCAATGTCAGAGCTGGAAAACGTCTTCAGAACACGCAGCAAAAAGTATGTATGTCGCAATGCTGTTCCGGAAGAACGCCCATTCAAATTCCATCCGATTGGCGAAGACTCAGAAATTCCCATTCGTTTTCTGATAGAGATACTCAGCGGGGTCGCAATGACTTCGCGAAGTCCGTCCGGAATGAGTCGAGTGTCATCAAACAGTCGCTCGATCAGTGCGAGAGTACGCTCCGGAACAGCAAAGCGTCTTGTACACTCAGATCGCAGCAGTGGCTCGACTTCTTCGACAACTTCTCTGATCGAACTCGCACGTTCGCGAGATTCATCAACGACCATTGTGTCAAAGACAAGATCTCCAATCCGCTGCATTCGCCGAGTCGCCAGCATAGAGATCAGACCAACAGTATAAAGTCCGCAGATCAGCAGCGGCTGAGAATCCGCCGCCAGGAGGAAGTTCCGACCGATGGCGCTGGCCGAAGTAATCGGTGTTCCGTTGGTACGAATCACTCGAAGGTGATACAGTCGTTTTCCGGGAGTCTGCCCATTCCACATCGATTCAAAAATGCTGCCATAGAACCAGTCGACGACAAACCACAATGCCAGCCATAAGCCCACTCCAACGCCGAAAATCAGAGGCCGCCCCGGACTCAAAGCGAGTGGCAACACCACGCCCAGACTCAAAAAACCGGCCTTAATAAACAGATCAGCGATGAATGCGGCACTGCGTTTTCCAGGACCTGCAAGTACAAACTCAAAGTCGACCCCTTCCGGCGTCTCGACAAGAATTCGAGAATCAACTTTCCGTTTCGAGGTACCGGACATGGAATAACGCCGGGGGGTGGGTTGACCGTTTGAGTATACCGAAGCCAGTCGGACACCGCACCGTACCATTGGACCGGAACGTCGGCAAGTGTCACCAGGCCTCAACAGCAAAAAGCTCCGCCCGGAGTGATGGCCGCTGGTCAATGTCCGTCCTGCCAACTTTCGCCGGCAGTTCCGTTTTCACCGCTGGTAAGTCCCGGATGACGCTGAGACCACAAGCGGATTCGACATTGAAGCAACAGCCCGCAAACCGGGCGGAGCGTTTTTTACAACAAAGCTTGTTTTGCGCTGGAGCTTATTCGTAAGGTCAGGCTTGTTCCCGGGAGGGCGAGGCTCCTGCCGAGCCGAGCTTTTGCCTGGGAGGGCGAGGCTCCCGCCGACCCGAGCTTTCCCTGGGAGGGCGAGGCTCCCGCCGAGCCGAGCTTTTCCTGGGAGGGCGAGGCTCCTGCCGAGCCGAGCTTTTCCTGGGAGGGCGAGGCTCCCGCCGAGCCGAGCTTTTCCTGGGAGGGCGAGGCTCCTGCCGAGCCGAGCTTTTCTCGGCTCAGCAGGAGCTTCGCCCTCCCGGCTGATTTTCTCGGCTCGGCAGGAGCCTCGCCCTCCCGGCTGATTTTCCCGGCTCGGCAGGAGCTTCGCCCTCCCGGCTGATTTTCCCGGCTCAGCAGGAGCTTCGCCCTCCCGGCTGATTTTCCCGGCTCGGCAGGAGCTTCGCCCTCCCGGCTGCCGCGGTGACTGGTATGTTTTTACCGGCAGGTCGCCCTATCGAGCTTCAGGTGGCAGCGGCACCAGATCAGCGGAGGATTCCTCAGAGTTCTCCTGTGGCAAACTGTCGCCAGAGGCGGAGACGCTGTCTGTCTGAGTAAATCGAGTCATCCGACGATCAAGGATCACACGGGCTGCCTCACGAACTTCAGTATCGCTTAACCGTCGAAGATTTCCAATTTCACTGAGCGGCTCAACCATCTGGGCCACTTTTCCCATGGTCGACTCCATCATCGCAATGTCCACAAGCGTTCGACGGAGTGCTCCGAGCGTTTTGACATGAGCGGCCACTTCTGTCTGAAAGTCTTCCATAATCTCCAGATTCTGAATGGCGTTCGCCACCTCGGACGACTGCTGCAGGAGTGATTTCTGCAACTGTACAAGGGACTCAAGATTCTGACTGGCGGTGTTCAGCTGCAGATCACTGCTGCTGAGTTTATCATTCATTGCCACCAGCACTCGTGCGTTCACCTGAGCAGTGGCGATATCCGAAGTTGATTTTAGCACTTCGTCTTTTAGTGAAGTCAGCTGCCGGGCGGATTCCTGCGCCGTTGCGAGTCCTTCCGTACTTTTGTTGACAGCATCCTTCAGGGCAACAAACTGATCAAAACGTTCGGCAGCAAGCCGCAAATCGTCGGACTGGTCGACAAGTTTCTGAGTCAGGTCTGCAAGACTCGCCACACTTTCGCTGGCGTTCTCATACCCGCTGGCGGCAGCGATCACACGATTCTGCAAAGCGACAAAGCCTTCGACCGAATTTGCTGCCACATCCGTCTGTGGAGAAATCTGAACGATCGTTTCCTGCAGCTTCTGCATCTCTGTCAGCTGCTCTGACGCCTGCTGGGTAACCTTCTGGTCTCGCAGAATTCTGTTCTGAACAGAAACCATCCGATCAAGTGCTGACAACGCCACCGTCGCCGCCTCGGCTTCGTTCTGAATGCGATTACGCAAATTCTGAATGTCAGAAAGACTGCTCTGCAACTTGTTCAGCCGCGACGCCTGGTCCTCAAGACCTGACAACAGATCGTTCGTTCGCCAGACGGAATCACGAGTTGAAACCAGCTTCTTCATATTCTGGTCAGACAACTCCAGACGTGTCTGAATCCCGTCCAGCCGACCTTTCAGCGGACCAACCATCATGAGCTGCATTCCGAAGAATACGACAGCCAGTGACATCAGCATGGAAATCCAGATGAAGTTACGAAATCCACGAATCTCATGATTTGCTGTTCGGCGGATTGTTGTCGATGAACCGTTCAAGGCTCTTCCTCCAGTATTGGGCAATCACCGCTGCGGCGAACACATTGCGGCTGAGTCAAAGTGAGAGATCAACAAGACGAAAAATTCACCTGTTGAGGGCATGCCGTCAGCCAGGCTTCTCTATTCTTTATCGCCGTTAAACTCCCTCGCAGATCGCCCTTTCACACCAGTCGGCAAACATTGCCGGAGTATCGACACCATAAAAATCGAAAGAGCGAACTGAATCGAACAATCCGCCAATACAGCCAATATGGATTCGAAGTGACATCCAGATGAAAGTACTCAGGATCTCCGTTACGAGCGCCGGATTTACTCACGCAGACTGAGCCAGAAATCGCGACGAACTCGAAGGCAAAAAAAAAGCTTCGGAGATTCCATAGCAGGAGTCCCCGAAGCGAATATGCTTCAGCAGAGATTTCGGTCGGCCAGCAAACAGCCTGCTGTATGCGGCTGCGAGGCAATTCGTCAGATTATTCAAAGACTACTTCTTTGGTGTGTGAGCACACTGACCATGCGTTTCGGCCATCGAAGTTTTCTGTTCAGTAATTCCTGGACACTGTGAAGCCATCTCCGCGTTCAGTTCTTTATATCCAGCCCACTCCGCCGGCAAATTATCTTCATGGAAAATTGCGGCCACCGGGCACTCCGGAACACACGCTTCGCAGTCGATGCACTCGTCCGGATGAATAAACAGAATTGCTTCGCCTTCGTAGAAGCATTCCACCGGACAAACAACAACGCAATCCGTGTACTTGCAGTTGAAGCAAGGTTCCGCCACAACGTGAGTCATCTCATTTTCCCTTTCACACCAGATCTTCTGGCCAAACGCAATTACCGACCACTGTCGGCAGTGATGTTAAAACATGCCAACCTGAAACCGAGTGCCATTCAGGACAAAATACAACAATTTTCCAACGTTCCGTCAACTGACACCGAGCGGCTCCTGCCATCAAAAAGCCCCGGACAGCCCACAAACGCTAAGCTTCCAACGTCTTTTGGAGTTGTACGTAAACGTTTTCGGCAATTTCCAGAGCGGCATGGCAACGAAACCTCCGGACTATGAATTGAGACCGAATCTCGAATGCAAAAACGTCCTTTTCGCGACGGAATTTCGGCATGACTAACATCCCAAAGATCTCCCGCATATCCTTCCTGTTTTTCCTAACCCGCATGCGGAGAACAGTTTAGAGCCTGATCACTGTTTCTGCTGTTGCCTAAATGGGGGATGACGGGAACAATATAGAGAGCGTTGGAATCAGATGTCGAAGCAAGGAGTCCCTGAGTTTTCGTGAGAAACGAATTCCAGTGTAAAGGAATGTGAAGTTGCCCGAGAGAAAGGCCAGACAAAATTGCCAGTTGTGGCGTTCTTTGAGGACCCGCTGTCTGTTCTGATCTGAATTCACTTGCGAAGAGTTTCGACTGGGCTGTGGGTTTTACAGTCCGAATGCGTCTCTTTACTGAGACGAAATGGACGGAGTCAGCGATCATATTTCCCAGTGACATTTCGTTTGACTTTATATACCTGAGACGCACCCGTGCCTTTAACTGACCTCGATCGCAAACTATTGAGTGAACTGCTCGCAGGACGCAGCGGTTCGTGGAAGGTTTTTGTAGATCGTTTCACAGGGCTGGTGATTCAGGTCATTCAGCAGACTGCCCATGCACACAGTCTCAAGCTGACAGAAGACGATATCGATGACCTTTGCTCCGATACGTATGCGGAACTTCTTTCTCGTGATATGGGGGCTCTGAGAGGCTTTCGAGGACGCTGCTCGCTCGCCACCTACCTCGCAGTAATTGTCCGAAGAATCGTGGTACGCCGACTCACTCAGCACCGTTACCGACAGGCACTGGGACACGTCAACGCGCATCGGGCAGCGGTTGATCAGGCATCATCCGATTCACCCGACCTCAGAAATGTTGAAGCACGGGACGAAGTTGAATCCCTCATGTCGCGACTGCCAGCGGATGCGAGACAAATCCTCAGCTGGTTTTATCTTGACAATGCCTCGTATGGCGAAATCGCGGCAAGGCTCGGCAAACCACTGAATTCGATCGGACCAATGCTCGCACGCATTCGACAGGCCCTCACCGCCGGACAGCACCGACCCAGCCGCTGAAGACAGCACGCAAGGGTGTGCCTGTGGCCATTGATTGACATGGCACGATTATTGCAATTATGCCGATTAAGTAGGCTGTAGCGATTATAGCGAGTCGCATTCTGAACCGCGGCTGGACAGAAGATCGCATTAATCGTTGGGAAACCGCTGAACGAACGACCGGTCAACGCTCAAACGTCCTCGCTAACGGTCGGCCATACGTTTCAGAGATGCAACGCTTTGTTTATAAAGAGTGTTCAGGCTCCTGAACACTTCACAGCCTCCGGAAAATCCCTTCATGGCATTTCCGCGCAGAGGCAAAATTCCTAAATCACTTTCCACAAACAGCTTACGACAGCGACGTCGGATTCCACCGAGTTGTTGCCGCAGGGAATCATTTGTTGTGGACTGTTGCTTGCAACCTTCAGTGCAAGTGCAGTGGTCCGACGAAGTTCAAGAGGATTTGAACTTCACGGCATGACGCCCAGCTGCCCGGCTAAGTACGTCTCCCGTCTTCTCAGCGTGGTGACTCAGGAAGTCCAGCCTTGCTCGCTGACTTCCAAATGCCTCTCTCTCACTCTCTCAAATAAAAACACAGAAAGTACTGCCAATGTTGAAGTCTCTTTGGAATGATGAAGCAGGGGTTATCCTCTCTGCTGAACTGGTTTTGGTTGGCACAATCCTTGTGCTTGGCATGATCGTTGGACTTGTGGAACTGCAGTGCACAGTCATCAGCGAACTGAGCGACCTGTCAAGCGCTTTTGGTAACTTCAGCCAGAGCTATGAAACATCCGGATTTGGAAGTTCAAAGGGTGGAAATCAATTCAAGGCCCGCACCTACGGATCCGCATACACTGACCGCGCCGACACCTGCGACTGTGACACAAATCTGTCAATCATCTGCAGCGACTTCGGCGAAGCTCAGAAATAATGTCTGTCCAGGCGACCTGACCTCCTCACCAGTTGCCTGAACCAGAAAATCCCATGAGTTAGCGATGACATGGAATTTGAAGGGGTTCGCAAACCAGTTTTTTGCGAACCCCTTTCGTATTTCAGTAATGTTTCAGGAACTCTTCGCAGCCAGTCGGGTAATGCGAACATGGCGGTCATGATGGACGGTCGCTACCTGGATGCCATCCGGATGCACATCCATATCACGAGCAATATTGGGCAACTGAAATCGATGGTAGTCTTTCTCGGTATCTGGTTTCCAGAAGAACAGATAACCACCGTTGCCTCCTCCATCGACAGCCATTAGCGAGCCGTCAGCCAGCCATCGCAGTCGCCAGACGACACCCTGAGTGATTCCTTCCGCGATCAGCTTCTTCTCAATCGCACCGGATTCCCAGTTGAACAGCAACACCAGAGGTTCGTGGACCGCTCCCAGTGGGTTGCTCGCTTTATAGAGTCCTCCCGCGGCAAGCAACTTCCCATCCCGGCTTACAGAGAGCGCCCGGACACCTCCAAAATCAACCTGCTGTCCGCCATTGTAGGACCAGAGCTCTTTGCCATCGCAGCTGCGGATCTCCTTCCCGGTAGCGATCTCCCATTCCTTTACAATTCCGCCAAGATCTCCTGTGGCTATGAACCGACCGGAAGGGTCGAATGTCACGGACCAAACGTGCTTCTCGTGCCCGGAAAATTCCTGCAGCAGCGATCCATCCGCTGGATTCCACAGACGAACGCGGCTGTCATTGCCGGCCGATGCAAGCAGACTTCCGTCCGGACTGAGCTCGAGAGATCTGATCCAGCTCGTCCCATGCGCAGCAATCGATCGTATGGGCACTGGCGTCGCCGCAGCAGTTTCCCACCAAATCAGCTTTCCGTCGTAACCACCGCTGATGAGATGGCCGCCATCCTTCGTGAACGCGAGCGATTTCACCCAGGTAGAATGACCGCCGACAAACGCAGTCCGGGTACCATCAGCCAGACTGAAACGTGAGATCCCTGCATCCTCCGCCCCGCAGAAAACGTACTTTCCCTGCGGATCGAAACGGCAGGAGATGAGCGGACGATCGGCCGGCCACTGCGAGACAACGTGAGCCTGTTTCGGATCAGGCATTAACTCGATCGAATTCATTGAATCCTCCACACCTGCGTCCGCGATCTTTGTCTGGGACAGCAATACTTTCAGACCAGCAGGCCCTCAATCGGCTTCGATGACGGATCGGCGATTGGCATATCACGACCATCAATGCTGAAGTTGCCTGTAGAGTCGACTCCAACAGCCTGAAGATAAGTGTGAAACAGATTGCCATGATCCACCTGGTGTTCAACGACTTCTGTACCATTGGCATTCGTTGCCCCAAACACCGCTCCTCGCGGCATCCGGCAGCCCGCCGTGCAAACTGACCACGCTTTCGACCAGTGATCACGGCCATAGTACAAATTGACGTTCGGCGTTCTGCCAAATTCGGAAAGCACCACAATCAAAGTACTTTCCAGCATACCGCGATCAGCAAGGTCAGCGACAAATGTCGAGAAGGCTCGATCAAACTCGCCCAGCTGTTCGATATGAAAATCGAAATTCTCGTTGTGGGTGTCGTAGTTACTGTGCGAGAGCTGCACGAATGAGATGCCATTCTCAAGCAGTCGACGAGCGAGCAGACAGTGTCGACCAAGATCATGAGTACCGTACCGCTCATGCTCAGACCCGGGTTCTTTGGAGACGTCAAAAACGTCCTTCTGAACCATCAGCTTCTCAGCCTGCTCAAACGAATAGGTAAACGCCTCTGTCACTGCTGTTCGCCGACGATTCAAAAACCGTTCGCTGACTTTGCGTCGAAATTCCTGACGAGCAGCATCAGATTGCTCAGTTATCGCATCGGGCCGTACAATGTTGGGCGGCGGATTGCCATTGCCCAGCTGCACGCTGGAATACTTCGGTCCAAGCCACGCGGAGTCGTTTCCACGACCCCCACCACCACCCGGAGTAATCAGAATATGCCCAGGAAGCCCGCTGTCAGCGACTGACAATGCTTTTGCCGCCACTGCACCAATCTGTGGATAGTCGGCCGCAGGCGTCTGCCGTCGACCTGTCATCATCAGATACGCCCCTTTGCCGTGATCATCTTCGCTCGTGTTAACACCGCGAATCAGACACAGATGATGCATCTGTTGCGCGGTCATTGGCAAAAGTTCTGAAACATGAATGCCGGGTACAGAAGTCGGGATCGAAAGAAATGGCCCGCCCGTTTCGGTTCCTGGCTTAGGATCCCAGCTTTCCAGCTGACTAAGCCCGCCGTGCATGTTGAACACGACAATCCGCTTCTGATCGGATTTCAGCATCGAAGCCAGAGCGGGAGTGTTGAAGACACCCAAACCACCGACCATCGCCCCGGCGCCAGCGGCGAGGTTTCCAAGAAACTGGCGGCGAGCGATTCCATGTTCGGTTGATCTGCAGGGATATCGAAGTGACATAGAAGTACTCCACAAGGTAAGTGTTTCAACAACCTGTTCAGAACATGCAGCCATCAAGTTATCACGAGCTGATCAGCGGCTGACCCGATCAGTGGTTGAAACGAAACTCCGCACTATTCAGCAGCCCCCACACGAGTTCCTGAGCCGCAAGGCTCCGATCCTGTCGGGAGGCCAGGATCTCCGTGACTTCCAAAACTTCTTCTTCACTGGGCATCCGAGTCAGAATTCCCAGGTAAAGTTCCTCCGCCGCAACCCGAGGGTCTGATGCCTTCACAATCCGCTCAGCCGCATTGTCTCCAGCCGGAACGACCCAGCTGTTGATGGCTCCACCATTTGAGACAAACAACGCCTGGTCAGCACTCGCATAGAAGTCGCCCTGCGGCTGGCCTGCTCCACCACCGTAAAACTGAACATACGTGCCAAGATTACCTTTGAGCTTGTCAAAGGTTCGCTGTTCGATTTCCAGCGATCTCACCTTAAGAACAGCGGTATCGGCCTTTTGCTCTTCCGTAAGCGGAGCAGATTTCTCCAGCTCCGCAGCCTCTGTTGCGGCATAGCGGTCGTACACAGTCGTCACTCGAAACACCGTCCAGCACAGCTGCTCCGGCGTCAGCGGCTTCAGACTCGACAACAGAAAACGACCTGACCAGTCTGTGGCAACAGTCGACATCGAATCGGCCATTTCCTGCTGGCGAGCAGCAAGCTCCTGTCGCGACTTTTCCAGGTTCAGCTGCGACGCCATCAAGGCTTCGCTCGCTTTCGCGAGTTCAGCGCTGGCGGACTCAAAGGCTGCCCGCGCGGTGTCGAGTTCCGCGACAGCAGCCTGGCGCGCCAAAACAGCCTGTTCCAGTATCTGACGCGCGTTCTGGCTTTCAGCACGAAGTGCGTCCACGCGCTGGGTTGCACGGCTCACGACTGCTACCATTTCATCTTCGCCAGCCAGCAGTAACTGAGCAGCCTGAAGCGATGCGAGTGCCTCGGACAGCGTCGTCTCAAGTGCAACTCGCTGCTGAACAACCTTGTCAGCGGCCGCCATCCGGCTTTCAGCTTCCAACATCTTCTGCGTTGCCAGGTCAGACAACGCCTTCATTTCGCCAAGTTGAGAAGTCCGCTGGACGACCTGTGTATTCAGCCCGCTAATTTCAGCTTCGATGCCGCCGAGTGCAGATTTCAACTGACTTGCGGCATTTGCACTTTCCTGAAGTGACAACACTCTTTGTGCGACTGCGAGGGCTTTGTCGACTGACACGACCTGACTGCCCAGCTCCTGGGCTTTTGCTCTGGCGACAACAACCGCCTGCTCTGAAGTCCGCAGTGCTTCTCGCAGGGGAGCCGCCTTTTGCAAAGTGCCTTCAACCGCCTGGCGTGCAACATCCTGTGCCGCTTCGAGTGGAACGAGTGCAGCGGTCTTCTCCTCGACACCTTTTTGCAAAGCAGGCAGTTCGGCAACAATTTGCTGGGTACGAGTTGTCAAACGAGCGAGCAGGTCCGCAACTTCTTTGTCATCTGCAATAAGCTGACTTGCCTGACTCGTTTTCTCTACCCCTGCCTGGAGGGCTTCGGATGCTTTCTGTTTCGCAGTCAGCAGTGCTGATGCCGCCTGCATTGCTTTACGTGCTTCGTCGGACTTCTTCTTCGATTCTGCATATGCATTCCTGACAGTATCCAGTTCAACTCCAACCGGAATGTAGGCGGCCTCGGCAGTATCGTATGCCGCCGAAGCCGCATCATATGCAGCAGTCGCCGCTTTACCCGCATCGTCCAGCACGGCACGACGGGCCGTCAGTTCAGACACAGAGACCGCTGTCGGCTCCGCCGCCTGAGTAATTTCCATCGGCAAATCAAATGGTCGCTGATACACTTCGCTCAGCGCCAGTTCACGCAGGAAGGACTTCATATTGAAGCCTTCCTCCGCAAACCGCTGACCGAGGTATTGCAGCAATTCCGGATCAGGAGCAGGATTGTCCGGATGGATCATGTCCAGCGGATGCACGAGCCCCCGACCGAGCATATGGTACCATAGCCGGTTGACAATATTCACGTTGAAGAGGCTGTTGGCCCCGCCTGTTGCAAGCTCCACCATTTTAGCACGTCGACTGAACTTAGGCACGGCCCTCACCGTGTCAGCCGGTGCAACGGCGTATTCTTCTCCCGGGTAGAAGAACGGCTCATCGACAGTCGGCATCCCCGGCAATCGGGCGCCGGATCGATGTGGTGTCCCTTTGTTGAAGACCGACTCAAACGTCAGATCAGAGCCTGATCGCTCAGCATAGACCATGACGTCCTTGTCTCCATGTTTTTTCTTTACTTCGTATCCGGCGGCCGTGAATGCCAGCAGGCCCTGGTAATCGATCTGAAGAAAATCGGAAACAAGCGGACTGTCATGGCACTGAGCACACTGCAGATCACGTCCGAAAAAGATGCGACCGAGATCGCGGGCTATCACATTCGGCTCACAGCCTCGATCAACATAAAAGCGTGCCGGCGCACGCAGCGCAGGGTCATCACCGTCAGCCGACAGAATCTCACGAACCAGAACATTCCATGGCTTGTTTTCTCGAACCGACTTCAACAACCACGCCAGCCATTCTTCCTGCCCGACTCCCGTGTTCGCTCGCCGTTCCATCAGCATCACGTCCAGCGTCGAAGCCAGATGGCGCCCATACTGCGGAGACTCAAGCAGGCGGTCCACAAGGACCGTTCGCTTGTCTGGTGAAGTGTCGCCAATGAACGCCCTCGCCTCATCCGCAAGTGGCGGCATCCCGGTCAGGTCGAGAGACACGCGGCGCAGAAACTCCGCATCTGAACATACCGAAACAGGAATTCCGTCGGGGGCGCGAAGTCGATTATTGATCACCTGATGAAGCGGTACCGATTCCCCTCCCGCAGATGGCAGTGGAATGTCAGCGGCATTGACGGTTCTTCCTGCTCCAGGAATTGGCGCGACACCAGGCAATTGCACCAGAACCAGCAACACAGCACAGACAGGGGCGGAAAAACCGAAGGTGCAACTCCATCGGACTGCCCTGAACATTCGCAGAGCAGAACAAACCGCGAAAGATGAGACTTGGGGCATCGCAATCATAGCGTTACTCCCCTGGTTGGGTCTCCAGAGCAATTCCAATTCTGGAAGGTTCGCTGGTATTTCAACCTGTCTGAACAGGCATTGATACCTCGAATTGGGCTCGCGCTGGAAGCAGTGTGAGGAAGGAGATTCAGGTGGGTTTGGTCATCGAAATCCGTCCGGATTTCACATAACTTTCACTGACAGGCGATTTTCCTGTCGGTTTCACGTAATGTTTAGCCAGTCGGGAATGGGGCCGTCAAGCGTTCCTGGACTCACGAATCGACTTACCGGCAATCTTTCCGAATTCCGGCTAATTATACCATATTCATGTCCGCAGGCAAAATTCCGGCAAAATATGCGGCCATTCCAGGCAAATTTCACCCGGCAAATCAGATCGTCCGGCCCCCTGCTGCGTTTGCCCAACCCTTTGGGATTCCGTTCACCTAACGCTTTCCTGAGATTACCCGGGCCGAACTATTCGTCGTCAAATCCCGCATTCAGAAAAATAGCGCCGGCATTTTTTCTGCCCCCCACCTGGCCGAGTCTCTCCGAGACTCGGTGTTCCCAGCGTCCCTTCCGGACGCCGAAACAGGCCTCTCTCCGAGACTCACTGCAACAGGCGTTTGAGCGCGACAATGGGCGTTTGGGCGCGAGTCTCGGAGAGACTCGCCTACATGGTGGATCGAAACGGGATGATGAGCTTCTCAGGCAACCGGGCGGGGCGTTGCGTCGGCCATCGCCGATTCCGTTACTTTCGGAAGCAGACGGATCTCGGAACCCGATGCCTTTGTTTCCGGATAAAGGGCATGCACCGCTTCCACGAATTCGTTGAATTGCTTTTCGAAATCCATAAGCAGGTCGCCTTTCCTGATTTTGGCCTTCTGAAGGCATCCGGATTTCACGAAATCCTTCATCAGCTCCTGAAACCGATAGATCGGACCGGCAACCCGATTCGTCAGACGCAGCATATCCCAAAGCATCACAGGCAGAAGAAACAGCATGCAGGCAATAACAGGTCCCAGCTGACTGCGAAACGACATCGACCTGACCGGGAGAGGCGCATCCTGCAAAACGGCAGCAGATGCCTGCGTGGCCCAGGCAACAATGAGCATAGCCAGCAACGCTGCATTGTAACCAATCAGGTAGACGAGAAGACGAAGCAGGACTGGACCCTGAATTTTCCAGCTGGCAAGGTTGGATTTGCGTGACTTCGATTTCATTGCGTCAAGGCTCCGCTGACGGTCGGCGACTTAATTAGAGGAGATCGCCTGAAACCTAGTCCCGGATCCGCAAACCTCGTGCCGCTCAGGTGGTGTTATCCTGTAGAGCAAAAGACAGGCTCAGGCCACGTATGCCGGTTGCTCCGGAAGGGACGTTCCCAGCCGAACGTTACGGAATTCGATACAGTTCCAGTAACTGCTGATTCGCCTCCGGATGGTTCCGAAGCCATTCAGGACTGAACAGGTCCAGCAGCACCAGCTCTCCTGGGTTGAACGTCACATCGGCGAGATGCCGGAATTGATACTGACGTTCGAGCCACTCGTCCCAAAACCCCGGAGTCCTCTTGGCATAAGGGCCTACGACGAGATATGTCGGCGTCGATTTGCGAGAATCTTCCGGTGCCCCGAGATTCAGATGACTGACCGGCCGTGCCAAAACACCCAGCTCATTCAGGTGAAACAGCAGCGCGGGTTCACCGTATGCGTATATCACCAGCCGGGCGTTTCGAACTTCGTCCTCCGTTGGTACAGTCGAAATGTCGCCCGCATCCTGAACACACCTGATGGCCAACTCTGAGGCAGCACGTCGCACTGATGTTCGATCTGCGAAAATCACCGAGTGCAGCGGATCAACAATCATCAGAAAGGACACTACGACACAAAATGTGACCATAGCCGTCACCATTCGTGAAACCAAAGTCTGAAATGCGCCCGTGACGTTTTCCAGCGCCGGTCGTCTGGCAACGCTCAGATTCGACTCAATCCACCACCCCACTCCTCCACTCGCCGCAACCCAGATCGATGCAAGCAATGGCAAAAACAGCCTTGGATAAGGATGGTAGAGTGGAGTCGTGACCAGCATCCCGATAAACCAGGTCGTTGTGATGCACAGCCCAAGTGTCGGATCGATCCGAGGAGCACATTGCAGGTCCCCAGGCACCCATCCCATTCCTCCAGGTCGAACAGCACTCAAATCCCCGGACCGACTTCTCTGGAATGCACGATCAAGAACGGGCCAAAGCAACATGCCGCCGATTCCCCCGATCGCAATACTTGTCAGCAGCAGCGGAGTCCAGACGGTGAATGCAATCACACTCAGCGCGAGTGAGCTAACGGCAAATCGAGCCATCAGCCATCGGGGAGGAAAAGTATGGCTTGTGTGTCCCGGAACAGCCACGCTCCCCGTGGAATTACCGCTTTCCGATCCTCCCGATTCCCGACGACGCTGACACGCCCTGTACCATCGATACCCCGAGGCAGCCAGTATTCCCATACCCACGGAAAGACAGCCGGTAAGCCCGTCAAGAGTAAACTGATAAGACAACTGCAGAGCCAGCCTGCGTTTCCAGCCAGTGAAACCATTGACGTATCCGGCGTGGTTAGCAGCAACAGATGCATATCCTCCGTAGTCCTGAAGCTTCCACAACCACGGCGACCAGACCGCAAATGACGTTAAAGCCATGACCGCGACAAGTGCCACCAGCCTGGTAAGTGACAGACCCTTCCGCCCTGTCCATATCCACCAGAGTCCTGACCCGCTTGAAATGATCGCAAGAGGTAACCACCCGGTATATTTGGTCCACCATGCGAGCCCGCAGAAGAATCCCGCAAAGACCATACGCCTCATGCAGGACGTCTGAATGCCCATGGCCGCCCAGCCCACTGACAGACAGATAAAGAACAGCACTGGCACATCGGTCATGGCCATTCGGGATGACAGTATGTGAAAGTCACTTCCCGCGACAATAAACGCACTGAAGATCCCCGCGGCGCTGCCAAACCAGGTGCGGACCAGCCACCAGACGACAATCGTCGTTGCTGCTCCAGACAGAAGTCCCGGAAGAAATGGCGCAATCCACCGAATTCCAGGAACCCAGTCCACGGTCTTTATCGTGCCGGGAAGAGCTGGTGGGGCATACAGATGACGTCCAGGATATTCAACGCCTTCCGCCGCGTCGTACCACAACGCCGAGGTGTAAATACCTTCGTCGAAATGCTCCACTGCAAGTCGCCCGGCAAACGCAAAACGCAGTATGAACCCCGCCAGAAATGCAAACAGTACAAGCCCAAATTCGATATTCCATTTGCGGGATGCCATGCTGCAGTCGCGCTATGCCTGTTAGGGAGATTTCCGTATGGCGGCTGCCAACGTTGTCCGTCGGAGCCGGAAAAAAATCCGGATCCGGAAAGTGTAACCAGACGTCAGCAACAAAGCCGCACCCGGCAGCATTCCCAGGTAAATTTTTCTCAGGCTTTTTCAGAGCAGATTCCCGCAGCTCCATCGACGAACCCGGTCGTTCCACGTGAAACCGTTAAATCGGTTCTCCCTGCGAAAACGGTCGTTGCGGTTCCACGTGAAACAACAGATGTGTGTTCATTGCCCGATCATGGAAATATACGGAATGGCACGATTGAGTCTTCCGATGGACGGTCTACCATACGAATTTCACGTGCTGCGGATGTCGAGTCCTTTCACGACGCCGGGCTTCAAATCAATTTCCGTCGAGCTGCTTTTTGGGGAGCTCGATTCAGTTTAGCCGTTCAGAACTGAGATCCATAATGTCCGAGACGAATCCAGACAAACTCTACGATGCCGCCAGCAAGCTCAAGGACTCCGGCGATCTGGCCGGTGCGGTGGCAGCACTTCAGCAGATTCTTGTCCTGCATCCTGATCATCTGCAAACACATCTTGGCCTTGGTGTCTATCTTCAGCGTCTGGGACGCCCTGAAGAAGCCATCCAGCACGCGAAGAAAGTCGCTGAACTTGCACCAAACGATGCGTTTTCGTTTACTCAGCTGTCAGTGATCTATCAGCGCTGCGGCCGAATTATGGAAGCAGAAGACGCAATGGCACGCGCACGAGAAATTCAGGGACAAGCCGGCTCAGGCCATCGACACTAATTCAGTTACTGACAGCATCACTGGGCTAAGCCCAGTGATGCTGACGAATACTGCTTACGAAGTCGCGCACCAGCGATTCACTGACTTCACTGGTTCTCAATCCGTGGTGGCAGACTGCCCCACGCACCGCGATGATGTCGGGACTGATATCGACAAGGGAGTTCAGGTCAGAAGCTGTCAGCTGGCCCGCGAGGGCCAGCTGCATTCCGTACTCCCTTGTGACTGCGCGAAGCTGAGACAGTTCGCGAATCGAACACCAGCTGAGTAGTCCGGCCCCGTCCTTCTTCCATGTGTCCAGAAGCAGACCGTAGTATCCCTGCTCAACTGAGGCCTGCAGGATCTGCATTGGTGACGGGGAGCGAGATCGCTGCCAGTCGGCATACGAAACAGCAATCCAGGATGGCCCGGAAACACCTCCGAATCCTCCCGGCAACTCGAAAGACGTCGGGAAGTTTTCGGAAGTGTCAGGGAAATGGTCAACGAGCCGCGCAGATACCGGTGCCTGCAGCTTTTCACCAGACGGAAGTGGGGAAGCAGTCAGCCGCTCCCTCACTGTTCGAAACACAACTTCCCAGCCTAGTGCCTCGTCAAGTTTTGAATTTCGGGTAGTGGACCTTGCTAAAGGTCCTGCAGCCAGGGGATCTTTAGCAAGATCCACTACCTCCAACCCGAACGCTTTATCCTGACCGAGCACTAGTGACGGGTGATCAGAACTCTCAACATCACCCAGCTGAGACGGACCAAGTTTGCAGAAAGCCACGGGACAGGCTTCGCTCAACAATCTCCGCCATGCTTCCTGATCCGACGTGAACTCTCCCTGCCACTCGATGATCTCTCCCAGAGCCACGCTGACGGGAATGCCACTGCCGGATTCTCTGATGGCGCATGTGATTTCTGCAGCGATATTCGCTGCTGCTCTTCCCAGCGGGCCACTGGAAGGATCCTTGATATCCAGAATGGACACACCGCCTCGAACCGCAGCCATCGCTTCGGAAAGACTGCGAACTGACACCAGGAGTCGGGGTAACAAGAAATCAGCCTGTGACAGGATTTTGACAGCAATCCTGCCCCAAAAAAAAAGGGTCGACAGTGACTTCGACCCGAGAAATGGACGCCTACACAGAGAGGCGGTTTAGCTGATGCGAACAGGCTTTGCAACAAAGCCGCGATGAGTCAGCCTGGTCTGAAGATGCGGCTGGAGATCTGATTCAGAATTCGGCGAGCCAATCGTGATGCAACTGATTTGACCCGTGCCGGCTGGTGACCTCGATTCGAAATTCCCGAATCCATTCGAACAGATTCAGAATTTGCAAACGCAGAACAAATCACTGCCGCTGCCTGATGCGCTCGCTGCTGAACCGGATCCAGCGAATGTCCCCGTGTTCGCAGTAACCGACGCACCACCGTTTCCGCATGGCGTTGTTCGGGCATCGGAGTCGAAATAAACACGTTGGGCTGCATATATCGAAGCGAAGAATCTGCAAACAGCGTTGAAAAAGTCTCTGAAAAGTCCTCAGAAAACGACATACTGCATACCTCCCTTTTCTGCATTGCCTGCTGGCAAAGGCGAGCAAAAAACGCCGCCCGGAACAGGACGGTCCGCGGCGCATAGCCTGAACGCACCCGCGCAGATCAGGCCATCCGTGCAACTGATTGAAAACTTCCGGCAGAACTTTGCCCGAAGGAGGGACATTACCCTGCGAAATAAATCGCAGAGAACGGCTGGTACCGGACACGTTTTCGGTACTTTTGATGAGATTCTTTCCAAATGGTCGTTCGCCGCCTGGCTGCCTCGACGTGCTCAGACACTTGCGAATCGGCAAAAATCTCCGAACTACTCGACGCCGACTTCCGGCGGTAGTACCAGCAAATGCACCAGCTGATTCTGAATCGGATATGATCGCAGGAATTCTGCTCGCTCCGCGAACCACTGGTTCATGTACTGGTCAACTTGCAGATTCTTCTCCCAGAGCAATCGTTGGATATCGCCTGGCGCCAAACGTCCGCCTCCGCCCTGTTCAACGAGCGACTTTAAGTCCGCCAGTCGTCTACTTAGTGCATTCGCAGGGTCCCTCGGCATCCGCTGAATATCCAAAATCAGAAACTGCATCAGGGCCAGCAACTCCGACCGGCTCATTTTCCCATATTCCTGACGACCAGCATCGTTGAGTTCATCCAAACGCATCTCAGTCTGACCAGTTGCCGCTTCTCGCAGTTTCAGGCACCACGCAATTCTTTCAAGCACACCTGCGGATTCGTTCGTCAGTGTTGCAACATCCAGCTCGCGAATCAGCTGGCCGCACGAAGAGTAGTCCTGGATCTCAAAAAAGATTGCGGCAGCGTTCAACCTGGCAAACCCACCAGCCTCACCTCGGGCTTCAAGCTGCAGCCATTCATTCGCGGCTGCAGCCCATGAAGCAGAATCGGAAACAATCTCACTGCCCGACTGGGTGATGCTATCTATGTCAGGATTACGGACAGGAAATTCAAGAAGAAGGCAGCGAGTATAAAGTTCCAGACTTAGCAACTCGCCGTTGCTGCCAAAAGCAGAATTGAAGTTGAGAAGAAAGCTGCCAGCTTCCCTGATTCTTCCCAGGCCAATCAGACTGCGAACATACAAAGCCGCCAATGTCGTGTTGTCAGGTAATCGCACTCGCTCGGGAACGACCAGATCGTGGGCCTTATCAAACTTGCCGCCACGCAGCAATTCACGAACCTGCTTATAAATTTCCGGGTGATGCGTTCTGCCACGACCGATTTCAGACGTAACCAGCGATACAACACCCAAAACAAAGGCAACGACAACAGCAGCCAGCAGTCGACGAACAGGCGTCCAAAATCGAGGCCGACTCACTGCTTCCGTTTGTGGACCCAATGCGGTTTCATTACGCGAAGGCAACTGGCGATTCAGGTCTCGGGACGTCTCCAGACAATCCTTAAACATCCGGGAGAGCACCGCCGCAGACTGCGGTCGAGCAGCGGGATCCGCGGACAGTCCCGCCACCAGAATTTCCACAACCCGTTCCGGCAGAACACGAGCTGCAGCAACCAGGGCATCCGACTGGAGGCCCTCCGCCTGACGCTGGAGAAACAGTCGAGCACTCGCAGTTCGATTCGCAGCATCCAGGGCCACACCAAACGGTGGCTGACCAGTCGCCACGTGCCACAATGTTGCACACAGTCCAAAGACATCCGTGAGCCCGGTCACGGACTTCGACTTCCCGGCAACGCCGGCGAATGGAGTCACTGTTTCACCAGCAAGCTGCAACAACTGCTCACTTGCCATAAACGGAAGCGTACCCCCAAGCAGTCGGTCAGCCGTTGCTGCAGACGCGGCCAGGTTAAAGTCCAGCAACTGAACCCGCAGATCGGGCAGGACAAGTACATTGCCAGGCTTGACATCACAATGCAGAATATCAATCCGGTGAGCAGCAGCAAGTGCGTCAGCCAGATGAATTCCCCATTGCAAAAACAGATCCGCAAATTCCAGTGTGCTCGTTGGCTGAGCAGTGGAATTCCGCTTTTCTTCCAGCCATGAATCCTCAGAATTAAATCGGTCGACGATCTCCTGCACGTCTGATGTCGAAAACGGCTCACGGTTTAAGTCCCGATTCAGACACTCAGCCACATGGTGCAGCGTGACTCGAGTGAGGTACGGCATGCAGATCACTGACAGCCCGCTCACCGGATTGGTGTCAATCGAATGCACGGCCGCAATCGCTTCGTGATCCAGTCGTCCAAGCAGTGTCGCCTCCTGCTCACCACGCGCACAGATCTTTGCCACAACTCGCCGCTTGCCGAGCTTTTCCTGAAGCGCAACAAACACACGGGACAAGACCCCACGGCCAATCTGTTCCAGGAGCAGACAGTCGCAGAACTGCTCGCCTGTCGCCGGCCACTGTTCATCCGGAACACTTTCGATAAACGAAGGATGTTCCTGAAGAATCTGATCGAACTCAATGACCCGATGCAGTGATTGCTCAATCTCACCGTAACGCCCGGCAAACTCGGTTGGGCTAATCGGATTGCCGGCCTCTCGCAGTCGACAAAACTCTTCGTACGCCAGATCAACAAGGCACGAACGATGTTCGTTCAGAAAAGGATGCAACTGCAGAATTTCGCGAACTGAAAACGATTCGTTGGGCGGGATCCTGCGAATAAGCTGTGAAACGAATGCCTGAGGATCTCCGGAAGATCCCTGCTCCGCTACAACTTCTTTTCCAGGTTGATTCGACTTCTGCATTTCTTCACCAGACGAATCAGGCTGAAGCCAATCGAAACGCGAATTATTCCAGCAGCATCTTCCGAGACATTCGGGAAAGAATCCGGCGTACCTGTCGTTCGGATATTCCCAGTTTCACAGAGATTTCCAGCTGAGTGAGTCCCTGCCGCCTCAGCTCAAGCACTCGACGATCCGATTCGTCTTCATTTCGAATCAGCTGATCCCAGGTCTCCCCGGCCATTGCATGCTGACTGGGGGTTGGCTCAGACAGATTCAGACGAAGATCACGCGATGCCTCGATCCCTTCAAGTTGCTCATCCGACTGATGCTCATTCCTTACCTGAGCTCTGCGACCTGCATCGATGACCTTGTTGGCCGCCACGCGAGACAGGAATTTTACAAGCGCATCGGAATCTGCGAACTGACTGACTCTCGGAAGATTTCCGAAAAACGAAGCCCAAACCGCCTGTGTAAAATCCTGTGAATCGAATCGTCCGCGAAGCTGCGCGTTCATTCGTTTCCGAATCACGCGAACCACATGAGGCTCGAAACGTTCAAGTAACTGCTGAGCTGCCAGTTCACTTCCGTTCCGCAGCATCACTATCAACGAATCAAAGGTCATGGAGGACAAGTCAGGTCCTGGCAGCGGCCGAATATCTTCCATCACACTCCAACCCCCCAGGAACGCTCGATCTCACCCCGGCTGACAGAAGCTCAAATCACCGTTTTCAGAAAAAACACATCAGCGTGGCCCTAACCTCGCAAACCACCCTGATCCCGCAAAACTCCCGCAAGTGACAACCATGACTCAACACACGCTGCGCAACAACTGCTGATCGCTGATCCAGAAGCATGACGCTCTAAACGTCCACAACCTCTTCTTCTCCACCTTCTTCACCCGGCTCTGCGTCTTCGCCATCTGTCTCAAGCTCCAGATCGGCATCCAGATCGATGTCGTCCGGAACATCTGCATCCACGACGACATCCTTTACAACGTCATCATCCATGTCCTCGTCCGGCTGCTGCGATGTCACCTGGACAACCGGCGTCCCGTCAGGGTTCAACGCTTCTTTGATTGGCTGAATAAAATAACGGCGCTTACCCTTGCTGAGCAATTGCTGAAGGCGTTCTTCCGCTTTATCGCGTTCGTAGAAAAGAAATCGCCCTTCCTCGCGCATCGTACTGCTGTACACAACCCACACCAGCCGGCGGCGCTGAGCAGCCTCTTTGGCTCGCCGAGTTCGAGGCTTGGCAATCCGCTTTTTCTTGACCGTTTCCTTGCCGTCGCCCTTCTTCTCGCCTTTTTCACGGGAAGTGGCGCTTTTCTTGCGAGTCTTTTTGGTGGAATCAATCACACCAGCTGCTTCTGCAGCCTCAACCTCGCGACGCATCGACAAACGACTTTTGGACATCTTCTTAACCGATAGCCTGTTTCAGGATTTCAGAGCATCCATCGCTCACGCGGACGACAGCGGTCACGATCCAGACCCCGTCGGCAATTCTGCTTCAGGGACTGGTCTCCTGCGAAACCATATCAATTAATGAACAGGGAATCTACTGTCAGACCGAGATTCCGATGCCACCACAAGATGATTTCAATCCAAATTCATGGTCCTGTCAGCGAACCGACAAAGGAAAACCCGCTCTGGCATACGAACGTTCAGTCTTCCGAACGATTTGAATCGGTTGGCACTGCCTGAAATTCAGCTGCCTGCTCTGCAACAATCCGAATCGCATCTCGCATCCGAACACGATCAATGTCGTGAACGTCAATGGCATCGCCGATTCCCCGAAGCATCGTCAGGGTCAACCGTCCACCCAAATGCTGCCGAAATTCTTCCAAACCGGAAAAAAGTTCTTCCGTCCGTCCCAGCGCCGGATGATCCATCAGCAGTCCAAGTCTTTTCAGACAATCCAAAACGCGGTCAGCGTCGCTTGCCGGGAGTCCATGTACAAGGCTTGAATAGACAGTGTCCACGGCGACTCCAATCGCAACCGCTTCGCCGTGCCGCAATTCAAAACTGGTCATCGTCTCCAGCTTATGGGCCGACCAGTGGCCATAATCCAGCGGGCGAGCTTCGAGCATTTCAAACGGATCCCCGCCTGCCGTGATGTGATTCAGATGCCAGAGGGCCGAATCTTCAATGACCGGCCAGCACTCCGGACCTCGCATTCGAATTGAATCAGCGTCCGAGTGAATGCGGGTAAAAAACTGTGCATCCTTCAGAAGCGACACTTTCACAGCTTCAGAAAATCCGCAGCGAAAGTCCCGATCTCCCAGGGACTCAAGCAGCCGACGGTCGTTGATCACTCCCCAGGGAACTGCGAAGGTACCAATCCAGTTCTTTTTCTGGAAAAGGTTCACGCTGTTCTTCACACCGATTCCCGAGTCAGCCTGTGCCAGAGTCGTCGTGGGAATTCGAATCAGCCGTATGCCTCGATGTGCGATAGCGGCGGCAAACCCCACTGCATCCAGCACGGCTCCTCCACCAATTACCACGATGTAACTTCGCCGATCCAAATCGGCTTCATTGATGACTTTCAGCATTCGCTCGATGATATGCACATCGTTCTTGACGGCCTCGCCCCCTGGTATCACCTGAGGATTTCCGCAGACCTGCAGTCGGCTTGCGAAACGTCTGGCAAAACGGTGCAGCAAATGGCGGAGGTCGGGATTCGCTTCCGCGACCTGCTCGTCCAGCCAGAACTGTACCCTCGGAATTCGCGATTCCGAAGATTCCAGCAATTCGGCAAGGACATCACTGTCGGCCTGCAGAACATCGTGCGTAAATCGCAGGCGATGCCTGAACGACACCTGGAAATCAACATTCCTTTGAACGGTTCCTGCCAAATCCCTGGCATCAGATTTGTGTTTGTCTGAATCGGTCATTGGGCCAGTTGCTTGCCGACAGCATAAGAATTTAAGAGAGAACCCGCCGGTCCCAGCATACACCCGGACTGAGGCGATTGCCACTGTGACGTCAGCGAAGCGACATGTTGCGACACTGTCCACTCGCCGAGCCTCGCAAAATGAGCAACGCCCGGATGTCAAGGCGACGAAAGCCATTTGTGTCGCTTTCGATCCTGCAAAACTGATACAGCCCGCACAGTCGGCCACAGACTGCCTGCGAACCGGCAATCATTGCCCTTTGCCTCGTCCCCCAATCTCTCCCAGGACGAAAATATTGGCAGTGTTACCCAAAGCGGAAACAAGGATTCATCCAACACAAGGAATGCGGCGTGTGCATTTCAGATGAGTTCCCATGTTCCACTAAGCACAAGTGTTTTAGGAGAGATGTAGAGATGAAAGGGATCGCTCTGTCTGCTGCTCTGGTGGTATTTTCCATCGCTAACAGCGCCCAGGCTGGACTGTTCGGCCTGTTCAATCACGGTTCAAGCTGCGGAAGCTGTGGCGTAGAGCCAAGCTGCTGTGCTCCAGTCGAAGCCAGCTGCTGTGCTCCTGCTGCATGTGAACCAACCTGCTGTGCTCCAGCTTCATGTGCTCCAGCATGCTGTGCTCCGGCCGCATGCGAGCCAACCTGCTGTGCACCAGCTGCATGTGCTCCGGCATGCGAGCCAACCTGCTGTGCTCCAGCTTATGAAAGCTGTGGCAATGGCTGTGGCAACGGATGTGGAAACAGCTGTGGCAATGGCTGCGGACGCAGCTGCTTCAAGATGCCTAAGCTGCACATGCCAAAGTTCAAGATGCCCAAGCTGCACATGCCAAAGTTCCGCATGCCGAAGTGCAACTTCGGTGGCTGTGGAAACAGCTGTGGCTCATCCTGCGAGCCAACCTGCTGTGCTCCAGCTTCATGTGCTCCAGCATGTGAGCCTTCCTGCTGTGCTCCAGTTGCTCC
This sequence comes from Fuerstiella sp., assembly GCA_022843805.1. Taxonomy (GTDB): domain Bacteria; phylum Planctomycetota; class Planctomycetia; order Planctomycetales; family Planctomycetaceae; genus F1-80-MAGs062. The sequence continues at coordinate 103,087 of JALHMY010000011.1, forward strand.
AAGCTGTGCTTGCCCCTGCAACTAGTCACAATCAGGCGTAAGGTTCGGTGATTAGCTGCGTGATTCAAACAGGTGTTAGTGTCAAATCGGGGTGAATTGTCGTGGTTCACCCCTTCCCTTCCCAAGACAGTTTCTTTTGTGCGAATTGAAGCTCTCAAAAGGAGCACTGACTGCCCCTGAAGGATCACGGTTAAAAACCCATCCTTCCGCCCCGCGCTGCTGAGTATCGTGAGATATCTCACTGGGGAACACGCCTCCCGGTTCCAAACCGATCTGGCGGTTCCACCACAAAATGGATCAGCAAACAGGGTGGAACCGTTGGTGGAAAATCAACAGACGGCGATGACTCCGACTTCCCGGCGGATCATCGCCGTCTGCGTTTTTTTAAGGCCCGCTAGCGTCGACCCGCCTGAGCCGCCATTCTCTCGGCCAGCCACCCGCCCAGTGACTTCTGCAGCGAATCACTTGTCAGCAATCGCCGATAATCAATTCCCAGCAGTCCACACTCCCGCTTCAGCTCCCCCGCGAATTCCTCGTACTGACGCAGATATTCCACCCTGATCCGAATCGGGTCCACAAGCGTCCGCTGATTCGCATTCTCCAGACTGCAAAACTGAGTGGGCTTCTCAAAGGGAAAGTCCTCCTCTTCCGGCGCAACGATACGAAAAACGACCAGCTCATGGCGAGCATGTCGACACCGCTGAAATGCCGATTTCATACTCTCAATCGAATCCAGACAGTCACTGATCAAAATCAACAACCCCCGCCTGGGTAACCCTGGCAAAAGGCTCTCGATCATCGTGCCGACACTCGTATCCTCCCCCGGTTCAACACTCTCCAGCAGGTCCGTGATCCGCCGAAACTGATCACGACTGCTCGATGGCTTAATCTGACAGCGAATCTTCGAGTCAAATACAACAAGACCGGTCGCGTCCCGCTGCCCAAGCATCAGCCAGGCCAGCGATGCAGTCAGCATCCGCGCCCACGCAAATTTGCTCAGCGATTTCCCCGAGTATCCCATGCTTCCACTGGCATCCAGCAGCAGGTGCACCCTCAGATTGGTTTCGTCCTCAAATTCCTTGATGTAATAGCGGCCCGTTTTCCCGTACGCTCGCCAGTCGATGTGCCGGATCTCGTCCCCCGGGTAATATTCCCGATGCTCCACAAATTCGACACTCGATCCCTTAAATGGGCTGCGGTGACGGCCCATCATCATGCCTTCGACCAGCTGTCTGGCAATCAGCTCAAGTCGTCCAAACGACGCAAGTTCAGTCGGATTCTCCGGCAGAGTGGATTCGAATTGCTCGCTCACAGTTTCCTCGACAATCGCCCTCAGGTGCCACGTCGATCGCCAAAAAGCTCAATGTGCAGACGCGATGAAAAGCGATAACCGCATGCTTCCGCGGCCTCACGTATCCATCCCGTCTTCTCGTTTAACTGTTCCCGATCCCTCGCCTGCGGCATCAGCCACACGTCTTCGGGAGTTATCTCCGGGAACGCAGGCAAATACCGCTCCACTTCTTCCAGATCAGCCGGTGAATCAATCACGAACTTCAGTATTGAGTGATACCTTGCCCAAAGCTGTTGAATCACCTCCGGCTGATGCCGGGTTTTCTCATGCCTTACGCTCCACACAGCATCTGCGGGCGTCGAATTGCTTAACTTCGGACTAATCGCCATCAGATCGCACTCCACCGGCTGATCCACTGTACCAGCCGTTTCGATCGTGACGACTCGTCCCAGCTGACGACAGCGACGGCTTAGCTCCGCGATGTCCGGCACCAGCATCGGCTCCCCTCCGGTGAGCACAACATGTGGACATGGACTTCGCTCCACAACCTCCATGAGTTCGTCCACAGACTTCTGCTCGCCCTCCGCCCGCCATGACGTATACGGAGTGTCACAGAACCAGCAGCGCAGGTTACAGCCCGAGGTCCTGATAAATAACGTCTCAGCCCCAGCCCACGGACCTTCGCCCTGTATTGACTCAAAGATCTCAGAAATCAGCACAGAAATAACCAGAGCGGGCAAAACAAAGGACAGAGCTGGCCATGGACGCGACAGCCATAAGGATATAACGGCCCCTGCCCTTTGTCACGGTCTGAGGAAGAACAAATACCGGCTGAAACAGGAAATTGGTCGATTACCCGCCGCGACATTCTTTCGTCACAACGCCTGTCAGGGCAAAACTCCCGCTTTCGACTCCTCAGTCGATGCCGCTCCCCCGGCGGAAGACTCCGGCAAAAATCTTGTTGTAAAACAGTCCGATGCCTGAACGCTCCCCGCGGAAATTTCTCCAATCTCCTCAATCTGCTGCACCAGTACCTGCCAGCGTTCCAGTGTCATGCCGCCCACGGAGAGCCCGTCTTCTGGCCGACACAAATCCTCCAGCTGCTCGACTCCATACTGCAGCACAGCCGCACTCATCGCCGAATTGTCCCGACTAATCACAGCATTGGTTTCAGCAGGATCCTTCAGGTATTTTTCCCAACCCCGCGAACAGGCTCTCACGACGGACCGAACCAGCGATTCATTTTCCGCAATCACGCTCTCGGTCGTCACCAGAAGGCAGGCATAAGGATTGAATCCAATGTCCGAAACCATCAGCGCCCGAGGATCCCCGCCCTGCTCTCTTGCAACAAAGGGCTCACTGAAAACAAAGGCCTGCTGAGCAAACTTCGGTCGAGCAAGAAACTCGCCCACTCCACCACTGTAGGGCACCATCGTCACATTAGTCAGCGGCAGCTTCTTCTTCATCCACAGGGCAAACGGGCGAGCTTCACTAATTGCCAGCTCAACGTCCGCCAGATCCTCAAGTTTCAAAATCCCCGATGCTTCGTGCACCATGATGCAGCGAGGTGTCATCTGCAGAGGTGCCAGTACCGCCACCAGCGGCATCCCCTTTGATCGAGCCTTAATCAGATTGTCTGCATCAGATATCGCAAACATGACGCGACCGGCACCAAGCTCCGCAATGACGGTCTGAGGGGCACCAGTGTCCCCGGGAATAACGTCAACATTCAGCTTTTCTTCGTTAAAATATCCGTGCACATTCGCCGCAATATACCCCCCATGCTCAGCCTCCGGATACCAGTTTAATGCCAGCTTTACCGGGATCGGGCTGTCAGTATTCTTCGCGACGTCGGCGTTCGACGAACAGCCCACCGTGAATCCGCACAGCAACAAACAAAAAACGAAATACCTTACTGCTGTTTTGCACCGCACTGCCCACTCCCCCCACTCCGCCGGAAATCCCACCACCATGATGCCTCTGCTGTCAATGCACCTGAAATCCAGGAACCCGATTCCTTTGGCAGGGTTGTAGCCATCAATGCAAGTTTTCCAAAACGTTGAAGGATCTAAACTATCCACCAATACATAATCACACGTCCACACTGATTTCAAAAAAGAGGGGATTCCTGCAGGACAGGCGGGGAAAAAACGTGCTTTTCTTCGCTGGCTGACGGCCCGGACGTTCTGAGAACGTACTCTGACGGATCACAGAATCTCCCATAGCCGCAATCTGTATTTCCGGGCAAAATATCCGGTTCAGGCGCGAAAATGCGGGCCAGCATACCCGGCCAATTCCTCTGCAGGATCACGGAAGATGGAACCCTTTGCCCTCAAAACCCAGCCGAAGCCGAGAACTCCATGGCTCGCCACAGGGTGCATTGCGATCGCATTCATCGTCTGGCAGCTGGATATCATTCCCCGTATTGGCGCAGTCGCGACCGGGACTGTCCGCACCAGCGAAGCTCCGCCCGATTCCATTGCCGAGACTGACGATCCGTCATGGGATGCCATCGTTGATCGCAGTGCCAGTCTTCCGGTGGAAGACTCCGTTAGCGATACCCAGGATCCGCTGCGAAACGCGCTGGCTTCAGAAAGTGAGCCGATCGAAATCGCCCTCCTGGAACCCGACTCACGGGCCATGCCGGGGGTCGCTCAAAAGCGTACAGCGTCGTCCGTACAACCGGCCTCGTTTGAAATTACAGACGAACCTGACAGCGAGAGTCCGCATTCTGCAACCATTATTGCGGCCGAACTGGCTCAGCGGCTTCGAGAGATTGATCAGCTGTATCGAGACGATCTGATTCTCGAAGCACATGCTGAACTCTCGCAAATTTACTGGAAAGAACCTTCACTGCGTTCTCTGATCCGCGCACGTATCGAACACACGGCCGCCCTGATCTACACATCCCGTGAGCGACGGTTTGAAGAACCTTACCTCGTTCAGCCCGGGGACACACTGGGGGCCATTGCGAATCGTTATCAGGTGACCTGGCAGTACCTTGCCAACCTGAACCGAACGACTCCAAATGATCTGCAGGCCGGCCAGAGTCTCAAGGTGCTCAAAGGACCGTTTTTCGCCGTCGTGGATCTGAGTGACTTTGCACTCACAGTCCACTGTCATGGCTGGTTCGTCCATCGCTACCGAATTGGTATTGGCGAAGGCGATCGAACACCTTCCGGGGACTTTGTCGTTGAAGAAAAGCTGGAAAACCCGGTTTGGTATAATCCGGATGGCGGTCAGATTGATGCCGACGATCCCACCAATCCACTCGGCGAGTACTGGCTGGGTTTAGGAAATCACATCGGCATCCATGGAACAATCGATCCGGATTCGATTGGCAAAGCGCGGTCCCGAGGCTGTATTCATCTGGCAGAACCTGACATCTCGGATGTCTATCACCTGCTCGGCGTTGGATCAAAGGTGCTGATTCGGCCTTAAGGCGCTGTCATACAAAAAATGTCGCCTTTTGCTCCGCAAAAGGATGCTCTTTCGCGGAGCGAAAGGCGACTATGGCGGTAACTTATTGTTTTCCAGGTCTTAAGTGCTGTTTGGGTCAGGAAGCGGATGCCTCCTGACCCAAACGGTTTCCTGTCAGTTGTGTATCGCCTTCTCAGTTCGGCTTTTCGTCCGGCAACTATTCACGAGCATAGTCAAACATAGGCATTGACAGGTAACGTTCACCGGAATCCGGCAGAACGACAACAACTGTCTTGCCATTATATTCAGGGCGAGCCGCCACTTTCAGTGCTGCGGCCATGGCTGCTCCACAGCTGATACCACAAATAATGCCTTCCTCCCGGGCCAGCCGAGGTCCCATGGTCATCGCCTCTTCATTCGTTACCGTGACCACTTCGTCAACCACTGACATATCCAGAATGTCTGGCTTGAAACCCGCTCCAATTCCCTGGATCGGATGCTTTCCCGGACTTCCTCCCGACAACACGGGACTGGCTGCGGGTTCAACGGCAACGACATGCGTTGCCAAACCTTTTTCTCGCTTCAGGTAACGACCGACGCCGGTAATCGTTCCCCCGGTACCAACACCGGCAACAAACACGTCAACTCGCCCACCGGTATCTTCAAAGATTTCGGGCCCGGTTGTCCTGAAGTGAATCTCCGGATTAGCGGGGTTTTTAAACTGCTGAGGCATGAAAACACCCGGACGAGCAGCCAGTTCTTCGGCCCTCCCGATTGCTCCCTTCATCCCTTCGGCCCCGGGTGTCAGGACCAGATGTGCTCCAAACGCTTTCAACATCATTCTGCGTTCGACTGACATTGTATCTGGCATTGTCAGGGTGAGCCGATAGCCTCGAGCAGCACATACGTATGCCAGCGCAATTCCCGTATTTCCGCTGGTGGGCTCTACAACTTCCATTCCGGGCTTCAGCCGTCCTGACTTCTCCGCATCCCAGATCATCGCCGCACCAATACGGCACTTCACGCTGTAAGCCGGATTGCGACCTTCTATCTTGGCGAGAACGCTGGCACCCAGTCCACTGGCCACTCGATTGATTCTGACTAACGGCGTTCTGCCGATCGTCTCTGAATTGTCCTGAAATATTGGCATTTCCAATAAGCCTTTCTGATTTCAAATAATCCTTCCGGCGACTCCAGATTCCGGACTTTCGCTGAAACCGACTTCACCCGGAATCAGTTTCCCCCACGGTTGATAGCAGAATTCAGACGATTTCGCGAAGGAAATGATGCCGACAAAAACAGGTTTCGACAGGCGATGTCCCTGTTGCTGGTGCTCAACGCATCCGGCAGATCATGCAAATTTCTATGCATCCGGCAATTTCTGCCGAAGAATTCCACTTTCCATTGATGCACCGTCGAAAAATTGCCGATCACTCACTGATAACCTGAAGTTTTTCGGACCTGAATATCCGTAAAGCTTCATCGACCACAGCCAGGCAGCCCGCCACGATTTGCTCTCCGGTCTTCCGACCGCCGATGCAGGAACGTCGAATATGGTTCTCATCCCCGTACTCGTTCTGCTGTTCGCCAGCTGGATGCTGTGGGGCTGGATCGTCGCCGATCACCGCAACATTGCATGGATGCGAAAATGGTGCGCCATCCTTTTCACCATTACGGCAATCTTCATCAGCGCTGGCGCTGGCATATTCACCACGCTGACCTTCTGTCGGCGCGAACAGCGAATCCAAATCCGCGAGCTTGCGACAGACATCGAGCAGAAACTCAGTCAGGGGCAGGTCGATGCAGCGCTCAAACAGGTTCGGGAGATTGTTCAGCGACCCGGCGAATGGTCCGACCAAAGCCCCGATATTCTGGATCGAGCAGCGGTTGTTACGAAAAAACAAAAAGCGTCACCTCAGGGAACTGCGTCGAAGGCTCAGGCCGTTTCCCCCTCACTCTCCGAATCAACGGAAACGACTGCAGCAAATCTGAAATCCCGCGACGCCGCGAGCCGTCAGCGGACGGTTCCAGAATCAGTCCGAAACGCTCGCCGAGCAGACGCTGCACCTGCACCTGAATCGATTCCGACTCGTTCTGACCGATCTGACAGATCTGACAGATCTGACCGATCCGACCGACCGTCACCAATTGCTGACAGGCGACCGACTGAAAGCCGTCCGCAAATAACTTCCGGGCCGTTCGCTCCCGACCCGACCAGACGACTGGCATCCGAAGAAATTCTTCAACTTCGAGTCCAATAGTTTGACCGCCCACAGCCCGCTAGCACTATGCGCCGCTGGCAAACGGACTGTGCTTCTGAACGGCATCAATAACGGCAGAATGGAACTTCCCGTTGGTCACCACCATTCCTTCGTTTTTAGCCAGAGTTGATCCATGGAAGAATTCCGGAGCGGCACCGTGAATGTCTGTAACGCTTCCTCCGGCCTCTTCAACAACCAGCACACCGCCTGCGTGATCCCAGATCTTTTCCTGATAGCCTTTCTTTGTCGGCAGTCGCAGATAAATGTCGGCATCTCCACGCGCAACTGCCAGATACTTGCACTGGCTGTCAATGCGGAATGGCTCACGATGAATGCCAAGCGTTGAGGCGATTAGCCCGGACCAGTCGTGCGAGCTGTGTCCGGATTCCACGGATTCACAGAACCTGGCGTTCTGGCTCTCTCTCGTGGCAGTCACAGAAATCTTCTGAGGAGCAGACTCAGGATCGTCAATGGCCTGCATCCAGCTGCCTCCGCCACGAACGGCCCATGCAATCGTTCCCAGAGGAGAATCAGAGTTGGAAGAATCAAGCAGCATATTGGGGCAACCAAGAATTCCAATCTGAATCTGCCCATCGACAATTAGTGCCAGTGAAATGGCATACTGTTCTTTGCGCAGAAATCCCTTGGTGCCGTCGATCGGATCGAGCGTCCAGAAACGCCGACTGTAGTCAACCACACCTCCCCGATCGATCCAGTCGCACACCTCACCGGCCGTGGCGGATATTCCGGCCGCCTGACATTCCTGGACAATGCGTTCCAGAAATTCGGCACCGGCTGACGCTCGCAGATCTCCGGCCCCCTCTTCACCAATGATCGGATCATCAGGAAAAACGGACTGAATCGCCCTGCAGATCAGTGCCTGCACCGCATAATCGGCCACCGTAACCGGACTCTTATCCTTCTTCGCCATTGAATCCGGAGTGATTGCCGACTGCACGGACCGACAAACAGCTGTCGCAAGACGCACGGCATCTGTCGCCGCTTTCAACTCAGCAGAATATGCAGAACTCATTGAATTTCCCGAATCGATTCCCGTTCACTACCGCGAAAAAAACCACAGTACTGCATACAGCAGAGTCAGCCCGGCAACTGTCTTGATAAACATGGCGACCGCCGACTGAATAATTCGGGCAGGAATTTCATATCGAGTCGCACAATAGACAAGGCTGATCAGCGCCGTGAGCGGAACACCATACAATAACATCATAGAGAACTCTCCGAGACGCCTGACCCCGATCTTTACATTCGAGTCATGGACACCAAACACTCAGCGAAACGCCGCTGACCCGGTTTATGCCGTTTTCACAGCTCCCGCCCCGGCATCCGACTCCTTGTCAGGATCAGGATTTTTATCCTGATCCTTTTCCTTCTTCCTGTCGCTGCCCTCGGGCTCCTCATCCCCATATCCATAGGCAGGTCCATCGACGGCATCCCAAATTACCATCAGGTTCAACAGGCCGGCAATCCATGTAAAGACGCAAGCCAGATCAAAAAAGCGGCTCAGATCGCCATGCAGCCGATCGAGCTCCGCATTGTCCCGCGGTGCCTGGAACCAGTCGCTGAAATCACGCTGGATGGTACCATCCAAAGTCAGCACAGATCCGTTAGCATCCCCAGGCTCCTGAAAGCGACAGACGATCTCTCGTCGAGGTGAGCCGAAAACCCTGCGACCCAAAACGATGCTGCCTTCAATCGGAATTTCCGTCTGCTGCCCATCCATCTGTCCGCGAAACACTCCCCGAACACGCTCGCTGCCTTCTGGTCTGAGCGGCGAGAGTTCCAGCTGCCCCTGAATCCTTTTCGCAGAAGGACCCTGCTCATCCCCCCGTTCACGAATGACACCGACGAAATCGCTGTTAATCGGGCCATCCAGACGACTCGCCATTCCTTCGTCAAGCCGGAATCGCTCCTGCTGCAACAACGCAGGCAGTGCCGGTACTCCAACGAGTATCTGCGCGTAATAGCCAAAAGTCATTCTGGAAACCGGGCGACCTGTCTCCATCTGAACAGACGAACCACGAGACACAAATGCAACCTGGCTGTAGACCGGCTGCAGATTTCCAAGAATCATTCCCCAGACAAAAATCGTGAGAATGCACACTGAAAAGATGGTCGCCTTAAATCGCCGACCCTGGTACCAGTGCCCAGCCCCCGGAATGAGAAACGCCAGCAGCCCGGCAATATAGGGCGATTTCAGAGGAACCCGAGCGTCTCGCATGAAAGAATCCTGAACAGGCGCACACAAAACACAGCAACGAATAGTCGGCGTTGTACCGCAACCCCACCTTCGTCAACCACCAATAAATACCAGCAAAAAAACTTAATAAAAGCTGTTGTATCGCGGTATTTCGGCTTATTTTAGCAATCCACGCTGGTTGTGTCATTGTTAGGGCAAAGTGGTGAGCAAATCTGCCGAAGTATGGCTCAATCAGACAATTGATCCGGAACCAAAACTGGTAGTCGACTGTCCAAAGGGTTGCCAGTCTGCACGAACTGTGTAGACTTCGCTTCGTCGAGCCCACCAGAGGTGCTCGACAGTGAACATCTGCACTTGTAGCTCAATTGGATAGAGCATCGGTCTACGGAACCGAAGGTTAATGGTTCGAGCCCATTCAAGTGCACTTAGAGCCACAAGGACTTACGTCAAATTCGATTTTGGCAAAAGTGGCTTGTCAGAGATTATGTCAGAGATCAACGGCCCTCACGGTGGCCGTTTGCGAGTCATCCGGTCTGTTCCGGTTGCAACCCTCTTTCCGGAGACTCGCTCATGCATTATCACGTTCCAAAACCGTTCTACCGCAAATCCCGTGAGACTTGGTACGTCGAAGTCGACGGTCGCCAGATCAATTTGGGGAAAGATCGCGAATTTGCATTTCAGCGATATCATGCGATCATGGCCACCCCGGCTGACGTCCGCCAGACCCATTCTGGCGGAACCGGCGAAGGGCTGAAACTCACAGAACTCTTCGATCGGTTTCTCGACTGGGTCAAGCAGCACCGGTCTCCCGACACATTTGTCTGGTATCAATACCGGCTCCAGCGATTTGCCGATCGGTTCCCGGCACTTACGGTCGGACAGCTTCGCCCTTACCACGTGCAGGAATGGGTAGACAGCTTTCCGGACCATAGCCCTACGACGACTCGCAACTACATGCGGTGCGTCAAGCGATGCATCAAATGGGCGCAAACACTGGGATATGTGGATGCGAATCCAATTCAGCATATCAGCATCCCTGCATCGCGTCCAAAAGACGTCTATGTCCCGCCGGATGCCTTTGCTGCATTTCTGGCGGTCAATGTGGACCAGAATTTTCGTGACCTTCTGGAAGTCACCTACGAAACTGGGTGCCGGCCTCAGGAGTCGCTCCGCATCGAAATTCGCCACATCGATTTAGCGAATCAACGCTGGGTACTGTCCCGGTCGGAAGCAAAAGGAAAACAATCGCCGCGAGTCGTCTACTTGACGGAGAAGGCGGTTGAGATCACCCGCCGTTTGATCGGCAACCGAACGGTCGGACATCTGTTTCTCAATAGTCGAGGAAAGCCGTGGACGACCAGTGCCGTCAATTGCGCCTTCCAGCGAGTTCAGCATCGAATGGGAATGGCGGAAATGGCGAGGCTGGGAATTTCGATTGGCGAAGAAAAAATCGCGGAATTCATTCCGACACTTTCAAAGACACACCGTGTCGGCAAGAAAGTGGTCCAGAAAACCGAAGCAGAATTGCGACATGAAGCGAAGCGAAAACTGACTTACCAAATGGCTCAGGAATCCGCTCCAAAGTATTCCCTTTATGCACTGCGGCATTCTTGGGCGACAAATGCGCTGCAACGAGGTGTCGATGCTTTAACGGTAGCCATTCTGATGGGGCACAAAGATCCGAGTCAACTGGCAAAGGTTTATCAGCATCTCAGTCATAATCCCAAGCACCTGTTGGAGCAGGCGAAAAAAGCGGCTTCGTAGTCGGGAATTAAGAAACCTGTCGCGGTGGATCCCATTGCGGCGGGTTATTTCCTGCACGTTGTATTTTTGCCTGCTGTCCAGAATCACGCCCCCGAAAAGAAAGAGCCCCGCATCCCTGCGGGGCTGGAACAAGCCATTCGGCCTGCTCCGGTTGCATTCATGGAGGCAATGGCCCTCGACTACTTCCTGACCTGAATATGTTTCAACGGCTTTGATCTTCGAACTGGCGTCAGGACTTCATCAGCAATGATGTCCCGACCCTGTCGCCGGTTTTCCAGGAATGCCATCACATCCTGTTCGGCAATTCGAATCGCTCCTCGGCCCGGCCCGACCCGAAAGTGTGTGATGGCCCTGGAATTCACAAGCCGATAGGTCTCGGGAAGTGACAGCCTCAGAAAGTGGGAGACCTCTTTGACAGTCATCAGTTTTTGATCGGTCGTCATGGGGTACACTTTCTGACGTTTCAGGTTGATGGTCGGTTTTCGGTTCCGGAGGTTCGAGCCTTGAGACTCTGATCGATGCTGGATTTCGGAGGTCGACCGCGTCGTCCCTTTTCTGAAGCCTCAGAATCACACCGCAATATGCTTCCAAAATTCAGACGCGACAGTTCCTTCTTCAATTCCACGAGCACCTTCTGAACTTCACCCGCCATTCCCTGCATCTGGTCACTCACTTTACTCAGTCTGTCATTAACACTGTCCAGCACCTCAATATTTCCGAGTTCACTGCCCTGCTCCAGAATCTGCATCCTTAACAGCAGCAGTTCCCGTTCAACTTCCACCACATATCTCGTTCCCACGGCGACAATGACACTCGCCACCATGCGCTCCAGCAGATCTGATTCAATGGGTCGGCTCACGATTTCTCCTCACATCAAAGTTTGTCGAATTACAGTCAGTGACCGATGAAAATCGTAAGGTCCACTCTCCGCTTCACCAAAAAAATGGACCGCGTGGCGGCACGCGATCCAGTCGAATTTGACCCCGTGAATGGTCGAGCGCTCGGCGAGTACGCGAGAAAATGCTGTAGAAATCCTGAATTGAATTCTTCGCTGCGGACCTCACACTTTGTCCGACATGCGTATTTCGCGAAATTCAGATTTCCCTATTGTCGATTTCTGCACCGAAACAATTCCCGCGAATGCAGACGGAGCAGCCCATGGGATCGCTCTTCTCAAACTCATCAAATGCTGATTATCCAGGGCGACCACACGATGAATTACGAATTGTCTTATCGATCGATCGAGCATCTGGCCCGCATCACAACGCCCACCCGCCCCGGCCTCCGCCGCGAATATTTCAGGAGCTGAATGCTCCCAAATATTCGCGCTTCGCTGAACGCTGCGCCGTCCTGAACGGACGAAGAGTACGGTCATGTCCGGGGACATGACCTGAGGGTCTGAACGCCCTCGATCGGGCTGGGCCGCCCGATCCGGGGCAAGTCTGACGGGTCAGACTTGCCCCCTGGCCTCCGCTGTACGCTCGGCCTCAGGCGTTTTCGAGGGCGAAAACGCCACCGGTCCGGGACGCATTCGGCAGCACGAATCGCGGCACTTCGATTCCCCTCGGGTTGTGCCATGAGTGGTGCCATCCCCATCGCGTGAAACTCCGTCCTTTCCAGTGCTGTCTGACCACGCCGTCGACAAAGTGTCATCTCACCGAAGCGCCTGCCATCTCGCTCAACAGGTACCTGCGTTCGTCATTCGCTGCGACACGTCCTGGCGACAAATAGGATCCGTTCATGACCATTCAACTGACGCCTCGCGATTATGAAATTCTGGGTGCGTTAACGACAGCGGTCCGAGTGATGACCGTCAACCAGATCGGCCGCGGCTGGTGGTCCTCGTCGACCGATCCAACGACCGATGCACGCCACAGAATAACTCGCCTTTACGCTGCAGGCTTTCTCAGAGTCGCCAAAGTTCTTGCGATGCCACTGCCGGAAATAACAGCTCCATTACAGACATGGAAGCCGGGCGAGATGGAGCCGGATTTTGGCAAACTCTCGTGGAAAGCGCGTGCTCGCTGGCTGCGAGGGGCCCGACAGACCCAGATTGTACTGGTTTCTGTACGTGGGGCGAGACTATTTTCCGGCCGGAGCGCTCCAACACTGTCTCGGCATTTCCAAATGACTCACGACCTTGGTGTTGCAGAAGTTTTCCTTGCATTTCGAGCGCAACGTCCTCATCTTATTCCCTCCTGGCGAGGGGAGTTATGTTACGCTTACCTGCGGCGAAATCGAAAAATCCCGGATGCGGTGATCACCACTTCTGACTTATGGCCTCCAATCGTCGCAGTGGAGTTTGCCGGAGCCTATTCTCGCGAACGGGTGCGTAAGTTTCACTTTTTTTGTCAACACGAACGACTGGCTTACGAGCTCTGGTAATCCATATGGCAAAGCGACGACCCCTCGAATCCCGAAGACTTCAGGATCGTGATTTTGCCATCCTTGAACATTTGATGACGTATCGGGTCACAACGCGAGACGTGCTTCATCGACTTTTCTTTACCGACTGTGACCCTAATGCCGTAAGTAAAGTCACCGCTCGACTGAGCGATGGTGGTTTTCTCACTCGGCACGAACTGATCGGATCGAGCGTCTATTTTACGCTTGGACAAGCGGGCGCTCGCATGATGGGAGCTCCTGCCCGAAGCATCGACGCTCTGGGGGCTCAGACGCTCTTTACACAAATGGGGATTTTGTCGTTCTGCTGCAGCGGTGTGGAAGGCAGAAATCGGCTCAGTGTTTCCATGCTCGTCAAGCAACATCCGGAGATATTGCAAAAAGGGGCAGATGCCACACGATATGTCCGTGACGCTTCTGTCACTCCGTCAATTCTGTATGTCGTTCGTGTTGACGGAGGCGGCCCGAACGATCATGTCATTCGAAAAATCCGAAATGATATCGATACGCGAATCACCAACCCAATAATTAACACCCTGATTCAGTCTGGCCGATTTGGGGTGGCCTGTGTCACTTACTCCGATCAGAAAAAAGCCGAACTGGATTTTCGAATTGAAAAAGAACGTTTCCCGTGTGCCGTCATTACAGAGGTGGCTCCCATTCTGCGTGACTTACAGGCACAGTTTTTATGACCAAACGCTCATACATCAATGAGAAAGAAGTATTGCCTCCGTTTTATCATCCGATAACGGAACCAGAACCATCTCAACCCAACATGTCACATTATTCGGTTCTTGCGGCCAACGTCCTGCCGAATAATGTGCTTGAAGCGGGTAAAACTGCCCCTGATGATGCGCTCGCTGAATTGCCGACATTAGGCGCTTCGAATTTTGCATTTCCTTTGCCGTGCCGGTTTCGGCTTGCTCTGATTGACTCCCTTTTTCTTCCGGCTTGCGGTCTGTTCGTCGCGTCTCAACTCGTCTTTTTCTTTGCCGGATTTGGCTCCTTCGATTTTCTGTATCGGATGTTACCGAATCTCCTGGCAGCGATCCTCACCGGGCTTTCGTGTTTCTGCTTCCTGAAAAGTTGTTACTCAACAAATCTTTTGACATTCACAGGGTTTGTCGTCTGCAGCGTCATGAGCGCGGCAATCGCGTATGCACTTGGATCCTGGCAGTTCCAACTCGTGATCGCCTTTCTGGGGGTCGCGTTCTTTCTTGATCGGTTTTTGCTGCATGCGATCTCCATCCGCACAGCCATTCCCTGCAGTCTTCAACGCGGAAGAGTCCTGCAGGAAATCTTAAGATCGCGCTGGAACTGGTCGCTCAACTCTGTTTTTTCCCTCTGGACTGTTTTGATACCCACCGGACTGTGGTGTCTTCTGGCAATTTATCATCGGGAAGACACGCAGGCGGATCCTTACCTCGCCATCGTTCGTTATCGAGAATGGATCCCCGCTCTTTTCTGCCTGATTCCGATTTTGCTTGAACCGTTTCGTCCGCTGTTGGGCCAGCGATATCTCGGCCCGGTCCTGCTCGTGAAAGAGTTTTGGGCCGCATCCGTTTCGTTTTTCTTTTACAACCGTTCCGGCGTCAAACATCCGGCCGTCTTTCACAGTCCCGCCGGTACCGCCGCTCAACGCACACTGTTGGCCATGGGCCTGATTTTCATCGCCTTTCCGCTGCTGACGCCGCGCGGGCTCGGATATTCGGTCCTGAAAAGCTACACCGGACTGGATCCCAAAAAATATTCGTATCTCGATGACGTGGATGCCGTTGAACAATTCGAAGCTGCGGAAAAGCAAAAACGGAATCAGGCAGAAACGCAAAAGTTACTCAACGACGTCGGCAATGATGTGCCGGGTGAAAACGAAACTCCCTCGTCAGGCATGAAAGGGCCAGCCCGTGGTTCGCCGATCAATCCGCCTCCATTTCATCCGAGACGCCGGCGAAGCAATGTTTTTGATACTTATGGCACGGCGTTCAGCGAATACATCTTTAACCGACCGATGTACGACGGTACCGGCAATATGCCGAAGCCAGATCCGCCGTCCCGGACATTCGGCGGTCTGGACGAATTCGTCGAATCATTCGATAGTCATCAAAGTGACCGGCCGGAGATAATATCGCCCACCTCGATGTCCAACCCGAAACCCAGCCAGACTCCCCTGCAGGCGGCAGCTGCCCGCGAACAACAGGCCCAGAAGGAAATTGAGAGACTCCAGGAAGAACAGAAGAAACGAGAAGAATTTGAATCGGACCACGATTCATTCCTGTCTCTGGCTGCCGTGACAGGGATTGTTCTGGCCTTGATCGAAGCCATCCTGCCAGCACTCGCCGTCGTAACATTCATCTTTTTTGGGTCCGCGAGGCTGATCGCGGAGTTGTCGGCTGCCGGCTTCTCCATTCCGCCCGACAAAATCATGGCAACCGAAAACTGGTCGCCGCTGATCGAACGTCTTCACAATGTTGACGATGGAGAATTAAAAGATCACATTCTGTGGGGGCTTCACACTGTGGAACGAGGGCCTGTTCTGGTGCCACGCTCTGCTCTGAAGGAACACGTCCATTTTCTCGGGGATACGGGTTCCGGAAAAACGGCCCTCGGGATCAGTCCTTTGGTCAGTCAACTGATTGCAGCCGGTGACTGTTCTGTGCTGATTATCGATTTGAAGGGAGATGATCAGACTCTGTTTGACCTTTTGAGGCTCGGAGCACAACAGGTCAGTGGTGAACCCGAACACACGAACAAAGACTCAGCCGACTGGAATTACCCGTTTCGGTTTTTCTCTTCGGTGCCGGGCGCTGCCTCACACGGACTCAACCCATTTCTGCAGCGAGGATTTACATCCCTGACGGATCTGGAACAGACCGACCTGATTTCAGTCGCCATGGGACTGCAATACGGTACAGATTATGGTCGCAAGTTTTTTGGTGATGCCAACTTCCATCTGCTGTTGGCGGCGATTAAATCTGGCACGACACCGAAGTCTTTTTCTGAGCTCGCGGAGATCCTGAAGGATGCCCGTCACCTGGACGTCAATCGAGAAACACTCAAGGCGGCGAGCAATATTGCGACGTCTGTTGCCCGACTAGGGCAGGTGACTCCGCTGAATTTCAAATCGCGCGAAGATCAGCATCCACAGTCACACATCGACCTGATGGATCTCTTTCAAAAACCTCAGGCACTGTTTTGTTCTTTGCCTGGTGCAACCGGCAGTGTGGTGAATTCTGAAATTGCACGCCTGATCCTGTTCAGCCTCATCAACGCGGCCCAAAAGGCTGAGAAACCTCGCCGACAGGTTTATGTGGTCATCGATGAATTCCAGCGAATGGTGTCAAATAATGTCGAAGCACTTCTGCAAATGGCTCGCAGCCATGACATCTCGCTGATTCTCGCGAACCAATGCCTCGGTGACCTGAAACTGGCCGACGCCGATCTCACAGAAGCCGTCACCAACAACACCAGAATCCGGCAGATTTTCAGTATCTCCTCACCAGAGGACCTGCGGGACCTGAGCCTGATTTCCGGTGAGCGTTTCTCGGTCACTCGCGGATGGGGGTTCAATTTTGGAATGGCAGGTGTGCGACAGGTGACCGACATGTTTCGTGAAACACCCACCCCGAAGCTGCGAATTAATGATCTGATTGATGCCTCCAATCATCCTTCCCGTTCTATCTTTCTTCTCCGTCGCAGCGAAGGAATGGCCCAGTACGGTGGCTATCCGTTTGTGCTGCAATCGTGCTATCACATTCCCGCAAACGAATACCAGCGGCGCCGCAACAGTCGATGGCCTGAACCAACTTCCAGCACTGACTGGGAGGTCGACGACGATCAATTCGAGTCACTGTCGTCGGAAATCCTCGTGAACGGCAACGTCTCACCAGACCCCGTCGCGGTTCTGATCGAAACAGAATCGTTGGAACACGAACCAACATTGCCCGAATTGGAAACTCCAACATCAGGTCATCCCGATTCCGATCCACCAAAAGCAGATATACCGCCACCGGAAGTACCTGCTTCTGTTGACGTTCCAACACCCACATCTCAGGCTCCGAGGCCACCCCGGAGTCGCAAGGCTCAACAAAATCGAAAAGGTGCCGAAACCTCTGCGAAGAAAGGCTCCATCGGACAATCGAAAGACAATCCGATACCGCCATCACCCGCACCGCCACCAACGGCGGCCGAGGCCGAGGCGATCAGAAGGATACTGGATACGCTGGACAATCTGTGACCGAAAATTGCTCGGAATGTTTTTGCTCGACTGGAATTGACTATGTCCACTGACAACAACTCGTTTTCTCCGTCGAATCGCGGATTCATCCAGATTCTGGGTATTGGACTCCTGGTGGCCGCTGCAGCGTGGCTGCTGATTCGACGCTTCGACTCCACTCCGGAAGAGCCCCTTGCCAAAGCACTGGAAGCAAAAAAGTCGGCAGCCGCTGAACGCCGCAAACTGGAAGATCAGAAAATCGAAGAAGACCTGGCATTTGCTGACCTTGACCAGATTCACGACAGCGGCGAATGGCGACAACTGGAATTGAACTGCCTGTACGTCGTCAAAGTCGCAGACCGTGTTCTGTCGACGCTGGAAGAACAGAGCAAGCTACGCACACAACTTCTGCAGAGCGATGCCGCCGATTTCACGCCGGAATTGCAGAATGACATCCGGCAACTGCCCCTTGCGGATCTGCCCATCGCGCAGCGGATTCAGGATGCCACTATTCTCCGTCATAAAGGTCAGGCCATTGTCGAGCAGGCTCAGCGAATCCTGAAGCTGGAACGCATCACAACGCCACTGAATCCGGAGACCACCGAAGCCGTTGCAAAATACCTGCGGCTCATCGATGAACTGGCCAAGGAAGTGGATGCAGAATTTGCCATGCTGAAACGAGTGATGGCCTCAAAGAAAGGATCACGGACGAAGTCCGGACAAACGGTCGAGCAACTCACTGTTATCTGGGCGAATGAAGAAGTCGAGAAGTATCTTGCCGCACGACAGAAAGCAATTGCTGAAATGCGTGCGAAGGCGGAGGCCGAACGAATTGAGGCCGAACAAAAACTGGAGGAGACTCGCGTTCGAGCTGAAACAGATCGACTGCGGGCTGAAAAAGAGTTGCTGGAGCTGAAAGCGAATGCCGAGATGGAACGACTCGCTGCTCAGAAGCGAGAAACCGCAGCCGCTGCTGAGGTGGAAAAAGAGCAATTGGCGGCCGTCGCACGTGAGAAAGCTGCCGATGCAGCTATGCAGGCAGACATGCCTGAGATTAAGAAATACCTCAGCCAGTTCATGATGAAAAGCAACCGCCAATTTCGCAGCAACGGATATACCGAGCTGTCGATTGAACCGGCCCCCATTTCCTTGACATCTCTCCGCGCCTTTGGTGCATTAAAACCCGGTATGGGTGGCTGTTACCAGCTCAAGCTTGCCATGGGATTCCTGGCAGAAAAAGGTGAACGAGTCCCCGCGCCCATTGATGTC
Source organism: Fuerstiella sp. (assembly GCA_022843805.1). Classification (GTDB taxonomy): domain Bacteria; phylum Planctomycetota; class Planctomycetia; order Planctomycetales; family Planctomycetaceae; genus F1-80-MAGs062. Next base: position 121,926 of record JALHMY010000011.1, read on the forward strand.
GCAGCTTTTGATCATGCCAATGCACTTCCCGCACAGATTTTGCTGATCAAACACGGCGATGCGATGGTGAGAGCTGGATTGCTGTCGCCTTGAGACAGCAATCCAGATCACTTACGCCATTGAGCGGAAAAGGTGACCCTTATGTTTCATCGCCCGAGTCGAAGGCAAGTGGTCTTGTTGGCACCTGACCACCGGGGGTAGTCTTTTGGCACCGACTACAGAGTGATCTCTGCAGTTTATCGTTCCTGGTGGCGTTTTAAAGAGTTTTCTCCAGTTGCCGACGCGGTTCACAGGGATTTTCGCGGTCTCAGTTCTGATTCCGACAAATGTTATGCTGGTTTTGAAGCGCCCAATGACTCTGCAACGCCCTGAATGGGGCAGGCTCCAACCCTGTAGGTCAGCCAGAATAATTCTCCAGTTTCATAGTTCCAAAGGTATGTTCACCCGGAGTCAGCGATCGTTTTCTACTCGTGTTGGGATGCCCTCTCTTTCAAGAACACTCGCGACCAGCAACTCGCGCAGAGCCCCGCTGGAAAGCCGTCAACAAAGGCAGGTTTGCGAACGGGGGGCAAGCACCACACGATGAGCCAGCTGAGGGCAGTGAGTCCGTTGGTGGCCTGCCTTCAGTTGCAGACAGTAGTAACCGATTTGCATGTCAGCGAGCACGCAATGCCTTCATCCGCTGGCATCCATCGGGAGCCCCCAGCCCGGCGAGCCCCAATGGATGCCAGCCGACGAAGGCAGGTCGTATGCCCCCCAACAGTTCAGCCCAAAAATGTTGGGTTTAGCATTCATTTTTTTGAGCACACATTCCGGGAGACGAATCACAACGATTCTGAAACAGGATCTTTGACATTCAGAACACGGGTAGAAGAACTCCCATCGGCACTTGCGGACGCTCCCCAGCAACTCAGACTGGACATCGGCGTGCGTGAGTACCGGTGGTGCAACATTCGGTTTTCTCTGTGGTTTTTCTGTTTCCCTGGGTTCTGTCCGGAGATCATTCCATGTCCAATCTTGTGCGGGCTTCCCGCGAACTGTTTTCCCGAACGCCTGATGAGACGTTTGAAGACTTTGAACAGCTGTGTCAATACTGCAGCTCCCTTCAGGAACATTCCATCGATCACTGGGAACCACCGGAATCGGTGACTCCCGCGATCCTGGAAAATGGCCAGTTGGGTTTGTCCGTTAGGTCAACCGGTCAGTTTCATCTGAACGACTGGTCCTTCGGCCAGTTGTGTGGGCTCGCCCGTGTGGACAAGCTGACGCTGAATCGGCTTCGCGGCGAAACGGCTCTGCAGGCATTCAATGACACCCTGCCCCGTGGTCGCAAACCGCTGCAGGTGCTGACCACCGATGAACGGGTCCGCTCGATCCATGGTGCCAGCTACACGCGGCTCTACAACACCGAACTTCTCGACATGGTTCGCCAGCATGCGGGAGATTTTGTGCCGCCTCAGAAAGGCTTCAACGGGGCCACGGGTCTGTATGCCGGGGAACAGGACATGTTCTGCTTCCTCATTGATCCCACGGGCTGGGTGGAAATTGGCGGTGAGTCGTTCGCTCCGGGATTCTTCCTGTGGAATTCCGAAGTCGGCCGACGCACCGTCGGAATCGAAACGTTCTGGTTTCAGTCAATCTGTGCCAATCACATTGTCTGGGACGCGATGGAGGTGACGACGTTCAGCCGCAAACATACGGCCAACGTGCATGATGCGTTGCCTGAGATCACGGGCCTGCTGGATCAGCTGGTCAAATCCCGCGATCAGCGTCGGGACGCGTTTGTGCGGCAGATGACTGCCGCTCAGACCACGGTGCTGGGCGACGATCGCGAAGCCATCCTGAAGGCGCTGACCGGGAAGGGGATTCCTCAGAATTCCATCCGGGAAGCGCTCAACATGGTGACGTCCAGCGGATCACGCTTCACCGTGTTTGCTCTGGTCGATGCGCTGACTCGCATTTCCGGACGGATCCGTCATGCCGGTGATCGCGCCGAGGTGGATTCACGGATCGGTCGCCTGCTGACCCTGGCGGTTTAGCAGGAGACACACCATGGATCCTCAGGTGGCGTGGCAGGAATTGATCGAAGCGTTTCACGAGCTCGACTGGGACCGCGTTCGCGATCTCGCCGAGGGCCTGCTGCATTGGATGGATCATGGCGGTTTTCCACCGGAAACGTTCGTGATTCGGCAGGCAGCGGATCGTATTCTTAATGAGCGACCCCGCACGCTGGCTGCGGAATGGAATCGGTCGGTGGCTCAGGCGGCATGCCGATACGCTTTGGATCGTGCGAATCAGGTGCTGAACGAACGGGACGGAATTCCTCACGGAGTGCCGTTCACATCGTGCTGCTCCAATTGCGGTGTCGAGGGACCAGGCAATCACGACGAAGCCGTGGATGCTGGCTAGTTACTCATTCGACTTGTCCCCCAGGGTTCGGGGGAAAACGTTATCGGCGTCTGCCCAAACTGTTCATCACTCAGTGATGTGATTTACTGAGCAGCCCCATGTATTCATCACGCTCCGCCGTGATGAACGCCGCACCGATGTACGTGGAGCGTACCTCAGGTGCAATCCGGATCCGCAGCAACGCGCCGCGGATCCACAACAGATCGCCCGAATGGTTCTGGCGGTCATTCTTTTGTTGTCCTCCTGAATGGAAAGTCAATCATGTCAAAACAGAACGGTTCTCCTACCAAAGCTCCGGTTCATGAAGTGCGACTCGGACGGATCAAAGCGGCTGTCTGGGAAAACACGACGGAAATCGGAGTTCGGCACAATGTCACGCTCAGTCGTCTGTACAAGGACGGCAACCAGTGGAAGGATTCCTCCAGCTTTGGACGAGACGACCTTCCACTGGTCATCAAAGTCGCCGATCAGGC
>JALHMY010000012.1 GCA_022843805.1 Fuerstiella sp.
GACCAGCCCGGGTAGGCTTCGACTGCCCTTTCGAGCAGCCTCACCGTTTTATGCCCCACGTCTGGTGACGTCAGGCGACTTAGTTCGTGAGCCCTGCGGCTCACGCCGAGTACGAGTACGAGTACCGTTGCACTGAGTACGAGTACGATATTCGTGCGGAACGGCCCTTCATCGACTGCGATTCTCTTCGTACTCGTACTCAGCTTTTGCGGTACTCGTACTCGCTCGTACGCTTCCGGCACTGATCAGTTTCTACCGCATCATCACGCTTTTTTCGAGTACGAGTACGAGTACCGTTGCACTGAGTACGAGTACGATTTTCCAGCGGAACGACCAACGCTGTGAAACGTTTTTTTGTGACAACAGTGCGATTCAACCCTCCGGAAAACTATTTGATGCTGATGCTATTTGATGCCCAGCATTCGATCCAGAGAATCGGCTGTCTGATAAATCAGGGCTTCGGGATGATGCAGGTATGGGTGAAAATATTCAAACGTCAGATAGCCGTTATAGCCGACCTGATCGAATGCATTCAGCACGGCAGGCCAGTTGGTCGTTCCATCCAGCAGCGGGCGAAATGCTTCGAGTGAATGATCGGTGCTTTTCTTTGAGTATTCCTTAAGGTGCACATTGCGAATTCGTTTGCCCAGAATCGGAATCCAGTGTTCTGGGAACTGGTATTCCATAATGTTGCCCGTGTCAAAATGGACTTTGACATGTTCACTCGAAAAACTGTCCACAAAACTGACCATCTCAAACGGTGACAACAGGTATCCGTTAAAGAAGATGTTTTCGATGTTCAGGGATACATCCAGCTTTTCGGCATTCGGCAACAGCTTGCCGATGGCTTCACGCGCTCGCCGGTCGCAAACATCGTTCGGAGTCGGATCGTGGTCCGCTCGCCATGGCATATGGACGGCGCCTGGAACAACCAGCAGGTTGGATGTTCCGAGGTCATGAGCGGCCTGGGTCATCAGACCGGCCAGTTCCATGCCACGCGCACGTTCGGCCGGGTCGTTGCTGGTCAGAGGATAGGGCCAGAACAGAAAGGAGCACAGACCGCTGATGGCGATTCCGATTTCCTCGGCCATCCGTCGAATCGACTGAAATTCCGCCGTGCCGGATTTTGGTGACAGGTCACTCTCAAGATCATAATTCAGCTCGATGCCGTCGAAGCCAGCATCCTTAGCCAGCTGCAGACACTGCCGCAGTGTCATTTTTCCTGGATAGGGAAACGCCCACAAATTGATCGATTTCTTCATGGGAAATCGCTTCGTCGGCGCCGCGCCGGCCTGAGACGCCCCTGCAGGCTCACTCGCCGCAGTTGTCAGTGAGCTGCCGCCGGCAGCAACGGCTCCAAACGCGGCCCAGGACAACATTTGTCGACGATCAAACACACCCGCCGAACTACTCTGTGAGGAATTGGTGCTCATCAGAAACTCTTTTTTCGCTGAGGTGACTGGACACTGCGTTCACTGGACACTGCGTTCACTGGACACTGATGGGACTGGACGCCACATGCAGAAGTGTTCAGCAGTGCCGGGTGCCAGCCTTTTACTGACAATTGTCTTTCCAGTACAGTAAGCCGACAATCTCAGAACTCATTTTTCTCCCTGTACTTCATTTAAGGCAAGCGCCCCATGAAAATCGCACGCCTGCTGTTACTGGCAATTTGTTGCAGTTCGACCACTATGATGAATGGAATGGCTGATGAAGGCATGTGGCTTTTCACTGATCTGCCGCTCGACTATTTCAAAAAGACCTACGGGTTCGTACCTGATGAAAAATGGTCGGAACACCTGATGAAGTCATCGGTGCGATTCAATGTGGGAGGTTCTGCTTCCTTCATTTCCAGCACCGGCCTGGTGCTCACAAATCACCATGTTGGATCGGATACACTTTACAAGCTCTCAACCCCCGAACGAAATATCCTGGAAGTTGGTTTTCTGGCAAAAACTCCGGCGGAAGAACTAAAAGCACCTGACCTTGAACTGAATCAGCTGGTCAATATTCGTGATGTCACTGCTGAGGTGAAAGGAGCGGTTGCTGAAGGACTGACAACCGAACAGGCAGTCGCTGCTCGCCGAGCTGTGATAGCAAAAATCGAAAAGTCAGCACTGGATGAATCGGGCCTGCGAAGCGACGTCGTCACCCTTTACGGAGGGGGTCGATATCACCTTTACCAATACAAAAAATATACCGATGTCCGTCTGGTTTGGGCTCCTGAGACGGCAATTGCATTCTTTGGAGGTGATGCGGACAACTTTGAGTATCCGCGTTACTGTCTGGATGCCTGCATTTTTCGAGTTTACGAGAACGACAAGCCGGCAAAGATTGAGCATTTTCTGAAGTGGTCAGCCAATGGTGCATCGGAAAAAGAGCTGGTCTTTGTTTCCGGAAACCCTGGCCGCACCAGCCGCATTTTTACGATGGACGCACTAAAGTTTCAGCGTGACGTCAGGCTGCCATTCCTGCTGAATGCACTCCGACGTCAGGAGATTCTATTGCAACAGTATGGTTTGCGAGGAACAGAGAATGCCCGCCGTGCTCGCGAGGATCTGTTTTCCGTTCAGAACTCCCGAAAAGCTCGACTGGGAATGATTGGAGGACTTCAGGATCCTCAGATACTCGCAGAAAAAGTCCGGGCCGAGAAGGAACTCCTGGCGGCGATCAGCGCTGATCCGAAACTGAAGCCGCTGGCGTCCGCATGGGACACGATTGCCGAGACCACACGGAAGCGGGCTGAAATTCAGGGTAAGGGAATCACTCTGACTTCTGAGTTATTCTCCAAAGCACTGACGCTGGTTCAAATGGCTGAGGAAGACCAGAAACCGGCTGGAGAACGTCTTCCGGAATATGCCGAAGCCGGTCGCGAATCCCTGCTGCAGCAGTTGTATTCTGAAGCTCCGATTTATGCCGATCTGGATCAGGTGCTGCTGGCCGATTCAATTTCTCGTACGCTCGAATTCCGTGGTTTTGACGATGACTATTGTCAAAAGATTCTTGACGGAAAGAACCCGGCAGATCGAGCGGCGGAACTCATCGGCGGTACAAAACTGGCCAGTGTGGAGTTCCGAAAAAGCCTCGCTGCCGGCGGAATAAAGGCCATTCAGGAAAGCACGGATCCTCTGATCGCTCTGGCTCGACTGGTGGATCCGGAAATCCGTCGTTTTCGAAAAATCACAGACCAGCTGGATGAACAGGACAAGCAGGCTTATGCTCGCATTGCCGAGGCAAAGTTTGCAACACAGGGGACGTCCACCTATCCCGACGCCACTTTTACTCTGCGACTGGCGTTTGGTTTGGTGACCGGTTACGAGCAGAATGGTGAGTCGATTGCGGCGTTAACAAATCTGGGTGGCGCATTTAAACACGAAGCCGACCATCAGGGGCAGACCGACTATAAGCTTCCGGAATCATGGAAGAAGGCCAAAGAAAGTCTGAATCCCAACACGCCTTTCAACTTTGTCAGCACAGCCGACATTATTGGCGGAAACTCGGGCAGTCCTGTGGTGAACAGGAACCTGGAACTCGTCGGGCTGATTTTTGACGGCAACATGCACTCGCTGACCAGCGATTTTATTTACTCAGACAAGCAGAGTCGTTCGGTGTCGGTTCATTCCAGCGCGATTCGCGAAGCGTTGCAGGTCGTTTACGGAGCCGACCATATCGTGAAAGAGCTCGGTCAGTAGTGAACGAGCGATCCGCGACGAGGGGCTGCGGATGATTCCGGAGTTCGCTGAGATTCATCTGATGACTCGAAGCGGAGAAACTCGTACGTCGACGCCATCTGACCAGGCGATATGGTCGGGTGGCGTCGAGGATGAAATGGGCAGGTCGCTGGCATTTGTCAGCGACTGTGCCGCCTCACAGCGGATGACCGGGCGCAGTTCATAGGGAGAATGATGGACCTGCCCGGTCATCAGCCGGTTGCCTCGTGCTGCGGCAAACAGGATGTATCGTTCCACCAGAAAATGTTCGAGAGTATCAGGCGGAGCCGTTTGAGGCGGCCGTGAAAAATCCGGCTGGATACGAATATCATAATTCGCAGCCGCATCGTGAGTTCTTTGTCCGCGATAGTGAATAACGGGCTGATCGGGTGCGGTGGCATTGATGTGGGGAGCGTTCAGTTCCATCGTGGAATACACATACGGAAGGTGCCACACATTTCTTGCGACAGTCACTGCCAGTCGGCTGTTGGCATCAAGACTGAAGAACCAGACTCCGCGTATCCCGCGTTCGTCCACGACATAGGTTCGTACATTGGTTTCCAGAAACCATGAGATTCCCGGGACGGCTGGCGACCACCACGGTCGAACGGCCTCCATGGAGAACGGCACCACGCCCAGCCACGCCGTTCCGTCGTATTCTTCGATCTGCAGACCATCAGGGATCAGTTTCTGCAGGATGTCTGCCGGATATCGCCAGTGAAGAAAACTGAGCATTTTCCAGGACTGATAGCCGGCTGTTTGAGAATCATTCACGGGGTTCATCAGGCACTGTTTCTCCAAAGGCAGCGGCGATAGCCGCGACTCTTATTCCAGTCAGTTTTCGGCGCATCCGCAATCGATCCGTGAAACTAAGGTAGTGTTAACCGGACATTGTCATTACCCATGCAAAGCTGATTTCAAGACACGCAATTCCTGCATTGCGAGTTAATGACCAGGTTTTCAACGGCTGGAAAACCGGCGAGCAACCGGTTGTTGGGCAGAAAGATTTTGCGTTGACGGAATCTCCACCGCTGCAAAATCCCGTCGGCGGAGCGACGGGTGTACCGTACACCCGTCGCTCCGCCGACGGGATTGCCTGGTACGTTGTGGCAACTGCAGGCCATACACATCCACAAAGCCCCGGATTTATTGATGGATGGGTTCTAAAAGAGTTCACCATCGCCCAAAGCTTCATCCGCGATTCATTTTTCTGCCAATTCTTCCTCCGGGCTGTAACGTCGTGGCTGCGTTTTGTGCGGATAAACCTCGAATGCTCATCCATATGCATCATTTGCTATTGAATCGCATTTCTTAGCCACAGATGACACAGATGGGCACAGATAAAAACACAAACGAGGTGCCGGGGTCGAACGGGCTGGCTGTTTGATGGGTTCATGTTGTGTCCAAAACGGCCGGCCCGTCGCGCCGGAATCGCACGGTCCGGAATCGCATGGTCTGTAAACCAACGAGTCAGGCTCGTGGGCGTTTGGTTTGCGAACCCCGCGCCCGTAGGACGAACGGGAGCGTCGACAAATTCCCCATTTTTTTCGCAACCAGGATGCCTTCTGAGCAGACAATGAGAGAAGATGGAGCAGACATGGGTGTTATTGTGTGACGATCTTAAAGAGGTTTTGCGGATGACCAACGCACCGGCCAATCCAATTCAGCAGCGATTTGAGAAGCTGGAAGGTTTATGGGCGACTTTCACCGAGGACCCCGATGCGCGTCTGCTTCGCTGGCTGGCTGATGATGATTCGAATCAGATGCTGCAGCTGTTCGCTGACCTGCAGAACGAGGATGTGACAGAAATCCCCGATTTGTTTGTACAGTTCAAGGCTGTGTTTGAAAGCTCAGAAACTTACACTGACACACTGATCGAGTCGCTGATTGCTCAGTTTGAAGAGATTCGTCCGGCATTGGCGCAGGAAGACATATCGGTGGCCTGGGTGGCGCCGAAGATGTCGAAACCGGCTGCTCCAAAGGACCTTGTCAATGTGCTCACTTCATTTTTCCGCAGCTATGAATCGCTGATGGAGCATTTGGTGATTGTGCTGTTTCCCGCGTTTGTGGCAGATGCGGTGGCATGGAATGACTGGCTGACGAAGCTGATGATGGCAGGCATTCCGGGTGAAATCCGTTTCATGGTGGTTGACTCCATAGGTTCACCGCAGTTATCGCAGCTGGCTAAAACGCAGGCAAAGACCGTTCGATCGGTTGATCCGCAGCTGGGGATGCCGACTGCCTATGAAGAGATTGTTGCAGCCGTTCCGGGAAGCGGTCCGGGGCACGACTTTCGGACATCGTTTGTGGCCCTGACGAATGCAGCCGGTCAGGGCAATGTGGCTTTGGCACAGGAAGCGGCTGGCCGGGCGATTGCGATCGCAAAAGAGCAGCAGTGGCACTATCTGGTCAGCACAGCCCAGATGGCATTGGGCGCGGCTTTCTTTGCGGCTGGCAAACTGGCAGAAACTCTGCAGTGCTATCGAGCCGCGAATCAGGCGATTGCTGGTTCTGATGACGTGGCATCCCGAAAACTGGATGTGCCGACTCGAATGGCGGAAGGTTCGGCACTGATTGCTGCCGAACAGTACGAAGAGGCGGCAACTGTGTTTCAGAATGCCGCTGTTGTCGCCGCCAAACAGAGCGAAACGGCCTCAGAGCTGGAATGCTGGCGAATGGCAGGCTGGTGTCATGAAACCGCCGATCAGCCGGAACAGAGCTGGAAGTGTGCCGAAAAAGCGCTGGCGGTCGGAAGGGCTTTGCCACCGGCCGATCGTGCCACGTCGACTTTGCCGTACGTTGGTCAGATGCTGCTTCGGCTGGCCGATGCCGGGACGAACCGAAACCGACGGTCAGAGGTGGACGATCAGATGGTGCAGCTGATGGGAGAGAACTGGGAAGAGTCGCTGGTTAAAGGAGCGACGTAATCATGCTGGCGGCCAAACATTTCGATCCGGTGGTGGGAGTTGACATTCATATCATTCAGCCGCCTGGACCGGTGCCGCCAGTACCGATTCCTCATCCTTTTGTCGGATTCCTGATTGATCCCGCCGACTATGTTCCCATCATCGGCTCGACTGTACAAATCAATGGGCTGCATCGCGCACAGGCAGGAACTGCAGGAAAGTGTGTTCCGCCCCACATTCCGATTGGAGGCGTATTTGTTCCGCCTCCTCCGGGCAATGAATGTGAAATGTTCATGGGCAGTGCGACGGTCGAAATCGACGGGGAAGCACAGAGCTACATGTCGCTGGCGGCACTCAGCTGTCAAAGTGTCGGCATGCCCTCGATTCCTCGCATTTCGCCAAAGAAGAAGACCGTCCCCAAGTGCCTGATGCTGCCGACCAGCGTTGTGCTGCCAATTCCTGCCGGACCACCTGTGATGATCGGTGGCCCGCCGACAATTTCCCTGTCGGCGATGGCGATGAAGATTGGACTCGCAGCGCTTGGCAAGGGTCTGAAGAAACTTCGCAAGCTGCAGAAGGGCAGCAAAAAAATCAAGGCGCTGTCTGACAAAGTTCATGCGGCCGCTAAGAAGGCGATGAACAAACTGGGCATTCCGCCAAACGTCCAGAACAAGGTGCATCGTTCGATCTGCAGTGTGACAGGGCACCCGGTCGACATTGCGACCGGAAAAGTCTTTACTGATGCCGTGGATTTCGAACTTCCGGGCCCACTGCCTCTGAAGTGGGAACGAGTCTACTTTACGACTTCCGTATATCGGGGACCGCTGGGTCACGGCTGGCATCACAGTTATGACGTCGCCCTGCTTCAGGAAGAAGACGCTGTTGTTGTTCGACTGACTGATGGACGTTCGGTGACATTTCCGGCTTTGGTTCCCGGTGAATCATATTTTGATCGGCAGGAGCGCCTGTCGCTTGGTCACGATTCGGATGGCTATCTCCTGCAGGACAGTTCGGGCCTGAGCTGGAGGTTTGGTCGGGTTACGTTTGACCGTGATGTGCTCGCTCTGATGCAGGTCGAGAATCGCACGGGGGACAGGATCGAATTCTGTTACGACAAATACGGATGGATCGAACTGATCGTCGACAGTGCGGGGCGTCGTCTGCCGGTGAGCACAGACGCAGGTGGTCGCATTCTGGAGATTCGGGCACCGCATCCGGATAATTTGCACGACACGATTTCGCTGGTCTCGTATGAATATGATTCAAAGGGCCGGTTGACCTGCGTCCGCGACGGCATGTCACAGCCGATGACGTTCCGATATACAGGCTTTCTGCTCACCCAGGAAACGGACCGCAATGGGTTGAGTTTTTATTTTGAATACGACGGGGCCGATGAACATGCTCGTTGTGTTCATACATGGGGTGATGGAGGAATTTACAATCACCGTCTGGATTATGATCTGGTTTTGAAACAGACGAGAGTGACGAATTCCCTTGGCAACTCAGCCGTCCATTACTGGAATGACGAGGGTCTGGTCTTCCGGGCGATTGATCCGCTTGGATATGCAAAGGAAACGGTGTTCAGCGAGTACCACCAGCCGCTGGTGGAACTCGATGAGCTGGGTCAGGCGACGGTCTATGGTTACGACGATCGAGGTAACAGGATTCTGACGGTCAGCCCGGATGAGGCGAAGACGGAAGTCGTATTCAATGAACTGGACCTGCCGGTGCGGGTGCTGGATGCGCTGGGCAAATTCTGGTTCCGGACATACGACGAGTTCGGACAGCTGCTTAGCCGCCTGGATCCGACGGGCCGTGAGACTCGGTTCGAGTATGACGCAAAACAGTTGTCCGGCATCATCGATCCGGCCGGCGGCGTGACACGCATCAGTTATGACTCGGATGGAAATGTGAATGGAGTGACGTTGCCGAATGGCGGTCAGAGCCGGTGGATTCACGACCGCCTTGGCAGGCCGGTGGTGATGACAGACCCGGTCGGAAATGTTGAACGCCGCGAGTACGATGTGCTGAACCGAGTTGTACGGGTCCTCGAACCGGACGGCAATGAACTTATAATGCGCTACGATCAAGTGGGTAATCTTGCGTATGTGAAGGATCAGCAGCACGAAGTGCATTTTACGTATGCGGGTACAGGATGTATGACCTGTCGTCGCGAAGCAGAAAATTCAGTCAGTTTCAGCTTCAACACTGAGGAAGACCTTGTCGCCGTTACGAACGAACATGGTCTTGTATACCGTCTGGAACTTGATGAACGGCGCCAGGTTGTCAGGGAATACGGTTTCGACGGCATTCGCCGGATCTACACACGAGATGCCGCTGGGCGAATTGTTCGGCAGGAACGAGCGTCCGGGCTGTTTGCCTTGTACCACTATGATCCTGCCGAACGGGTGACTGCCGTCCATTATAACGATGGCACCATGGAGTCGTTTGCCTGGCGGAAGGATGGTCAGCTTATTGAAGCCGTAAACGGCAGTTGTACGGTGCGATTTGAACGGGATGCTGTGGGTCGGATCGTTAAAGAATCTCAGGATGACTACTGGGTCAGCTCAGAATATTCCCCTCCGGGGTATCGCAGAGAGATCCGAACATCGACAGGCGCATGTCAGACGATCGAACGTGATTCGCTGGGTGATGTGATTCGCATGCAGTACCGAGACGAGAAAGCTGATCCATCAGAGATACTTTGGGAAACTGAGATTAAACGTGATCAAATGGGTTGGGAAATGGAGCGTACCTTGCCTGGCGGGGTGCGCAGTCGGTGGCAGAGAGACACGAGCGGTCGTCCTCTGCACCACCATGTTCCGGGAGCAGGAGGCTACGACCGCGACGTGAGGTACGAGTGGGGAATTAATGACCGGCTGCAGAAGACAGACGATGCACACCGGGGAACGAGTCGTTTCGAACACGATAAATTTGGTAACCTGATGGCTGCTGTGTATGAAGGCGGTACGACAGAACTGCGCATGCCGGATGCTACCGGAAATCTCTTTCGCACGCCGGAACGACGTGATCGCACGTACGGGGACTCCGGGCAGATACTTGAAGCAGTGACCGATACAGGCGTTGTTCATTATCAATACGACAAAGAGGGAAACCTTATCCGGAAGAGCGACAAAAACGGGGACACTTTCTACCACTGGAACGCGGCTGGTATGTTATCCAGTGTTCAGAATTCGAAATTTGGTGAAATCACGTTTGCTTACGACGCGCTTGGACGGCGCATCAAAAAAACCTCGGGTACATCATCGGTTCTCTGGCGATGGGACGGCGATAACCCGGTCCAGGAATGGTATGAAACCGATTTGGCCGCCAAAGTTGAGGGTGGTCCGCCTTCGGATATCAGGGGACAGTTTCCAAAAGTGCCCGTCGTATTCATTTTCGATCCGGAGACTTCCGCGCCCGCACTTATGGTGCAGGGGAACGTTGCCTGTTCCATAGTTACCGACTATCTGGGGACGCCTTGCCGAACAATCGATTCGATGGGACAGACAACCTGGGATGCTGCATTGTCTGTTTACGGCGAGGCGAAAGTTGCATTCTCCAGGAATGGCTACTGCCCTTTTCGCTGGCCTGGGCAATATGAGGATGTGGAAACAGGGCTGCATTACAATCGATTTCGTTACTATGATCACGAATCCGGCCAGTATATTTCCCAGGACCCAATTCGGCTCACCGGAGGACTCGAGTTATATGCCTACGCATCTGATCCTCTTTGGTGGACAGATCCGCTGGGATTGGCATGTTATGCGGCCACACGGACGAACGGAGGAGTTGCAAGAGGACGGAAATTATCGCAGAAACAGGCGCTGGCCCGAATTCGTCGAGGCCTGGATGTTATGACTGATTCCGCATCGGAGGCCATCAGTCTTGCGAAACGAGCAATGAGAGGGAAACCAATGCGACACGCGCCACATGGGATTGGATCCGGATATCTTCCGCATGTACATCCGGCCCAACATGCAAACACATCACATATTTTCTATCCCACCTGATGATTATGCAGTCCGACTACGCCACCTTCTTCAGAAACGTGACGCGTCCCGTGACGACCCATTCAACAACATAAATGTTTCCATGGGCGTCGAAACAGGCATCGTGGGGATGGATGAAACGGCCATTCTCCCACCGTTCAGGCTGTTCACGCATTTTGAAATTATCGGCCAGCACCTGTTCGGTCCATTGAGGGTCATATCCCAGATGCACGCTGACCTGATTGTCTTTGTCAAAGATTGAGACTCGCGCGTGCAGATCGGGTATCAGCAGACTCGTCCCGCGGATATCAAAATGGGCCGGAAAACTCACGTTGCCGACAATACTCACCGGTTTGCCTTCCAGTGTCAGATACTGCAGCCGGGCGTTGGCGCGGTCCGCAATCACCAGCATCGGATCACGGCCCGGACGATCATCCAGCCAGATGCCATGCGGAGTTTTGAACTTCCCCGGCTCCTCGCCCGTGCCTCCGAACGAACGCACATATCGGGCATCCCTGTCGTATTGATGGATATAGTTCAGCCCATAGCCATCAGCCGCGTAGAAACCGCCGTCCGGAGCAAACGCAATATTGGTCGGACTGTATTTCTCCGGCGAATCATAAAGTTTCGATTCGGCAGGAAAGGGCAGCTCCCAGACGCCTTCACCGCTCAGCGTGGTCTTTGTCAGCAAACCGGGCCGCTGCGGCGAATTATCGGGCGGTTTGGTGGTGGTAATTGCCAGGTACAGAAATTCTTCGTTTCCGTCCCTGCGGATATCAATTCCATGACCGCCAAAGTTCCATTGTTTGCCAAATGATCGGACGAATTTTCCCGACGGCTCAAACACAGCCACGGTGTCGATACCCGAGTTGAATGGTGCTCGGTGAGTAATATAAATCAGTCCTGTAGCATCAGTGGCTACGCCATGAGTGGCATGCCATCGAATATGTTCTGGCAGCTCACCCCAGTTGTGGTGACACTCATAGGTGAATTCCCCGGAGCCAACGATGGCTGGCTTTGATCCGGCCTTGTCCGACGCATGCACAAAGAAGCCGGAAGTCAGAGCCGTTGCTGCCGTGGCGCTGGCAGATTTCAGAAAACCCCGTCGTTCCGGATTTAATGCGTCAGACACAGGACATCCCCTCCATCAACAGCCGCCAGTTCAAACTTACAGGTCAGTATCGAGGCTACAGGATCATAGTCGAAATGAGATTCAGCTTCCACGATTCGCTCGTTCTGCCAAAGTAGCCATCACTCTCCGAGTGATGAACTGCGATTCTTTTTTTGTGCCTCGGCATCGATCAGAAAGCACATTCTGAATTCGTCAAACCACAGAATCCTGGTAAAATAACCGATTCGTCTGCGGAGGCCGTCGCGGGAAGAAGAAATCCCGGCGACGGGCAGGATGGTGGCTCAGTGATCAGAACACAGCGGTTTGGATCAAATAATGTCGGAATTTCGAACGGTTGCCAAAGCAGGCGACATCCCGGAAGGGCAGGGGCGATGTTTTGCGCTGGATGGCACGATGGTGGGCGTGTTTCTGGATCAGGGCCGGTATTTTGCGATCAACGACTTTTGCCCTCATATGGGGGCGTCTTTATCTGAAGGCTATGTGGAAAACGGTGCCGTGATGTGTCCGTGGCACGCATGGCGTTTCAGCCTGTGCGATGGCACATGGCTGGACAATTCCAAAAGCAGCATTCGCACGCCCTGTTACGAAGTTCGGGTTGAAGGTGATCAGATTCAGGTCAGGATGCCCGCCCCGATTCCGGCCCCGGCAAAGCCTGACAACGGCAGTACACCCGACAGCCCGGCGAACACCAAAGCCGGGACATCGGCTGATGCCAGCATGGGTAGCGAGCCTGTCGGTGACGAGCATGGCACGGCCGAACCGGATGACGCCAGATGAACACATCGCACCAGATGAACACATCGCAGAGGTTCACGGAGCTGTCCTGGCCGGTTGCGGATAAAGCTGTACGCGACGTTTTTCTTTCAATGTTCTCTGACGGCAGCTGGGGCCGATATCATGGACCGCACTGCAATGCGCTGATTGCTGAACTGGCTCAGTATCATCACACCGAGCACGTGATCCTCTGCAGCAGTGGCACGTCGGCGGTGGAGCTTGCACTGCGAGGGGTGGGTGTCGGCTCGGGTGATGAGGTGATTTTGTCGGCCTATGATTTTAAGGCCAATTTCCTCAACGTACTGACTCTGGGTGCGACTCCCGTTCTTATTGATACTCTGCCTGGTCTGCCTGTGATGGATTGTCGGCAGTTGAATGACGCCATTACTGATCGGACACGAGCCGTCATTTGTTCGCATCTGCATGGTTGTCTGGCGCCGGTGAAACGAATTGTGCAGGTGGCTGAGGCTCGTGGTGTTGCGGTTGTGGAGGATGCCTGTCAGGCTCCGGGAGCCCTGATCGATGGATCTCGTGTGGGAACTCTGGGTACGGCAGGAACGCTCAGTTTCGGCGGAAGTAAGTTATTGACAGCGGGGCGTGGCGGTGCGGTGCTGACTCGCGATGCAGCGGTCGCCCAGCGCATTCGTCTGTATACTCAGCGAGGCAATGATGCATATCCGCTGTCGGAAATGCAGGCGGCCGTCCTGCTGCCTCAGCTGCGAATGCTGGATGAATGTAATTTACACCGATTTAAAAATGTGCAGCATCTTCGAAAATGTCTTGCGGAGACTGGTGCATTGCAGCCGCTGGGGTTTCCCCCTCAGCAGAATGGATCGGTTGAACCGGCTGAATGCTCGGTGCTGCATGTAGGCGCGGACCCATCAGTCAGTCTTCCGGTCTTCTACAAAGTTGCCTTTCTGATGACGCAGGGCAGCGAACCGATCAGGCAGAGCGACGAAGCTGAGAACACGGATCGATCTCCCGGTGGCTCGCGCGACAGCAGCAGTCTGGTTCGTGACAGGTCACGCATTGAATTACAGTCAGCACGGGCTCGTGATCGAGGTCTGCCCCTTGACCCGGGTTTTCCCGCATTACACAGAATTCACAGCCGACGGCGATTTCGGGCGGTGAATTCATTAGACTGTGCGAATGAGCTTCACGACGGGCTGATGATCATGCATCATCCGGTTCTGCTGTGTGGCGACCAGGAAATGCAGGCCGTATCTGAATTGCTCGCGGGCCTGTGAGTGACGAGATCAATTTGAAGTAAGGACCACTTTCAAATCGTGGTTCAGTTTTGCGATTGTGGAAGTACATGGACAACAGCATTTGCGATTACAGTCTCAGCAGATTCAAATTGGGCACGACCTTTTCGCTGTTGTGAAATCAGAATCAGCTGCATCAGGTAATCACCGGGAACTTCAGGAATCCACAGTCGCCCATCCCATGTCAGTTTGCCGCTCTTGTCGACTCTTGCTCCTTTCCCGACGGACGACATTACTCGAAAACCTGGAGCAATGGACGACCTGCGCAGCATCTGAATTCGCATGGACGCAAGAGGAAGATCTGCGACGCCTTTCGGTAAGTTCTGCGGTTTTGCAAAGTTAAGAATACCGTTCTTAACTCGAAATACACCTGGATCTCCAATAACAACTGCTTCAACGGGAACATGTTGCGACCATGTAAAACTCATTGAGCCAGCGAGTCCATCCTGGCTACCGACTTGCAGCCGAGTCGGTTGGAACCGGCCGGTATCCGGAGTTGCAGATCCTTCCGGAAGCTCGGCCGGGCCGAATGCGGCCCAGTCAATTCTGGAGTTTGCAAAAACGCCCAGCACTAAGAGCAAACTAAAAGTTATGATCCAGGCTGTTCGCTGCACAAATCACCCTCTTGCCATTCTGCTCAATTCCCTGCCATGTCACCGCTGTTCACTGTCCCCAGCGCCCAATACACCGTGTAGTCGATATTGGACGAAATAAAACGCACACTTCCATCCAGCAGCAATAGCATTGCACCACCGCTGTGAAGACTCGATGCCGCAATGGGGCCGTCGTAGCGACCATTCGGACTAAACGACCATGAATTTGGATTCAGCAGGTGATGATATGGTTGCTCGCTTCCGTTGAGAAAAATGTGATTCGACAGTTGAACTCCAGGAACCGTTTGTTGCAAAGTCTGCGGGTCTAAACAATACTGACGCAATTCCGCCTCATTACCGGGGGGAAATTCGCGAAGGATGCTCCAGGAAAATCGAAGAGGGTGCGACCTTGCAACACTCTCGATCGACGCGGGATCCGGATAAAACTGAACAAGCTTTTCTGCCATCAATGCCGTATTCGCCAACCCGTCGGTGACGAGCGAAAACCTGAAGGGCTTCTGATACGTTTGGTAATTGTGAACGCCGGAGGACCTCCCTATGGTTGAACCGCCATTAATCCAGTAACTAATTTCGGTTTTCTCCGGCTTTGCAGCAAAATCTGTCGGACAAAGATACGAGCCTGGGCTTATGACGCCGGAGTAATCAACTGGCAGTCCCTGGGTCACCAGGCTGTCAATCTCCTCAAATCGCTGATGGAGCGGTGCCTGGTCGATATGAGGAAGGATGGATCGCAGCGGGCGATGAACATCAATGAAGCCATGCTGATCATGGAAGGAATGCATGGCTATGCCAACCTGATGGAGATTGTTTCGGCACTGTGTCATTCTGGCACTTTCGCGAGCAGACTGCACCGCCGGAAGCAGCAGCGACATCAGGACCGTCACGACAGCAACGACTACCAGGAGTTCGACGGGAGTCACCCCACGACGTGGTATCGCGTGCAGAGCGTTGCAGGTTGGCAAACACATTAAATGCGAATTCCTTTTCATCTGAACTCCTTTAGCAGAAGACAAACTGTCCTCTTCTGAACGCGCACCCTGGTTCTGCGAGATCGCAGTATTCTAGTCGGACTACTGGATGAGAAACAGCTGGTTATCGCCCGACCATTGGCTTACGGGGTCGATAGTATCCCACTGTTCTGTCAATACATTGAACTGTTCCAGGTCTCCCGTATATGTGTACTCTCCAAACGAATAGCTTCCTGAGCCGTACGCAACCCAATCAGAGGGTGTGCCTTCGGGACGCGCGGTATTGTCGAGCGAAGAATCGCGAGACAGGTAGATGAGTGAGTTATTGTGCGGACCTGCGCCACTGGCAACGACACGGAGCTCGAAGTTCGGAGGCGCAAAACAATACAGTCTTGTGTAACCAGGTGAGGAGTTTGGGTTTCCTACAGGAGTGGCGGCGCAGCCAGCAAGCAGGAACAGTACCAGACAACAGATTGCTGTCCGATACGTGCGATGTCCGGATGAAATGGTCGGATGTGATTTGCGGCTTGAATCTGTTCGGTTCATATGATCTTCCTTAATACCACTAGCCGGGTCAATGCGAATGCGTTACATGGCATGAAGTTACCCCCCCCCCCAAAGATTTCAAGTGCGTGTTGAGGGATATTCTGAATTTCTTCGAGAAATTTTCTTGCAACCGAATCTCAGCGCGAACAGCCAGAAACTATGCCGGCAAGGTGGCGCATGGAGCGCACTTGCTTGCCGATCGCGTCGATCCGCCCTTCCGATCTGCCTTCCATCAATGCTTTCGTAACTGTTGAAATTCTGTACCACAGTCCGTTCGCCTTTACCGAATCGTTGCCGGGATTCTGTTTTGAACACTCCATTTGTCCAGGAACCCACAGAATTCACAGCCGACGGCGATTTCGGGCGGTGAATTCATTAGACTGTGCGAATGAGCTTCACGACGGGCTGATGATCATGCATCATCCGGTCCTGCTGTGTGGCGAACAGGAAA
Organism: Fuerstiella sp.; assembly: GCA_022843805.1. Taxonomy (GTDB): domain Bacteria; phylum Planctomycetota; class Planctomycetia; order Planctomycetales; family Planctomycetaceae; genus F1-80-MAGs062. Next base: position 16,359 of record JALHMY010000012.1, read on the forward strand.
TGCAGGCCGTATCCGAATTGCTCGCGGGACAGTGAGTCGCCACCATGTGTTTGGTTAAGATCAATCGGATATGTGTCTCGATTGCGGGAGTCATCTGTCATGGTGTTTGCTGATATCACGGTTGTTGTTCCCATCGACTTCAGTCGGCGATCTGACTTTGCGATTCAGTCAGGGTTGTCGATCGCAGGAGATGCTCGCAAACTGCACGTGGTGCATGTCGCCACATTGCTGGAGTCGATCTCACCGGAGGGCGTTCTTCCAGAACTCGCGAACGAACGCACGGATCGCGGTGATGCGGTGCTCAAGAACGTAAAATCGCTTGCAGCGGATCACGGAGCTGCCGGCGCTCATTGTGTCGTCCTGTATGGCGATCCGGGTACCCGAATTGCCGAGTATTCGGCAGAAATCAAAGCCGATCTGATCGTGATTCCTTCTCACGGTTACCAGGGGCTGCGGCGAGTTGTGCTGGGGTCCGTGGCCGAACGAGTGATACGACATGCGGAATGCAGCGTGCTGGTATTGCGTCGACCCGATGCCGAATAGAACGATCCATTTGACATCGCTGGCCGTTTGTTCGCCAGTTTCCGTTCAGCTGTTGTGGCTGATCTAAAATTCGATAAACGAACTCCATCGGGAAACCACACGTGTCATCATTTTGCTGGAATGTTTCCGGTCGGGTGCTCATGCGACAGCGACTGCCGCTGCTGATGGGAATCCTGAATGTCACTCCAGACAGTTTTTCTGATGGCGGACAGCATGATCAGGTCGATGCGGCCGTGGAACATGGACTGGCTCTCGTGGAAGACGGAGCTGACATCATCGATGTGGGCGGCGAGTCAACTCGGCCGGGTTCCCTTCCCGTGACGACCGAAGAAGAATTACGGCGAACGATACCCGTCATTCGGCGGCTGGCGAATCAGGTTTCTATTCCGATTTCGATTGATACCACCAAGGCAGAAGTTGCCCGGCAGGCACTGGATGCGGGAGCCAGCATTATCAACGATATTTCAGGCGTCACATTCGATCCGGAAATGCTGTCAGTTTGTCGTGACTCAACAGCCGGAATCTGCCTGATGCATATTAAGGGCACACCGACGACCATGCAGCAGGAACCTCACTATGACGATGTCGTGGGAGAAGTTTGTCAGTTCCTGAGTCAGCAAATGACACGTTGTCTGGACTCGGGCATTTCCTGTGAACGGATCTGTGTTGATCCGGGAATTGGATTCGGAAAAACGGCCGCACACAATCTGCAGTTGCTGACTTCGGTGGAGAATCTGCGGGCACGTTTGAATCGACCATTGCTGATCGGCCATTCGAGGAAGAGTTTTCTTAAGAAGATCCTGGGCCGACCGGTTGAAGAACGGGTTTCGGGTACAATCGGAGTCTCCATCGCCATGGCTGAGCGAGGTGTGGACATTCTGAGAATCCACGACGTTCGAATGGTGCGAGACGCCATGCTGGCATGGCACATGACCGGGCCGATGCTGAACAGCAGGTAATTGGTTCGGCTCCCCCCAGCTTCGCTTGCGTGCGGAGTATTTATAACCTCCCCTCCCGCGCGGCGCAGCGAAGTGGGAGGGGTCGGCCGTCAGGCCGGGGGAGGGCCCGCCGCGAGTTGCACAGAACGCCGTCCCACTAACACCCTCGTCCCGCCGTTCACCGTCCCCCTCCCGATCTCGCTTCGCTCGCTCGACCTCCCCCAGCTTTGCTGGGAGAGGAGGTTTTGTAACCTCCCCTCCCGCGCAGCGCAGCGAAGTGGGAGGGGTCGGCCGTCAGGCCGGGGGAGGGCTCGCCACGTATTGCACTCAACGCCGTCCCACTAACACCCTCGTCCCGCCGTTGACCAGCCCCCTCCCGATCTTGCTTCGCTCGCTCGACCTCCCCCAGCTTCGCTGGGAGAGGAGGTGAAAAAACACCCTCCCCTCCCACGCAGCGAAGCGAAGTGGGAGGGGTCGGCCGAAGGCCGGGGGAGGGCTCGCCGCGTGTTGCACTCAACGCCGCCCCAATAACACCCGCACCCCGCCGTTGACCCGCCCCCTCCCGATCTCGCTGCCGCTCGCTCGACCTCCCCCAGCTTTGCTGGGAGAGGAGGGTTTTGTTAAACCTCCGCTTCCCCATGCTTCGCGTGGCGGAGGAAGCGTTCCTGGCAGGTTCTCCGGAAAGCGAGATGACATTCCCGTTTCCGCTGCATTCCGAAACTTCCGGTCAGCAATTAAATCGACATGTTGAGTTTTTCCGGGGAATTGCTGAATATTGTTGCAGCGGTGACTAAAATGGGAGTGTTCCGGCTGAAGACTCTGACGAAGCCCGGTTTTCCGCGATGCGGGTCTCTGGCTGAGGTTTCCTCGTGAGTTTAAAGCGGCGACCATTTTTGAACGGGAAAGTTACCAGTGCCACTTAATTCGATTCCGCACGCAATTTCTGCTCTGCAGAGAGGCGAACTGATCATCGTCGTTGATGATGAAGACCGGGAAAATGAAGGGGATTTCGTTTGTGCTGCGGAGACGATTACTCCGGAGCAGGTGGATTTTATGCTGCGGATCGGGCGCGGTACTCTGTGCGTGCCCATGTCTGCAGAAGACGCTAACCGCCTGAAACTGCGTCCCGTCGTGGACGAAGGCAACAATACAGCTCCGAACAAGACCGCATTTCTCCGAGCTGTCGATCACGTCAGCGCCGGCACGGGTGTGAGTGCTGAAAATCGTGCAAGGACAATTCGTGCACTCGCGGATCTGACAATACCGGCGGAGGAATTCCTTCAGCCAGGGCATATCAATCCGCTGCAGGCGATGGATGGAGGAGTGCTTCGGCGAGCAGGCCATACGGAGGCCACTACTGACCTGCTGCGGCTGGCTGGCAAACGTCCGGTCGGTGTACTGATCGAAATCTGCAGTCAGCGTGGTCTGGGAATGGCCGATCTCCAGGAACTACAGGAGCTCAGCCGACAGTATGCCATTCCGATGATCTCCATTGAAGAGCTGATTCGATATCGACGAACTCGCGAGCAGCTGGTGACGCGAGTTGTTTCGGTCGAGATTCCGACGGCGGAGTATGGCAATCCGACAGTCATTGGATATCAGGTTGCTCATGAGAATCAGGAGCCACTCGCGCTGGTGTGGGGTGACCTCAGCAAAGTCGATGCTCCTCTTGTGCGAATGCACTCTTCGTGCTTTACCGGTGACGTGATGGATTCGCTGCGATGTGACTGCGGTGATCAGCTGCGAATGGCGATGCAAATGATCTGCAGCGAGGGGACCGGCGCTGTCGTCTATCTGCCGCAGGAAGGACGCGGGATTGGTCTGCTGGCCAAGCTGAAAGCGTATAAGCTTCAGGATGAGGGCCTCGATACGGTGGAAGCCAACCATCGACTGGGGTTCAAAGCCGATATGCGGGACTACATGGTTGGACTGCAGATCCTGAAGGATCTGGGATTAACGAAAGTTCGGCTGCTGACCAACAATCCCAAGAAGACCCATGCGTTTGTTTATACGGGTGTTGAACTGGAAGTTGTGGAACAGGTGCCGATTGTCGCTCCTCCGCAGGACTTTCGTCAAAGCTACATGGCCACCAAGAAAGAGAAGATGGGCCACGTTCTTCCTGACGAAGTCGTTCGCCGTCCTGGCGGTTCGACCTGAAGTGAAGGCCTTTGCGAGTGGCGCAGCTTCACAACTGCCAGTTTCGTATTGTGCTGCCGGATGTCCTTCAGATTTCGCTCGCTTCGTGCCAGAGAGCAAAGGATTTGTCAGCTGTTCTGACGTTTGCGCGAGCCGACGTTTCCTGACAAAACGGCAGGCAGTTGCGATTCGAGCCCGGGACTTTGTAAGATGGGTGCAGAGCGGGCGTCGGTTTCGGGAATTTCTGCGGAGAGACAGAGTAATGCGAACGACTCAGAGTATTCGGCAACCGGCTGCCTGGCAGCAATTCTCGGTTTATGTCTGTGGACTGCTGGTATTGGTCGCCTTTGTGGTTCCTGTGCCGTCGGCGGTTGCCGGGGCCAGCCCGTCGGCAAAGGCAGCCTCCCCCAGTACTGCCTCGGACGCGGAGGCAGATGGCTGGAAGGCGATTGCTCCTCGAGATGAAATTCGTCCAGACTTTCAGTACATGGCGGAAGGCGGCCCGGACGGCCGTGGGGCGCTGGTCATTGAAGCTGATCAGCGAGAAGGACTTCAGGGTACGTGGGTCAAAACGATTCCGGTCGAAGGCGGCCGAACGTACAGGTTTCAGACGATGCGACGTACTGAAGGGATCGCTGTTCCTCGCCGAACCGCCGTTGTGCGACTGATCTGGCAGGATTCGAAAGGGAACAAGGTCGTTCGGGATGAGAAGTCGTTTCCGACCTACCGGCCTGGCGATTATCCAACTGCTGAACCTGAATATGTGCATGACGTGAAGGAGCTGAGCAGCGGCTGGGTGGAAGTTGCAGGAGTTTATGCGGCTCCCAAAGCGGCAACTCAGCTGTTTGTGGAGCTGAATTATCGCTGGGAACCTTCCGGACGGGTTGAATGGTCGATGCCGGAGCTGAAGGAAGTTCCCGCAGTGGTTCCGCGAATCGCGCGGCTGGCAACCATTCATTTGATCCCTGTGGCCGGGAAAACCCGGGCAGAAAAATGTGAACAGTTCGCACCACTGATTGCTGAAGCCGCATCGAAGAAAGCGGATCTGGTGGTGCTGCCTGAGACGCTGACTCAGGTGGGAATGGGACTGAACTATGTGGACGCTGCCGAAACAATTCCGGGACCATCCACAAGTTATTTCGGGCAGCTGGCAAAACAGCACGACCTGTACATCGTCGCCGGGCTGGTCGAGCGTGACGGACATCTGGTTTACAATACGTCCGTTCTGATTGGTCCGGACGGCAACATGGTTGGTAAGTACCGAAAAGTGACACTTCCGCGAGGCGAAGTCGAGGCGGGTGTGGCTCCCGGTTATGAGTATCCGGTGTTTGAAACTCGGTTTGGCCGGGTGGGAATGATGATTTGCTATGATGGATTTTTCCCTGAGGTCGCTCGGGAACTGAGCAATGCGGGGGCGGAAGTCATAGCCTGGCCGGTCGCCGGCTGTAATCCGATGCTGGCACAGGCGCGGGCCTGTGAAAATCATGTCTGGCTGGTTAGCAGCACTTATACGGACGTGTCGGCCAGCTGGATGGTATCTGCCATCTTTGATCCGGCCGGATCAATCGTTGCTCAGGCCACAAAGTTTGGCACGGTGGTTGTGCACGAAGTGGATCTGGCAAAGCCCATGTACTGGCAGAGTCTGGGAGATTTCAGGGCACAGGTACCACATCATCGACCCGCCGAGCACCACGAAGTTCCGCTCATCCGAAAATGAGAGATTTCAGGATGGTCCGTCAAAATGTGCTGAAGAAATTCTGCCGGTACTGCATGAATGCTGAACATGTTCGAACACTATTCTGAAGATGATCGGCGAATGATTCGTCTTCAGGACGGAGATGCTCTGGCCTTTGATGACCTCGTGGCTGAGTGGCAGCGACCGCTGTTCAGTTTTTTTATTCGCAATACTCGGGACGAGCAGTTATCCGAAGATCTGGTTCAGGAAACATTGTTGCGGCTGTATCGCAAGGCGTGGGATTATCTTCCCACCGGGCGTTTCAGAGGATGGCTGTTTCGGATTGCACACAATTTACTGATCGATCATTCACGGCGAGCTGTTAATGACGTGCTGATCCGCAGCCTGCGCCGTTCGGTTTGTCGTGACGGCGAAGAATTCGATCCGTTACTCAGGTTGCCGGACGATCTGATATCGCCACTGGCTCGCGTTGCCGAGCAGGAGGTTGCATGCGTTGTGAAAGAATTGCTGCATCAGCTTCCCGATGAGCAGCGGCAAACGTTCCTGCTGCATCACTATGACAGTTTGACATTGTCCGAGGTGGCTGATGCGATGGAGACTTCGCTCCCGACAGCGAAGAGCCGCCTGCGACTTGCGAAGGAAAAACTCCGATACCTGTTGTCTTGCCGGGGCTTCATGGAAGAGACAAATTCTGAAATCAGTTAATCCGCCCTACAAGTTCTGCCGTTTGAGCTCGCCAGGAATTTGATTGTCATGCCTCATTTCAGCCGACTGACCGATATCGTGACCTGTAATCTGACAGAAATCCTGAACTCTGCGGAGGATCCTGCGCTAACGCTTCGGGAAATCCTCGCAGAAATGGAGGAGGGCCTTGCCGCCTGTCGGCGGAGTGTGCGCACGTCCGGGGGAAACCATGAGCGTCTGAAGAAGGAAATTGCTGAACACCAGCAGCAGATTGCCGAATGGATCTCCGAAGCTCGGAAGTTGCTGAGTGCCGGTGATGAAGTTGGAGCTCGTGAAGCGCTGACAAGAAAAGTCGAGCTGGAGGGTCTGGTGGCCGGACTGCAGCCGGAAATGGAAGCCGCAATGTCGACATGTCAGCACATGTTGAGGATTCAGCGGGCTCTGGAGGCTCGACATTCGGACGCAGCACGAAGGCTGACAGAGCTGACTGGTGAACCGGGTGCAGCCGCCCTTGAATCTCAGACAGCCGTCCATGCGGCGGCGGCTGCTGCTCAGCAAAAGCAGGATGAAGTCGAGGCCGAGCTGGCTGCTCTGCGGAAACAACTGGGCCAGTGACGATCTGATGCGTTTGGCTACGGGATACCGCGGCAAAATCCCGTCGGCAGAGCGATGGGTGTACAGTACACCCGTCGCTCCGCCGACGGGATTCTTCTTTCTGCCCCAAAATTTTTCTGCCAACTTTTCCTCTGGTCTGCAACGTCATGGCAGCCGCCCGTGTGGACAAACCTCAAACGCTTATCCATCGGATAATTCGTCATTGAATCGCATTTTTTGACCACAGATAACACAGATGGGCACAGATAAAGCACAAACGCGGTCGCTGCTTTAATCTGTGATCATCTTCATTCCCGCCCCACGGACCGAATGCCGTTGTCCTCGCGGAGCGACGATTGAATCATTGGCGACCCGGGCATCAACCGGCGGCCCGTCAATTGTCGCTCCGCGACACGTTGAATTGTGGGCGTTCGATCCCGGCCTTGAAAGGCCGGGCTACCATCAACTGCCGCTCCGCGGCAAATCGCAACTTCGGATGGGAACCAACGCGTATCGCCACATTTCCGCACCACGGTTTTAATGCCGACTTCCTCGCGGAGCGAGGTTTGAAGGTAGCCGGGGATTCCAACTCCTGGAAAACTGCCCGGGCGATCCGCTGGTTGTTGGCAGAAAGATTTTAAGGGCAGAAAAATTTGGGAGCGAACGGAAGAATTGGGTGACAGAAGGTTGTCGCCGGTCACGCAGAAGACTTCGCCATCACCCGGATTGTCATCCGAGATTCATTTTTCTGCCCCAAAATTTTTCTGCCAATCCTTCCTCCGGGCTGCAATGTCATGGGTGCGGCCGGTGCAGAAAAACTTCAACTGTTATCCTCACACAATCTGTCATTGAGTCACATTTTTTAACCACAGATGACACAGACGGGCACAGATAAAACACAAACGTCAGGGGCGGCGTCCGTCCACTCAGTTGAAAATGATCTTCATAAACACAAGCCTTTGGCCAACCAGACCACATTTATAAGTGTGCACGTACGAATCCGTGTAAGTATTTAGGGGCGTTTAAAATTACGCCTTTTGTCCCGCTGCAACTTTGAAAACAGGATGGCGGTGAAGATTCATTTTGAGAAAAAGAAAATTCCCTGTGGCTGTGCATGGTGGATGCTCCAGTAGCTGAATCGGGGACAGTTGCTGTAGCAGGGTTGGCTGGTGGCTTTGAACGCGACAGGGACGTGGAAATTGTTTCCCACGCTGTGGTTTGTTATATCGTAATGTTCCGTGAGAAAACGGTTTCGCAGCGAGAGAGTGAGGCAATGATTTCGTATGAGTGTTGATGTTCAAAAGATCAAGGAACAGGTCCTCCGCTATTCGGACGTCGCCGAATGCGTTAAGGCGGAGGTACGTAAGGTTCTCGTTGGCCAGGATGAAATGCTTTCGCGGCTGATGATTGCTCTGCTGACGGGCGGGCACGTGTTGCTGGAAGGATTGCCGGGGCTGGCCAAGACGACGGCGATCAAGGCCCTGGCAGGTGCTCTGCACTGCAAATTCAACCGGATTCAGTTTACACCGGACCTGTTGCCTGCCGACCTGATCGGCACGATGATTTACAATCCTCGTGAGGGAACATTCGGGACAAAAAAGGGGCCGATTTTTGCAAATCTCGTTCTGGCGGACGAGATTAACCGAGCGCCTTCCAAGGTGCAGTCGGCACTGCTTGAAGCCATGCAGGAACGGCAGGTCACAATCGGCGATGAAACCTGGGCGCTGGAAGAACCTTTTCTGGTGCTTGCCACGCAGAATCCTATCGAGCAGGAAGGTACTTATCCTCTGCCGGAGGCGCAGGTGGACCGCTTCATGCTGAAGATCGTTGTGGATTATCCTTCGCGGGCGGATGAGCGAAAAGTGATCGACAACGTCCTGAATGATATTCGAAGAGAAGTTCAGCCAGTGCTGGATCCGTCGCAGCTGGCAGAGATTCGTCAGACAGTCGCGCTGATCTACATGGACGACAAAGTCCGTGATTATGTGCTGGATGTTGTGAGTGCAACCCGTCGGCCGGAAGATTATCGACTGAAGGAACTGAAGCCACTGATTGAATGTGGGGCGTCGCCGCGGGCATCCATCAATTTGTGTCTGGCGGCCAGAGCGAATGCATTTTTGTCTGGTCGCGGTTACGTTACACCTCAGGATGTCAAGGACATTGCGATGGAAGTCATGCGACATCGCATTATCCTGACGTATGAAGCCGAAGCTGAAGAGACGACGTCCGATGACGTGGTCCGCAAAGTGCTAGAATCTGTTCCGGTTCCCTGATCTGCCATGGCTGCTCGAAATCCAGAAGAAGTCCTGAAGGAAGTCCGCCGCATCCAGATCGTCGCACGTCGGCAGGTCAACGATTTGCTGGCTGGCGAATACCAGAGCGTCTTTAAGGGACGCGGTATGGAGTTCGACACGGTTCGGGAGTACCTTCCGGGCGACGAGATTCGCAGTATTGACTGGAACGTTACTGCTCGTTCCGGAGCTCCTTACGTCAAGACATTTTGCGAAGAGCGTGAACTGACGGTTCTGCTGGCTGTGGATGTTTCGGCATCCGGAGCGTTTGGATCGCAGCGGCTCACCAAGATGGAAACGGCGGCCGAAGTGGCGGCCGTGCTGATGTTTACAGCTCGAAAGAATAATGACAAAGTCGGTCTGCTGTTCTTTGCGGAAGATGTGATTCGCTATATTCCTCCTCGCAAGGGACGAGGAAATGTGCTTCGACTGATTCGTGAGATTCTGGCAGCGGAACCTGTCAGGGCGGAGACCAATATCAGCCGGGCTCTCGAGTTTATCGGCCGGGTACAGCGACGTCGGTGTGTTGTGTTTCTGATGAGCGATTTTCTGGGCCCTGACTGCTCCAGAGCACTGGCCGTTGCCAACCAGCGACACGACTGTATCGCCGTGACATTGCAGGATCCCCGTGAAGCAGAACTGCCCGATGTGGGCTTTCTGACGCTTCGGGATGCGGAGACGGATGAGATTCTTGAGCTGGATACTCGACATCCCAAAGTGCGTGCGCTGTTTGCTAAGGCGGCGGCTGATCGTGAACAGCGACTTTCCGGATGGCTGCGTCGGGCAGGCGTCGACAGGCTTGAGATTCGTACGGATCAGCCATATTCACGAAGTCTGCAGAGATTCTTTCATATGCGGGAGCGACAGCGATGAACATGTCAGCTCCCGAATTTCGGTATTGCAGAGCACATCCTGCTGCGCCACGGATATTGTACGTGATACTGCTGGTGCTGGCTGGCTGCGGTTCGGCCAGCGATCCTCAAAATCAGTCAGGTGATTCAGCGGCCTCCGGCGAATGGATTGAGCGCTCTACTGAAAAAGGTCCGGTCAGGCTGACCGTTCGACTGACTCCTCGTGAACCTCGCCTTTCAGATCTGGTACAGATGGAGGTGAGTGTCAGTGCAGAACCTGATGTGGAGATTAAAGCGCCGGCATTTGGAGAAGCGGCCGGTGATTTCGTTGTTCGTGACTATACGGAAGTACGTGAAGAGTCGCGGGTACGTGCTGAATCGCCGACCGATAACACTCGATTGTTTCGATATCAGCTTGAGCCCATGCATGCGGGCAAACATCTGATTCGATCGGTGGCGGTGGAATTTGTGGATCATCGGGCTGCGTCGGAGTCGAAGGGCCAGCTGGCGATGATTGAATCTGAACCGCTGGAGGTACTGATAACGTCCGAGCTGGGCGATGAAGTTCCCGATCTTTCGGCTCTGGATCCCATGTTGCCTCCTCGTGCACTGGAAGAGTCCTTTCCATTCGCATGGATGTTTTTGATTGCGATTCCGGTGTTATTGGCCGCCATCATTTTCATTGTGCGAAGGCGAAGAACGGCAGAGACCATTGCGGAGCGCCAGTTGACTCCGGAAGAAATTGCACATACGGCACTCGCACGGCTCCTTGGGGAAAATCTGCCGCGGCAGGGCAGGTTTGGCGAATTTTACCTGAGGCTGACCGGCATTGTGCGGTACTACATTGAAGGAACGACCGGTCTTCGAGCACCCGAGCAGACGACGGAGGAGTTTCTGAGGGCCATGCGTGTTCGAGCCATTTTTCCGCCCGCTCGTGCGATCCACCTCCAGGAATTTCTCGAAGCTGCCGACATGGTGAAGTATGCGGCCATGCAGCCCGGTGATGGACAGATCAGTCTGTCGATTGATCGGGCAAGGGAGTTTGTGGGGCTGACTCGCTCGAACGTTCCGCAGCGCGAAGATGGTCGTCCTGATCAGGCCGCATCGTCGGCTGGAGCTGCTGATTCTGCTGCGGTCGGGGAGGCATAGAATATGGAGGCCTTTCGATTTCAGTCCTGGTACTGGCTGCTGATTGCGCCTGTGGTGGGATTGCTGCTGCTGTGGCGAATCAGACGCGCGCCGCGTCCGGCTGCCGTTTTTTCGAGCATTGCCGATTTGAAAAACCTGCCCGTGACATTGATGCAGCGGATTCGGCGGCTGTTGCCCTGGCTGTATGCGGGCGGCCTGTGCCTCGTCGTGCTTGCGCTCGCCAGACCACAGTCGGGCAAATCAGAATCGAGAATCAGCGGGCAGGGGATCGCCATTGAAATGGTTCTGGATATTTCCGGGTCGATGGAGGCTCTGGATTTTCAGCTGGATGGTCGTGACGTCAGTCGACTGGAGGCGGTCCGGCATGTGATTTCCAGTTTTGTGCTTGGTTCTGACGAAGGCGATCTGGGCGGCCGGAAGGACGACCTGATTGGTCTTGTGGCGTTTGGTGGATTCGCGGACAGCAAGTGTCCGCTGACACTGGATCATGGTGCACTTGTCGATATCGTTAATGGGCTTCAGATTCCAAAGCCTGTGCGTGACCGTCAGGGACGCGTCATCAACGAAGCGGCGCTGCAGGAAGAGCTGGCAACAGCGATTGGGGATGGTGTGGCTCTGGGAGTTGACCGATTGCGGGCAGCCAATGCGAAAAGTCGGGTGCTCGTGCTGCTGACTGACGGTGACAACAATGCGGGAGTCATTGACCCGCGTGAGGCGGCAGAAATCGCCAAAGAGCTTGATATCAAAATCTACGCGATCGGTATTGGCACCAATGGAGTTGTGCCGGTGCCTCAGGAAGACGAATTTGGACGGACCATGCTGGTGCCTGCCCGCTTTCAGATTGACGAAGACTTGTTGCGTGAAATGGCAGCAACAACAGGCGGCCGGTACTTTCACGCTTCAGATTCCGATGGACTCCTGTCTGTCTATGAACAAATTGACCGGCTCGAGAAATCCAGCTTCGAGGAAACTCGATACACTGAGTATACTGAATTGTTTCCATGGTTTGCCGGGCCAGGGCTGGCCTTAATTCTGTCGGTCGGGATACTCCGGGAGACTCGGTTTCGTTCGTTACCCTGAGTGCACGGTAGAGTGCACGGTATTTCGTTTGTGACTTGTAGCTGATTATGGAATGGCATCATCCTGAATACCTGTACCTGATTTTGCCTCTGACGGTGGCATGGCTGGTACTTAAGATGTTTTCTGAGCGACGGCGGCGTCTGGCGAGGCAGGCGTTTGTCGCGGAAGCGATGTGGACTCGGATTCTGCCGGAAGAGTCGGCCGTGCGGTTCTGGGCAAAACTGCTGTTGCAGGAGGCCGCTATTATTCTGGGTCTGATGGCTCTGGCAGGTCCGCGATTTGGCACTCAGACGGAGCAGGTCATTCCTCGAGGAAGTGATCTTTACGTTCTGATTGATGTTTCGCGATCCATGCTGGCAGACGATGTACCTCCGTCACGGCTTGGCAGGGCAAAGGCCGACGTCGGTGCTCTGGTGAATCAGCTGGAAGGTGAACGGATCGGACTAATCGCCTTTGCAGGGCAGGCGGTTGTGAAATGTCCGCTGACCGTGGATTACGATTCCTTTCGAAGAGCGCTGCAGGAGCTGGATCCGGACAGTGCTCCGCGGGGAGGCACGGCGATCGGAGATGCGGTTCGCAAGGCATTGGAAGTCTTTCACGGGAAGGCCGAGCGAGATCAGGCTGTTTTGCTGATTACCGATGGAGACGATCAGGAATCTTATCCAATGGAAGCGGCTGCTCTGGCTGCAGAACGGAAGGTCACGATCTTTGCTGTGGGTCTTGGCGATGCCGAACAGGGCGCACGAGTTCCTCAGAAATCGGATGCCAGATCGGATTCCAAATCGTATGTGGAGTACGCAGGCGAACAGGTTTGGAGCAAGCTGCAGAGTACGTTGTTGCAGGACATGGCTCTGAAAACGTCCGGAGTTTATGTTCCGGCGGGTACTCGCACATATGATCTGGGTGAGCTCTACGCCAGCCATCTGCGTGGCCGAAAAGGCAGTGATGGAACGACGGTGCAGCGAGTTCGCCGGTCAGAGCAGTTTCAGATTTTTCTGTCACTCGCTCTGGCCGCATTGCTGATCGATCTCAGTATTGGCCGTTATCGAAGAACAGGTCCGGAACTTCCGGAGGCACATGGATCATCGATTCAGAATTCGGAGTCAAAAGCGCTTGACAATCCAAAAAATGCGGATGTGAAAATTCGCAGGACAAAGGATCTGGCAGCGACTGCTGTGTTGTTGCTGGTCGTTCACGCTCTGTGCGGTTCGATGGTGCAGGCCGCTGAGTCGAAAAAGCAGATTCGCGAAGGGCTTCAGCTTTATGCAGACGAGAAGTTTGATGAAGCCGGAAAGAAGTTTGCTGCGGCTGGAGCGGAGCTTACCAAAGAGAAATCGGCGGCTGCGGCAACCGCCGCGTTTGATGAAGCCTGTGCTCAGCATCGACTGGGAAAGCGCGAGTCGGCCAGATCATTGTATCTGGAGGCCGGGCTCAGTCAGGACCGAGCACTGGCAACTGCCGCACATTTTAATCTGGGGATGCTGGCCGCAGAACAGGCTCGATCGCTCGCCGGTGAACAGCCGGTCTCTGTATCCGCTGAGAAGCGGCAGGAGATACTGGATGAATTGCAGCAGGCGGTTGTTGCATGGCGGCATTGTCTGGAACTTCAGCCCGATCATCGGCAGGCCCGGCACAATCTGGAACTCGTCAGACAATGGGTCAAATACTACAACGATCAGTGGCGAGAACGGGATCGCGAAGAGCGCCGTCGCCAGTTGAATTTTCTGCAGTTCACGGAATATCTGATCCAGGCGCAAACCGGTCTGCGAGAAACCGTCAGCCTGCTGCCACAGAATACCCGGGCCGATACATTTGCCGAGCTGAAGCAGGCCCAGTCCGAGCTGGCGGAGGAGATTCCTTTTCTAATTGAGAAAATTGATGAGGACCTGCGTTCGCAGTCAGTTCCCTCGCAGCCAGCCCCGGGTCAGCCGGGCTCAGGTCAGCCGGGCTCAGGTCAGCAAGTGCCGGGACAGCAAGCGCAGGGGCAGCCGGCCCCGCTCAGTGCTGAGGAGGCGAAGCAGCTGGAAGAGAGCATTTCAATGCTTCAGAAATGGGCGGAAGAATCAGAGAAGCAGATGCTGTCCGCGGTCAGCAGCCTGCAGGCTCGCAAGCCGGAAGATGTGATCACAAAGCAGCAGGCTGCGATTGAGGAACTCGACCGTATCTGGGACGCCGTGATTCCGTTCAGGCCTTTGCTGGATCGGGAATTGCAGGAACAGACGTCAATGGCTCGCATGCTGTCGTCTGGCGAGGAGGCTGGTTCCGCGGAAGAATCTGCTTCTGAAAATTCGAACGGCGGCACAACGCAGCTTCCGCCAGCGTCTGCGTCCGAATCACCCGCGTCGCCGACACCCGCATCGCCAGCGTCGCCTTCGCAGTCCCCGGTGACGCAGGATCCGGCAACGCTGCAGATTGCTGACGAGGACTTTGAAAAACTGAGGGAGTCACAGGACCGAATACTTCGCAAGGCGCGGCTTTTGAAACCGAAAGCAGAAGCGGAACTTTCTGATCTGGAGAATCAAACGGCCGAGCAGTCACAGTCATCTGCCGAGTCGCAGTCATCTGCCGAGCAGTCACCGCCGGTAGCGGCGCCTGTCTCCCCGGATCAGGAAGGTGCGACACCGGAGGATACGGAAAAGCAGAAAGAAGGACTTCGCCGCGCGATCGAGCTTGCTCCGAGGGCAGTGGACGAAATGCAGCTGGCGACGGAATCGCTTCAGAGCAGGGATCGCGAAAAGTCGTTTCTGCATGCGGAGGAAGCTCGTCGTATTCTGGAAGAGATTCGAAAATCACAGCCGGAAAACAAGTCGGGGGAAGATCAGCAGGATCAGAAGAATCAGGATCAGAAGAATCAGGATCAGAAGAATCAGGACGAACAGAATCAGGATCAGCAGCAGGAACAGCAAAAGAACGAGCAGTCAGAAGAGAATGAGGATCAGCAAAAGAAGGATTCGGACCAGCAGGATCAGCAAAAACAGGATCAGCAAAAGTCGGATCAAAAAAAGTCGCAGGACGCAGAGAAAAAGAAGGACGATTCTCAGAAGGATCGGCAACAGCAGCAGCGGGTGTCGGCTGATCGGATTGAAGAAGCCCTGCGAAGGGTGCGTGAGCGGCAGCAGGAGAAGCAGGAGCGGGATCGAGTGATGAGGCGTCGGGTACCGGGTCGTGCGCCCGTTGAAAAGGACTGGTAATGTTTCACGGAATCGCCCGCGAATGGATGGCTGGAGGTTGCCGATGAGAAGCCGCGTGCTGGTACGACCAGTATTGTCAGCAGTATTCCTGCTGAATCTGCTTAGCGGCGGAGTATTCTGCGGCTGGGGCGGCATTGAAGCGGCGGCTGTTGCGGATGAGCCGGAGATTGAAGCATCGCTGAGTGCGGAGGAAATCTTTATTGGCGAAAGCGTGACGCTGCAGGTTGAAATTCGCCATTCGAAGAATCCCGGAGCTCCGGACATGGGGCCACTGAAGGAGCAGTTTGACGTCGAGTCTCTCGGCGATCAGTCTCGCGATCAGTCGTCGACGTTTATTATCAACGGACGAGTTTCGCAGCAAAGCGTGCTGAGTCATGTTTATCTTTATCGACTGACGCCGCGGGCTGCCGGGAATCTGGAGATTCCTCCGATTCAGGGAACGGCTGACGGACAATCGCTGACAACAACTGCGCTGACGCTGAGAGTTCTTGATGCAGAAGTGCAGGATCTGGTGATTGCAGAAGTTCGGTCCGACACTCAAAGAGTCTATCCAACTCAGCCATTTGAAATTACTCTGAAGATACTTGTCCGTCCTCTGCCCGGCGACGAGGCTGGCAGTCCTTTGATGCCACTGCGCCGACAGCCGCCGAGACTGCAGATCAACTGGCTGGATGAGCCCGAAGGACTTGGCTCGGACGAGCGGTCTGCGTGGCTGCAGCCGCTGCTCGCTGAAAACGGAATTGGCTTCACTCTGAATGATGTGACAACACGATCCAGTTCCATTTTTTCCGGTCCGCAGCTGGCTGTTTTCGATCTTTATAAAGGGCGTGAAGTTCGCAACGGGCTGGATGGAGTGCCTGTCAGTTATTTTGTCTTCGAACTGACTCGGAAGTTTGTGCCGTCCAGAAGCGGGACTTTTACCTTTGGTCCGGCGATCGTGAAGGGCACGTTTGTGTCCGGTGTGGAAGGAGATCAATACACAGCGAAACGGCTGGTTGCCATGGCCCCGGCAGCAATGATCGAAGTGCGTGATGTGCCATCACCTCGTCCGACGACCTACTGCGGCGGCATTGGCGAATATCGGATTGCTGCGTCAGCCGGTCCCACAAAATTGCGGGTGGGAGATCCATTGACGCTGACCCTGGTTCTGGAACGCGGAAAAGCGAGCGGCTCACTGGAGCTTTTGTCAGCTCCCGATCTGATGTCAATGCCTCAGCTGGCCAGCGACTTCGATGTGATCGACCGCAATCCCACCGGGCGGATCGAGGGGGATTCCAAGAAGTTTTCTTATGCATTGCGTCCCAAAAGGCCGGGGGCGTCCATCCCATCACTGACCGTGACAACATTTGATCCGGTGAGCGAGAAGTTTACAGACACCACGACGGAAGCGATTCCGCTGGAGGTTACAGAAGCATCGTCAGTCAGCAGTTCTGATCTGGTAGGGGCAGTCGCGCAGACAGAAACTTCTGAGATTCGAACGAGTGCTGAAGGCATTTTTCAGAACGTTACCAGTTTGTCAGAGCTTTATGATCAGCGGGTCAGTATCCCCGTTTCAGTCAGTCTGGCGGCGATCGCGTGGGGACTCGCGGGAATTGGAGTTCTGGGTGTAAACACGTATCGCCGTCGATCGACCGATACTGTGTGGCAGCGTCGACAGCAGGCTCGACGCACTGCTCGCCAGCGGCTTGCTGATGCTCGAAGTGCATTGAACGGCGGTCAGATTCAGGAAAGTCTGAGTCTTCTGAGGCTGGGGATTGCCGGGCTGATTGCGGACCTCTGCAATAAAGTGACAGAAGGGCTGACCGCCACCGACGTCAGCGCTATTCTTGCAAAGGCATCGGTTCCGTCTGATGATCGAATTCAGACGCAGAAGCTGCTGGAGACGATTGAGTCGGCTCAGTATGGAGCGGGACAGTCAGCGGATGTCTCCGGTATGCTTGAGACGGCGACAGCCCTGATTGAACGAATCGGCCCTTACCTTGAACGGGGGGCGTGAAACATGCGGTGCTCTCTGCGACGAAGTTTACATCGTACGGGATTCGTTTTTCTGGTTTGTTTTTCCGCAGCAATCCTGTGGTCCGGTTTGGTGGCGGCGAGTGAGCTGTTAGCGGATACCAGTACACGTGAAGCCGCCTTTTTGAAGGCAAACGAACTGTTCGATCAGGCTGACAGTCCGGATGATTATCGTGCGGCGGCCCGCATGCTGGAATCCATTGTGACTGATGGTTATCAGAACGGCGCCGTTTATTACAACCTGGGAAATGCGTGGTTTCGAGCGGGTGAATATGGTCGCGCAATTCTGAATTATCGAAAGGCGATTCCCTGGCGGCCAGGGGATCCCTATCTGGCAGCAAATCTGCAACAGGCGCTGCAGCGAGCTCCCGGTCGTTTACCGGAACAGCCAGTGCCGTTCCGTACTCGTGTGCTGTTCTGGAGTTCCTGGTATTCGTTTCCGACGAAAGTGAAATTGTCCTGTGCGGGTTTTGTGCTGACCGCACTGATCACTCTGACTGCAGTGCTGTTGCGTAAGCCTCGGCTTCATCTGATGAGTGCTGCCGGGCTGGTACTTTCCGGACTACTGGCTGCTGATGTTGCATTGAGCTATGACGAGGTGTATTCATCCAGTCGGGCAGTGATTACTCGTGAGACTGTTGCTCGTAAAGGAACGGGAAAGGACTACGAGCCTGCTTTTGATCAGTCGTTGAAGGACGGGGCGGAGTTCACGGTGCTCAGCGAAACAGCGGACTGGACTTTCGGCCATTTTGAGGGCATTGGAGACGGCTGGATACGCAACGAAGATATCGCCCGTTAGCCTCGGGCGAGCGGAGCGGCGTCAGCCCTCCGAGGTCCTCGCACCATCGATTTTCCACCGCTCCTCCCCATGTGTTCCGGTGGCCGATCATCTGAGTGGCACCCGGACTACGCCCGCGGAGGAAATCGCACTCGGTGGGCTGACGCCACACCGCTTGCCTTTTCGCGTCGGCGAGCGGAGCGGCGTCAGCCCTCCGAGGTCCTCGCACCATCGATTCTCCACCGCTCCCGCCATGTGTTCTGTTGGCCGATCATCTGAGTGGCAACCGGACTACGCCCGCGGAGGAAATCGCACTCGGTGGGCTGACGCCACACCGCTCGCCTTTTCGCGTCGGCGAGCGGAGCGGCGTCAGCCCTCCGAGGTCCGCGCATTAGCGATTTTCCACCGCTCCCGCCATGTGTCCTGTTGGCCGATCATCTGAGTGGCACCCGGACTACGCCCGCGGAGGAAATCGCACTCGTTGGGCTGACGCCCCACCGCTCGCCTTTTCGCGTCGGCGAGCGGAGCGGCGTCAGCCCTCCGAGGTCCTCGCACCATCGATTTTCCACCGCTCCCGCCATGTGTTCTGTTGGCCGATCATCTGAGTGGCAACCGGACTACGCCCGCGGAGGAAATCGCACTCGTTGGGCTGACGCCCCACCGCTCGCCTTTTCGCGTCGGCGAGCGGAGCGGCGTCAGCCCTCCGAGGTCCTCGCACCAGCGATTTTCCACCGCTCCCGCCATATGTTCTGTTGGCCGATCATCTGAGTGGCACCCGGACTACGCCCGCGGAGGAAATCGCACTCGGTGGGCTGACGCCACACCGCTCGCCTTTTCGCGTCGGCGAGTTGTACAACCGCTTCAAGGGTTGAATCGCTGAGTTTCCCTGTCGGGAATTGCTTCACAGCATTATCCACAGGCCGGATTGCCGGGATTACTTCTTTGCTGAGACGCAGTAAAGATGTCGATTACTTCGGTAGAAAAGTTCTCCGTTGCTGACCGCCGGGGTGGCGCTGAAGTCTTCGGATTCGTCGGTCACGCGATTCACGGCCAGTTGTTCAAACTTATCGGAAGCTTTGAAGACAAACATGTCGCCATTGCGCGTGGTGTAATAGAGCTTTCCGTCAGCAAGGATCAGCGAAGCATAGTTGCCGCCCATGCCGCCACCGCCGCCCTGACGACCTCCGCCAGGTCGGCCGCCTCCCTCACCCCGACCGCCGCCGCTACCGTCGCCTCGACCGCCTCCGCTTCCGTCACCACGACCGCCACCAGCGCCTCGTCCGCCAGCGGGTGCAGATCCGCCTTCAAAGCGGCTCTGATAGATTTTTTCTCCGTTGGCTGCACTGATGCAGTTCATGACTGTGTCAGAGACGAAATACATTCGGCCGTCATAGACGATTGGCGTGCCGAAACGGCTTGAATCGCGACCGCTCCAGATCACGTTTGTTTTGGTGACATCCCCCTTGCCCCCAGCCTTAACGGCGATCGATCCGGCTCCGCGGCCTTCGATGGCATACACGATTCCATCCTGAATCACCACGCTCGAACTGAACTGGTCTGATCCCAGTGCTTCGCAGTACCAGCGAAGTTTACCGGTTGCGGGATTCAGTCCCCAGATTTCACCGGGAGCACCGATGACCACATCTGTTCGTTTTTCATCAATTTCGGCAACAGCAGGACTTCCCCAGACGTTTCCAAGTCCTTCCGAGTCTGCTCGCCAGAGTTCTTTTCCGGTTGCCGTATCAATGCCGACAATCGCCCGAGCCTCCGGACCTGCGGCAACGATCAGAACTTTTCCTGCAATAATGGGACTGGACGAAGAGCCCCACTGGCGAGGATCGGACTCCTGACCAACGCTGGCTTTCCACAATTCCTTTCCATCCAGATCGAACGCATAGACACCGGACTTACCAAAAAACGCATAGACACTGGTACCGTCGGAAACAGGAGTGTGTGACGCATAGCCGTGTTGCGGAACTCCGGCGCCGCTGTAAGGATCTTCGGGAAGAGCCGCCTCAAAAGATTTTTCCCAAATCGTCCTGCCTGTTGTTCGATCCACGCACAGAAGATGTCTTTTCAGATCTTCCTGGCTGCCAGCTTCATTCCGGCTGACTCCATATCCGGAGTAGCAGGTGACGAAAATTTTATCGCCAACAACGATGGGGCAGGATACGCCTGAGCCCGGCAATTCCACTTTCCATTTCAGATTTTCGGTGGCACTCCAGGTGACAGGAGTCGCTTCCTGATCCGGGCTGACTCCTGACCCATTGGGTCCGCGAAAGCGAAGCCAGTCAGCAGCTGAGCAGTGAGATGTGAACAGGAACGAGATCAGCAAAGCGCCGATGGGCAGGATACCGATCCATGCTCTGTTTCCCGCCATTCCATACCTCGTTCGCAATGTCAAAAGCCAACAACCATTCATAAGGCAATCCTTCCTGATCCATCAACCAGAAAAACCTCGGCCCTGAACAATTCAGGGCCGAGGCTGCAAGAAATGAGCTTCTTCTTTTTTAACTACTCTGCAGGAGGACGCTGAGGACGACGACCTTCACCACCACCGAACCCTCCTCGACCGCCAAAGCCTCCAAACTCCGGCATCTTTGAAAGTTCCTCTCGAGTCAGTTTTCCATCCTTGTCTGCGTCCAGTTCGAACAGTCGGTCAATAAACGCTGCAGTACCGCCACCTCGACGCCCTTCGCCTGGAGGGCCGTCTTCACCCGGCCGACCTTCACCTGGAGGACCGTCTTCACCTGGCCGACCTTCGCCCGGCCGACCTTCACCTGGCCGACCACCGCCGAAGCCACCTCGTCCACCTCGCTGAGTCATGGCTTTTGTGAGTTCGTCTTTGGTGACGAAACCGTCTTTATCAGCGTCTGCGCGAGCCATCAGTCCCTGACGTCGTTCACCCAGTTCGCTCTGGTCGAGCTTACCGTCGTCGTTCTTGTCCAGTCGCATGGTTTCCGCAATCATTGCTTCCGGATCACCGCCGAAACCTGGCCCACCAAAACCTGGCCCGCCAAAACCACCACCTGGTCCACCAAATCCCGGTCCGCCGGGTCCTCCGAATCCTCCGAAGTTTGGTCTGAGTTCGTCCTCGGTAAGTTTGCCATCCTTGTTCTTATCAAGGGTCTTGAGCGCTGCGGTGGCATTTGCGATTTCTTCGGATGAAATATCGCCATTCTCATCCGCATCCAGTGCTGCCATTACCGGTAACATTCGAAGCATGCCGCCGGGACCTGGTCCGGGTCCACCGGGTCCGCCCGGTCCCGGGGGCTGAGCAAATGCTGATGGGAGGCACAACAGGGACAGAGAAAACAAAGATATCGCGTGGCGAAGTGTCTTCATGGGAATACTCCAGCAGAACTGCTGCTTTTAGATGTTTGAGTACGATCAGAGGGCTGACAGGAACTTTGTGTGCACAGCGGGTAAACAGAATTCATCAAGTATCGGTGTCGAAGATTCCGGGAAATTTCTGCAATGCGAATTCGAATTCATGATGTCTGAGCTGCCCCGAATCTGGCACGGTGCGTCGATTGTTTGGCGAACAGCGGCTTTGGCGGCAGGTTTTTCCTGATCCCCAGTGCATTCTGGTTGTCGCTGAATTGACGTTCCGCGGGACTCTGCCAAACTTTGAACAAAGTTTGCACACCCGCGTTCCGCAGAACAGAAGTCTCTTCCCACCGCCTACAAGATGACAGGTGAAGTCCTATGAATTCGCCCTTCCAGAAGATTTGTTTACAGACGTTCGTGGCCCTGAGTGTTGTGATGACCTTCGCGGGTTCCACCAGTACGGTAATCGCAGCGGATACGCTCGTATTGAATCCTCCGGATGCAGGCGCGACCGCCAAACATGTCGTTCTGATCGCGGGAGACGAAGAATATCGCTCAGAAGAATCTTTACCCATGCTGGCCAAGATTCTGAGTCAGAAGCATGGTTTTCGCTGCACTGTGGTGTTCTCCTTTGGACCGGACGGAGCAGACTATATTGATTCAAATAATCAGCAGGGGTTGCGGGGCCTGAATGCTCTGGAAACCGCCGACCTGATGATTATCGCCACTCGTTTTCGTCAGCCGGACCCCGAACAGGCGAAGTTCATTACCAACTATCTGAATGCCGGCAAGCCGCTGATCGGGCTTCGTACTTCAACTCACGCCTTTCGTGGAGCTCAGAAGTTTGGCGATTCACTGAGCTATGATGAGTTTGGACTGAAAGTGCTGGGGGAGCAGTGGGTCAGTCATCATGGCAAACATAAAGAAGAAGGTGCTCGGGGAGTGATTGAGCCAGGAAAAGAATCTCATCCGATTCTTAGAGGTGTTCGTGACGTGTTCGCGCCCAGTGATGTTTACGGAGTCACGCATCTGACCGATGTGGACACCATTTTGCTTCGCGGAGCCATTACGGAATCGCTGGATCCGGCTTCACCAATTCTGAAGGATGACAGACGCAATCAGCCGATGCAGCCATTGGCATGGCTGCATCCCTACAAGGCACCCAATGGAAAAGACGGTCTGTCATTCTGTACGACCGCAGGGGCCGCGGTGGACTTTGTGAGTGAAGATCTGAGAAGACTGGTCATCAATGCGGCCCTGCATCTGACTGGCTCTGAAGTACCGGAAAAGGCAGACGTCGGTTTTGTCGACCCGTTTTATCCCAGCTTCTTCGGTTTCATTAACGACAAGACTTACTGGAAAAATGCAAATCTGAAACCAGAAGATCTTGGGCTCGGAAAATCTCGCGTGATGCCCGATCCGCCGGGCAGCCCAGCGTGGCCATTCCGACCAGTTCCTCCCAAATAAACTCCGGCCACATGATCACTTCGAAATCCGTATCGCTCCGAAAGTTGTTTATTCATGCCTCGCGTTAAAGCCTTTCACGCTCTTCGTCCGACCCCAGGTACTGCTGCTCAGGTTGCCTCTGTTCCGTATGACGTTGTCAATCGGGAAGAGGCGGTTGTCCTGGCCGAAGGAAATCCGCTCAGCTTTCTGCATGTTGTTCGGCCTGATATCGATTTCCCGGCTGACACGGATCCGTATTCTGACCAGATTTATCAGAAGGCGGCTGCGAATTTCAGGAATCTGCAGGACCAGAAGATTCTGGTGCGGGATCAGCAGGAAAGCGTGTATGCGTATCGACAGGTGATGAACGGCAGAGCTCAGACTGGTATCGTCTGCTGTTGCCATGTGGATGATTATGAAAACAACCTGATCCTGAAGCATGAGAAGACTCGAAAGGCAAAAGAAGACGATCGAACTCGTCATGTCACGGCCATCAATGCCAATGCGGGGCCTGTATTTCTGACTTACCGCGACGTTGATCAGGTGAATTCGATGATCGCATCCGTCATCAAAACAGAACCCCTGTATGATTTTGTGGCGGTGGATGGCATTCAGCACACCATCTGGCGTATTGAAGACAGTGAGCCCTGTGTAAAGGCTCTCTCAGCGGTCCCCGTGTTTTACGTCGCTGACGGTCATCATCGGGCGGCCAGCGCATGGCGGGCAGGAAAACAGCGACGCGAAGCGAATCCAGGGCATACTGGCAACGAAGAGTACAACTGGTTTCTGACTGTGCTTTTTCCGGCTGGTGAGCTGCGAATTCTGGCGTATAACAGAGTGCTGAAAGACATGAATGGTCTTTCAGAAGACGCACTTCTGGACCGACTGCGTGCAGTGGGCACGCTGGAATCGGTCGAGAATCCTGTACCCCCGGCAGCCGGTTCATTTTGCTTTCTGATCGGCAGGCAATGGTGGCTTCTGAGCGTTCCTCCGTCTTCTGTTGACCACACTGATGCGATTGCATCACTGGATGTCGCGATACTCGAAGAACGCGTCCTGCAGCCAGTCTTTGGTATCGGAGATGTCCGCACAGATTCTCGAATTGATTTTGTCGGCGGCATACGGGGTACCAAAGAACTTGAAAAGCTGGTGGGCTCCGGACAATGGGCCGTTGCCATCTCCATGTATCCGACTTCAATTGCTCAGCTGATGGCGGTGTCCGATGCTGGTCAGATTATGCCGCCCAAGAGCACGTGGTTTGAGCCGAAACTGCGCAGCGGGCTGCTGGTTCATACGCTCGACTAAGGATGGTCCAATCAGCGACGGTCAAAGCTCAGCCGGTAGAAATCGAGCCGAGGTGTTTTTTGGGGGTCTGTGGTTGAGAACTGGAAAGCCAGACGGATCGGACGGTTGATTCGTAAGTCGGTGCCAGAGGAGACCTGCATTTTTAATGGACGCTGCTCCGCATCCAGGATGTCGGCGAGGAGCAGCGTTTCAGTCGGGATGTCTCCGGTAAACTGCAGCGTGCGAAATTCGCAGTCGGGCGGCAGCGTCAGCAGATCCGTTACGAATCGTCCGGCAGTATTCCGTCTGCCATTTGTGTCCTTTGCGAGTACAAGATTGTCTGCTCGGCTGACGACGTTTTCCTTTCGGCCACGTTCCATGAACACGGTATCGTCGTAGTCCCAGGGACGCACGTTGAGTCTCTGGTAGCTTCTGCGACGCTGAAAGTGTTCCGAATTTGAGCCGAACCCTTTTGTTTCGAACACGTCCAGTCCGCCAAGTCCGGAGACGACGAGTTCAAGGAAGGGGTCGTTATCCAGATTGCAGACGTAAGCATGGCCCCAGTAGCGTGATTCTCCGAGGTCGAGCTCATCGATAATGTGTCCGCTGACGTCCAAAGCAAACAGTCGGGCTGTGTGGACCTCACCGGGAATCGGCGAATAAGGGCCGTTGGTCATGGCCAGTATTTCCAGTTGTCGATCGCCATTCAGGTCACACAGTATTGGTGCCATGTACATGTGACAGCTGTCGTCAAGTTCCGGACGCAGGTCTTTCTGCCATCGAATACTGCCGTCAGAGTCGAGACAATAGACATTGCCTCCGAACGTCATTCCGATGATCTCGACATGACCGTCGGCATCCAGGTCGGCAACATTCGGCGAGTCTTCGCCGGACAGTCCGCTCACTTTCCACAACAGCCTGCCATCTGTTTTGAAGGCGAAGACGCCGTCGTGGCCGTCATCGTTTCCATAATTGTCGACGGATTTGATGATTTCCGGGAGCCCATCCCCGTTAATGTCTGCCAGTACCGGATCAGCGCTTGATGCATTGTCATTGGTGGAAAAACTCCAGACGCTTTCGAGTGTCAGCGGATTCAGGCGATGAAGTGTTCCCTTGGCGCTGAAGTCATCGCCGCTGCCTGCAAACAGATCCCACTGGCCATCGAAGTCAACATCCATTGCCGAGGTGTAACAGCCACACTGTATCCAGTCGGGACGACGGGCCAGTGTGGAAAGAGTCTGCATATCCAGCCGCATCAGATAGCGAGAGCGAGTGCCGAAGAAACCATCCAGGACGCCGTCGCTGTCGACATCCATGATGACGGGCGAGTTCCCCAGTTTATTGTCGCCCGAGTTCATCTGTCGGAGCACTCGTCCCGCGTGGTCGCACACATAAAGCGTTCCCGGATCAGATACGGTGTAGATAATCTCCCATTGCCCGTCCGAATCAAGATCAAAGGCGGACGTTGACTGCTGCTGGCCAGGGATCTCACGGGCCCAGCACACGCTGCCATCCGAACCATTGCGCAGCTGAAGTTTTCCCGGAGATCGGGAGGCGAGCAGAAATTCACGATCGCCGTCATTGTCAAAGTCGATGCATACTTCAGAGCCGCAGAATTCACGGTCATAGATTGTGTACTGATGCCGAAACAGCTGACTCTGCACGCGATTGAAGGACATTTCTCCTGTTGCCGGGTCACCAGCGATTACATGTGCAGTCAGCAGACGAATGGACAGTGTCAAAAGGAACAGGCTGGTTGCGATTGTTCGATCTCCGTCAAAGCGGGGCGCATCTTTGTGGTTATCCCTGCTGTCAGGACCTGGAAAACAATAAGTATCCGCCATAGTCGCCTTTCGCTCCGCGAAAGAGCCTTCATTTGCGGAGCAAAAGGCGACACTTATTATCCGACAGCGCCCTAACTGAAGGGGGATCGTTTCATGATCTCAACATTGCTATCCGGCTGTCAATGGCTGTGACAAATTCCTATTCGCACCGACTGTTCTTGAAAGAAAAGCGAGGAGGTCATCGTTCAGAGTATGCTTGTGGGTTGCGAAGAGTCCGTGAGGAGCATTGGAATACTCAATCAGATGAGCTCCCGGAATTCCCGCAGCCGCTGCTCGCCCGGTGGCATCAATTGGAACCGTTCGGTCGTCCGTTCCATGAATGATCAGCGTGGGTACTTTGAATGCTTCAAGGTCGCCGCGGAAGTCGGTGAAAGCGAACGATTGCGCGCAGTCCAGCGTCGCTTTGAGGCTGGCCTTCATGGCCTGCGAGCGTGACCATTCCAGTACCTCTTTACTGACGCCTTTGGAGACCAGTCCCACACTATAGAAGTCATTAAAAAACTCCGCAAAGAAGGTCGCTCGATCCTTCAGCATCGCGGTTGTCATTTCCTGGAAGGTTTTTTCAGGAACTCCGTCCGGATTATCCTGGGTTTGCAGCATATATGGCACGACGGACGAGACAAGTACCGCGGCGCTGACGGACTTTCCCTGGTAACGAGACATATACCGAGCAACTTCGCCGCCACCCATCGAGAAGCCCACCAGTCCGGCATTGTTTGCTTTCAGCTCGGTGATCACGTCGGCGAGGTCGTCAGCCAGCGAGTCATAGTCATAGCCAGACCAGGTTTGTTCGGATCTCCCGAATCCTCGTCGATCATACGCGATCACCCGAAACCCGTTATCTGCCAGAATTAAGCCCGTGTCATCCCATGTGTCGGCTGTCAGCGGCCAGCCATGAATCAGAATCACGGGAGGTCCGTCTCCCCAGGATTTGTAATAGAGGTCTGCGCCGTCGCGGGTCTTGAGAAATGGCATTGTACTGTCTTTCAGTTGCTGATTTGAACAGGGACCAGGATGCCGTCGCGGTATTCTCCCGGAGAACTGGCTTCTGTTTCTTCCAGGGGTTCTGTCCGAATCGTTTAAGCATTGCCCGTGCCGTCGCCAGATAAGTTCGCGGCCCGTGACATCTGCTGTGCAATAAAAGTGTGGCCGTTGGAATGCGGTTCGCATCAATGAGTTCACGGCACGGGTTTCTCGACCGCGATTGTGCAGCGCCGATGTGCGGAAATCATTCGTCTTGTGTTCTTCGGGTGATTGAACTGATGCTCGTTCCTGTTTTCATCATCCGCGATTTTGTAAATCGCAATCATTCAGTTATGGCCAGACCGCTCATGAAACAAGCTGATCCACAAACACCTCGGCACCCAACTCCAGGACCCGATGTTCCACAGCCAGGAATGCCTTCACCCGGAGATGTTCCCGGTATCCCTGCACCGGGAGATCCACCTCCTGTGCCCCCTCGCCAGGATCCTCCGGGGCCGGTGAAGCCACAAAGCTGATTGATGGTCATCCCGATCAGCCTTGTCTGTCTTATTATCGACCAGAGTGGTCGCCTATCGAACTGCAGGCTGGCGTGCCGAGAGGTTCGATCCAGCGAGCCGAGGTGGCAGAAAACGGAGATCTCTGCCACGTCGGCTTTTCTTGTTATCACCGAGTCGTTGGGAATAGTCATGCGACAGGTAGCGAATAACGAACTGGTAAATCTTCTTGCAGCAAATCAGCCTCCATGTATTTCACGTTATCGGACAACGCATCGCGCTCATCCGGAAAACCAGCAGGGTTCCATTCGTTTTCGAAATCTGATCCGGCAAATGGAAGAATCGCTGCTATAAAATTATCCAACGCGTGAAGTTCAAACGCTGCTGGAGAAGTTTCGATCCCTGTCGAAGCAGCGTGGTACATCGGATCTGTCCGAGCTGACGGAGGCCCTTCTGGCTAACAGAGTCGGTACACTGCTGGTTGACATGGCGGAACTTACACTGAAGATGGGCGGTGACGTGGTGATTATTCCGACGGAACGCATGCCCGCGACAACCGGAGCGGCTGCGATTTTTAGATATTGACGTGATTTCAGCAGCGGTACTCTTCCCAAAAGTATTTCCGTCAGCAGAATCGTGCTCGTGCTCGTGCTCGTGAGTTGACCCCCAACTTTGCTGGGGGAGGAGGTTTTAGTAACCTCCCCTCCCGCGCAGCGAAGCGGAGTGGGAGGGGTCGGCCGTCAGGCCGGGGGAGGGCTCGCCGCGTGTTGCACAGAACGCCGTCCCAATAACACCCGCACCCCGCCGTTCACCCGCCCCCTCCCGATCTCGCTGCCGCTCGCTCGACCTCCCCCGGCTTCGCCGGGAGAGGAGGTTTTATAACATCCCCTCCCGCGCAGCGCAGCGAAGTGGGAGGGGTCGGCCGTCAGGCCGGGGTAGGGCTCGCCGGGGGTTGCACAGAACGCCGTCCCACTAACACCCGCGTCCCTCCGTTCACCATCCCCCTCCCGATCTTGCTGTCGCTCGATCGACCTCCCCCGGCTTCGCCGGGAGAGGAGGTTCTTAAAACCTCCCCTCCCGCGCAGCGAAGCGAAGTGGGAGGGGTCGGCCGTCAGGCCGGGGGAGGGCCCGCCGCGTGTTGCACAGAACGCCGTCCCACTAACACCCGCGTGCCGCCGTTCACCATCCCCCTCCCGAGCTTGCTTCGCTCGCTCGACCTCCCCCAGCTTTGCTGGGGGAGGAGGTTTTAATAACCTCCCCTCCCGCGCAGCGAAGCGGAGTGGGAGGGGTCGGCCGGCAGGCTTGGGGAGTGCTCGCCGCGTGTTACACAGAACATCGTCCCACTAACACCCGCGTGCCTTTGTTCACCATCCCCCTCCAGAGCTTGCTTCGCTCGCTCGACCTCCCCCAGCTTTGCTGGGGGAGGAGGTTTTAGTAACCTCCCCTCCCGCGCAGCGCAGCGAAGTGGGAGGGGTCGGCCGTCAGGCCGGGGGAGGGCTCGCCGGGTGTTGCACAGAACGCCGTCCCACTAACACCCGCGTGCCGCAGTTCACCGGCCCCCTCCCGATCTCGCTGCCGCTCGCTCGACCTCCCCCAACTTCGTTGGGAGAGGAGGTTTTTAAATGCCTCCCCTCCCGAGCTTGCTTCGCTCGTTCGACCTCCTCCAGCTTCGCCGGGGGAGGAGGTTTTGAAGGCGGAAAACTGCGTTATCCGAGGTTTCGAATTGGTGTGCCTTCGCTGAGCTTATGTGGAAGCCCCTGATTGCTGGAGATGTATTTCTGAGAATAATCAATACCCAGGTGATACATGATTGTTGCGGACAGGTCAGCGGGCGTGACTGGGTCTTCTGAGACATAAGCCGCATGGCGGTCAGTGCTGCCGTAAACTTGTCCTCCTCGCACGCCGCCGCCAGCCAGCAGGGCTGTGAACGCATGGGGCCAGTGGTCGCGACCCGATTTCCTGGTATTCGAGCTTTGAGTAAACTGACCGAGTTTTGGAGTGCGACCAAACTCGCCCACGGCCACAACAAGAGTTGTCTCCAGCAGACCTCGTTCATCCAGATCCTGCAGGAAGGCGGGGAATGCCTGGTCAAAAGTCGGACACAGCAGGTTTTTCAGTTTGGCGAAATTGTCCTGATGGGTGTCCCAGCAGGTATTGGCACCATCGATCTTTGTCTCATCCTCCCAGTTGACGGAGACCAGTGATACTCCGGCTTCAATTAGTCTTCGGGCCATCAGCAGACTCTGGCCGACGGATGTTCTTCCATAGCTCTCACGAAGCGCGGCCGACTCTCGCTGCAAATCCAGAATCTCGCCCGCTCGGTGTTCGAGCAGTGAATAGGCGCGGTCACGATGCCGATTCATATCGTTCATCAGTTTTTGAGGAAAGGGTTTCAGCGTATCGGCAGTTTGCAGCCCGTCCAGCAGCCGCTTCCTGTTCTCAATACGACTCAGGGGCACTGAGTCGTGCCAGTTCAGACCATCGACCTGAAAGTCGCCCTTCCCTGATCCCTGAACCAGCATCGCATCGTGACGTTCGCCCATGCGTCCGCCAGTTTGCCCTGCAATTCGGAGACTTTGTCCGGGAAACTGAAGATACCAGGGCAAAACTACGGACGGCGGCAATCCCGTTTCGGAATGACCGTACCTCATGGTCATGGCGCTCAGTGATGGCCAGTCTTCCGGTGAAGCCTGATCTGTGATGGGCGCAGAGTGGTAAGGTCGGCCGCTGAAAATCTCGCTGCATGCCGGACCATGAACATTCATCTGATGCTGCATGGACCGAAGCAGACAGACTTTGTCCATCTGGCGGGCAAGTCCCGGCAAATGTTCACAAATCTGGATGCCCGGTACCCGAGTGGATACCGGCTGGAACTCTCCCCGAATCTCTTCTGACGCTGCAGGTTTCATGTCCCATAGATCGATTTGACTGGGACCCCCGAACAGAAACAGGAAAACGCACGAGTTCTGACGCCGCTGAGTATCAGGATTCCGTCGAGCCTGTTCGGCGCGAAGAGCTGTCAGCCGGGCTGATGACAGACCCAGCATGCTGAGCCCGCCGACTCGCAGCAGTTCACGTCGACTCGGTGGCAGCGGAAGACCACTTTTTCGCGCCACATCACTTTGAGAAATGGAAAACATGTTTCAGGTACTCCTGAACGAATTCGAATCCTGAACGCCTGCTGAATCAGCCTGTTACCATCGGACCGATTCGTGCCTGCTGGTTTGTCTGATCGCGACAGCTGCGATGCGGGCCAGTGCGATCAGTGCAATGTGATGACATCACCTTCTTTAATGATAAGTTTGTCGCCAGGCGAACTGACAGTCACCAGATTTTGCCCAAAAAGCACGCTTCCATTCTGCTTTCGGTACGTGGAAAGTGTGCGCAGCGGTTCGTCTCCTCTCAGAGCGGTCCGCTGATCGACGGTCGTCATCACACAGCGTCCACACGGCTTGACTGAACGAAATCGGCTGACACCGATTGTAAACTCATGCCACTGATCTTCGGCGAACGGAGCCCCTCCCTGGAAGATAAAGTTTGGACGAAATCGATTCATGGGTACTGGTTCAGCAAGTCGACGGTTGAGATCATTCAGAGATTCTTCGCCGATGATCAAAAATGGAAATCCGTCAGCGAGGCTGACGTTCTGACCGTCGCCGGCATACGTCGGGTCTGCCGTTCGAATGTTTTGTTCAGGAAACCAGACCAGTCGGCACGGTTTCTCAAGTCGTTCAGAGAACCATGCGGAAGTTTCCGGACTGACCTCGTGTGCCAGTACCCGATCATTCCAGACCACGACTTCCTCTTCGCAGCCGGTCGGTGTCTGATGCAGCGGGATATGGATTACAGCGAGTGACCGTGAGTCCGTCACAATCAGTTTGTCGGGTTCTGTGGCGACATTCAGTAAAGCCATCGTCGGGACAGCGCGCTGCGTCAGAAACTGACCCTTCTCATCGACCAGCATCCAGCGTCGATCATGTTCAAGACCTTTGGGATTTACGCGAGCACTCGGTACACGAACACCGCCCAGCGACTTGACCGGATAGATCCAAAGTTCCGTTAACGTCAAATCGTGCATCGTTGATATTCTCCCAACAGGGCCGTCCGGACTTCGTAACCAGGCTTGTGTCGCATTGCGTCGAAACGCTTGTCCCGGGAAAATACACGAAACTGACATATGATTGCCATGCACAATTTTATACCATCTTTGTTTGCAGGGAGCCTTCACGGCGCGAGCATGACAATAAAATCTGTAGAGATAAAACTTGTGCAGACAGTGCGCGTGTCTTGTGCTGAATCAGCGATACCAGAAAGCGTCTCGTGATGCAGCGATTGATGTTATTTGTAATTGCCATACTCGCGAACTCCGCGGTGCATCATTGCCACGGGCAGAGCTCAGCCATTTCCGGTAGGGTCGGATTTTCGGGGACCAGTGTTACCACAGCCACCATTGATGAGCGACTGCTGTTCTTTCCTTCGAAGTTCCCGAATGGTGACTGGAATCCTGAGGGACTGGTGTTCCAGGATGTGTTCTTCTCTGCAAAAGACAAGACGAAACTGCATGGATGGTATTGCCCTGCCGACAATCCGCGTGCAGTGCTGCTTTTGGCGCACGGTAATGCGGGGCACGTGGCATCAAGAGCGCCGTGGCTGAGATACTTGCAGAACAGAGCGGCAGTGTCAGTATTTATTTTTGACTATCGCGGCTATGGACGCAGCAAGGGAGTTCCAACGGTAGAGGGTGCAATTCAGGATGCAATGGCAGCTCGGGCAAAGCTCTGCGAGATCGCTGGTATTAAAGACTCCGATATGTTTCTTATGGGCGAATCGCTTGGCGGTGCGATTGTCGTTCAACTGGCTGCTAAATCGGCGCCGAGAGGCCTGATTCTTCAAAGCACGTTTTCGTCCCTCCGCGATGTCGCCAATGTTCATTATCCGAAACTGTCATGGCTTGTTCCGCGTAAAAAACTTGACTCCCTGGCAACGGTGACCGCTTTTCGAGGTCCGCTGCTCCAAAGCCACGGAACAGCCGATCAAACCATTCCATTTTCACTGGGTGAACGGCTTTTCCGAGCGGCTAATGAACCAAAGCAATTCGTGAGAATTGAAAACGCTGATCACAATGACTGGTTGTCTGACGAGTACCTTGTACAGCTCGATGGATTCATCTCGCGAGTGTCGGCAGCTGGCCAATGACAAGGGAAAGTATCGCTCCTGAAAATACCAAACCAAAGCAATCGATAGGGCCTCTCCCTGCAGGTGGAATTCACTGTTCCTGGTGTGTGATTTCCGTTACGCTCGTTTGATTCGCTCACTTTTCGGCGCAGAATTAACCCGCAAATGCGGGCACCAGTGAAGTTGAATATATGAGAGCGCATGATGCTGGCGAATCAAACACCCGTGGCGGAAGTTGTGGTCGGGATTGTGGTCCTGATTGGCCTGGGAGTTGGGGCGCTTTACCTGTTTCGAGGTTACGAACATCTCGCAAGGCGTTCGCTGCACCGCAAATATGCTGATCTCGCTGTACACGGGGACCCGCAGCCTGGCGATGTTGTCCTGATCTATCACTCTTATCATGGGTTCATCGGATGGTTCACGCAAACGCCCCACCAGGTTGCACTGTCCCCGAAAGATGCTCGAAAACTGCTTGGCCGCCTATTCCGGTTCAATTTGACATGGGGGCTCGTAACTTACGGAACGATTTTTATTGTCCCTCTGTCCATTCTGAATTACTTCGCCCAGCGAAGAGCAATCGCAGTTCAGGAAGCAGGTGGTCCTACCGGATCGATTTTGCGTCCCACTGACACGGCTGTTATTGAGACCTCTGCTGCGCCTGATTCTGCCACATTGGATTCGTCATCGGATTCTGATTCACCCTCGTCGTTTCGCCGAATCGTGGGATGGATTGCCGCGGGTCTTAGCGTGATGTTTTCTGTTTCAGTTCTCGTCTGTATCATCACAGGCGAATTGCAGGCCGCAGCGGGTGGAGTCATGGTTGCCGTGCTGCTGGGGTTGGTTGCCAAAGACTGGCTTGGGAAAAGCAGAGCCGGCGCGGGATAAAGCAGACTAATGCTCGACGGCTGATCACAGAATGTCGCCGCGAGATCCTGGTAACTGCGATCTTGTGATGACTCCACATGGCAGATCTCCAATGGCGTGGACTTAAGCCTCGTGCGGGCTTCCATAGTCGTTTTTCGCTCCGCGAAAAAACGCAAAAACGCTACTTTCGCGGAGCGAAAGGCGACTCTAAGTCCACGCCATTGTGGCTGATCTCGCTGGTTGCGGGTATTCGTACTGGCAATGGATAACGAACCAGTGGAAATCTCACTCGGTGGGCTGACGCCGCACCGCTCGCCTGCAGGATTACGCTGAACCAGTGTGCCGAACCGACGGGTGTTGCTCGATATTTCCTCGCGACGAGGCGGTTTCAGCCAAAAATGATGGTAGACTGGGGGAAATTCGGATGTTAACATCTCAAGTTCTGCCTCGGCAGATCCCTCCCAAAATCCTTGTGATGATACTGTTCAGCTGACACGATCTGTTCGTCAGATAACTCTGTCTGTCAGATAAAACAGTGTATCACAAGTCCTTCCATGGCCTGATGCGGTATAAACATGGCCTCGATCAATAAGCGTGGATTTCTGTGTCGTCGACTGTGCGGCTGGCTGGTCTGCATCACGGGCCTGGTGCTGCCTGTATCCGGCCTGCCTTGCATCAGCGGAGCTGTTTATGCTGATGAGAAACACCAGCCTTCGGATGAGGGGCCACCGAAAAGTGGTTCCGAATCGGCTGTCAGCTTTGTAAATGACGTTGTGCCTGTACTCACCAAGTTTGGCTGCAACACGGGAGTTTGCCATGCCAAAGCTGGAAATGGTCAAAACGGTTTTCAGCTTTCCCTGCTGGGGTTTGAACCACAGGAAGACTACGAGCATCTGGTGAAGGAAGGTCGGGGCCGACGGTTGTTTCCAGCCTCGCCCGAAAACAGTTTGCTGCTGATGAAGGCATCGGGAAGCATTCCGCATGGCGGAGGAAAGCGGCTGGCGCCTGGAGACGAAGGCTATCAGGTACTCATCAGCTGGATTCAGCAGGGACTGCGGTATGACGGAGACACTGCTCCTGCTCTGAAGTCGATTGATGTGCGTCCGGCTCGCAGTTCTGTCCCGATGAACACAGAGTTTCAGCTGAGTGCGATCGCCCTCTACTCGGATGGAACTGAGCGCGATGTGACTCGGCTTGCTCTTTACGAATCCAATGATAAAGCCATGGCGGAAGCCAGTGGTACCGGGCTGGTGAAGATTCTGGATGTTCCCGGAAAAGTTGCCGTGATGGTTCGCTATCAGGGAAGGGTGGCCGTTTGCAATATTTCGGTGCCGCTGGGTGCGCCGGTTGATGTAGTACCGCCTTCCAGAAACTTTATTGATGATCTGGTATTCGCCAATCTGAAAGAAATTGGTGTACCGCCTTCACCCGTGTGTGACGATGCCACGTTCCTTCGTCGAGTGTCGCTGGACATTGCGGGACGACTTCCCACCGAAGAGGAAGCCATCGCGTTCTTCAGCAGTACGGACGTGGACAAGCGGGATCAGGTCATTGATACGCTTCTGCGAAGTCCGGAGTATGCCGACTATTTTGCCAACAAATGGACGGCCCTGCTGAAAAACCGACGTGACGACGTCAGTGATACGACGTCCAATTTTGCGTTTCACGCCTGGGTTCGTGACAGCATGCTGTCTAACAAACCGTACGACCAGCTGGTGCGGGAATTGCTGGCTGCGACAGGTACTGTCATTGGAAATCCGGCTGTCGCGTGGTACAAGCGCGTGAAGGAACCGAAGCAGCAGCTGGAAGATGTGGCTCAGCTGTTTCTGGGCGTTCGAATGCAGTGTGCTCAGTGCCATCATCATCCGTTTGAGCGATGGAGCCAGGACGATTATTACAGTCTGGCCGCGTTCTTCAGTCAGGTGGGACGGAAACCCTCGGCAACACGTGGCGAGGATTTGATTTTCCATAAACGCGGCGTGGCCGGAATGGCCAACATGAAAACGGGTGTCGTGCTGAAGCCCGCAGCACTGGGAGATGCGATTCCGACCATTGCTCCGGATGAAGATCCTCGCCTGCGGCTTGCCGACTGGATGAGTTCGCCAAACAATCCCTTCTTTGCAAAATCGCTTGTCAATCGTTACTGGAAGCACTTCTTTCAGCGAGGTTTGATTGAACCTGAGGATGATATTCGCGATACAAATCCGCCGACGAATCCCGAGCTGCTGGCTGCTCTGGAGAAGCACTTTATTAGTTCCGGATTTGATCTGAAGGAGCTGGTGCGAGTGATCACCCGATCGAACAGCTATCAGCTGAGCTCGGCACCCAATCAATACAACATTGCGGACCAGCAGAATTATTCCCGGTACTATCCGCGTCGGCTGCAGGCCGAGGTTCTGCTGGATTCGATTGATTATCTGACCGGTTTTCAGACCGACTTCGGAAATCTGCCCGTGGGAACTCGGGCGATTGCGCTGCCTGATAACAGCTACAACAATTCGACGCCGTTTCTGAAGGTCTTTGGCCGGCCGGAAAGTGAAAGTGTGTGCGAATGTGAGCGAGTTCAATCGTCCAGCCTGGCTCAGAGCCTGCATCTGGTGAATGCCGCGGATATCAAATCCCGGCTGGCAAAGCCGGGTGGTCGGGCCGACCAACTGGCAAAAGCGGATCAGCCAATGGAAAAAAGGGTCGCGGAAGTGTACATGGCTGCATTTTCCCGCGAACCGCGCGCCGATGAACTCAAAGTAGCGCTGGACTATCTGGCGGAAATCGGGGTTGATGGCGAGGGAAAACCACTGGATCCGCAGCGGGCCAGTCAGGAAAACTTTCAGGATCTGGTCTGGGCTTTGATTAACAGCAAAGAATTTTTGTTCAACCATTAAACTGCCAGGCGCTCGAACAAAATGACGAACTCAACTCGAACTTTTCGGCAGCAGATTTGTGTCATCGCTTCAGTTTGTGCGATGACACTGCTGACAGCACCTGCCTCATTTGGTCAGTCAGTAGGCCTGCCTGCTCCGCGTCTGCTGACGACAATGCCAATGGGTGGTACCGTTGGGACTGAAACAGAGATCACGATCTCTGGTGAGCATATCGAAGACGCGGATGAATTGTATTTTTCCATTCCTCAGATCACGGCAACAAGGAAGCTGGATGCCAGCGGGAAGCCGGAACCAAACAAATACATCGTGAAGATCGCAGCAGATTGTCCGGTGGGTCTGTGTGAAGCTCGAGTGATGACGCGACTGGGAATTTCTTCGTCGCGAGTGTTTTCGGTTGGCACCTTGTCGGAAGTCATTCAGAAGAACCCCAACACGGCACTGGCGACTGCGATGGAGCTGCCGGTCAATTCGATCTGCAATTCCGTGATGACAGCCAAATCGATTGATTACTACTCCTTTGAGGGGAAGAAGGGCCATCGTTATGTTGTCGACTGTGCGTGCAGAGGGATTGATTCCAAGCTGGAAGCTGTGCTGATTGTTGCCGACGCTGAAGGGCGGGATCTGCAGGTTGAGCGTCGCGGGGGCGTTGTGGATTTCACAGCTCCGGCCGATGGAAAGTATGTGATCAAGGTTCACGAGCTGACGTTCAAGGGCGGTCCGGCATGGTACTATCGGCTGGCACTTCAGGAACTGGCAACAGATGCTGTTGTGACGCGACTTCCGTCGACCAGCTCAGTCAGTTCATTTTCCTGGCCGCCGCAGGATGCTCCGGCAGTTGCTCTGGCTTCTGAAACGGAGCCCAACGGCAAGTCAGCGGAAGCTCAGAAAATTACTCTGCCATGTGATATCTCGGGCAGCTTCTTTCCAGCAGCCGATGTGGACACGTTTGAGTTTACGGCGAAGAAGGGCGAAGTCTGGTGGATCGAAGTGGCGTCGGAACGTCTGGGTCGTCCAACAGATCCGGCTGTGCTGGTTCAGCATGTCAGTGGAACCGGGGCCGATGAAAAGCTGACCGATGTTGCGGAGCTCAGTGATATTCCCAGCCCGGTGAAAACGTCCAGCAATGGGTATGCCTACGACGGGCCACCGTACAATGCCGGATCATCGGATGTGATGGGGAAGGTGGAAATACAGGAAGACGGAACGCATCGCATTCAGCTGACCGATCTGTTTGGTGGCACACGCAGTGACGATCGCAATATCTACCGTTTGATTGTCCGAAAGGCCGCTCCGGATTTTGCCGTCGTGGGCTGGGGACTACATATGGAGCTGCGAAATGGCGATCGAAATGCGTTGTCCAAACCGCTCGCCCTTCGTGGAGGAGCCACGATGGCGCTGGAGGTTGTGACAGTTCGGCGAGACGGCTTTGATGGTGAGATTGAACTGAGTATGGATGGACTGCCGGAAGGTGTGACTGCTCAGGGGCTCACGATTCCAGCCGGGAAATCTCGCGGAATTATGCTGGTCACTGCCGATCAGAATGCACCCCGGGCCATCGCCAATGTTTCATTTTCCGGGCGAGCAGTCATTAACGGGCAGGAAGTGATTCATCCATGTCGCATGGCGGCCATGGCATGGCCGATTCCCGATGCATGGCACGAAATCCCCAGTCCTCGCCTGGTAACCGATGTTCCCGTTTCCGTGAGTGGTTCAGAGTTTGCTCCTGTGACGATTGTGCCGGCGGAAAAGAAAGTCTGGGAAGTTACGGCTGGCGAGAAGCTGACAATTCCTCTGACTCATATTCGACGGAGCGAATTCTCTGCGGCAACGTTGCAGCTGAAAACGTTTGGCGAAGGATTTGAACAGGTTCCGATGTTTGACGTTTCCCTGGACACAGACGCCTCACAGGCGGTCCTGGATCTGGCCGCTTTGAAGACTGCTCCGGGCGACTATCGGATTGCATTTTATGGTGGTGCTGTGGCGAAGTATCGTCATCGTCCTGATGCCGTGACCGCTGCTGAAGAGTCTCATAAGAAGGCAGAACAGGCAGCGGCAGATCTGGCAGCCGAGCTGCAAAAGCTGACGGAACAGGCGAATGCCGCTGCGGAGGAGAAGAAGGCCGAATCGAGTATGGCGCTGGAGGAACTGACTGCCCGACATAAAGCGGCGGTTGCCGCCGTGGCGGCAGCAGCCGAACAGGTGAAAGCCGCGACCGAACAGGCCAAACCCCGGGACATTGTTGATATTGTTGTATCTGAACCCATCACGATTCGCGTAAATCCAGCGGAGGCAAAATGAGCGATCCTTTTCATGCATCAAATGTCGTTCCCTGCCCTGGGCCATTCCAGTTC
Source organism: Fuerstiella sp. (assembly GCA_022843805.1). GTDB lineage: Bacteria > Planctomycetota > Planctomycetia > Planctomycetales > Planctomycetaceae > F1-80-MAGs062. The sequence goes on from JALHMY010000012.1 coordinate 54,957, forward strand.
AATTCCGCCGGGCGTCGCAGCTTTATTCGCATGGGTCTGGCGGGGTTTGCCAGTCTGAGCCTGCCGGGGCTGCTTCGTTTGCAGGCGGAGAATGCGCAGAAGAATCCGGAATCACCAAAGTCCGACGGGGAAAAGACGGCCGTGATTATGGTCTGGAAGCCGGGCGGGTGTTCCCACATCGATACGTATGATCCGAAACCCAACGCCAGCAGTGATTACCGGGGACCATTCTCCACCATTGCCACGAATGTCCCGGGGATGGAGTTTACAGAACTTCTTCCGATGCAGGCGAAGATCGCTGACAAGTTTACGGTGCTGCGATCAATGCGGCAGGGAGCGGGCGGGCATCCGGCCGGTTCCATGCAGATGCTGTCAGGTGACCCCGATACTCGGGATAAACCGAAACCGCGTTATCCGGACTGGATGACAGTTACCAATTATCTGCGTGCGAAGAACAGCGGTCCGCGAACGAATCCTCTGCCAGCCTATGTGGGAATCAATCCGCCACTGGAATACAACGGGCCTGCCTACCTCGGAGACGCATGGTCGCCATTCTCCGTGATGGGTGATCCCAATTCGCCGTCGTTCTCGGTGCCGAATATTGGTCTTTCAAATCAGGGTGAGGTGCGACGTCTGGATCGCCGATCGAGCCTGCGGAAGAACCTCGACAATCTCGAACGGGCGTTTGACCGTCGGGGCGAGCTGGGCGCACTGGATCAGTTCGAAGAGCAGGCCATGACTCTGCTGACAAACCCGAAGACCAAGGAAGCGTTTGATCTGACTCGGGAAGATGATCGTACCCGCGATCGTTACGGGCGCAATGCCTGGGGCCAGCAATTGCTGATGGCTCGCCGACTGGTCGAGGCAGGTGTGGAAGTGCTGACAACCAGTTTAAGTGGTCCGCTGTGTGGTCGAGTTCAGAACTGGGATGATCATGCGGTGAACCATCATGTGTTTGATGCCATGAGATTCCGGGCTCAGGCCTACGATCAGGCGGTATCCGCACTGATCGAGGACATTTATGAGCGAGGCCTTGATAAGCGAGTCCTTGTGGTGGTGACGGGAGAATTCGGACGAACACCGAAGATTAACTATGCTGCCAGCACGGGAGAAGGAAACGCGAGTGCACCGGCAGGTACTCAGCAGCCCGGGCGGGATCACTGGCCTCGGGCGTTCAGCAACATCTGGGCGGGCGGCGGCATTCAGACGGGCCGTTTCATTGGTGCAACGGACAAGCGGGGAGAGGATTCGATCGAACGCATCTGCAGTGCGGGTGATTTCCTTGCGACCATTTATCATCATCTGGGCATCGATGCTGCAAAGACTCTGATCCAGGACTTCAATGGTCGACCCACCCCCATTGTGGATCATGGCAAACCGATTCCTGAACTGATCGGCTAAGTAATCGCATACCGGGAAGCTGACGCATCCCGCTCGCCAAAACCCTTTGCGATTTGGCGAGCGGCCCGGTGTTAACCGGCCGGTGCAACCACGCGGGAACGTCACATCCGGCTGATTTATTGTTTGTTTGGTTCGACCACCGTTCCCCGGTAATCACAGACCGGGAAGCTGACGCATCCCGCTCGCCAAAACCCTTTGTGATTTGGCGAGCAGCCCGGTGTCAACCGGCCGGTGCAACCACGCGGGAACGTCACATCCGGCTGATTTATTGATTGTTTGGTTCGACCACCGAAACCCGGTAATCACAGACCGGGAAGCTGACGCATCCCGCTCGCCGTAACCGTTTTGTGATTCACTGAGCGGCGGCTTCGTTCGTGATGGTGGTAGCGGCCGAACGACCTGGAAACCGGGTGATGAGTTCGCTGCGAACCCGTTCGGCTTCAGTGTGCCGTCCTGCCAGCTGGAGTGCTGCGGAGGCTTCCTTCAGACTGAATGCAGACATGGCGGGGTCGTACGGCGACATCGTTGGCATCCAGAGGAAGCTCATGGCGGCGCCGTCAAAGTCGTTCTGCAGCAATAATCCTCGTCCAAGCAGGAACTCCGGACCTGCTCGCAGATCGCGGCTCCATTCCTGCGTGCGGGTTTTCCAGCTGGTTGTATCGGCTTTTCGCAGTCGTTCCGGGTGCTTCAGCTTAAGTCGCCACAGCTGTGCTTCGGCCAGCTCACGCAGAAACGGTTTTCCTTCAGACCGCAACCGGGTCAGGATATCTGTCGCCGTGTTCTGGTACTGAGGATCATGCAGCAGAGAGGAAGCAGCGGTCAGCTGACGAGCAGGGGATGCTGACTTCAGATCTTCAGGATCTGACTGGCAGCGTTCATCTTTTGGCAGGCGTTCATCCCAAACCAGCGGCAGCAGAGTCACATGTCGTGTGCCGGGATCGAGCCGGCTGATTTCTTCCACTTGTTTGATGACTTCCTCAAATTGTGCGGTGGCCAGCATAGCCATCGCCATTGAAGCGCGGATTTCGCAGATCACCCATGAGCGAGTTTCCATGGTTCGAGCTGCTTCGAAAGACCTGATTGCCGCGTGGAAATCATTTTTCTGCAGGCTTGCCAGGCCTTCCTCATACGCCAGTGATCTGAGAAACTGCAGTTCTGTCACGTCATCCAGTGAGATCCGCTCAACCTGCCTGCCGCCTCGACGGATCTCAATGATATTGCCCGTCAGGTTTTCAATCACACCGGCAGTTCGCTGGATTCTTCCCGTCACATGGTCTTTGCGCAGAACTGAGTCTGTCGTGACAAAGGGAAGCAGGGTTGGTTCGGACTTTGTCTGACTTTGAGCGGAACCGGACATTGCCAGCAGAGCCACCAGCCAGGCAATGGGGATTTTCAGGCTAAGGCGGCAGCCGGGTAACGGTCGGCGAAATTTCGAATGGTCAGCCGATAATTTCACGTCGGTGGTTAACATAATCCCAGACGACATATCGATCGAGATCCTTGCCGGCTGTAAAGAAGACTCGCCCGCCCGTGCGTTGAGCCAGACGGTGAGCAAACTGAACATCTTCATGAGTCTGAGACCAGCTGGGAAGCAGAAAGATGTTAATGGTGATGCCATCTCGTGCACAGAGCCGTCCTTCCCGCATGGTCGCTTCTTCAGTCTTTGCATCGGGCGGATACAGCATATACAGCAGGCTGCCTTCAAAATGAGCGGTCGGCAAACCATCAGTGATCAGAATCACCTGACGATTGGGTGTATCCTGAACAGAGAGCACCTGTCTCGCCATCTGCAGTCCATGCTGGATATTTGTAAAGTGGGGCGGTATGTGAATTTCGCTGACATCTTCGCGGCTCATATCGGCCCTCAGCCGAACCACCGGATTGGTAATGGTCGGAATTTTGGGCATCAGAGAGATCAGTTCGCCCTGAGGAACCAGTTTGGCGAACGTGTGGATCTCAATGAACCGGAGAAAGTCGCCAGGAAATTCTCCACTGATCAGGCCATTCAGTGCCAGGGCCATCTTCTTGACGTTTACATACTGCCCGTCGTATCGCATCGAGCCGCTCATATCCATCAGCACGGCTGTGGCGCATTTGGGATTATTGCGGGTTCGATGAATTTCGATATCTTCCTGGCGCAGACGAAGCGGACGCTCGGTTCTTTGCCTGAACATGGCATTCAGCATTGTGGCGGGAATATCCATCTGAGCGATGGAGTCGCCGAATTCCCATGGTTTTGTTCGCTGTGTTTCAACAGCACCTTCGCCTTCAATCGGGCCCTGATGGCGGCCTGAGCGGGATGGCTGCAGGTTGCTGAAAATTCTTTCCAGCAATCGGCCCTGAAACAGCCGATAGGCCTTTGGAGAAAGATGAATCTTTCCCGACTTGCTGGTCAGCCCCTGACCTTCAAGCAGGTCCTTCAGATACTGCTGAATTTGTTCCTGGAACTTATTCAGGTTCTTAATCTGTTCCGGATCAGCGAATTCGCTGAGTCCTTCGAGGTCGATGATAGCAATTTGCGCGTTCTTTGAGGCTTCTTCCAGCTGTTTCAGCAACTCATCAATTTTGGTGAGTTCTTCAAGAATCTCCAGAGCTTCCGGAACGGACATCGACTTATTGCCAGTGAATTCATATCGGGCAGCGAGGTGGTCGATCTGATATTTTTCGCCGAGCGTTTCCATCAGGCTCAGTAACTGTGATGCAAAGTGCGGATCAGATTTCTCAGCGCGATACCAGAGACTTTCAAGCTGGTAAATCTGTTCGTCGGTGACTGCCTGGCGAAACATTTTTGACAGTTTGGAGGGTGGCTTTGCTTCGCTGGCCTCCTGAGTAAACCGGCGATCCGCTTTCTTCTGTACGGTCCGCGTTTCCCATGTTGAGAGGATCTTTTGTTTTCGTTCCTTCAGCATAGCGATGAGGGCTTCAAGACTGGGCCCCAGCCCTGCAAACTGGCCGGGGTCAAGTCGAATCGCATTTGCCAGTTCCTCTTCGGTCAGTTCCCTCATCGAGCCCCATTCCAGCATATGTTCGAAAGCCGGAGAGACGATGTCGGGGGGCGCCTGAGAAGGTGAGGGAAACGCCCGGGGATCGTATTGCTGATATGTGTGGACGATTCCGCCGCGGTGCCGCGACGGCCGGTTGTCCGGCCTCTCAGAGTTCTCAGGCAGCATGAAAAGAATCCTGGAGAAGGTCCAGCTTCAGAAAAACATGGGCGAGCATCAAATAACATCCTCGCTGGTGATTGTAGATGAGCGACTGTGAAAGTCCCGCAGCAATTCTCATTGATGCATTCTCATTCTGAGACAGCTCTCGTCTTTTCAGCAGTGGGTGAATGTCTGTTTTCGCTCGGGTGCCCCCAGCTTTCGGAAAAATGCAGGAAACCTGTTTTTTAAATGGCATCCGGCTCTGAGGGTGAATCATTCTGACGTCCGGTGGCCAACTTAGCGAAAGTCCTTTGGGCGTCGATCTTCAGCATTCAGGAACGACATTTTTTGGAGAAATCGGCGCAGACTTTTGCGAATAGGCGCGTTAAGGGCATTAGTAACTGAGAATTCGAGCGCGAAGCATATGGCGGGCCTGTTTCGCGTGAGTTCGCGTACTGAGTTGCTCCTTCCCTGGGGAAACAACCGGTCCGACGTTCTTAGGAACGTCGACTGGGGGAAACGTCCGAGAAGGAGCACTCTTGCGAGAGGTGATTGATACACGTTCATCAGGTTTTTGAATCAGGAGCGGGAGGCTGGACATCCAGAGTGGGTATGAGTTTGTCCAGAATTCCATTAACGAAGCTGGCGGAGTTCTCCGTACCAAATTCCTTAGCGATTTCGATGGCTTCGTTCAGGACAACTGGTGCCGGAGTTCCAACGGTTCTCATTTCATAAATGCCCATTCGCAGGATATTGCGATCTGTGATGGCCATTCGTTCCAGCCGCCAGTTGGAGGCGGTGCGACGAATCAGCTCGTCCAGGCTGTCTCGGGTTTCGCGCACACCGCGAAACATCGACCATGCAAAAGCAGCCAGTGCGGGATTGGTGAGTTGTTGTTCAATAGTGCGCTGGATTCGTCGGATATCCGCGTCCGGATTCTGATCGATCAGAAACAGCATTTGCAGAACTTGTCTGCGAGCGTCGGTACGTCCGGGCATATTTTTGCAGGTCAGTCAAGAGGAGCGAAGCGTAAGAAGGGGCGATTGAAGATTCGGCAGTGGGGGGAGTGTCGTTTGGTCGCGGGAAGTATTCGATTCTAACAGGATCTGAATCAGATCTTCTTCAGCAGATTCACCATTTCCACCGCGGCTGTTGCGGCTTCCACTCCTTTGTTACCGACCTTTCCGCCGGCACGGTCCAGAGCCTGTTCCATTGATTCACAGGTGATAATGCCAAAGGTCACCGGGACACCGGTTTCCAGGTTCAGCTGCATAATTCCGGACGCCACCTGACTGTTGATGTATTCATGGTGAGAAGTTGATCCCTGAATAACAGCACCCAGACAAATTACGGCCGAGTATTTTCCGGAGCGAGCCAGTCGAGCTGCTGCCAGCGGAATCTCAAAGGAGCCAGGTACCCAGACGATGGTGATCAGGTCTTCCTGTCCTCCCAGCCGCGTGATGATATCACAGGCACCATCAACAAGTCGACGGGTAATCAGATCGTTGAAGCGGGAGACAACGATAGCAAAGGATTTATCAGCGGCGTTCAATTCACCCTGAATCTGTATTGTCATGGCGGAAATCGTGAAAAGGGGTGCAGGGGCGGGGCAGGGTCGGTTCACGCAGAGTTGAGTACGTTTAACGGGTGATCTTAGCCAAGATTCATCGACAGCAGGAACTCTTCATTACTTTTCGTTCTTTTGAGCCTGCTGACAAGGAGTTCCATGGCTTCAACAGGATTCATATCGCTGAGCACTCGGCGGAGAACCCATGCGAGTTTCAGTTCATCTTCGTTCATCAGCAATTCTTCACGACGTGTACCCGAACGGTTTACGTCGATTGCAGGCCAGATACGACGTTCGACCAGTCGTCGGTCAAGATGCAATTCTGTATTTCCGGTGCCTTTGAATTCCTCAAAAATTACTTCATCCATGCGGCTGCCTGTGTCCACGAGTGCAGTGGCGATGATTGTCAGGCTGCCTCCTTCTTCAACGCAGCGAGCGGATCCGAAGAAGCGTTTTGGATGCTGAAGTGCACTGGCATCAACGCCTCCGGAAAGGATCTTGCCGGAATTCGGCGTTTCGGTATTCCAGGCACGTGCGAGGCGAGTGATGGAGTCCAGAAAGATGACAACATCGTGGCCATATTCCACCATTCGTTTGGCTTTTTCGATCACCATTTCGGCGACCTGAATATGTCGGGAGGTGGGTTCGTCAAAGGTACTGCTGACAACTTCACAGTTGGAACTCTTCAGTCGCCGCTCCATATCGGTGACTTCTTCGGGACGCTCGTCAATCAGCAGCATAATGACATAGGCATCCGGATGATTCTGCAGAGTCGCTCGTGCCATCTGCTGAAGTAAGACGGTCTTGCCGGCTCGTGGCGGAGAGACAATCAGTCCTCGCTGTCCCATTCCAATGGGTGCCACCAGGTCAACAATTCGAGTGCTGAGAAATTCAGCGTTGTCGGCAAGACGCAGGCGGCGTTCCGGATGCAGCGGGGTCAGGTCATCAAAGAAGACCTTGCCAGTCAGCAGGTTTGGATCCTGGCCATTGACTGCTTCTACTCGCAACAATGCAAAGTAGCGTTCGTTCTCTTTGGGAGGCCGAATCTGGCCGGCAACCGTGGCCCCTGTTCTGAGACCAAAGCGGCGAATCTGGCTTGGGCTGACATAAATGTCATCAGGACATGGCAAATAGTGGTAGTCCGGACTTCGCAGAAAACCAAAGCCGTCCGGAAGGATTTCCAGAGTCCCTTCGCCAAACATCAGACCGTTGATTCGTGTCCGTTCCTTGAGGATCTTAAAGATCAGATCCTGTTTCTTCATTCCGTGATATTCAGTCAGCTGTTCCTGTTCAGCAATCTGCAGAAGATCCTTCATGGACATTCGCTGAAGATCAGCAATGTTCACGTCGGCCGCCTTGTCCGGGGAAAATGTTTCTGAGACTGGTTTTTCAGTCTCATCCCCGGATGCCAATGCCGCCGGATTTGCTTCGGCCTGCAGTGCTTTGGGTTGCGGAGCCCTGATCGCGGGTTCAGCAACCGGCTCCATTTCCTGGCGAGCCTCAGAGCGACGCAATAGTCGCTGGGAACCAGCACGGTTCTCATCAGAACGGAAGTTTTTTGCCATGGCCACGACGGGCCTCCAGAATGATAAAAGACAGGTGTTTCAGAATAAGCCGGAACAGGAGGGAAAGGTGTTCGATCAGCAGGAGTGCAACGAAAAATTCGCAATAGAGACGACCGGACGCAGAGAACCGGCAGATGATGGGTATTCAGTCAGCATTAAGGGGTTTGGAGTCTGTCGGACGACTGTGATGTCGGTCCAGAATAATTTGAATAAACTGGTTCAGTTGAGAAGCGGCAGCATCAATGGTGCCGGAATTGTCCACGATGAATTCGGCTCGACGCTTTTTTTCTGCGACCGAAAGCTGACAGGCCTCCCGGCGAGCCAGCTCGTCGGACGACCAGCCTCGGTTCTGAAGCACTCGCAGCTGTCGCAGATGTAAGGGCGTCTCTATAAAAATCAGGCCATCACAATCGTCCGCCCATCCTGCTTCCAGCAGAAGAGCGGCATCCAGTATGACCGCGTCCACGTCTTGTGGAAGCGTTTTCAATTTTTCCTGAGCAACAGCTCGCACTGCAGGGTGCAGAATGTTTTCAAGTTTACTTCGAGCTTCTTCATGCTGGTAAGACGGGCCAAATACCCGATTTGCCAGTTCTTTACGATTCACTCCTCCGTCCGGCAGCAGGACGGCCGGTCCAAACAAATCCCGAACCTGCTGCACGATGGACGGATGAGTGAGAAGATCATGTGCGATCTTATCTGCATCAATGACGCATAATCGATAGTGTTTGGAATGGCGAACGACCGAAGACTTGCCGGAACCAATGCCACCAAGGATGCCGATCACTGGTACAGGAGTTTGAAATGAAAAAACGGCAGGCAAAAGTTGTTGTCGTGTTATTGAAGAGTCTCGCGGAAGCGAGCGAATGACAGGATTGGCGGGAGTTTATGAACAGAACCGTGAACTGTGCGGATCAGCCAGGCAGGATGCATCGTTTACTCCCTTTGCACGATGCGATTCCGTGATATTGCGATTCCGTGATATGTTGTCCAACTCCTGGCGTGAAGTCAAATGGTTGTGTGGCCGGATCGCTGCTTTTCGAGACTCTTTTCGGCCGTCGCAAGGTTTCCACCTGTTTGCCACCCTGTTTTTCCAGTGCTCGGGCGCCTGCAAATTTGTTTAACGTTCGGTTACACTGGTTTTTTCACCGATCAGCTCACGGAATTGCTGGCTCTCGTTGAATTGTGACCAGGTGTAAACGGCCGATTAGTATGTTGTTTTTCGATTGAATTTGAGTGGGGATATTGATGTCAGGAATACTCGATCAAAAAATCGATGCCGCTGCCGCCTCCGGCAAATTAACAGCTGATTCGCCTGCAAATATCAGGAACTGGCTGCAGAAAGAATGTGTGGCGCAGTATCGAAGTCGGCTGATTGCCATGATCGAGGCGGAGCAGTGGCAGCTCCTTGACGAAATGTTCTGGACGTCGATTCCGTTTGGAACGGGCGGTCGGCGGGGGCCGATGGGTGAAATGGGGCCGGCGACGATCAATGATCGAACCATTGCGGAGTCCGCTCATGGCATGGCTGTTTATCTGCGATCCACGGGATGCCATGAAGGAGGTTCGGCCGTCATTGCTCACGATACCCGCAATAATTCGGCCCATTTTGCGCGAATCACAGCATGCACTCTGGCGGCTCACGGCCTCCTCGTTTATTTGTTTGAGAGCCATCGTTCCACGCCGGAATTGTCGTTCGCCGTACGGAGACTGGGCTGCAACATTGGCGTGATGATTTCCGCCTCGCATAATCCCCCGGCTGATAATGGCTTCAAAGCCTACTGGTCAAATGGTGGGCAGGTCATTGCTCCACACGATCTTGGCATCATTCGTGAAGTGGAGAAAGCGGATGCCATTCCTTCTGTTGCCTTTGAAAAGGCTGTGGCAGAAGGCCGCATAACGATCGTTGGGGCAGATCTGGATACCGAATATATTGACTGCGTTGCCCGATTAAGTGAAACACCCAACCGCAATATCTCAGCCATTTTTACGCCGCTGCACGGCGTTGGCGAAACTTCAGTCTATGCCGTTCTGAAACATCTGAAATTTGATCAGGTTGAAATCTTTGAGCTCCAGAGACAACCTGACGGAAATTTTCCGAACGTACCGAAACACCTGCCAAATCCAGAGAATCTGGAAGTGTTTAACCCGGTGATTGACTGGGTCCGAAGCAACAATCACCCGGCTGAGCTGATTCTGGCATCCGATCCCGATGCGGATCGACTGGGAGTGATGGTTCGCAGTGCACAGGGTCAGTTTGTTCCACTCAGCGGAAATCAGGTGGGCGCATTGATTACGGACTTTCTTTTTCGAAAACGAAAAGAAACCGGCCGATTCTCGCCCAAGGATTACGTCGTGGAAACCCTTGTGACGACTCCACTTACAAAGGCTGTGGCCACAGATCATGGCGCTCGTGCGTTCGCAGATTTGCTCGTAGGGTTCAAATACATCGCCCAGACTATGGAAGAGCAGGGTACTGAACATTTTGTTTTTGGAACAGAAGAGTCGATCGGGTTCCTGGCAGGAGATTATTGTCGCGATAAGGATGCCGCCGTATGCGCAATTTATATTCTCGAACTTGCGGCAGAGCTGAAAGCTGCGGGAAAAACGCTTCTGGATCAGCTGGACGACCTCTATTTGCGGTGTGGTTACCACTGTGAAGGGCAAAAATCGATCTATTGTGAGGGGCCCGTCGGAAAAGCGAAAATTGACGGGCTGATGCAGACACTGAGAGAGAATCCGCCCGCCCAGTTCGGTCCGGTTCGTTTCACTGAGGTGGCCGATTACAGCTCCGGAAAACGTAAGGCGATTCCGGGCGGTCAGTCTGTTGGAACAATCGTTGCACCTCGCGGAGATCTGCTGATTTACAAATCGGATCCTGCCAGTCCTGTCAGAGTGCAGATTGCCGCAAGGCCATCCGGAACTGAACCGAAAATTAAGTTTTACTTTTTTTGTCAGTCCGATTCCGGCCATGGTACCGATTTGAATCAGGCGCGGGCGGCCGGCGACAGCGTGATGAAGGAAGTCCAGCAGGCGCTGGCAAAATGGGCGGCCGATCAGTTAGAAGGCTGAAATGCGAAAAGGCCGAAAAATGCTTGCAGACTGGGAGTTATTGGACAGAATCATTCACTGTCTGTAGAAATGCGGGTCGTTGTTTCTGGCAGCAGAGAGGGACGAAAGTCAGAGAAGGACAGGTGGACAGTTTTGTGGGTGCAGGTGAGCAGGGCGGCACCAGCTTTGGGATCCGGTCTTCCCCGATACCGCATTTCGCCGGGTCTGCCGCTTGAATCGTCTCGCTCCGCCTGACAGAATCTTCAGGGAAATGACTCACGAGTGCGAAGGCGAACGTGAATTCGTCCGGCGTACTCGTCAGTGATTCCCCCAGGACTTCATGCTTCAAGGCAGTTTTACATCAGAAAATCTGGTGTTTTGCGGGGAAGCAGTTGCCGGCAAGGATGGCAATCCATCAAGTATCTGATGTCAGTTTTCTAGAATCTGAGGGTCACCATGAAGTTCCTTGAGGGTAACACGGTCGGAATCGACCTCGGCACCACATACAGCGCCATCGCGCAAATTGATAAGGATGGCAATCCGGTCGTCCTGAACAATGCCGACGGACGTCCGATTACGCCTTCTGTGGTTTTGCTGGATGAAGACCGTGTTGTTGTCGGCCCTTCGTTTGAGCGAATCTCGGTCGCTGATCCCAGTTCGATCATTGAGGCGATTAAGCGTGAGATGGGCAACAAGGATTTTTATGTTGTCTACCAGAACAAGAAACTAACACCGGAATTCATTTCTGCCCTGATTCTGAAGAAGATGAAGCAGGATGCTGAAAAGGTCATTGGACCGATCGCAAATGCTGTTATCACCGTTCCCTATTACTTCAATGATGTGCGTCGCAAAGCGACTCAGGATGCTGGTCGAATTGCCGGGCTGAATGTTGTCGACATCATTAACGAACCAACGGCTGCAACTCTTGCTTACGCCTGGAATCGGGGAGAGCTGGGTCGAACCGATCTGAAGAGCGAAGAAAAGACGATTCTGGTTTATGACCTTGGGGGCGGTACCTTCGACGTTACCGTAGTCCGTTATACGCCAACCAGTTTCCGCGTTCTGGCGACGGACGGGGACGTGATGCTGGGTGGTCTCGACTGGAGTAAGCGACTGGCCGACCATCTGGTAGAGCAGTTCCGTCAGAAGTTTGGGGTGGATCCGAGTGAGGATCCGGAGACCATGCTGACGTTCCATCAGGAAGCAGAAGACGCCAAGCGAGATCTGAGTTCCAAATCTCAGGTCCCCATTAGTGTCTACTACAAGGGAAACACGCTTTCCGTTTCCCTGTCACGTTCCGATTTTGAACGTATGACGGCTGACCTGCTGCAGCGAACGAAAGACACCACCGAACTGGTAATGCATCAGGCGGGAATTAAACCTGGAAATCTGGACGAAGTGGTGCTGGTTGGTGGTTCAACCTACATGCCGGTGGTGGAGCAGATGCTTCGCGAAGTGACTCAGAGAGAGCCATCACGAAAGCTGGCTCCGGAGCGTGCTGTTGCTGAAGGCGCTGCAATTCACGCTGCCATTCTGCAGGCTCGTTATGGTGACAAGGGTAATCCGGTCACCGAAGCCGTTCAGAAACGACTTAACTCCGTTCGAACGTCTGATGTTAACTCGCACTCGCTTGGTATTAAGATCACCGATCCGAAGGACAAGACTCGTAAGATCAATCACATTATGATTCCGAAGAATACTCCTGTGCCTCACAATGTGAGCCAGCGATTCGGAACGAACAGTCTTAATCAGCAGCGAATCCATGTAGAAGTGCTGGAAGGCGATGCGGTTGATCCTACGGCCTGCGAAATGATCGGTGACTTCCGGGTCTTCAATCTGCCAGCCAACCTTCCCAAGGGTTCTCCTCTGGAAATTACCTACTCGTATGATGCGAATGGTCGTTTTTCCGCAAAAGCCCGGGAACTGACAGGCAATATCGAAGCCAGCACAGAAATTGTGCGAGCCGGTGGCATGAGCGAAACCCAGGTGACTGACGCACTGGATACTCTGGCGCGGGAATACGAAATCGAATAGTTGCTGGATCAATCCGTTCGACACTTCGGGTTACAACGGTCTGCCCTGGTACTTTGTGTCAGCGGCGGAACGCTTCTGGAGTACTGACTTAAATTGGGGGGGCGATCCGACATACGGGATCGCCTCCTTTTTTTTGACCTGCCGCTGGTGTCCGTACAGCGTACTTCTTTTCGTCCGGTCTCGGAATGCCCTGAATTAGTGATACCTGTGTCAGGCGGCAAAGATCAAGCAGTTCAGTGGCGATCTGCATCGCCTCAATGAGATCCGCGTCTTCATGCAGCGACTGATGCAACAGGCTGGCAACGCTGGCCATATGCGGAATTTCGCACTGCAGGGCTGTGGTTTGTAGTCGGCTGACAAGTTCCCTGAGTGTGTCGAAATCCTGATCATCGAGTGCCGCGACGAGTCGCTCGATCTGCAGACCGATATTCAGAGCCGTGTCCGTGGAAACCTGGGGCAGCACTGCTGTTGTACCGGACTGAAGTCGAATGGCCAGCACAAACCGTTCAACAAGCTCGGGATCAAACTGTGTGCCCGCACAGAGACGCAGTTCTTCGATCGCTTCCGTATGGCTGAGTCCTCGACGGTATGCTGTATCGGATGTCATTGAATCGTATGCATCGACAATGGCCAGAATCCGACTGCTGAGACCCGGGCGAGTACCCGGCGGGAAGGTGTGGTTCAGATTACTGAGATCGAACCAGATATGCTGCTGTTCCATAATCTCTGTCAGGGCACTTGAAGCAAATGATGCCCGAATCAGCTGAATGCCGACTGCGCTGTGACGCCGCATAATGTCCCATTCCGCTTCGGTCAGTTTGTCGACCTTATGAAGAATGGCATCCGGTATTCCAATTTTTCCGATGTCATGCAGGAGTGCCGCGATCTCCAGCGTGTAGCATTCACGCATGGACAGCAGTCCCTCTGCAGTCGCAACACACAGGTCAGCGACCCGGCGACAGTGTGCGGCTGTGCGATGATCACGAAACGACAGGGCTGACACCAGAGCGGACACGGCCTGATAGGGAATCGTCACGTTTTCTGAACGAACCGGAATTCGGTCTTTGTTCAGGTGGCCTGCCTCTCCGACTCGCTCAGCCTGATCCTGAGATTTGTCAAAACGCACCACTCGATTCCTGCCGTAACGCTTCGCCACATAAAGGCACTTGTCCGCCTGATCCAGAAGATCCTGAGGGGAAATAGACTTTAGGGTTGTGCAGGAAACCCCGAAGCTTGCGGTGATCGAGAGTCCTTCATGGCCAGTCGACATTCGCATAATTTCCACTCGAATGCGATCGGCTCGCATCGTGGCTTCATCAAGGTCGGTTCGTGGCATGAGAATGGAGAATTCTTCGCCGCCATAGCGACAAACCACATCACATTCGGTCACCATAGACATAATAGTGGTGGCCACTTTGCGAAGAACTTCGTCACCGGTTGCATGGCCATAACGGTCATTGATTGACTTGAAGTGATCGATATCCAGCATCACTGCGCAGATGTTGTCGTGTGATCGAAGAGCTTCCGACCAGATGTCCTCAAAGACATCGAAAAAGCTGCGACGGTTCATACAGCCTGTCAGTGCATCACGAGTCGCCAGCCATTCCAGTTCCCGGTTCTGCTGGCGTATTTCATCACTGGAACTCTTTAAAGAGCTGAGTGCTTCCCGGAGTTCCTTTTGCTTGCGATCCAGTTCTGTAACGTCTTCAAAGCTCGCGACAACCCCTCGGCATTTTCCGCGATCATCATGTATGGGTACAGTGCTGACCGAAAACGTGCGTTCAGATGTGCCTGTTCCGAATTTCAGCAGTGAGCCTCTTATCGGGGCTCCGTCGGCATTTGTTTTTTCCCACGGAAAAGCCTCTGACATTCCTTCTTCGGTTCGCCGAAAGCCGATCTGCCCGGCGTTACGGCCCAGCAGCACCGCAGAATCCACAGCAATTCCGGTTGAGAATGCTGAATTCGCCAGTACCACTCGGTGTTGCCGATCAAGAATCAGCAACCCTTCCGCCAATGCATCCAGAGCCTCCCGTACACGCGGCGGCACAATCCGAAATGGATTGAGATGGTTGAGTATCTTCTTCAGATAAAAGTAGAAGCACGTCGTAAGTGCCAGCCCCATAAAGATGGCAAGAGCAATATCGGTGCGAACCGGAATACCCAGCACCGAGTAATGTTCATCCTGAAATCTGGCTTCCAGCTGCCCCCATTTCTGGCCGCTTGTGGCGATTGGCACCAGAAACTCGAATGACTCAAGAGCCCTGTCCGGTGTGGTTTGCCACGAATCGGCATGTTGACCGATCTCAACAATCATTTCACCGGATGTGCGGCGGATAGCCAGGGAGTTTAAGTCAGTCTGCCTCGACGAAATCTCCTTCAGCGCTGCCTGGATCTGACTGATGTCCATGTGTGGAGCAAGTGTGGTGAAGCTGATGGCCGCTGTTTCGCAAAAAGCGGCGCGCGACTTCCTGATCGAATCAGCCGGATCCGGGATTAGTCCCAGGAGCCCGGCGACGAGCAGTCCACTGATCGTCAGACAGGCAAGGCCCATGACGATGCGTGCTAGTGAAGAAATACCACTCATGAATGACTGGAGGATCAGCGAGGAAGTCTGAAACAAATCCGGAACGGGACGAGATACCCTCTGATGTGATGGCGCTAACTGTAACGGCTGAATCGAAAGAGAGTGCCCCCCATAACATAGTTCACATGCCAGCGGTCGCTGTCTTACCCTGGCAGCAACCGGACGAATAACGATGTTCAGGTGAATGAGGTGCTTTCGAGACTACGTTCATTACATTCGGACGGCTCAGGGCCTCCGGAGATTTCGGATAACCGTTTTTGGTGGTTGGACCCGCACGGGAATCACCCGGCCGTCTGTCCGCACTAAACCGCCTTTTCGGATTCGTCTGCTGTCAACGATCATTCCACCGGAATCAGCTGGTCGCGAGAAATCAACAGAACAAAAACGTTTGCATTCCGGGCTCCGGAAGCAGACAGCGGAAGGCTGTTCGCCGCAGTGCACAACCTACGGTACATCTGGCGCCGCAGAAAATCGCCAAAACTACTGATCCGCGACCGCTCAAATCGCGTTTGGCTATCAGATCGCGAATTCTGAGGGCTGTCCGCGTGCTTCGAACCGCGTATCGGCTGAAACCATTCGGCTCACCAGGAGAGACTTATATGTCAGATGATTCGGTAATTTCCCGGCGTCCGCCAAGGCCACCGAGCGGGGCTGCTTTGGTCACGGTTGTACTGTTTTCGGCCCTGGCAGTCGGAGTTTCCTGGGCAGTTTACAGCAGTTTTCGAATTGATGTGGGCAGCGGGGAAATCGCTGTTCTGGTGCGAAAAACGGGAAGGGACCTGCCCAACAGCGAAGAAGTGGCACCTGCGGACGAATTTAAAGGGATCCAAAAGAAGGTACTCACAGAGGGCCGCTATTTCTATAACCCCTATGGATGGTCATGGGAAGTGGTGCGTCAGGTCGAAATTGCTACCGGTCAGATGGGAGTCAAAATCAGTCTGACGGGCGATGATCTGGGCTATGGGGAGTTCCTGGCCAGAGTCGATGCTGACGGCGAGGCGCTGACCAAGGGCATTATGCCAGGTGTTCTGAATCCTGGCAGGTATCCGGTAAATCCGCACCTTTACACGGTCGAGATTCACGAACCGGTGACAGTTCCGGCAGGCTTTAAGGGAGTTGTGACCAACCTCGCAGCTCCACTGGCCTCAGACCCGAATCAGCTTTTAGTTGAACCTGGCGAACGGGGCGTCCAGAAGGAAGCGCTGGAACCGGGCACACACTACCTCAATCCTTATGTACAGCGAATTGATCTCGTGGACTGCCGAAGTCAGAGATTCAATCTTGGTGAAGAAGGTGATATGGGCTTCCCTTCAAAGGATGGATTCTGGGTCAGTCTCGACGGTGTCATCGAATTTCGAGTCAATCCTGAGAAGGCCGCAGAAGTCTATGTGTTGTTTAATCAGGATCAGAATGGTCCGGAGATTGATCGTGAGATCGTGGAGACGGTGATTATGCCGAATGCTCGAAGTTTCTGCCGACTCCAGGGATCAAGTTCTTCCGGGCGTGAGTTTATTCAGGGAACAACACGCACCAGCTTTCAGGAGTCCTTCGAAAAGTCCATGCGAGAGGCCTGCCAGCCGTTAGGTATCGAAGTGATTCAGGCGCTGATCACAAAGATCCGTCCTCCTCAGCAGATTGCTGATCCTGTGCGAAAACGCGAAATTGCCAAACAGCAGGAACTGCAGTATCAGCAGCAGACACTTCAGCAGGAATCAGAACAAAAGCTGGCAATTGAGAAAGCCATGGTCCTGCAGAAACAGGCACTCGTAGCTGCTGAACAGAAGATTGTCAGGATCACCACAATGGCGAAGCAGGAACAGGAAGTGGCTGTCACCAAAGCGAGCGAGCAGCTGGCGGTTGCACAGCTGAAACTGGACGCTTCGGTCGATGAAGCTGCTGCGATTGAGGCTCGCGGAAAGGCGGCTGCCGACGTTGTACGTTTTGAGAACGAAGCGGCGGCCTCCGGCTGGAAAACGGCCGTCTCCGCATTCGCCGGCGATGGCCATGGATACGCTCAATATGTGCTGTTTCAGAAGCTGTCTGCATCGTATCGAAAGATCATGGTCAACACTGCGGACAGTCCGATCATGAGAATCTTTGAATCGTTTGCGGAACCTCAAAGCAAGTCGGCAAATGTATCGGCGAGCACACCAGCCATGGCTGGTGACAGTGCTGCCGCATCCGGAGACACGGCCTCGAATTAGAACCCCTGACGTCGCGGCTCACGCAGGTTTTGTCAGGGCTTCTTAACACCAGCCGATCAACATTTCAGGAGATTTCTGCAGTGACATCTAATAATCTTTTTGCCCGCTTCTTTCGCTCCCGAGCGGCATTTGCCGTTCAGGCCGTTGTGATGATGCTGGTTGCCTATGAGATTTTCGAATGGACTTTCAATCGCATCTACGTGCCTGTGGGTCACAGTCTGGTAATGCGATATAAGGGTCCCCCGCTGCCATTCCTGCCAGGCGGTCGGCCTGTTGCGTCCCCCGGCCAGTTTGCAAAAGTCGACAAACAGGGGCGGCCTCTGGAAATTGGCATCCTTAAGGAAATGCGTGGCCCGGGTCGACACTTTTGCTGGCTGGGCTGGTGGGAGACTCGCCTTGTGCCGGACACTGTTGTTAAACCGGGTGAAGTGGCCCTGGTGTCCAGCAAAATGGGGAGTGATCTGACCGGCGGTCAGTTCCTCGTCAATGGCGATCTTGACCAGACGAGCCAAAAGGGCATCCTGCGACAGGTCTTCGGCCCTGGCGTTTATCGAATCAATGACTATGCTTACACGGTGGAAGTGATCAAGGAAAAAACCATCACTTCGGGCGCACAGGTCAAGCATGCCGGCTGGGTGTCCATTCCCGCTGGCTATGTTGGCGTTGTCACAAATCTTACCGATAACGAACTGACAGATGCGAAAGCCGGTATTCAGGAGAAGGTTCTGCAGCCCGGCCTGTATCCCGTCAATCCGAATGAGCAGCACATCGACATCATTGGCGTGGGATTCGCCGAAAAGTCAGTGAAATCCAATCTGGTTAGTCGAGATGGAATCCCCGAACTCGATGAAAGTGGTGAACCTGCTGTCATGGACGATGAAAGCGGAATTGCCTTCCCGTCAAACGACGGTTTTCGCATTCATATGGACTTTACCGCAGTCTGGGGAATCATGCCCGAACAGGCGGCTGATGTGATTCGCAAGTTTGGCACGCTGGAGGCAGTTGAAGCCAAAGTCGTGGTACCTCAGATTGAAAGCATCTGCCGAAACAAGGGATCTTCGCTGGGCGCTGTGGATCTTCTGGTCGGTGACACTCGACGAAAATTTCAGGACGACGTGTCCGATTCGTTTCATAAGATTCTGGAAGACAAGGGCCTGACCTTACTTCATGGGTTTGTTCGGAATATTCATATTCCGCAGGAAGTTCGCAAACCCATCCAGGAGAAATTTGTTGCCGATGAACTGAAGCTGACGAGAGACCAGGAACAGCTCACATCACGTACCGAATCCACTCTGCGTGAAGCGGAGAAGAAGGTGGAGCTCGAAACAGAACGCATTAGCGCCGAAACGGAAAAGCTGGTTGCCGAGGCAAGTGCCGAAGGTGATAAGAAAGCGGAAGAAACTAAAGCTGAAACTCTGAAGAAGGTGGCCGTCATTGCTCGTCAGACGGCTGAACTGGAAGCAAAAGCCACGGTAACTCTTGGAAAAGCAACAGCAGGCAGCAAACAGGCGGAAGCCGAAGCCAAATCAGAACTGTTCAAACTGGCTGTAGATGCTTTCGGTTCAGGATCAGCATATAATCAGTGGGTATTTGCTTCAGGCCTGCCGGAAGATGTTCAGCTGGATCTGCTGTACGCCGGTGAAGGCACACTCTGGACAGACTTAAAGGGATTCACGGACGTTATGCTCAGCCGCGAAGCTACAGCGAACGAAACGAAATCGACCGTGGAGTCGTCCGGAACCACCTCTCGAAAATGATGTGACATGGACCGATCGTGACCGTCCCTGCTGTATAAGTTCAATCTATGGCGAAGGAACGTTTGGATTGAGAAATTGCGATTTAAAAGTAGCCGTCACTCTCCGAGTGACGAACTGCGATTCCCGCCCGGCACGAAGACTCATCTGCCGGGCGGCAAAAGCGTCGCGGTGCGGCGTCAGCCCACCGAGTGCGATTTCTCCGTGTTCGATCGAACCAGCGAAACAACGCCAGTTCGTTCGAAGTGTATCGCCTGGGAAAAAGACCTGAAACGTTTTCACTGCAAGACTGATCAGCAGACCCAGAACCGCGCCCTGAATTGCCCCGAAGATGAAGCCGAAAAGACGACTCATTCGCCTGTGGATTCGGTCGTATTCCGACTGACGTTTTCTCCAGCTCATACAGGGCCTCCCTCGTGGAGCATCCCAAAAATGCTTAACGACGCTGCCGACAGGCTTTGTTGTGAAACCCGTTCCGGGTTGAATCGCGATGTTTTCACTCCAAAAATGCTTCACAGCAACGCTGGTTAAGAGGGCTTGTCTGATTCTTTACCTGTTCGCGTTGACTGGAATTACCTCGCAGATTTTCGGATCTCTCTCTTTGTGATATGGCCTCGGATCATGAACAGGGCCTTCAAACCGATCTGCGGAAACAGCAGGTGAGAACGAAGGCCTCGCCGTCCCGGCCAGTGTTCAAACTCGATATGATCATGAACCTCAGTGTGGTGATCGTCGATCCGTGAGAATCGGTGAGTGTGCTGCCAGAACTTCATCGGACCAGCCACCTGAGTATCAGTGAATCCGTCGGGACTAACGTTCGAATGGACTGCCCTCCAGTAGACCGGCAGTGGCCCCATCCACATGGTGAATTCAGCGATGGAACCCTCCGCGAGCGGCTCAAACCGATGTACCTGCATGATCATCAGCGGGGGCGTCAGAACTTTCAGTATGCCCGGCTGAAAATGAAATGCAGACACTGCCTCCAAAGACGCGGGTACTACAAATCGAGAATCGAATACCTGCATCTTTGATTGCCTGGTGAGATGAATTGCCTGGTGAATCAACCTGTGTTGTGTCGAAGTGAGTGAAGCTCGGCTTATGCGCCAACAGCCACTCTGTACGATCTGAAGACGGTTCCGGAAAGGTAATGCCTTACTTAACCGTTTCCGTGGATCATTGCCAAAAATCGAGCAGGTAAGAATCACTGAAATCCCGGCAATCCGTCCCAACCGCGAGCGTCAGCTCAATACCTGCTCGACTGCAACTGCACCGTGATCCGCGAGTGGCACCGGACGCCCCACCGGGCTGAGATTTGTGGACTCCGGATCCAGCCCGAGTGAACGGCAGATCGTTGCCATCAGGCCGGGAACCGTGAGCCGGTTTTCGACAATTTCCATTCCATCGTCACTCGTTTTTCCATACACCTGACCACCACGAATTCCTCCACCACCCAAAACGGTGCTCCAGCTGCCGGGCCAGTGATCACGTCCGGAATTCTCGTTGATCTTTGGAGTTCGTCCGAATTCACCCATCCACACTACCAGGGTGTTGTCGAGCAGGCCTCGCTGTTTCAAATCAGACATCAGCGTCGCCCATGCCGGATCCAGCACTTCGCACAGAGATTTCACCGACTTAAAATTGTCTGCGTGCGTATCCCATCCTGCACCGCCTGCCACATCCAGACCATTCAGTGAAACTTCGACAAAGGAAACTCCCTGTTCAACAAGACGGCGGGCAAGCAGACATCCCTGACCAAATGCGTTTCGCCCATAGGCGTCTCGCAACTGATCGTCTTCCTGATCCAGATTGAAGGCGGCAACCGAACCGGATTTCATCATCCGCACAGCCTGAGCATAGGATTCCAGATGACTGGCCCCTGGACTGCCGGGACGCTGCGCCAGAAAATCGTGTTCCTGAGCAGACAGTAAACGAAGTCTGGCATCCACCTGAGCTTCTGTAACATTTGACGGAAGTTTCAGATTCTGCACTTCAAACGAAACATCAGAATCACCCTGACGCTGAGCGGCGACAATCAGCGGTGACCAGGCCGGACCAAGAAATCCAGGCCCGAATGCTGCCGGACTGAATGCTCGAAAGGGATTAATGCTGATGAACGAGGGCAGATCCAGTGGTTCCTGCCGCAACTGTCTGCTGATAAAAGCGCCCATCGACGGATACTGCAGGGGTCCCTGCGGAAGATAGCCGGTTCGCAGGTAATACGTTGCCCGTGTATGATCACCTTCGTTTGTGGCCATGGACCGCAGCGGAACCAGATGGTCCATCATGGTTGCCAGTTTTGGCAGATTGTCGGCGATCTGAATTCCTGGCACGCTGGTTTCAATGGCAGTCGTCGGACCTCCATTGGCATGCCCGGGTTTTGGGTCAAATGTCTCCATCTGACTTGGGCCGCCCGACATCCACAGCAGAATACAGGATCGGCGAGGTTTGACGGCAGCCGTCTGAGTCTGAGCAGCCAGAGCAGGCAGCCAGCCGGACATTGCTGTTCCGAGCAGTGACAGTCCGGAGTAACGGGCCATTTCACGTCGAGTAAGCATGCCTGTTTTCATGGTGACTGTTCCCATTCTGTATTTGCACTTGCGCCAGTGAATCTGAATCAATGATTGAGCAGAAACTCACTGCTGTTCAGCAGAACCCAAAAGATATCGGACAGGGCCGTGTTCTTTTCACCCGTCGCCCCGCCGGAAGAAAGATAGTTGTAGAACTGTTGATGCTCTTTGGAGGAAGGTGGACGGCTGAGTGTCGCAAGGAACAGCGTCTCCAGTTTCTGCTCATCATTCATCAGAGGAAAATCGGCCACGGCCCGAAGTGTCCGACTGCGTTCGATGCTGGTGGCATTGTCGACAAATTCACCATTCATCATCGCCAGTGCCTGGAGAATCGTGGTTTCACGCTGCAGGGGAGATTCTGCCTCATCGCGATACAATTCCAGATAACGAGTGCGAGCCGAACTGTCGTCCAGAACAAAGGGATTTCCTGAGCGATAGGGCTGATAGAAGCCAACGGCCTCCGCCAATGAATCAAAGAATTGTTCGGGTGTGAGGCCTCGCAATGCCGAACGCGCGAAATGGGCGGGATCCGACTGGCCTGGGTCCGTCTGCTGACTCGCCGTTTGATAGACTCGAGTGGCCGTAATCGTTCGAATCAGAAATTTCAGGTCGTAATCATGGGCCACCAGCTGCTCAGCCAGCAGTTCGAGCACTTCCGGATGCGAAGGCGGATTGTTGTCGGAAAAATCGTCGATGGGCTGAACAATCCCCTGTCCAAAGAACTGTGCCCACATCCGATTGGCCGCCATTCGAGCGAAGTACGGGTTGTTGCGGTCAGTCACCCATTGAGCCAGCACGTCTCTGGAGGAAACAGATTCGGCTGCCCATTCGGGCTGTTTTCCCGTCAGAAACACGGCCGGTACCATCTTTTCTGTGCCCGGAATTTGAATGGTGCGAATTCCCGATCGTTCGCCGCCCGCCTGCATCAGAGGCGTCGAGTCCGGGGTGTCTCCTTCACGACCAAAGCCAGCATAAAACGCGGCCAGATTCCAGAACTGGGCCTGCTTCCATTTGTCAAAGGGATGATCATGGCATTGAGCACAATCCAGTCGCACTCCCAGAAAGGCGCGTGACGTGCCGGCCGCCAGATTCTCAGGCCGAAGTTCTCTCGACAGGAAAAATGCTTCCGGACTGCTGGCGGAATTCAAAACACCATTCTGAGCGGCTCCGCGAACAGGAGTTGTAATGATCTCACGCACCAGTTGGTCGTATGGCGAATTCTCCGCGATATGCTGCCAAAGCCATGCGTCAAATCCCGGGATCAAACCGCGAAACTGAACCTGCTCACTGGCCTGAGGAATGATCGCTTTTCGCCAGACGATCGTAAAATGTCGCACGTAAGTCGGACTGTCCAGAAGCTGCTCAACCAGTTCGGTTCGCTTTTTGGCATTACTGTCCGACAGGAACTGACGAGCTTCCGATATCGAAGGAATACGTCCGGCGAGATCCAGCCAGACTCGTCTCAGAAATTCGCTGTCGTCTGCCAGAGGAGCTGGCGTCACCTGCTGGGCCTGCCATGACTCGGCAAATATCTGATCGATCTGCCGGGCCGTCTCTTCCCAGGTCAGCGGGGCGGTCGACGGTGAGGTTGACTGTGTAGGTAAGGTTGAATGTCTAAGCGTCGAACCCGTTTCGGCAGTTTCTGCCGAAACCCTTACTTCCGGACCTTTTTCATCGGTCCCGATTTCATTGGTCCGGATTTCATCAGCGGTCAGAGCAGTATCTGCGCAGAAACCTGCAATCGTGGTTGCCGTCGTCACCACTGCGGAAAATAGGATTGCAAGCACGATCCTGCCGACCGGTCGAACAGTTTTGAATTCTGGTTTCAGCATGAAATCCTCCAGAAAAATCCTGTCAACAGGGATCGCCAGATACGTTGCAGCAACAGTTTATGATACCGGGATACCCCCGAATTTGTCTGGCGAATCGGGCGGAATTTGCGAAACGCTCACTCGTCCGGAATTCCGCAGGGCCTGATTTTTCAGACAAAATCTTCTCATACACAGGAAAACACTGCGGTGATCCTCGTTTTTCGCCGATCGCGCAGGCCAGTCGGGGTAGTTCCGAGTAGGATCAATCAGTATCCTGCGGCGTTTCCACGCGACATTTCCTGTAATTATTTCTGAACATTTATTCAGAGTGGCACGACGATGACCATTTCGATGACTGACTACTTCCGGACTCGCAAGTCAGACCGGAAGAAGGAAACTCGTTACATCAACGTGATTAACAAGGACAGTTGCACGTCGTGCAATTCGTGCGCGTCGGTTTGTCCGGTGGACTGCATTTATGAGGTGGTCAGCCCTGTTCCATCAGAGAGCTACCATCAGATTGATACCAGCCGCTGCATTGGTTGTCAGATGTGTTATCGATCTCCAAACGACAGTTCTGAGCTGTACCAGCTGACGATCTGCCCCTGGAACGCGATCGACATGCTGCACAATCCTAATGTGAAGCCAGACGATCATTCGGTTCTTGAACCCTATTATCGGGGTTCGTCTGCAAATCTTCCATGGCCGAAACTGGAAGAGTACGCCTATCAGTTATTCCTGGACGGAGAAGTCTTTCTGCCGTCTGAAGAGAAAGCTCTGCATCAGATATTTGAGCTTCTTCAGGAGTTATCCTGGATGTACAGCGAGGAAGACAACGTTCGAATCGTGGCAGAAAATGCTCAGACCGGCGAGGGATTTATTCGGTATCGAGCGACTGAAGAAGGCCGCGACCTGCTGGATGTGATCTTCAAAGGCTACGGCCGCATCTTCATGGATTAATGCCGGATCTCCATGCTTCGGGGGCTGCAAGGGCCGATTAATCGATATTAGATCGCCGGTGGCCTTGCGATTAACTCGCCATGGCTGAATAATGTTCTGTTCACGTTGCCCGCGGGGACGTTTGAATAATCAGGGGTGAAACGCTGCCTCCAATTGCGGCGGGACCAGCCAAACCGGGTCAGATCCGAAAGGAAGCAGCCCTGCGGTGATCGGTTCCCGGGTGCATGCGGGGGCAGCGTTTTGCTCCTGTTTTCGGTTCAACGACAATTTAAGCGAGCGTGACTGGAAACGGCAATTACCAGATGAGGACCAGCGTCGCCAAATGGAGTGCATAGAGACTCTGGCAATGAAGGGCTGTGGTTAAAGCACTGTAGCCATTTGACCTATAGATGACACAGATAACCGAGGCGTTAACTTAACCGCTCTGTGGGGGTGTGGTGGCTTCTTTTGAAGGTAGTCAATCGGTCGCTGACAGCAAACGGTTCGGAGATCGTGACTGGCGACCGGGTACAGGACGTTCGTGCAGAGCACCGCGAAAAGAACGATGAGGCCTGCTGATTGCATCGCCCCTGGTGGTCTGCGGATCAGTCTCAGGCAGCCCGATGATGAGTGCACAGAATGCGTCGCTTCACTCCGTACAATGCCATGATTTGCTGCGAGCATTCTGACGTTGTCGACGGACCTTTGTGCTCTCACAGCTGAGGCCGACACAAAAAAAATCGTAACCCTTCACGGTATCAGCCGTTGAGGAGGTTTGTCGCCTCATTCGATGAAACAGGATTACTCCAGATCCGTGAGAGAATCTTTCAGTTCCGACGCCCCGAATTGCTCCAGATCTTCGCTGCCGACGAACCTCATAAAACGCTCGACCCAGGCGATGTAAGCCGTCTCGGTGCTCAACGCGTAATGCATCAGCACCGCTTGCAGACGTTGCCATGCCGGAACTTCTGTTGCCAGGAAAACGTTCAACGCTCATCAGTCAACCCCGACGACGCAAGCCATGTACTATGGGCATTGCTGCTGATCGACCTGCTGGACAGCCAACAAGACTTGGTGAAGCGAGCCGCACAGCCACCTGAGTTGTGGATTTTCGATCTATACCCTAAAGTGGTTGCAAGCACACCCTTGAGGGCACTTTTGAATTTTGATAAATTCGACTTCCAGTTTTGAATATCCCGAAACCCAGCGGGGTTGTTACCCTAAACTGAGTTTGGGTTACTGGAATGTTCGCTGCAACAGTCGTACTCGTACTCAGTGCAACGGTACTCGAAAGGATCGTGATGGCAGAACCGACTTTCGACCATGAACGACTCGACGTTTATTGTCTCTCGATCGACTACGTTGCGTTCTCGTATCAGATCGCCAGGTCACTTGGCGGGGCGAATCGACAGGCTCGTGACCAATGGCTTCGCGCGGCTCAATCAATTCCGTTGAACATTGCCGAAGGAAATGGAAAACAAAGCCTCAGGGACAAGAATCGATTCTTTGAAATCGCTCATGGATCGGCCCTGGAATGTGCCGCAATTCATGATGTGCTTCGAGTCTGCGACGCGATTGATGATGACTCCGATCGACATGGCAAAACGGATCTGAAGCGAATTGTGTCAATGCTGACTCGACTGATTCAACGAACGGCCGGGGTATCGGAGGGATCGAGCGAGTACGAGTACCGCGATGCTGAGTACGAGTACGAGTCAGATTACATCGCAGAATCCCGACGAACAATGGGATGCAGCGGAGTTGTGGACCATCCGTTTTTATGTATCCGCGAATCAGCTGCTACAACCCGCTGATCACTGGCGTTCGCCGACTGAACCAATCTCATGCCGACGATCTACATTGAAACATCGATCGTAAGCTATCTCAGGCAGCGGCCAGGTACGCAGGTTGTGGCAGCGGCTCGGCAGGTGCTGAGGCACAAATGGTGGGACGACGAACGGCCCAACTATGAACTTGTGACGTCTCAGTACGTGATTGATGAAGCCGCAGATGGTGACCCTGATCTTTCTGCCAGGCGTCTCGAATTGCTTGACGGTATTCCGCTGCTGACCGCCGATCCAGGAATTGAGCGGATTGCGAGTGAAATCATGGCTCGTGCAATTCTTCCGCCGAAGGCACTATTTGACGCCCTTCACATCGCGATGACGGCTTACCATCGGGTAGACTATCTGTTGACCTCGAATTGTCGACACATTGCCAATGCCAGAATTCTTCAGAGAATTCACAGGGTATTGAATGATCTCGGCGTTCCAATACCAATCATTTGCACACCTGAGGAGATGGTTGAGAATGATCCAAAAAGCTGATGTTGATTCTACGATTGAAGAGATTCATCGCACACGGGAACGGCTGGCGGAGAAGTTTGGCGGCGACATCATGGCGATTCTCGAAGATGCTCGGCGACGGCAAGCTGCATCGGGCCGACCAACGTGGAGAAGCCTGTCGGCGAACAAGCCGGTGCACCCGAGCGGCGGTAGCACGGTTGCTGACAATAATGAATCGTCTCCCGCCGCCAGGTGATCATCGTCGTTCGGCGCTGGAGGAAGCGAATGGACGGTGTTTTTTGGCACGACGATGTGGGCTACGTCGTTGACATGCACCGCATGCCTTCCTCTTTTCCTGATGGCGTCACCTTCGGACCTGCGGTCCTTGACGATATGGTCCGTGCCGCAGCTGGTTTTCCGGACCTCGGAACGGCTCCGCTTGCGTCATGGCTGATCGCTCGCCTCTTTCATTTGACCCGCGAACGTCTCGGATTCGAGACAACGTCGAAGCTCTACAACGATGGTGGTGGCTTCTACGTCAATCTGATTGTTTTCACTCGTGTCTTGAAGCCGTTTGCGTTCATTTATGTACACGGAACGTCCAACAATTGCCGCTGCTGGGGCCAATGTGCCCGGCCGCACGAGGCCACGACCGTGATCTCGTCGTTCGTTGACTCGCTGACCTCCGAACCGATGGCATTGATGCAGTGCCACCTGACAGTCGTCGACACCGATCCCCCGGATCTCGATAAACGACGATTTAGCAAGCCCTATCCCCTGGGCTGGGACGGGACCAGGTTCCTCGGCGTCACGAGCAAGGGGGCAGCAACGTCGTGATGGTCCCGTTGCGGATTGTTTTCTGCCCTGAACCGACAGAAGCTAAGTGACGTCTGGGAGCCGAATGCGTTAACTGCGCACGTCCGGATCTGCGAGGGGGCGCCATCAATTGTGCAGGGATCAAATATTGTGACACCACCAGAGAAAACGGGTGGCAAACAGGGAAAACAAAACGTATCCTGGGCTTCGTGCTGCCCAATCGATACCGCTGAATATCGCCGAGGGAAACGGAAAACGTAGCCTCAGGGATCGTGCTCGATTCCTGGACATCGCACGCGGTTCAGCTCTGGAGTGTGCCGCGATTCAGGATGTGCTGGTGACAATCAAAGGCATCAGGGTACAGGATGATGCAGCGATGAAAGCGATGCTGCATCGGATTGTCTCGATGCTGACTCGGATGGCTATGAAATTCGATGGTGTCGCCGAGTCCATCGCAGATTATGATGCTGCGATCGATTACGATGACGAGCACCGCTTCGCTGAGCACGAGCACGGAAGCCGAAAACACGCCAGAACAAGCGGGTGCACCGGAATGCAGTCCGGGCCTTCCTGAACTCGCCGTCACCAGTCTGCATCCGGTGACCCTGGTCGTTCACAGCAGAGGATCAAATCATCCGGGTGTCAGCGTCAGCGATAATGTGCGATAGTTTGCACGAAACTCACATCCCAGCAGCAACCCAACACCCAGCAACGCTCGGTCGCCGTCGTTTTCGACCACCTCGATGCGTCTCTTCGCATCGAACCAGTCGATGAAGCACGTAAAGGTACTCAACTCGATCCCAGAACCATCGGCAAGTATTGCGTCCACCGAACCTGATTTCGGCAGCCGTAATGACTCGATAACTCATCAATGACACCGATCATCGGATCTTTCTGCCAAACTCGACAGCAGCGATCTGACCAATACGCAACGCGTGAGCCAGACGGTCAGGGTGTTTCTCGCGCGAAGCGCCGATAGCGGCACTGAGCGTAGTACCAGGAAAATAGTCACCAGATATTGGCTCGATCGCAACAAACTGGTTCAAATGAGACAACTCAAGTGAAGCACGAAGTTTCTCCTGATAGATCTTCTTCGCAGCTTCAGCTACGCTCTCTGTCGCATTTGTGACCATTTGATTCACCCCCGCTGTGAACGGAACTTTAGTCGTTTCATCGATATTCTATCATTTTTTACCGCGATAGGCGAAATGAAACCGCGAAACGTCGGTCTGTGAAACCAATAAGCCTTTGACTTCGCGCTGGCGGATTTTGAGCGTGGAATGATCGAGGGTCCGTGATCGTGGTTCGCGGCGGCGGACGAGAAGGCGTCAAGCCGAAGGGTTTCGAGAAGGCTTTGTTCAGGAAGCCCGGTGAAATCAGGGCGGTCGATGGATCGCAGCTCGCGAGTGCGTATCGGGTAAAGCAATCGGCGATGATGGTCGGAATGGGCCATCGAGATGACGCTGTGAAGCGGGGCTGGTGGCCGAACTTGCGAATCAGCCCATTCGACATGCTGCGCGCGGATGCCTGGACGTGCGGAAGTCCGGGCGATGCGGTCTGTTATTCTCTGATTTTCACATGCAGCGCGCACCGACAGCCTACGGGACCAGGGGCGAGTTTCAAAATCGGATCGACATTCTGTTGACTTCCTATCCATTGATTGTTCTATCCCGAATCACAATACGGGAGCGCGTGCTGTGGAGCCACAGCCTCAAAACAGCCAGCCGCCCACGAGCTTGCCTCGTGGGTTTACCTCGCCTATGCGCCAGGCGAAGTGCGTTCGAACGTCCCGGTTCCGCAGGCTCGTTCTTGGCGCAAAGGCCCTGCGAGCCCACGAGGCGAGCTCGTGGGGGCTAGGTGACGGGATGAAAGCGGACCATTGAAGTACAGCGAGTGCGTGAGTCCTCGCGGCGTGTCAGGAGCCACGCGAGCCGGCTCGATGTTCCGGCCTGTCTTCGAATGACGAGCCGCGCTGGGATTGCTGTTGCTGTGGTTACTGTGATCGTTGCGACCGGGCGAATGCTGACTGCGATCCATGAGAGAGTGCCTCTGACGAGAGATCTGAAAAGCAGAGCGTCCCCTTGACGCTCCCACAACAGTCAGAAAAACGGTTCGCTATAGCAAACGCCAGACTTTCCCTTTAGAATTTGCTCACAGCAACCCCCGCCGCGACAGCGGCTTACTTGAACCAAGCCGGTGCACCGGAATGCAGTCCGGGCTCTTCCTGAACTCGCCGTCACCAGTCTGCATCCGGTGACCCTGGTCGTATGCCACAACGGGTAGTCCATTGGCCCACACAACGGCTCAATTCGAATTACGCAAGACCTTTTGCGTGCTTGCCTCAGTCGTTGCTCTATCGGGAACAGTTGCTGCGGTATGTGTGCAAGATACGCAAGTGTCACGGCCGGTCACCCTCTTTGAGCTAGTCGCGGAATCGCACCTACTTGAGACCGTCCTTCAGTATGATGATTCTCGCAACAACGCGCTCCTGTTTTCGAAAATCGACCCTGCAACCGTTTCTGAACCACTCCAGACAGAAGTCCGAAAGATCGCCTCCCAGGCAATCGCGAACTTCAGGCGATACACGGAAAAGCCATTCCTCGCATCGATAGGGCAGCACCACGAAGCCATTCGTCGCCTCCGCGAACTCGATTTCGTGATCGATGCCCAGATCGTGTCCGCAGACGCTCACGCGATAATTGACTGTTTTGCTGAATACCCGTTCCTCGATCCACGTATCCTGGCCATGTCATACCGCGACCACGATACGATTTCCATCGTCACTGGTGTGGTAAATGGTCCATTGGATGGCGGCGGATCCTTCTACGTTGCCCGTCGCGAAAGTGGTCGCTGGGTTGTGCGTCGAAGTGGGAGTTGGGTGTCGTAGGGGCATAACCATCCGCTCAACCCGAGTTGCCGAGTTGGGTTTTTGACATTGACGCTTTCTCGCGGCAACCGGGTTAGCGGGGTCGTTGAACTTAACCGCTTTGTGGTGGTGTAGCGGCTTCTGTTGAAGTTCGTCAATCGGCCGCTGACAGCAGATGGTTCCGGGATCGTGACTGGCGACCGAGCACAGGACGTTCGTGCAGAGTACTGCAAAAAGAACGATGACGCCTGCTGATTGCATCGCCCTTGTTGGTCGCATATTCAGTTTCAGTCAGTCCGATGAGTCGTCCACAGAATGCGTCACTTCAATCAGGCGGTTTGCGGCCTGGGGTTCTTCTTTAAGACGACTGCTCCCAGGCGGTGGCATGTTGACATGATCCCCTTGGGCAAACGACCGAAGGAGCTGCCGGCGGTTCTGAGCGGTGCAGAAGTGAATCGGCTGCTGTCATGTGTGAAGTGTCACAGGCATCTCCCGTTTCTGCAGCCCGGCCCCAACCGGCTTCACGCCGGTTGAGGCCAGGTTTGGCAACTACACTACCCCGGCTCAGCGCAATGAGTTCAGACGGCTGGATCCACCACGCTTGTAGTTTTCAAACCGTGGCACAACCGACGCGGGGTCCAATGGTGTGGACTTATTGTCGCCTTTCGCTCCGCGAAAGTAGCGTTCTCGTGTGTTTTCGCGGAGCGAAAAGCGACTATGGAAATCCGCACCATGCTTAAGTCCACGCCATTGGACGCGGGGTCGGTTGGGGCCGGAAGTCCTGGTGGCCTTGTGTCCGCGATGTTCAAATTGCAAGTGGTTGTCCACAGCAGGCTGTGGACTGGAAAGCGGCAGCAGGCTGCCGCAGTCCAGGGGGAAGACTGTGGACATCGCTCGGAGATTCGTCTGCGATTAATTTTTCTGTCCTGAAACTTTTCTGCCAATTCTTCCTCGGGCCTGCAACATCACGGCTATGGCCGGTGCGGCCAGGCCTCAATTGCCTATCCACAAACTTAGGTTGTCATTGAGTCGCATTTTTTAACCACAGATATCACAGATGGGCACAGATAAAACATAAACAACGATCTTGCTAGCCGGGTGACGCACCGTGCCGGTGACGATGTGTGTTGTTCAACCCCTGTCTCGCCAGGAAAAACGGACATCGTCAGGCCAGCGGAGATGGCGTCCTGTTTGCTAAAAAAACGCCGCGACTGTTACGATTCCAGAGTTTCCCAGCGCTCCAGACAGTGCAGCAGTTCCTGTTCAAATTCCACCGGAAAGAAAACCGGCCAGCGTTTTTACGCGGTCATGGGAAAACAGGGAGTCCTGCAGGAATTCGACAACATGTCGCCTTTCGCCGTTAACCAGCAGAACAGTGGAATCCGAACAAACAGCCCGGTGAGCCTGTCATTCTTCGTTACCAGAGTTCAGTGTTGACGTCCCCGTAGCACGGTCCGGTCGTTCGGAGAAAACGACAGGTACTTGAAGGGAAGGCATTTCCGGATGCGAGGTCTGAATGTCGATGAACGAATCGAGAAACTCGCCTTTCAGGAAGGATGCTGGTATTTGCAGAGATATTGAATGGGTCAATTGAGGTGTGGTGGAGATCGCTTCAGGCAGATTCAGGCGTTCCGTGCCGCAGGTGACACTCGTTGACTGAATTTGAAATGGCTGATCATCTTTGGCGATCACCAGAATCTCCTGATTGACAGACGAGTCCCGGCTGACGCTGATTTCTCCGGGAACAACATGTCTCCACGGCAAGGAGTTCCAAAGGTAACTCGCCCGTGTTTTTTAAAGTGACCTCAATCGTTTGAAGGGGCGATTCACTGGAGTATTTCACATCAAATTCACGAGGTTCCACCTGCAATGAAGGCGGATCAGCACTGCATCCTCCAGTGAGACACAGCAATCCTGCGAAAAATAATCCGGAGAAAAAGGCGGGTTGTTCAGTTCCGTAGATGCGACATCGGGTGAACTGAGAGGGAACAGTGACCATTGAATTTCTGTTCTCGAGTATCATAGATTTCCCCCAATTTCTGCTCCGGCATAAGTTCCCATTCCCCGCCACACGGTCAGATCAATGGAATCGGAAACGAAGTGCACGGAACCATCAGCGAAGAGGGCAAACACACCGCCCGGATGGAAGCTTTTCGCCGAATACGTGCCCAGCGTACCGACTCCGGCGCTGGAGCAATCCGGAGTCGAAGAGTTCGGGCCGAGAATATGATTGTATCGAGTGATGCCGAAGTGGCCGAACAGCCAGCCGGTGCTTCGAAATGAGAAGTGATTCTGTCCGTTCGTCACCAGAGTGCTGCAGGCATTGACAATATTGTCAGGTAAAAGATCGGGCGGCAGCAATCCATTCAGGTAGGGTACATACGCGACATCGCGTGACGGCGAATAGTCTTTGGGATTGTGGTCCCCAATCAGTCGTTCGGAAAACGCGACGGTGTTGGACAGCCCATCGGTAATCCGCGAGCTGCGTACACCGATTCCCACGCCGTTGAGCATTGTGTTGGGTGCCGGCCAGTCGGGGGTGGCCAGTCCGCTAAACGATGTTCCCATGCAATACAGATAGCTGATGCAGCCTGGTGGGACGTCGTCAGAGGGACAGCAGAAGACCGGTATGCGCGACTCCATGTGGACCTGATTTTCGGAGCTGATGAGCGGGTCGCTTCCTGACCACATGTCCGTGGTAACATCAATTTTCTCATAGAGCACGGCCTGGTCGAGTCCAGGCAGCATTTCGAACTGTGCCGACCGGGGCAGCCAAAGAGGAACCTGGTCCGGAGTCGGCCATCCGCGGAGATTCCGGCGAGTCGGAGGAAAGAATCCTTTCTGTTCATGAAAAGCGTGAAATGCGATTCCGAACTGTCTCAGATTATTGGAACACTGAATGGCGCGGGATTTTTCCCTTGCCGACTGAACGGCAGGAAGCAGAAGTGCCGTCAGCAGCCCAATCAGACCGATCACGGTCAGCAGTTCCACAATTGTGAATCCGGACCGGCGATTCTGAGATGGCATCACGCTGATCTCCTCGGCACTTTTCGGAAGGGAACGAAGATCATCAGCAACCAGGTGAGTGAGACGAACATCATCAGGCGGTCTGACGAAACCTGAGCCAGATGGCGGCAACAATCGCCACACACGAAGCACACAGAATGACCATCGTGAGATAAGACCCTGTTTCCGGTTTAGCGTTCACGGTTCCTGTGCTGAGTGGCGTCGCCGCTGTTGTGGAAACCGTGGCTATGGGTTCTGAAGTAGCCGCTTCGGCCAGTTCCGGATGTCGGAATAACCTCTCCTGATTTCGAACTTCCGCAGCGGCGTTTTCGCCATCTTCACCTCCCACAAAATTTCGTACCTGCCGCCGTGTACCAGCGTTATGAATGACTTCAGCGCCCTCCGTCAGAACGGGCTTAAACATACTGTCCGGGATGGTACTGTTGATCTCCACGGAACTGATTGATGATGTCGTGATGCTCGCCAATGAATTTGAAATAAAAGTATAAAACAGAGTTTCCTGCGGAAACCGGCGAGGCTTTTTCAGCAGTGAATCCTGAATCTCAGTAAATGATCGAACGCCCGCGCCGAATGTCAGGAGAACCTGCTGCCCCGCTGGTCGTCCTGTAACGTTTTCGGACACCTGAACTAACCACATCCGCGGCAGCCACATTTCCTGTTCGTCAAACCACGCAGTCAGCGTACACATCTGACCTGAAGCATTCTGGTACTCCAAAAGAGGCCATTTGACAGCAGGGAATTCGATGAACTCATCCTTATCCACCTGCAGTCTTGCCGGTTCTCGCGTGATTGTTTCGTGCCGTGCCTTCTTTATCAGTGAGACGAGGGTTTCTCCCTGCACAGAATCCGCATGGGAAAATCGTAATGTCCATCCCAGTGCCATGGGAGGAGCTGCCCATTCATCGATTAGGTCGGGGAACGTTTGGCTGTATTCCACCTGGCTAACTCGATGCGGGTCAAACTGGTAGTAAAAAACGTTGATGGCTTCTGATCCGGTCCATGCACACCAGAGGCGCGGCCTGCGTTTTCCACGGTAGTCGAAATTTGGATCACTGAATAACACGACTCGCTTCCCGGACCTGGCCCACGTCAATTCGACTTCAGGCTCATCTCTGATACGGCCGCCAAAATCCCGTGTCTTCCGCAGAAATCGGGCCTGCACTGAAACGACTGAAGACTCGTAGTCCCGATTCGCATTCAGAATGATTTTTGCAAGCTGCGCCGTATCTTCTGCTGCATGGGTCATGGCCGCCGTTAACATCACTGCCAGAGTAAAGCCCGTCAATTGGTTGCGACCGGAGTTCATGATTGTGCCCTTTTCAGAGAAGAGCCATGCAGCGCGAAATCGTGCTGTTCCGCAGAAGAACTTCAAGCACTTCTGAACGAAGTCGTCGTTCAGTTCCCGTTTCTGAAGGCTGTTGATGATCAACCGGCTAACAGATACTGCTGGCCTGGAATGAAGATTGTCAGCCCTGACTCGTTTCAGTTGCCGATGCAATGATCGGCTACGACGACTCTGCAATAGAATCCAATGTCAGCGGTATTGGCGTATTGGCGTATTGGCGTATTGGCGTATTGGCGTATTGGCGTATTGGCGTATTGGCGTATTGGCGTATTGGCGTATTGGCGTTGCACGTAGTGTATTGCTGCGGCTTTAGTGCGGCAATGGAGAAAGCTACTTTTTTTGAGAATTTCTTTTAGGGATGATTTTTTTCGAGTTGTAGCCACACCACTGCAAGCCATAAGGCTGCTGCCTGTTGACGATCGGTTGCTGACTCGTCGGTGTCCCGCTGTTCCGACATTTTCCTGCCCTGAAATTTTTCTGCCAATTCTTCCTCGGGCCTGCAGCATCACGGCTGCGGCCGGTACGGACAAACATCGAATGCTTATCCAGATATATAGTTCGTCATAGAGTCGCATTTCTTTAACCACAGATAACACAGATTGGCACAGATAAAACACAAACGCGTTGCCCCTGTTATCTGTGAAAATCTGTGTTGAACTTAGGCGCTTTGTGGAGATGTGGCGGCTTCTGTTGAAGTTCGTCAGTCGGCCGCTGACAGCAGATGGTTCCGGGATCGTGACTGGCGACCGAGCGCAGGACGTTCGTGCAGAGTACTGCAAAAAGAACGATGACGCCTGCTGATTGCATCGCCCCTGCTGGTTGCCGGATCAGTCTCAGTCAGCCCGATGATGAGTCCACAGGATGCGTCGCTGCACTGCACATGATTGAGGTACGAGAAATCCAGTGGAGTTCGTTCAATCAGGCGGTTTGCGGCCTGGGGTTCTTCTTTAAGACGACTGCTCCCAGGCCGTGGCATTGTTGACATGATCCCCTTCGGCAAACGAACGATGAAGCTGCTGGCGGTTCTGAGCGGTGCAGAAGTGAATCGGCTGCTGTCGTGTGTGAAGTGTCACAGGCACCGCACGTTTCTGCAGCCCGGCCCCAACCGGCTTCACGCCGGTTGAGGCCAGGTTTGGCAACTACACTACCCCGGCTCAGCGCAATGAGTTCAGACTGCTGGATCCACCACGCTTGTAGTTTTCAAACCGTGGCACAACCGAAACGGGGTCCAATGGCGTGGACTTAGTGTCGCCTTTCGCTCCGCGAAAGTAGCGTTCTCGCGTGTTTTCGCGGAGCGAAAAACGACTATGGAAATCCGCACCATGCTTAAGTCCACGCCATTGGACGCGGGGTCGGTTGGGGCCGGAAGTCCTGGTGGCCTTGTGCCCGCGATGTTCAAATTGCAAGTGGTTGTCCACAGCAGGCTGTGGACTGGAAAGCGGCAGCAGGCTGCCGCAGTCCAGGGGGGACAACTCCAGTCGCTGCCGACATTCAGTCTTTTCAACTGCTTTCTTCGAATCTCGCGGAGGAATTTCAGCGACCGGCCTTCGCCTGTTCGATGGGCGCTGATGTCAGCATCATAACCATCACGATTTCGTTTTGATCCGCGCCTTCGACTTGAGGACCTGCCACCGATGACAGGGATCCCACAATTGCTGGCTGGCCGAATCGCAGCCACGTTACCCCTTCAACAACGTGGGCTCCGAGTTTGAATCGATCAATCCCCAATGTGTTTTCCACTGCCACGTCGGGAGCATCGTCGTGAGTCAGTGAAGAACGAAATCGGACGGCTGCCACCTGATCCTGAATGGCTGGATCGATTTGGAATTCGGCAACAGGGTCAACGACAACTTCCAGCATCAGTCCGATCAGCAAATGACGGACAATCGGATGATCTCCGCTGACTCCGGATCCGACAACAGGCACCTTTCCAACGACGACGGGTCTCCTGTATCCCGACGAGAAATTCGCCGCGATCCGGTCAGCACATTGCAGTTTTCCATGGAACCCCCGAGTCTTATCAGAAAGCTGTTGCAGGTGGGCCAGCTGCTGCTCAGTCTCGCTGAATTGAATCATTGACTGATTGAGTGCAAGTCGGTCAGCTGATGCGAGGGGAAGCCACCAGACTTCCAGTGTATAAGGGCGATGGCCTGGGATGTTTGCGGTGAGTTCGCGAAGAAATGCGGCAATCTTCGTATGAACTTCCTCAGTCTGGGAGACCAGAAGTGTACGGCCGATTTCCCTCAGCGTTCCGCGACCACCATTGTCTTCCCATGAATCAGGTTCCACGAAGTCGGACAGTAGCTGACCAAACGAATCGCCATTGCTGGCGATTGTTTCTGCCACACTTTCGTGTTGAGCGGGCTGCGATTCCATCGGTCCTCCGCCCAGGCCGCCTCCCGATCCGCCTCCCGATCCGAACTGCACCGGAGTAGCCGGGACACTGAAGAATCCGCCGCCACCGCCTCCGCCCATTCCTCCTCCTCCCCCGCCCGTTCCGCCGATTGCTCCTCCAGCGGCTCCGCCCATGAACATGTCTGAACGATCTCCCGTCGAAATCGCTCGTGATCCCGATGTGGCCGGCAATTCTCCTGTATAGGGGAACTGCGGCACGGAATGAGTGATCGTCGAAATGTCATAGAGCTTTGTGACAAGTTTTGGTTCCGGGACTGCTGACGGTGGCTGTGCAGAACTCGGGGCGGAGTTATCTGCCGCCTGAGGCGCAGCGAAGGTCGGCGAAGGCCCGGCGAGGCTTAAGGAAAGTGCTGCGAACAATAATCGGTGAGTGAAAAGCATCGTTCTGTCTCCGTTTCAGGGTTGTTCCGGATCTCGGGGGGCAGGGGAATCAGGTTCTGGTTTGTTACGGGTTCTAAAAAAGGAAACGTCGGTTTTCAGCGGTTTCCCGGAGTGACACCGGTATAGGCGGACAACTGGATGGACGCGGTTTGAAGCACGGCGATTCGCTGCGGATCATTCTGCAGAAGGGAAAGTACATGCATGGCTTCCGGCGATGCGTTCCACATCAGCGCCGCGACCGGTTCCCACCGCAGAGGATAATTTTTGACGAGTGCGGCCAGTCGTTCGCGTGTTGCCGCATCGGTACGAGCACCAAGACTGATGGCAGCGGCAACGCGATCAGCAACCAGGGGAGCGTCCATGGTGGAGAACATCAGATCGACCAGTTCTGCTCGCAACTCGTTCGCCGCCTGCAGGCATGTTGTTCGCGCATCGCGATTCTGCACCAGATGGATCCATGTCTGATACGCTCGATGACTCGGTCGGTGCGCCAGTTCAGCGGCAAACTCATAAGCCAGCCGTTCATCCTGCCGTTGTATGACGAACGCAGCCAGCGTTTTCTCACTGGCACAACGTTTCAATGCAGACAGTGACGCTGACCTCAGGTCTTGTTCCGCTGAGGACTTCATTAACATCGGTACCGATCGCTCGGAACCAATCAGGCCGACTGCCGTCAATGCGGTCAGTCGCTGCTGGCCGGTCGAATTGCGAATCACTTCCCACAGCAGGTATTCAAATTCTGCTCGCTTCGACATCAGAGGAAGCACGCATCCCTGATCAACCTCTTTCTGTTCTGCAAGGCAGGCCAGAACGGCCTCGAGCTGCTTTTTGTACTGTTCACGACGAGGGATTGGTCGACCGTGCGAAATTTCATCTTCCTGAGGCTTCAGCGGAGTCGGCAGTGCGTCTGTGCCGGTGTTCATGGAATTCCCGGCCTGAGCATCTGGTAAATTGGAAAGAGCGTTTGGCGGTGAGAGCTGTATTGCTGACGTTTCGGTCTTTTTCTTTTCCGTTTCCGCCACAACCTGGTCAGTTGCCGCCGATCGCATTTGGGCGGCTGTTCGTTCGTCCGCCATTTGATTCTGAACGGGCGATCCGGAGACTCCATCGACCGTGCGATTGCTGATTTGCTCTGGAAACGTTCTGTTTGCGGACTGACCATCAGAACCCGCAATGTGATCGACCTTGCCGGATGCCAATTCGTCGCGGGCCGAACTGCTGCTCGCCGACTGAATTCCCACCCAGTGTCCCGCGAGGAACGCGATCATGATCAGAGTCGCCGCGACAATCCAGCGGTACGAGGATTGCCGAAGACTCGGCCGGGCGAGTTTCGGAAAGGCGTCTGGAACTTCCGGCACCATCGACTGCAGCGCCACGCTGACAACCTGTTCCAGTCGCCGAGTTGCCTGCGGCGTCACTTCCGGCCACTGCGCCTTCTGCAGAAGAGCGTCCAGCAGGTCGTCGGAGCTGTCGCGACCAGACGCCGCTGAACCTGGATCCTGTCGTTCTGAATGATCAGTCGTCATATGATTTCACCACATTCAGGCTGGTCAGCCGTTGTTTCAGCGTGGCCCGTGCAGCGCTGAGGTTTGAATAGACGTTCTGCACGGTAATTCCCAGCATCTCGGCCACTTCTGCAGCCGATTGAGCTTCATAAACGATCAGCACAAGCACTTCTCTCTGACGTTCCGGCAATAGTGAAACCTCTTCAGCAACCCGGGATCCCGTCTCCTGCTGATCCATTTTGTCCGCCAGATCCGGCTGACGGTCGGGAAGATCTGTGAGGGTGTCGGGTCCCGTCTGCTCATGACGCTGTCGAGCATGAAAACTGCGAAATGCATTGATCAGAATTCGAAAAAACCACGTGCGAAAGGACGAATCTCTGCGAAACATGTGCAGGCTGCGGACGGCCCGCAAAACGGTCTCCTGCACAAGATCCTCGGCGTCATGAACATTTCCGCATAATCGAACGGCCAGTCTCAGGGCAGACGGCAGTTCGTCGCGAATCAGCTGATTCCAGTCCTGATCAGAACCTGATTCGGGCATCTTCCAACTTTCCTGCAGTTGCACCAGAGGCGGTCTGCTCTACAGACTCATGCCGGTCCAAAAACTCAAAAAAGAAAATGTTACGAAATCGCTTAAGAGGGAAAAATCTCTGACACCTGTCTGCGCGAACTCGTGTTTGCGATGTTTCGCCAGCGCGAAATCAGAATTTTTCTTCCAAACCGGGTCTCCGTCTGTCACGTTGAGTCCGTCTGCTGCAACTTAAACTCAACGTTAGGCGACCGGCCGGTGAAAACATATCAATCACCGCGAAAAACGGGAGGGCGAAGCTCCCGCTGCGCCGTCGTAAGCAAACGGGAGGGCGAAGCTCCTGCTGAGCCGTGGAAAGCAAACGGGAGGGCGAAGCTCCCGCTGAGCCGTGGAAAGCAAACGGAGGGCGAAGCTCCCGCTGAGCCGTGGAAAGCAAGCGGGAGGGCGAAGCTCCTGCTGAGCCGTGGAAAGCAAGCGGGAGG
Organism: Fuerstiella sp.; assembly: GCA_022843805.1. Classification (GTDB taxonomy): domain Bacteria; phylum Planctomycetota; class Planctomycetia; order Planctomycetales; family Planctomycetaceae; genus F1-80-MAGs062. The sequence goes on from JALHMY010000012.1 coordinate 95,225, forward strand.
GCGAAGCTCCTGCTGAGCCGTGGAAAGCGCGGCTCGGCAGGAGCCTCGCCCTCCCGATAGGAAAAAACTCGGCAGGAGCCTCGCCCTCACGATAGGAAAAGCTCGGCAGGAGCCTCGCCCTCTCGCCAAAAACGATTTTGCTGCTCACCTTAATGGTTACAATTCATCGTTGCCCACCTGACTCAAAGCTGGCAGAGACTACCATGAAGCTACTCGATTCGGAAAATCCACAGAGCTGGCAGAAAATTCTGCAGGGTGACACACATGAGTTTGCCGAGTTTGTTGATCAGCACAAAAATCTGATCACCAGCGTTGCCTACTCATCGATCGGCGATCTGCCGGGCAGTGAAGACATCGCCCAGGAGACGTTTCTGGTCGTCTGGCAATCTCGCCAGGAGCTGCGAGATCCCGGAAAGCTGGTCGGCTGGATGTGCTCAGTCGCTCGAAACCTTGCCAGACAGTGGGCCAGACAACGCAGTTCAAAGTCGTGGCCTGCAACGACCCTGGATTCGACCAGTCTGCACCAGGATTCACCACATCCGTCTGAACGACTGGTGTCCGAAGAGGAACAGCTGCTGGTTTGGAACGCGCTGGAAACGATTCCGGAAAATTATCGGGAAGTCATGATTCTGTACTATCGGGAATCGCATTCGATCGCCGACGTCGCTCTGGCACTGGAGATTTCGGAAGATGCCGCCCGACAGCGTCTGAGCCGCGGACGAAGTCTGCTTCGGGCAGAAGTGGAAAGAACCATCGAATCCGCTCTGGTCAATTCTCGCCCGTCCGCCAGTTTCACCGCTGGAGTCATGGCGATGGTCGGTGCGGGCTGGAGTTCCACAGCGGGCAAAACCCTGACAACAGCAACCGCCGGTTTGATCGGAAAGTCGACAGCTCAAAGCACGGTTATTGCAGCAACTCAGGCTGCCACATCGGGTGCAATGATCGGCGCCGCGGGAGGCTTGCTGGGGGTGATGGGTGGACTTGGCGGAACGTGGCTTGGAATTCGCGTTCCTCAGTTACTGGCTCCCACGATGACAGAAAGGAAGCTGCTGGAACGGGAAGGGAAGGTCCTGTGGCGTTTCTCTCTGATCTTTCTCGTTGCAATACTGTCTTTGGTAACTTTGGGAGTTGTATTCAGGGCACGCCCCGGCACCGTTCCCTGGCTGGTGCTGACCAACATTCTGATGGCCGTTTTTTTTGCCGCGGTCTGCGGGATTCGGGGAGTTCGTCTGAATCGGCAAATCAGGGAAATTCGGCAGCAGATCAGCCCTGAACAGGATCCGAATCCGACATGGCTGAAGGATCGACTGGGGGTGGTGAGTGAACCGGGACAGTCGAAATGGGCGGGCCGTCGCATGACAAGTGAGCGACAGATTCTGGGCTGGCCTGTTTACGATTTTCAGGTTTCCGATCCCGGCTCAATGAATTGGAGTGAAGACGCTTTGCAGGCCAGAGGATGGATTGCTGTTGGAGACAAAGCCACGGGGTTCCTTGCCATCGGAGGCATTGCCAAAGGCATAATTGCCTTCGGTGGCAGATCGGTTGGTGTGATCGCCTTTGGAGGCCTTTCGCTGGGTCTGATCTCAATTGGAGGACTGGCACTGGGTCTGCTGTCCGTGGGTGGTCTTGCGATTGGTCATTCCGCAATTGGCGGAGGTGCCGCGGGCTGGCAGTCTGCGGGCGGTGTATCAGTGGGATACTATTCAGCCAACGGCGGACTTGCGATTGCCGGTACGATAGCGGAAGGTGGTCAGGCAATTTCGCAGAAGTACGCCGTAGGAGGATCTGCAAAAGCACCGGAAGCTAATACGGAAACGGCTCGACTGGAATGTGAAAAATCCTGGGTGTCGAAATACCTCGGCACGTCGGTGATCATTAATGATCCGAAAGGGTTCCGAAGGAATATGATGGTCTATGGAACCGTAATTCCCGTGGTGTTTTCCGTGCTGATTTCCGTTGGTTTCCCTGTGCTCATGTACCGCCGCCGTGACAACACATGATTACATACCGAGTCACTGACAAATGATGTGAGGAGATCCGGAATCGACGTTTCTCCCAATGCGAGTAAGTCCCGGGAGCGGAATTCTGTTGGCTCCGGGTTCGAGAATGCTCCGAAGGAAGATTTTGGCAGAAAGATTTCAGGGCAGAAAAATGAATCGGAGGCGAACGCGGATCGTTCGGCGGTTTCATTTGAACTCGGATCGGCCAGTGCTGCATCGATCTTCCGATCCGTTCAAATTTTTCTGCCCAAAAATTTTTCTGCCAAAGGACTCTGCTCGTCCAGACACGGCACTTTGGCTCTTCGTTCCGATTCACTGACGGATGTATGTGAAGAACAGGAATTGATGTTCCTCTCAATGCGAGTAAGTCCCGGGAACGGAATTCTGTTGGCTCCAGGTTCGAGAATGCCTCGAAGGAAGATTTTGGCAGAAAGATTTCAGGGCAGAAAAATGAATCGGAGGCGAACGCGGATCGTTCGGCGGTTTCATTTGAACTCGGATCGGCCAGTGCTGCATCGATCTTCCGTTCGGTTCAAATTTTTCTGCCCAAAAATTTTTCTGCCAAAGGACTCTGCTCGTCCAGACACGGCACTTTGGCTCTTCGTTCCGATTCACTGACGGATGTATGTGAAGAACAGGAATTGATGTTCCTCTCAATGCGAGTAAGTCCCGGGAGCGGAATTCTGTTGGCTCCGGGTTGGAGCATGCCTCGAAGGAAGATTTTGGCAGAAAGATTTCAGGGCAGAAAAATGAATCGGAAGCGAACGCGGATCGTTCGGCGGTTTCGTTTGAACCCGGATCGGCCAGTGCTGCATCGATCTTCCGTTCGGTCCAGATTTTTCTGCCCAAAAAATTTTTCTGCCAAAAAGAAGTCCGCTCCAGTGGACTGCGGAACGATAGTTCTCCTTCCATACGAAATCCGGGACCGCCGCGAAACTCGCTGTTGTGGTTAGAGATTTTACTGCCAACGGAATTGACGCTTTCGTTCCTGATCGTTATTTTACCAATTGGTTATTTAACCTCGAGGTAAAATATGTCGACTGATCAGTTGAGCGTCACTTTTGCGGCCATTGCCGATCCTACTCGGCGAGCCATTCTGGTGCGACTGTCCCGTGGTGCAGCACCGGTCAGGGAATTGGCGGAGCCGTTTCAAATGACTCTGCCAGCGATTACCAAACATCTCAAGGTGCTTGAAAAAGCTGGCCTGATTGAACGTTCGCGATCCGCTCAGATGCGTCCCTGCAAGCTGCGTGCTGAGCCACTGAAAGCGGCGGCTTCCTGGATCGACCACTACCGTGCATTCTGGGAAGAGAGTCTCGATCGGCTCGATAATTACCTCAAAGAAATGCAGGCCGAAATGGATGCGGCACCAGCTCCATCCCCCGTCAAAAAAACGAAAAGGAGCCGCTGAATGCTGGCTGATCCCAATAAATCTCAGTCGAATCTGGACAACCCTGTGGAGATCGTCATCTGCCGGACGTTCTGACAACGGTGACCCTGGTCGAACACGCGGGAATTGGAAAAGGGACACTCGTTACTGTTGAAGCTCGACCGCTCAACGGCACTCTGGCGCAGCGCGAGTTCTTTACAGCATTCCACCCGTCAATGCGCCAGGGATGGACGGGTACCATGCAGCAGCTTGCCGAATTTCCTGGCAGCTGAATTGGCAGCAGAATGTAACTGCCTGTGCCACCGCGCGTTCGGAGTGAGGGCGCTTGCAGCCTTTCGCCAGCAGGCAGAAGGCGATCAGTTGTTGCCGATCGCGTAGAGGGAATTGCTTGATCGAATAAACAGCGTTCCGTCAGCCAAAGCGGGCGTTGACCAAAAGCGAACATTATCAACGGCAGGCAGAACATTCTTTGCGACCACGTCGAGCGTTCCGCCAGGCTGCAAAACGAACGTCCGTCCACTGGCGTCGAGACAGTAGATCTTGCCCTGATTTGACCATGGCGAAGCCCAAAACTCACCCGCTTCCGGAATACGGCCCTGCGTCACCAGGTTTCCCGTCGCTGAGTCAACGATCGTTGCTTTGCCGCCCCGTCCGTCGAACAGGTAAATCATTCCGTCAACGATCAATGGTGAAGCCCGGTTCGGGCCAAAATCGCCAGTGTTCCATGCCACCAGAGGGGCGGAATCGCCATTGCGAGCAGACGCGAGCTGCTCGTCAGTACCACTCCTGATTGCGTAAAAACTTGTCCCGCCGCGGCCGCTGCGACCCACGACCAATAAATCACCGCTGGCTGTGGGCGTTGCGTTGAGTCCACCGTTGCCGATGTCGACCTGCCACAGCAGGTTGCCTGTGCCGGGATCATACGACCTTACTTTGGCGCCGCCGGTGACGAGTTCTCTGCGATGACTGTTTTCCCAGATGATCGCTGATCCCCAGTTTGACCGCTCATCACGGGGTTGCCTCCAGACTTCATCGCCGGTTTGAATATCGATCGCTGCGACAAAGGAGGACTCTTCGTTGTCGACCTGGACAAAGACTTTACCGTCAAGAATTGTTGGCGAACTGGATGTCCCCCAATCCTGGGCCATTGGGTGGAGGCCCAGGTCCTTTTTCCAGATCAGTGTTCCGTCGAGGTCATAGCAGAACATTCCCATCATGCCAAAATACGCAACGACATACTTCCCATCGGTGACTGGTGTCTCAGACGCATATGTGTTGTCGCGATGGGTTTCCAACCGAGGCTTGCCTTCAAGTGCGGTCTTTGTCCACAGAAGTTTTCCAGTTTTGGCGTCCAGACACAAAACCTCCCAGCGATAATTGCTCGACGAATTTTGTGGTCCGTCGGTGACGGCCGTCGTCAAAAAGAGTTTGCCGCCGATCACGATGGGGCTGGACCAGCCCGCGCCTGGAATGTCCGTCTGCCACAGCAGGTTTTTATCCTCGCCCCAACTGGCAGGTGCATTTGCGTCATTCGTGACGCCGCTGGCATTCGGCCCACGGAATTGTAGCCAATCGGCTGCGAAACTGATCGACGGAAAAGTCAGGTAAATAGCGTACAGCACAAAAACGGAGCGAATCATTAGAACTTCCTGACACAGGATCTGAGTTCGACCTGAAAGTGAAGGGGTCAGATCGAAATGAATTCGGGGTTGGCAGCGAATAGCATAATCTGACGGGATGAAGATTCCATGTTTCGGAAGCGTGTTTGCTGGGTTCCGGAAGCATGTTTATCCGGAATGGGCCGGAATTCGTTCAGCGACAGGCCCGCGATCGCGTCCGGCAGAATCGTGTCAACAGCAGATTCGTGTCATGAGTTGGATATCCCTCAGCTTTCAGCGGTCGTCAGGCACAACCAGATCTGCACAGCTGCCCTGCGAACTCAATGACAGGAGATTAATACGAGCCATGGATACGATTCGTATGCAGCAGTTGATTGCCCGCCTGGGTATTTCGATGGACACAATGCCCGCCCGGGTTTCCCGTGAGCAAATTAGTGTCTGCAGGAACCTCGGGGCAAGGCATGTGGGGTGTGGTTTTGGTATGGACACCACTGACACATGTCACGCCCTGTTTCGTTCTCGCATTTGAGTCTTCTGTGACGGGTCCGGGCTGGTCACCGAATGATCAGCGACTGACCATCGGTGAGCGAAACGGAACGATCACAACACTCGGTTTTCGGACTTAGAACCCTTAACGCAGTTGGAAGACCCGAGGGAGTTTCCGTCTGTCTGCCGCGATTGTACGCATACCGGTTATGACGGCCTGCCGTCGGCAATTGCTTCGGAATTCGCAGTGCAGTTGAGTTTGAACGCGATCGACTTACGCCGGCGAGCCCACGTAGGCGAGTCTCTCCGAGACTCGCGAATGCAGCGTCCGGAGTCGCCATCAGGCGTCGAAATTTGCAGGTCAAACGGCGGTTCCGGCGTCTCAGCGAGACGCCGGAACCGCGGAATCGCGAAAGGTGACATTCTACTTTTCCTTCTGTTTAGGTCTTCCTCTGGGTCGAAGCGGTGATTCAAGACCGAGCAAAGCAGCGGTTTTTGTCTGCTAATGAGTATCGCCGAACGGCCGGATCGCGTCGATCACGCAGAGCGGTCTGACTGGCGGCAATGTGGTTTACTCGTACGGCTACGATGATCACGGGCGAGTTTCTTCATTCACGTCACCGGCCGGGACTCGCAATTATTCGTATGACACGTTTGATCAGCTGACCGGAGCCACGGGCGGAACTCAGACAGCCGAGTCGTATCAGTTCGATAAAAATGGAAACCGAACGGGGTCCGGAGTCGTCATCGGCCAATACAACCGCGTGACCAAAGTAGCCATCACTCTCCGAGTGATGCTTTGCGATTCCCTGTCATCCCAGGCTGCGATCCCTCATTCGACGAAGTGGTGCTGGTGCTGGATGATCTGGTCTCCTGGCTGGTCAGACCGCCCAGCAATCCGGAGGAAATGCCATCGGCAATTGCTCCGGAATTCACACGTTGGCGAGTCTCTCCGAGACTCGCAACCCAGCGCCCGGAGTCGGAACCTGGCGGCGAAGTTTGCAGGTCAATCTTCTGTTCCGGGGTCTCTGCGAGACGCCGGATCCGCGAGTCTCGGAGAGACTCGCCTACGTGTTTGCGATGAAGGTTTCGGCACCGGCAATCAGATGTTGTGGTCTCTGACTGACCGGCAGAACACCGTGCGAGACGTGGCGAAGTACGTATCCACGACGGCTGGCAGTCAGGCGACCGTTCGCAATCATCTGGAATGGGCTCAGAGCCATGCCTTACGCCCGGATTTGTCGAGCTGCGACAGGATCTCTTTAATTCGTTCGGACTGGCTGGCGTCAGCCACAAGGGTTGCATCGTCGGTGTGGACCACGATCAGGTTTTGTACTCCAAGAGTCGCTATCAGATGCTGGTCGCTCGTACGAATGATGCAGTTTTCGGTATCGATTCCGCAATGCAGTCCGTCGATCGAATTTCCTGCCGGATCGGTTCCGTTCAGACGGGGGACAGCCAGCCAGCTGCCGACGTCGTCCCACAGAAAAGGGGCTTCAATAACGGTGACATGGTTTGCGCGTTCCAGAACAGCATAATCGATGGAAATGCTCTTCATCAGAGGGAACTCCTGCGCGATCACTTCCTTTGACGTTCCGTTCCGCAGGGACTCGGCAATCTTTTCCAGGCTTTTGCCCATTTCTGGTTCGAACTGACTGATCAGATCCAGGATCGTGCGAGCCTTCCAGCAGAAGATCCCGCAGTTCCAGTAGAAGGAACCAGCTCGCAGATATTCTTCAGCAATTTCGGCTTTCGGTTTTTCACGGAAAGCGGCCACTTCGAAAACAGGCGGAACGGAGTCAGAGATTCGCGATCCCCGTTCGATATAACCGTAGCCGGTTGAAGGAAAGGTGGGGGTTACTCCAAACAGCACAAGCCGCCGGGGATCCTGTTCGACGATTGCCGCAGCTTTCAGTGCTGCTGCGGCGAATGCTTCCTGCGGCTGGATGACATGGTCTGCCGGCATGACAAACATGATGGCTTCCGGATCATCGTGCAGAAGCCGGACTGCCGCCAGGCCCACACAGGGAGCCGTGTTGCGAGCAGCTGGTTCGATCAGGATGCTGGCTGCCGACAATTGTGGAAGTTGTTCGGCGGTCTTTGCCGCCTGAATCTGATTTGTCACGATCCAGGTGTTCTCAGCTGCCGCCCAGTCGGCACAGCGATCGACAGTCTGCTGAATCATGGTGCGGTCGCCCGCCAGACGAAGCAGCTGTTTGGGGGTTTGCTGACGGCTTTGCGGCCAAAACCTTGTTCCGCTGCCTCCTGCCATTACAACTGCATGCAACATAGACCAAAACCCGGTTTCATCATCGAAGATCAGGAAAATGGAAGATCAGGAAGATTAGTCGGAAGAGTAGTCCATGAGGGGCTGATGGGCAAAAACGGGGCTTAAAGATTGATCCAAAGTTTTCGAACTCACACAAGCCCGGCGCTGGTTCGCGGAGCAAACCACGACACCAATTCGTGAGTCGATCCTAATTCGATTCCTGCTGATCACTGCCGGAACTTTCGGACAGTGCTCGAGCGACCGATTCCAGCAGCACTTCCATCGCGAACGGTTTTCGGAGGTAATCAACAACTCCCAGCATTTCTGCATAGGCCTTGTGCCGACTTCCCTCGTTGGCAGTCATCATGATGACAGGAGGCGGATCGGATAACTCGGACAGGAATTCCAGAACGGGAAATCCTCCCATTCGGGGCATCATCATATCTGTAAGAACCAGATCAGGCTTGCTGGTCTGGATAATCCGACGACCATCCTGACCATTGGAGGCGGCCAGGACCTTGTAGCCGGCGGCGGACAGAACGCTCTGCACGGTCGCTGAGATTTCGCGATCGTCCTCGATGACCAGGATGACTTTTTGAGCTGACTTCTGGCCCGTGAGGGGCTTGTTTTCAGGATCTGGCATGGCAATGTTCGAGTCCGTGAAAGTTCGAGTCCGTGAAGGAGGGAATTCTGATCGTGTGTCATCAGAGGAGGGAATCATACACCAATCCCGCCAGCAGTGGCGGCATCAGAGCATAACTGGCTGGCGACAGGGGCTGATTCTGCTGGCCGCAGCGGACAATTTCAGCGACTGAAACGGCTGGTAGCAGGATTGCAACATTCCGATTATAACGATTCAGCAATTCTTTTGCCTGGATACCGCCTGTCACAAACTGAGTGACGATGTTTTCGTCAAAAGTTTCGAGTACTGCCTCTGAAATTCCAGCTGACGTTTTCGCTGTGGCAGTTATCAGCTCAATAACAGCCCGGGCGAGCAGTTGTTTTTGCTGCAGCTGTTCGCGGATCTCAGGATTCTTCTCCGCCGTTTCGGGCCTGTCTGTTTCATCAGACGTCCTGGTCAGTTTGGAAACAACAAACCACTTTCCGTCACGACAACCGATGGCCATCGCTGGCTGTTGTTCGTTCAGGGTGGCCAGCTGACAGGCGTCGTCCGCGGCTCCCTCATCATCACCGACGTACTGAAATTGAAACGCGGATGAAAGACTGGCGGTCAACTGATCCGACGAGAGACGAACGGATTCAGGCAGCAGCATTGTCTGCGGGACACTTTCCAGCCCTGGATCATTAAAGCGACTCACGGCGGCCATCACATACTGGCCAGGCTCACTGTCCGACCGGTGTACGGCATCAGCGCGAGGCGTCCGGGCAGGCTGCAGAGTTTTTCTGAACTGAGAGATGGCCGAGAAGACTTCGGCATGGCATGCAATCACTGCCTGACATCGCTCGATTCGCTGCTGAAAACGAGCGACCGCATCACGGTTTGTCAGTGGCCAGATCCGATGGACAGTCCCGTCAGCGTCGCAAACCTGAAGCGGAGTAATTCCCTGAACGGCTGCTGTAATCTCCTGAAACGCGAGATCCAGGTTGCGTGGCTGGTCGACGGACCAGTCGGCCCGGTCGGTCAGAAGTGCATGCACGGGACTGAACTGTGCTCCCGTGCATTTCAGAAGCTCCAGCTGCCGAGCCAGCTCAGCCGGTACGATCTGTTCGGCGACTGTCACGACATCATCGTCATCTTCGTTTGGAATGCGAAGCCGACCGATGACGGATGTGAGCGTTCGCGGCTCGGCCGCATTGCCAGAATCACGTGACAGTGCAGAATCACGTGACAGTGCAGAATCACGTGACAGTGCAGTGGAAGGGGTGATCGTTAGCTGATAAACATAGAAGGTTGCTTCATGTTCATGCAGGAGGATACCTTCACGTTTCCAGAGGCGAAAGAAGTCATCCGCCCGACGGCAGCGATCATGTTCAGATGAATCTCCCGGTTCCTCCCGATTTCTGACGACGCGAACGGCATTGCATGGGTGACGCTGATAAAGCTCCTCCTGCGCTTCCTCGGACAGAGAAAACGCGGAGGGTGCAACGACATCGGAAAGATCGCCGACCTGACTCAGGTCATAGCGCCATGCCGCAAACGGAACAAGTTGAACCATAAAATGCACTTAGTGCCTGCGTAAAGGGAGAACTGCCGACATCAGGAATTCCCTGCAATCCATTTCGCCAGTTCACTGGCCGAGTTGACATGCGACACGGCAGTACCGGCTGCTTTGTATGCAGCGAGCGTAACGGGAATCGATTCTGCCGACTCGCCTGCAACTGCCAGCCGGGCGGGTGCACACAGGGCGAGCAGGGCAGGAACGTCGCCATACTTGACTGCACCGGGAAGCAGGTTGACGTCACGAATGCCGGTGATGGTAGCGAATCGATAACCCTGAGTATCGACTGCGAGAGAAGCGATTGTACCTGGGATCATCGCGCAGGCGGCGGCAGCCAGAGGACCTGCGCCGTTAACACCGGCAACATGCAGCGCCGACGGCTGGAGCGGATGGTTTTTGGCAAAGGAAATCAGTGACAGAATATCGTGAGTTCGCTGAGAGAACAGGGGATGATTATAGCCGAGCGTGAAGCCGGCGAACTCGCGAGTATTGTTGACGATTCGATATTCCTTTACAGGCTTTCCGTCTTCGGTGTATTCGCCGATGTAGAGCGGATCGATGGAGCCGACTGCGAACCCGGCATTCAGCAGATCAGCGATCTGGCTGATGGGTTTGCCATCCTCGGAAAACAGGCCCGATTTTCCCTGTCCGTCGAGCCAGAGCACAACCTGCTGATTCCAGGTTTTCGGGTTCAGGAAGACGGTCGGCACCTCTTCGCCATGCTTTGGAAAGCGAAGTCGTGCGGTGTACTCAGTGTATGTCCCGCGATCCTCTTCGGAAAGCTGTTCGTATTCGATTGCATCCTTCGCCGGCAGGCCACGCCCGATCATGATTTCCAAAGCGCCGCCGATGATGCGACGGAATTCTCTGAGCGATGCGGTATCCACGGGAGTCAGAGCGGCGATTTGACTGTTTGAAGTGGTGTCCCACGCACGCAGAAACGCCAGCTCTTCGTCTTCGCTGTGTTTCGGAGCAGGGTATTTCTGATTAAAGACGGTGGCTTCTTCGCGAGTCAGCGGACTGAAGTCTTTTTCAATAATGTCTTCTTCACGGAAGCCCAGGTTCAGGAACTTGTTAAAGAACCTGTACATCATCATGCGGCTTGGCCAGTTGTAATTGTGTGGAAACTGAAAGTGCTTTGCATGCACCCGATCGGGCACACCCAGCATCGTATAATGCTGCTTCAGCTCCGGCAGTCCCTTCTTTTCAATTTCGACCGTCCAGTCATTGGCGCCCGACATAAACAGAGGACGCGGTGCGGCCATGGCGGCAAATTCAATGTTCCCTGTGTTGACTCGCAGGTAAGATGCATTTTCGCAGGTGCAGCCTCCCTGCATCGCAGTAGAGACCATCACAGCTGGAAATGCGGCTGTAATGCGATCGTCGATTGCCGTAAGAAGAAATGTCTGACTGCCGCCTCCGCTGGCTCCCGTGATGCCAATTCGCTGCTGATCGCAGTCATCGCGGCTGGTGAGCCAGTCGAGAGCCCGAATGGAATTCCAGGTCTGCAGCCCCAGAATATTCAGCAGCCGCAGTTCTGCCTGAGCACTAAACAGACCCCAGTGATTCGGGTCACTCATGTGCGGTCGCTGAGTAGTGAAGCGATGAGCGAGTGCTTCTGACGCTGAACCTCCGTCTGCGTAACCCATCATGTCATAGATAAAGACCTGACAACCCATCCTCGCCAGCTGCACACAGCGCGCCTGCAGAGGATGACGGCCACCTCGTTCGAACTGTTCACCGCCGGAAGCCAGTTCCTGTTTGAGCTGATTTTCGCCATGATCGTGAAATCGGCCTGCTGCCCAGTGACCATGAGGGCACATGATGGTTGGCAGCTTTCCTTTGGCGCCTGCGGGACGGTACAGACTGCCCGTGACAAGAAAGCCGGGTGCCGATTCAAAGAAAACGCGATCAATCGTATATCCGTCCCGCTCGACACGTCCGTGAACCGTTGCGGAAATGGCTGGCCGGGGCGGCATGGGCCAGAGCCCGGCGGCCAGCTGAATTTGCCGCCGAACATATTCTTTGCGAACGGCCCAGTCTTCCGGAGTTGCTGAAGGAGAAAATGGGAAATAGCCGTTCAGGTCCTTGAGAGCCCCCAGTCGGGAGTCTTCGGGAAGGGCGGCTGCTGCGGGCATTGCTGCTGCCGGGGCACTGCCGAATAGCGCGTCGCTCCATGACAACATGGATGCGGCAGCGGCTGTGGAAACCACCGAACCCGAAAATCGCAGCATTTCGCGGCGGCTGACTGAATCCTGAGACATCGTGAATTCCCCTCACAGAGACAGATAGACAGAGACGGGTTGAAAGTCGTGTTACGGTCGGCCTGAAAAACGGTCGGCCTGAAAATGATCGAATCGTCTGATTGCAGTGGCGAAGAACAGCAGGGTATGAAAAGAAACCGTAGCGCCTCCGTCAATCGACTGCCAGGAACTGTATGAAAACAATTCCTGCAAACTCGGGAAAACGCTGGGCCGACTCGTTCCTGTTGTTGATTTTCCCGGGCCGGGTGTTCCGGAAGTCATTGAGACCACACAACTTGACCAGTTTTGGCTGCATTCCCTATACTATGGGATCACAAACCGCCAGTGATTGGTGCAGAGTATTGCTGCTGGTTTTCTCAGACCCTTCTGCCTGTTGTTGTTTTCAGGGTAATTTTCGCAATGTCGGACAAGCATTTCATTCACCCACCCGACGAAACGGAACTCGCAAAAGTTCTCCGACAATCCAGAAGCTGGTTTGACGTTTATGGTACCACCCTGATCTATGGGGTGGCTGCAATTCTGGCTGTTTCCGCGGTCGTTGTCTACATTCAGCGGACTCCGCCTGCAACGGCGCCAGCTTCTTCGGCGCTTTTGTCGGCCACGAAAATTGGCACGATGTTCGGCGGTGGAGAACAGGTACCGGAAGACTTTCAGGATATCGCCGACCAGTTTCCGGATACGGAAATCGGCATGCGAGCTCGCCTGAAGCAGGCCAATCTGCTGCTGGAAAAAGCTATTAACAATATGTTTTCCAACCGACCGGCCGCAGTTACCGAGCTGGAGTCGGCTCAAAAAGCCTTTGAAACGCTCGTCGATCGCAGTGATGTTCCGGCCGATATTCGGGAACGTGTCCTTGCCGGGCTGGCCCGAGTCGCAGAAACTCAGTGCGATGGCTCAAAAGCGAAGACTGAAGCGGCCGTGAAGGCATGGCAGCGCGTGCTGGACGAGTACGAGGATTCAAAGGTCTTCAAAGCCGTTGCAGAGGAGCGAATTCGAGAACTCAATAAGGACGACACTCGGGAATTTTATGCATGGTTCCAGGAACAGAAGCCGGAACCCTCCAGCAGTCTGCTAACGCCTCAGGATCGTCCGACCAGCGTTCCGGAGATTCCCGATTCATTCAAGTTGCCTGATTTTTCGATGCCACAGGGCAGTACCGCTCCTGGCGGGGCTGCTCCCGCAATTCCCGCGATTCCGCTGACCCCGGCACTGCCAGCAACGACTCCTGCCGCAGATGCGACACCGGCTGCGCCGACGTCCGATCAGCCAGCACCAGCTGCACCTGCTGAACCAGCACCTGCCGAACCAGCACCTGCCGAACCGAAGCCGGCTGAGCCAGCACCAGCGGAACCAAAGCCAGCCGAACCAGCTCCAACACCAGCCGAACCAGCACCAGCTGAACCGGCACCTGCCGAACCCAAGCCTGCCGAGCCGCAGGAAAAGTCCGAGAAATGACATCACGCCAAACGGGCTCGTCGCCTGGTCAGGATTTCCCAGGCGACGATGGCTCGACGGGTGATCTGTCTTCGGAACCAGAAGGTTCCCTGCCCGTTCCGGATGATCTGTTTGCGATTTCCGGGCCGATTGAAATTACGGTCGAATCCCGGGCACATGGCTGGCGGCTGGATCATTATCTCAGCCGCTTGTTTGCCAACCACAGTCGTGCGCAGATTCAGCGAGCGATTGAAGCAGAAACGATTCAGCTGAATGGCCTGCCGGCTCGATCATCCCGCCGACTGCGAGTGAATGATCGGATCCGGGTGGAACTTCCGGACGCTGAGGAAAGCACAATTCCGGCGGAAGATTTGCCACTGGACGTCCTGTATGAGGACGAGGCCATCATTGTGGTCAATAAGGCGGCCAATATGGTGGTTCACCCTGGTCGGGGTAATTACCGGGGAACTCTGGCCGGAGCACTGCAGTTTCATTTCAATCAGCTCAGCGACGTTGCGGGCCGACATCGTCCGGGCATCGTTCATCGTCTGGATCGCGATACCAGTGGCGTGATCCTGGTGGCCAAGGACAATCAGGTCCACCAGAAGATCAGCAGCCAGTTTGAGCGGCGAGAAGTTCGTAAGGAATACCGGGCGATTGTTCGAGGTGTGCCGGAACTTGCGTCGGACTTTATTCGCACCTTTATGTGTGTTCATCCGCGAGTCCGGGAGAAGATGATGGTCTGTCCGGAAGGCGGAAATGCTCGTGAGGCTGTCACGTTCTATCGCACGGCACAGACTTTTCAGGGTCGTTTCGCCATGATTGAACTGCATCCATCGACCGGGCGAACTCATCAGCTGCGGGTCCATTTGCAGCACATTGGCACTCCGATTGTTGCCGATCGGATGTATGCGGGGCAGTCTGTTCTGACGAAGTCGGATGTATGCGGGCAGAGTGCGGCTCCGGGCCGCTTTTCAGATTCCGGCCGGTCTGCCGCAGATGCCGTTGCGTCGGAGGGAACTCCGGAAAGTGACATTTTGATTGCTCGACAGGCGCTGCATGCGTTTCGGCTGACAATTCGTCATCCGCTGACGGGGCAGGAGATTCAGTTTGAAGCGCCGCTGCCCGAGGATTTTGAAAGGACGCTGACTTTCCTGAAGTCGATGGGAAAGCCTGAGTCCGGGACACTGTGAATAATTCGTCCGAGTGGCTACAAACAGCACTGTGAGTCGTCAGCCGTTTCGGGCAGCGCGATCGCATCGGACATTTCAGTTTTGCTTTAGCCAATCTTTGCGTTTGAAGCCTTAAAATCTCATACAGGATCGACTTCCGTGAGACTTGCCAATATTCGTCAGACCGATGGAACACCGTCCGTAGTGGCCGTTCATGAAGACAGTGTTCAGTTGCTTGATCTGACACAGATCGACAATTGTCATTCGCTGAGCGACATTCTGCATGCCAGTGATCCTCCTGGACTGGCTCGATTTCTGCTCCGTCCGGGTTCTCCGGCTGTCGCACTGAAGGAAGTCACTTTTCTGTCTCCGCTGGACAATCAGGAGGTCTGGGCGGCGGGAGTAACTTACAAACGCAGTCAGGTCGCTCGTATGGAAGAATCGGAATCCGGCGCGTCGCATTATGATAAGGTTTACACGGCCGACCGACCGGAGCTGTTCTTTAAGGGGATTGGATCCCGGATATCCGGGCCGGGGCAACCGCTGCGAGTTCGTTATGACAGCAAATGGAGCGTGCCGGAACCGGAGTTTACTCTGGTGATCAGTCCGGCGGGAAAGATTGTGGGCTACACGATTGGTAATGATATGTCGGCCCGCGACATTGAAGGCGAGAACCCGCTCTATCTGCCTCAGGCCAAAGTCTATCGTCAGTGTGCCGGACTTGGTCCCTGTGTTCTTCTGGCCGATGGTCCGCTCGATCTGGCCGCGACTGAAGTCAAGCTGCAGATTCAGCGAGGCGGTGCTGTAGTATTTCAGGGAGCAACCCGCCTCAGTCAGCTGAATCGAAAGCTGGAAGATCTGGTGGCCTGGCTATATCGGGAGAACGAGTTTCCAAAGGGCGCATTTCTGATGACCGGCACTGGAATCGTTCCGGATGACAGCTTTTCTCTTGAGCAGGACGATCATGTTTCGATTACGATTTCCGGAATCGGTACTCTCGAGAATCCAATCGTGAAGGATAAAGGTTAGTTTTCCATTATGTCAGTCAAGAAGATCACCGTTCCTGGATTCTGTGAGCTGGCAGCACGGGGACAAAAGTTAACGATGCTGACGGCCTACGATTACCTGTGGGCCGGACTCATGGATCAGGCTGGTATCGACAGTATTCTTGTCGGTGACAGTCTTTCAATGGTAGTGCAGGGGCATTCCACAACTCTGCCCGTCACACTGGACGAAATGATCTATCACGGAAAGATGGTCGTCCGGGCCGTTCATCGCGCGCTGGTGCTGGTGGATATGCCGTTCATGTCGTATCAGGTCAGCCCGCTTCAGGCTGTGGAGAACGCTGGCCGGATTATCAAAGAGACGGGTGCCGACGCGGTAAAACTTGAAGGCGGTCGCATCCAGTCGGAAACGATTCTTGCGATCAGTCGGGCTGATATTCCCGTTATGGCTCATGTTGGTATGCGTCCGCAGGCTGTGCGGCAGCTTGGTGGAATGGGAAAGGTACAGCGAGATGAACAGCGGTTGCTGGACGATGCAAAGGCTGCCGAGGATGCCGGCGCCTTCGCAATTCTGCTCGAACTGATCCCTCAGCAGCTTGCTCAGAAAATTACTGAATCGGTTTCCATCCCGACGATTGGTATCGGGGCAGGGCCACACTGCAGTGGTCAGGTGCTGGTGGGACCGGATATGCTGGGGCTGACGGCTGATTTTCGCCCGAAGTTCCTGAAACAGTATGCCGAACTGCGATCCATCGCTACTCAGGCCGTTCAGCAGTATGTCAGCGAAGTGCAAAAGGGCCATTTTCCGGATGCATCGCACTCCCATTCCTGATTCCGGCGAAAACGAGTGGCGAATTGATCGGGCACAGGTCATAATTATGGTCGCCTCAGAGTTAGCCCTCCCTTAATCCACCCCGCCTCACTGATTTCGCAGGTTGCTGCCTGCTCCAACCGGAGGATCGGACATGCCTGATTGTTTCCACGGCAACAGAATCTCTGGTAACGATAAGTTACGTTGTCTGATCGCTGTGATGTCGCTTCTGCTGCCTTGTTCCTCATCATTGCTGGCTGATCAGCCGAAATCCGAAAACGATGCGGCACAGACTCCCGCATCGCAGCCTCAAGTCCCTGAAGGCCGTTCGATTTCGGTGTTGCCCGCCAGTGTGGAACTGCGGGGAGACTTCGCTGAAGCTCAGTTGCTTGTGGGCATCGCGGACAGTTCCGGACAACTGGATAAGCGTTCGGCTGATCTGACGCACGCGTGCCAGTATCGCTCGTCCAGTGAATCCGTGGTCCGGGTCACCGATCATGGTCGGCTGGTGGCTGCGGGTAACGGGCAGGCAAGTATAACAGTGACAGTTGGCGATCAGACTCAGCAGGTTCCTGTAACGGTCAGTGGACTCGGGGATTCACCTCAGGCGGGCTTTGATAGTCACATTCGACCGATCATCAGTCGTCTGGGGTGTAATGCCGGTGCATGTCATGCGAGTCAGTTTGGCAAAGGTGGGTTTGTCCTGTCGGTTGTCGGATATGATCCGGATATGGATTACAACGCGATTGTCCGCGATCGAGTGCAGCGAAGAGTCAGCCTGCTGCAGCCGGAAGAGAGCCTGCTGTTACTGAAACCGTCCATGCAGGTTCCTCATGGCGGAGGCCGAAAGCTGTCAGTTGGATCCGGACCCTGGAACACTCTGGTTGCATGGCTGAAGAATGGGGCACCAGGACCAAAGAAGGATGCGCCTGTTGTCAAAGGACTGACGGTATTTCCGGAGGAACGAATCGTACGGCCCGGGGAAACTCAGCAGTTGCAAGTCATCGCGGATTACAGTGACGGTGTTAAGAGAGATGTGACCAACTGGGCAAAATTCGATTCGACAGATGACGCTGTACTGTCGGTCAGCCCGGACGGCCTTGTCACGGTTGAGGGGCAGGGGCAGGCGCCCATTATGATTCGGTTTGAAGGGCATGCGGACATTGCCATGTTCGTCTCTCCTTACAGTGCCGAAGCGGATCTGGCGGGATGGTCGGGAAACAACTTCATTGATGATCTGGCGGCAGACAAATTTCGAGAACTGGGTGTCGTGCCTTCGCCACTGTGTGATGACTCCGTATTCATTCGACGTGCTTTTCTGGATTCGATCGGGACTTTGCCAACTCCCGAGCAGACACTCGCATTTGTTGCCGATCAGGATACCGCGAAACGTGCGCGACTGATTGATTCGCTGCTGGGACTCACGGGAGATCCCGCACTCGATCGCTTTAATGATCTGTATGCGGCCGTCTGGACACTGAAGTGGTCTGACCTTCTGCGAAATACCAGCAATGGCAGTGCGGCTGAAGAGCAGCGAATGTGGGCCATGCACAACTGGATTAAGGAATCCATGCGAACGAATAAACCGTTCGATCGCTTTGTGAGTGAGCTTATTACGGCAAAAGGATCGATTTACTCAAGCGGACCAGCCAGCTATTTCAAGATCAACGCAAACTCGTCCGATCTGGCCGAATCCACTGCTCAGCTGTTTCTCGGAGTGCGGCTGCAGTGTGCCAAATGTCATCATCATCCGTTTGAGAAATACAGCCAGGCAGACTACTACTCGTTCGCTGCATTCTTTTCGCGTGTTGGCAACAAGAGAAGCGAAGAGTTTGGACTGTTTGGTCAGGAATCAGTGGTCATGGTCCGCTCAGCTGGTGACGTGCGCCATCCAAAGACCGGGCAGTTGCTGAAACCGAAACCGCTTGAAGGAGAAGAAACGGAGCATGAACTGGATCGCCGGATCCCGCTGGCAGCATGGCTGACATCATCGGACAATCGTGACTTTTCCAGGGCCGTTGTCAATCGATACATGGCCTGGCTGCTTGGTCGCGGACTGGTCGAACCGGTTGATGATATGCGGGCCACAAATCCGCCGACGAACCCGGCACTGATGGAAGCTCTGGCCGATCACCTGATCGAAAATCGTTTCGACCTGAAGCAGCTGATCAGAGTTATCATGAATTCCCGGCTTTACCAGCTGGATTCGCAGCCCACCATGCAGAATGTGTCGGATACGAAATTCTATTCTCATTATAAGGTGAAGCGGATGGCGGCTGAACCTTTGCTGGATGCGATTGATGTGGTGACCGGGTCTCCCACTCGATTTAAAGGTCTTCCTCAGGGAACACGTGCGATAGAACTGCCTGATGCCGAGTACCCGGATTACTTCCTTGCCACATTCGGAAAGCCGAAACGAGTCAGCGTGTGTGAGTGTGAGCGTGTGCCGGATGAAAATCTCGGACAGGCCCTGCATACGTTAAACGGTGATATTCTGGCGAGGAAGATCAGCGATCAGAAAGGCCGACTTTCGGCTCTGCTGGCGACCGAAAAATCTGATGAGGACATCATTCGGGAATTGTACGGTGTCGCGCTCAGCCGACAGCCTTCGGATGCGGAAATTTCGGCCTCACTGAAGTTCCTTTCCGAAAGCCCGAACCGTCGGGAGTTCTTTGAAGATCTGATGTGGACGCTGATCAACAGCAAACAGTTTTTGTTTGTAAGATGAAGGGTTCGCCGAGCGAACCACGACATTTCTGTTCAAACCGACGGGTGATCGCCCATGAATGCCAGAACTTTTGGAATGCTCACATTTTTGACTTCTGTCGCCATCACTTCGACGGCCTTTGGGCAGAAGTCGTATCCGATGCTGATGAGTCTGTCGCCGGTGGCGTCGCAGACGGGGCAGTCTTCGGAGCACACTCTGGAAGCCCGCTACAGCATGTTTGGTGCGACTCAGGTTCTGGTGTCGGGCGAAGGCGTCAGCGGAGAAGTTGTTACTCCGATGACTGTCGGAGCAGACGGAAAAGAACCGGCACTGACTCAGATTAAACTGAAGTTTACGGTGGCTGCCGACGCTGTTCCCGGCGTTCGCGATTTCAGAATCATCGGGCCGACCGGGCCCAGTACGGTTGGGCAGCTGGTGATTACTTCAAATCCGGTAGTCACCGAAACACCGAAGAACGACAGCCAGGAACTGGCGCAGGCGATCGAACTGCCGGTAACAGTCTGCGGTGCGATTGAAAAGGCTGAGGATGTCGACTTCTTTCGCTTCAGTGTGACGCAGCCGATGTCGCTGATTTTCCACTGCCGGGGAATGCGACTGCAGGACAAGATTCATGATCTTCAGGCGCATCTCGATCCAATCATTTCCGTTCGGGACGCAAAAACCGGCAGTACTCTCGCTGCGGCCGATAACAATTTTGCGGCAGACCCGTTACTCACTCATGCATTTGAACCTGGCGAATACCTGCTGGAAGTTCGCGACGTTCGTTATCAGGGGAACAAGTACTGGAATTACGCGATTGAAGTCAGCGACCGACCATTTGTTTCGCAGGTGTATCCTCCTGTTGTCACGCGGGGCCAGTCAGCTCAGCTGCGGATGGTCGGCAGTCAGGTACCTGCGGATTTCGAAGTGGGCTATCTGGCCCCGTCCGAGATGTCGGCCTGTACGATTGATGTCACGCTGCCGATGCCGTCAGGGCCTTCAAATCCTGTTCCGCTGGCAATTACCGAACTGCCGGTGCTGGCAGAATCGGATGGTGATAATCAGACCGGAAAAACGGCACAGGCGATTTCTGTGCCGGTGGTGGTCAGTGGTCGTATTGAATCGGAAGGCGATATCGACTGCTATGCGTTTGATGCAAAAAAAGGCGACCGGCTATGCATCGAAGTTCTGGCCCGCCGTAATCAGTCGGGGCTGGATTCCATTGTTCGAATTCTTAACGATCAGAATAAAGCGCTGACTGAAAACGACGACGGTCGCCTCTGGGGCAAACGAGACATTCAGGATTCCATCATCGAAAACTGGACGGCTCCCGCCGATGGTCGCTACACACTGGAGATCCGGGACGTCCATCTTCGAGGCGGGGCTGAGTATGTCTACAGCATCGAGTTTAAACGGGCAGAACCGGACTTCGAAGTGTTTCTGGATACCGACAAAACATGGCTGACGCCTGGAAGCTGTTCGCCCATCTTTGTCAGAGCCATCAGAAAGAATGGTTTTGATGGCGAGATTCAACTGCATGTTGATGGTCTGCCAGCTGGCGTGAAAGCTCACTGTGGTCGAATTTTGTCCGGCAAGTCCATTGACGGATGTATTGTGCTGGAAGCAGATCCGGGGGCAGCTCCGGTCGCGGCAAACCTGACTGTCAGCGGCACTGCTATCGTTTTGCCGGCAGATGCTGAGGTGCAGGGTACTCCGAAGACAACACCCTCTGCGAATCCGGATGCACCTGCCATTGCAGGCGGGCCATCAGAGCAGGTGACGCAGGTGACACTGAGACGCATCGCGCAGCCGATGCAGGAAATCTATATGCCGGGAGGAGGGCGTAATCACTGGCCGGTGAAAATGCACACTGTTGCGGTCGGCCTGCCATCCGACATTCGGGATGTAAAGCTCAGTACGTATGAAGTAAACCTGAAGCCTGGTGAATCGACTCGAATTGACGTTGAACTGGAACGCAGCGAAGGTTTTGATAAGAACGTGACACTGGATGTTCTCTTTCAGCATCTGTCCAGTAAGTTTGCAGATACACTGCCGCCGGGAGTGACGATTGACGCGAAGGGCAGTCAGACTCTGCTGACGGGCAGCAATAACAAAGGCGCGATTGTGCTGAAGGCCGCGAAAGATGCTGCGGTTGTTGAAAAACAGCAATGCTGCGTTATGGCGAATGTCTCGATTAACTTTGTGATGAAGGCCACTTACTCAAGTCGGCCCATTCTTGTCAGTGTGCAGAAGGCCGAATAGCCCGGTTTATCCGGCATCTTTGGAAAGCGGGCTGATGGCTTCTCTTGTATTTCGCGGACAAACAGTCTTTCCGGACAGAGTGGCAGACGCCACCGTGGTTGTGCGAGCCGATCGGATTGATTCGGTTCTGGCAGCCGGTGCCGCCGTGGAAGGTGACATTCGACTGGTTGACGCAGGTGATGGATTTATCTGCCCGGGTTTTATTGATCTTCACGTTCACGGAGGTGATGGCAGCGACTTCATGGATGGTACGGCTGAGGCATTTCGAGCCGCGCTGAAGTGCCATGCGCGTCATGGTACGACTCGACTGGCCGCCACGACGACTGTCGCCAGGCACGATCAGATCCTCGCCACGCTGGATCAGGCACGTCAGTTTCGCCTGCATCCGGAACCGCGGGGTGCCCGGGTTCTGGGAGCTCATTTTTACGGGCCTTACTTTCGTTATGAGGCGCGTGGTGCTCATCCAGGCGGCCCCATTCGTCCGCCGGTTGAACACGAATTTCTGCAGTATCTTGAATATGCGGATGACCTGGTGACCGCCACTGTGGCGCCTGAAGTGACTGGGGCGAAAGAGTTTGTACTGGCCTGTACTGAACGCGGTGTGCGGACCAACGTGGGACATTCCTGGGCCACATTTCAGCAGATGACTGACGCCGTTGGCTGGGGCGTGCGACATGTTGACCATTTGTTTTGTGCAATGTCGGACAAAAGCAAACTGCGGCAGTTTCAAATGTATCCGATGCAGGGAGGCGTGCTGGAAGCAACTCTGTATTATGATGAACTGACCACGGAAGTGATCGCTGACGGCCGACATCTTGATGCGGGGCTGCTGAAGCTGGCTCTGAAGATCAAAGGGGCTGACCGACTGGCGCTTGTGACAGATACCAGCCGTGCTCTGGATATGCCGGACGGGCCATATGTGATCGGACCTCTCGATGGCGGGGAGCCGCTGATTAAACGGGATAACGTTGGTCTGATGCCGGATGGAAGTGCCCTTGCTTCCAGTGCGAGCGGCATGGATCACATGGTTCGTACGTTTCTTCAGCTGACGGAGAGGCCTTTGTGGGAAGTCGTTCGTATGGCCTCACTGACACCCGCCCGCATCGCTGGCTGTGCGGATCGATGCGGCAGTCTGGAACGCGGTAAACAGGCTGATATTGTGGTGCTGAATCAGGATCTGACAGTCCGTCAGGTCTTTATTGATGGTGTGGAGATCTGAGCGACTTTCGGAGGATTCCGGTTATGGATCGTCGAAAATTCCTGGGAACACTTTCTGCCGCGGCTGGCTGCGCAGTTTCCGCCGTGCAGAATTTGTCGGTTGTCTCGGCCGATGTCGTTGATCGGATTCGCATCGTCGACACTCACACGCATTTTTACGACCCTTCGCGGAAGGAAGGCGTGCCATGGCCGGCAAAGGGTTCCAGCCTGTATCGTACTGTACTTCCGAAGGACTGGCTGGCCGTTGCCGTGCCGCATGGAGTCACTGAGACTGTCGTTGTGGAAGCGAGTGGCTGGCTGGAGGACAATCAGTGGATTCTGGACCTGGCAAAGGAAAACAAAAGTATCGTAGGATTCGTTGGTCATCTGAATCCTGAGGATGCTGATTTTCCAGCGCAGGTAAAACGGTTTGCGGCAAATCCCATTTTTCGCGGAATACGCATCGGAGGGAATGTCGCCCGGTACAGAGACATGCCCGACTTTCAGCGCGGCATTAAACTGCTGGCCGATATGGGGCTGGAACTGGATATTAACGGACCGCCCGCCATTCATGAGGCGACCGCACAAATGGCACAGGCGGTTCCGGATCTGCGAATTGTCGTCAATCACGTGGGAAGTGCGGGCGATGCCGCGATGCTCAGCAAAGAGTGGCACAGCGGTATGGCAGCGCTCGGCAGGCAACCAAACGTCTTTTGTAAAGTCTCAGCACTGACAGAACAGTCAGCACAGTCCGGCAGGCAGTATGGTTCATCTCCTCGTGATGTCTCATGGTATGAACCAATTCTCGATCACTGCTGGGAGTGCTTTGGTGAAAATCGTTTGATTTACGGGAGCAACTGGCCGGTCTGTGAAAAGGGTGGATCCTATTCCGACCAGTTTGTGATCGTCAGCCAGTACTTTGCGGGCAGGGGACGGGCGGCTGTGGAAAAGTACTTCCGCGGAAATGCGCTCGCCGCATATCGATGGCCGGACGCATAAGCAGAAATCTGTCATATCACCCGCACACCCGGAAAAGGCATTTGATTAAGTGTGTGTTGTACATATATGGGTGGTCGGTATGGGTATGACCAATGCAATTGTTAACCGCCAGACGTGCGAGACAGTACCAGTAACTGAAACCGGATATGGGTTGGCTGGCTCAGCCGGTGAAGTTCTTCGTCGAATATTTGAACATGCCACCCGGACTTTTGTGCCTGGTCTATGAATTTCGGAGCATTTGCTCGCCCGGCATCACCGATCCAAACGCAACCATCAGTGTTCAGCATTGCTTCAATGGTCTGCAATAAAGGCGCGTGATTGGCGCTGTCGTACAGCACGTCACTGGCAAGCAGCACATCGAAGCTGACCGGCGGAGGACAAAGCCAGTCGACGACCAGTCCGGCGGCATCCGGGAACCCGTTCAGTGCGGCGTTCTCCTGAGCCATCTGAACGGCCGAGGGTACCAGGTCGCTGAAAGTTACGTCCATGCCAGCCATCAACCCGGCAATGCCTGCAAGGCCAACGCCGCATCCCAGTTCAAGTGCTTTCGCCTTTGCCGTCCATTTGCGTGAAAGAATCAGTCGGGCTGTTCGAGGAGCTGCATCCCATAACAGACCCCAGTAGGGATCGGTGTTTCGGTTTCCGCATGCTTCTCCTGCCAGAGCGTCTTCCAGCATCTGATCCGGGTCGGCCGGAATCTGCAGTGAAACGCTTCGATGATCAAGGGGAACAGAAATGCATCGAGTGGCAGGAATCATGAAAAGAGTTTCCGGTGATGGACGAGTCCGGTGACAGACAGACATTGCAGAGGATTATTCCTGCATTGTCCGGCACCGGACGACAGATCACAAACGTTGAGTCGGCCGCGTTGGCGGCGAACAAAGAAAAATGGGCGGGTTTTTGTCTTAAACCCTCCTCCCCCAGCAAAGCTGGCGAAGGTCGATCGAGCGGCAGCAAGATCGGGAGGGGGCTGGTGAACGGCGGGTTGCGGGTGTTATAGGTATGGCGTTGAGTGCCACCCGCGGCGTGCCCTCCCCCGGCCTATCGGCCGACCCCTCCCACTTCGCTTCGCTGCGCGGGAGGGGAGGTTTTTTTCACCTCCTCCCCCAGCAAAGCTGGGGGAGGTCGAGCGAGCGGCAGCGAGATCGGGAGGGGGCTGGTGAACGGCGGGTTGCGGGTGTTGTTGGGACGGCGTTGAGTACCACCCGCGGCAGGCCCTCCCCCGGCCTGACGGCCGACCCCTCCCACTCCGCTTCGCTGCGCGGGAGGGGAGGTTATAAAAAACCCCCTCTCCCAGCGAAGCTGGGGGAGGTCGAGCGAGCGAAGCAAGCTCGGGAGGGGGCTGGTGAACAGCGGGGCGAAGGTGTTATTGGGACGGCGTTGAGTGCCACCCGCGGCGGGCTCTCCCCCGGCCTTCGGCCGACCCCTCCCACTCCGCTTCGCTGCGTGGGAGGGGAGGTGTGTAAAAACCTCCTCTCCCAGCAAAGCTGGGGGAGGTCGATCGAGCGAAGCAAGATCGGGAGGGGGCCGGTGAACCGCGGGTTGCGGGTGTTATTGGGACGGCGTTGAGTGCCACCCGCGGCGTGCCCTCCCCCGGCCTTCGGCCGACCCCTCCCACTCCGCTTCGCTGCGCGGGAGGGGAGGTTTTCATAAACCTCCTCTCCCAGCGAAGCTGGGGGAGGTCGATCGAGCGAAGCAAGATCGGGAGGGGGCCGGTGAACCGCGGGGCGAAGGTGTTATTGGGACGGCGTTGAGTGCAACCCGCGGCGTGCCCTCCCCCGGCCTGACGGCCGACCCCTCCCACTCCGCTTCGCTGCGCGGGAGGGGAGCTATTGCGTGGGAGGGCTGCTCGATCCTTCTTCGTTTAACCAAATTCTCTTGCCATAGTGGTAACTCAGGATTGGG